>CAYZOV010000001.1:0-93332 GCA_964480525.1 uncultured Ruminococcus sp.
CTGCCATTTTTACCACCTTTTTTCTTTTTTATTCTATTATACCATGGCTAAATGTTTTCTGTCCAATTTATTATAACCGATCCAGATTGAGGTTTTCAAATCAATGAAAAGTTTAATTTAAACAAAAATCACCACTTTTAATGACATTTTACATAAGTTATGACAGTTATAAAAAAATTGTATAGTTTAATTTGACGGAATTTATTTTTGTGGTTGCATTTTTTGACTTGTTGTGCTATAATTAAGGTTAAACAGTTTAAATTCTACAAATTTTATCTGAGGTACAATATGAAAAAAGTTACAATAATTACAGGTCATTACGGAAGCGGAAAAACAAATATTTGTGCAAACCTTGCACTTGATTTGGCTAAATCAGGCGAAAAGGTGACTGTCGTAGACCTCGATATTGTAAACCCGTATTTCAGAACAGCCGACTTTGGGGATTTGTTTGAGAAGAATAACATCACTCTCATTTCGTCGATTTACGCAAATTCAAATTTGGATATTCCCGCAATTTCATTTGACGTTGAAAGACTTTGCCGTGAGGACGGCTATGTTATTATTGACGTGGGTGGCGATGACGCAGGTGCTACGGCTTTGGGCAGATACAAAGAGGTTTTTGAGGAACTCAAAGAGCAAGGTCAAATTGATATGCTTTATGTGATAAACTGCTGTCGATACCTGACAAAAACCCCCGAAGAAGCACTTGAACTGATGGCTGAAATTGAATTTACCGCAAGATTTAAACACACGGGCATTATTAACAACTCAAATTTAGGAAACGAAACAACAGTGGAAATTGCACTTTCGTCGCTGGATTTTCAAAACGAGGTTTCTAAAGTTTCAAATCTTCCTGTTTTGTTTACTTCAATTTGCAAAGGGTGTGAAATTCCGCAGATTGAGGGGGTTAATTTCAAGCCGATTGACGTGTATGTTTTGCCTATATGGGAGCAATAAATTAGCCGAAAGGTGTTATTATTAACAGTTTTACGGCATTTAATATATTGGAAATGGCTTTTGGAAAGGAGAATTACAAATGGCAAAGATTACTGTAAACTTTGAAAGATGTAAGGGCTGTGGACTTTGCACAACAGCTTGTCCTAAGAAGATTGTTGCAATTCAAAAGGAAAGACGTAATCCTAAGGGTTATTTCACAGCGGAATGTATCGACGACAGCGCCTGCGTTGGTTGTGCTATGTGCGCTATGATGTGTCCTGATTGTGCAATTAAGGTAGAAAAGTAAATTACAAAATGACATTTTGAGATTTAAGGAGTTGATTAAATGGAAAGAAGTCTTATGAAAGGTAACGAAGCATTGGCTGAAGCTGCAATGAGAGCCGGCTGTAAATGCTTTTTCGGTTATCCGATTACACCACAGACTGAAATTTCAGCATATCTTGCAAAGAAAATGGCAGCAAACGGTGGCTTGTTTTTACAGGCTGAAAGTGAGGTTGCCGCAATCAATATGGTACTCGGTGCGTCATCAACAGGCGTTCGAGTTATGACATCATCGTCATCACCTGGAATTTCCCTCAAGAGCGAGGGTATCTCGTACATCGCAGGTTCAGACCTTCCTTGCGTTATCATTAACGTTCAGAGAGGCGGTCCCGGTCTTGGCGGTATCCAGCCATCACAGGCTGACTATTGGCAGGCTACAAAGGGCTTGGGTCACGGCGACTTCCACGTTCTTATTTACGCACCTGCTTCTGTTCAGGAAATGGTTGACGTTGTTGTTAAGGCATTTGACAAGGCTGACGAATACAGAATGCCTGCTATGATTTTGGCAGACGGACTTCTCGGTCAGATGATGGAGCCTGTTACATTCCCTGAAATCAAGGACAACAGCTCGGAAAAGGAATGGGCTGCAAACGGACACAAAAACAAGAGAGAACACAATATTATTAACTCGTTGTTCCTCCAGCCTGACGTTTTGGAAAAGTCTGTTAAGGACAGATTTGCAAAATACGACATCATCAAGGAAAAGGAAGCTGACGCAGAAGTTTACAACTGTGAGGACGCAGAGGTTGTTGTATGTGCATTCGGTGCTACTGCCAGAGTTGCAAAGAGTGCTGTAAATCAGGCTAGAGAAAAAGGTATCAAGGCAGGTCTTTTCAGACCAAAGACACTTTGGCCATTCCCTGACAAGCTCCTTAACGAAGCAACAAAGAACGCTAAAACTCTTCTCTCTGTTGAAATGTCAATGGGACAGATGGTTGACGACATCAAGCTTGCTATCAACTGTTCAAAGCCTGTTGAATTCTTCGGCAGAACAGGTGGAGTTATTCCAAAGCCAACAGAAATTCTTGCAGAAATCGAAAGACTCGGAGGTGTTAAGTAATGGCAGTTGTATTTGATAGACCACACGCACTTTGCGATATTCCACTTCACTACTGTCCCGGCTGTACACACGGCATTATCCACAGACTTGTGGCTGAAGTTATTGACGAAATGGGTATTGAGGGCGACACAATCGGTGTTTGTCCGGTAGGCTGTTCAGTAATGGCTTACGATTATTTTGGCTGTGATATGATTGAAGCTCCTCACGGCAGAGCTCCTGCTGTTGCAACAGGTGTTAAGAGAGCAAAACCTGACAGCTTCGTATTTACATATCAGGGTGACGGCGACCTTGCGGCAATCGGTACAGCAGAAACAGTTCACGCTGCTACAAGAGGCGAAAACATTGTTGTTATTTTCGTAAACAACACAACCTACGGTATGACAGGTGGACAGATGGCTCCGACAACACTTCCTGGTCAGATTACACAGACAACCCCTTACGGACGTGACCCTAAGGTTCAGGGCTACCCTGTAAGAGTTTGCGAAATGCTTTCAACCCTCACAGGTACAGCTTTGGCACAGCGTGTTGCCGTTGACAGCGTACCTCACATCAGAGAGGCTAAAAAGGCTATTAAAAAGGCATTTGAAAACCAGAGAGATAAAAAGGGTTTTTCTATCGTAGAGGTTCTTTCAACTTGTCCTACAAACTGGGGACTTACTCCTGTTGAGGCTCTCGAAAGACTCAGAAACGATATGATTCCATACTACCCATTGGGTGTTTACAAGGATATTGACGCAAAGGAGGCTGAATAATATGACATATGAAATTATTCTCGCAGGCTTTGGCGGACAGGGTATCCTTTTCGCAGGTAAAGTTTTGGCTTACGCAGGTCTTATGGACGGCAAAGAGGTTTCTTGGCTCCCGTCATACGGCCCTGAAATGAGAGGTGGTACAGCAAACTGTTCAGTATGCGTTTCCGAAGAACCAATCGGCTCACCGCTTATTCTTGAACCGTCAATTCTTTTGGCAATGAACACACCGTCATTTGAAAAGTTCATCAACGCTGTTCCTGCAGGCGGAAAAGCTTTCGTTGACTCGTCAATGGTTGATGTTAAAACAGACAGAACAGACATTGATGTTTACTATGTTCCTGCAACACAGCTTGCGTCCGACAACGGAATGAACGGCATGGGTAACATCATCTTGCTTGGTAAAATCCTTAAAGAAACAGGAATGTTCGACCTCGACCAGATTAAGGCAGGTCTTGAAAAGACAATTCCACCTAAGAAAGCTCATCTTCTTGACGCTAACCTTAACGCTATCAAGCTTGGTATGGAGCAGTAATATAAAATATCCAAAGGGGACACGCTTTGTGTTCCCTTTTTTGTTGAAAAAATTTAAAGTTTTCCCCTTGACAAGTGGGAAAAATGGTGCTAAAATATACTTGTATAGTTTAAAAGACGATGAAGAAGACAGTAGCCCATTGGCAAAAGGCAAAGTGAGTTGCAGACAGTGAGAATGCAATGCGAGTAGCTTATGGCGTGAAAATCACTTTCCGAGTTGCAGAATTGAAGTTTTTTAAAAAAGTAAATTCTGTCGGTATTCCTCCGTTAAAGGGAACGCATATGACGGTATGCTGTAATAGGTGGTATAGCAAAAGTTCGCTTTTGTCCTGTTTACACGGGGCAAAGGCGTTTTTTAATATAGTTAAGAATTTGAAATTCATATAGGAGGTTTTTTCTTATGTACAAAAAGGTTTCTACCGACCTGAATTTTGTCGAACGTGAAAAGAACGTGGAAAAATTCTGGAAAGAAAACAAAATCTTTGAAAAAAGTATCGAAACAAAGTCAAAAGCTGAACCTTACGTTTTCTACGATGGCCCTCCAACGGCTAACGGAAAACCACATATCGGTCACGTTTTGACAAGAGTTATCAAGGATATGATTCCTAGATACAGAACGATGAAGGGATATATGGTTCCTCGTAAAGCAGGCTGGGACACACACGGTTTGCCTGTTGAAATCGAGGTTGAAAAGCTTTTAGGTCTTGATGGTAAAGACCAGATTGAGGCTTACGGTCTTGAACCGTTTATCGACAAATGTAAAGAAAGCGTTTGGAAGTACAAGGGTATGTGGGAGGATTTTTCCGGTACTGTTGGCTTCTGGGCTGATATGGATAACCCTTATGTAACATACCACGATGATTATATCGAGTCTGAATGGTGGGCTTTGAAAACAATTTGGGACAAGGGACTCCTTTACAAGGGCTTTAAAATCGTTCCTTACTGCCCAAGATGTGGAACACCACTTTCAAGTGCCGAAGTTGCACAGGGATACAAGGACGTAAAGGAACGTTCGGCTATCGCAAAGTTCAAGCTTGTTGACGAGGACGCTTACATTCTTGCGTGGACAACTACGCCGTGGACATTGCCGTCAAACGTTGCACTTTGTGTTCACCCTGACTACGAATACGCTAAAATCAAGGTTGCCGACGGCACGGTTTACTATATGGCTGAAGCTCTTATTTCTTCAGTTATCGAGGGCGAATACGAAGTTTTGGAAAAGATGACAGGTAAAGACCTTGAATACAAGGAATATGTTCCGCTTTTCGATTTCGTTTCGCCAAAGAACAAGTGCTATTATGTTGTTTGTGACGAATATGTTACACTCACAGACGGTACAGGCGTTGTTCATATTGCACCTGCATTCGGTGAGGACGACTCAAAGGTCGGCACAAAGTACAATCTTCCATTTGTTCAGCTTGTTGACTCAAAGGGCGAAATGACAGCCGAAACAAAGTGGGCAGGAGTTTTCTGTAAAAAGGCTGACCCTATGGTTTTGGAAGATTTGGACAAGAGAGGACTTCTTTTCTCTGCTCCTAAATTTGAACATAGCTATCCACATTGCTGGAGATGTGACACACCACTTATTTACTATGCAAGAGAATCGTGGTATATCAGAGAAACTGCTGTTCGTGACGACCTTATCAGAAATAACAACACAGTAAACTGGATTCCGGAATCTATCGGTAAGGGCAGATTTGGAAACTGGCTTGAAAATATTCAGGACTGGGCAATTTCAAGAAACAGATACTGGGGAACACCACTTAACATTTGGGAATGTGAATGCGGTCACCAGCATTGTGTAGGCAGTCGTGAAGAACTTGCTAAGCTTAGCGGCAACCCTGACGACGCAAAGGTTGAGCTTCACCGTCCATACATTGACGCAGTAACATTCAAATGCGAAAAGTGTGGCAAAGATATGCACCGTGTTCCTGAAGTTTTGGACTGTTGGTTCGACTCGGGTGCAATGCCGTTTGCACAGCACCACTACCCATTTGAAAACAAGGAACTTTTTGAATCACAGTTCCCTGCACAGTTTATTTCAGAGGCTGTTGACCAGACAAGAGGTTGGTTCCACTCGCTGATGGCTGTTTCAACCCTTATCTTCAACAAGGCTCCATACGAAAATGTTATCGTTTTGGGTCACGTTCAGGACGAAAACGGACAGAAAATGTCCAAATCAAAGGGTAACGCAGTTGACCCATTTGACGCACTTTCAACATACGGTGCTGACGCTATCAGATGGTATTTCTACACAAACTCTGCTCCGTGGTTGCCTAACAAATTCCACGGCAAAGCTGTTGTAGAGGGACAGAGAAAGTTTATGGGAACACTCTGGAACACATACGCATTCTACGTTCTTTATGCAAATATCGACAATTTCGACCCGACAAAGTACACACTTGACTATGACAAGCTTTCCGTAATGGACAAGTGGCTTATGTCAAAACTTAACTCGATGGTTAAGGACGTTGACGACAATTTGGCAAATTACAGAATCCCTGAAGCAGCAAGAGCATTGCAGGAATTTGTTGACGAAATGTCAAACTGGTACGTTCGTCGTGGCAGAGAAAGATACTGGGGTACAGAGCTTACTCAGGACAAGATTAACGCTTATATGACCCTTTACACTGCTCTCGTAACCGTTTCAAAGGCAGCTGCTCCGATGATTCCGTTTATGACCGAAGAAATTTACCAGAACCTCGTTCGTTCAATCGACAAGGACGCTCCTGAAAGTATCCACCTTTGCGACTTCCCTGTTGTTAAGGAAGAATGGATTAACAAGGATTTGGAAAACGATATGGAAGAGGTTCTCAAGATTGTTGTTCTCGGTCGTGCAGCAAGAAACGGCTCGAATATGAAAAACAGACAGCCACTTTCTGTAATGTACGTTGACGCAGACAAAAAGCTTGACGAATTCTATGTTGAAATTATCGCTGACGAGCTTAACATTAAAAAGGTTGACTTTGACACAGACGTTTCAACGCTTGTTGACTACAAGTCCAAGCCACAGCTTAAAACATTAGGTCCGAAGTACGGCAAACAGCTTGGTGAAATCAGAAACGCTCTTGGTGAGCTTGACGGTGCAAGGGCTAAGGCTGAACTTGACGCAAACGGCAAAATTACACTTTCAATTTCAATCGGCGAAATTGAGCTTTCGGCTGAAGATTTGCTTATCGAATCACAGCAGAAGGAAGGTTTCTTCACCGTGAGTGAAAACGGCGTGACTGTTTCACTTGATACAAGCCTGACGGAAAAACTTATCGAAGAAGGTCTTGTAAGAGAGGTTATCAGCAAAATCCAGACCATGCGTAAAGACAGCGGTTTTGACGTTATGGACCACATTACGGTTTTCGTAAACGGCAACGAAAAGTTGGAAAAGATTGTTGAAGCTAACAAGAGCGAAATTTCGGGCGACGTTTTGGCAAACGAAATCAAACTCGGTGAAGCTTGCGACAATTCAAAGGATTGGGACATTAACGGCGAAAAGGTTACACTTGGCGTTAAGGTTTGCTAATTAAATAAAAATCAAGCGGTGTTTTCCCCAAAAGGAAACCACCGCTTTTTTTGCACAAAAACAGAGCGAAATTCAAAATCCGAATCTCGCTCTGTTTGTTTATGAAATTCCCAAAAATTCAAAATAGTTCTTTTCCGGCAACGTTACCTGCGAAGTTTTGTAATCCTCGTCATCTGAAAGTTTATACTTCAAAGTGGCGCTGTCAACCCACATAATCTCCGGAATTTCCCCACGCCCCTCAAAACGATAAACAACACGTCGTATACCCTTTTGCTTTAGAGTGAAAAATTTCATCACCTTGTCCTGACCGTATGGCTCAACAATAAGCTTTAGTTCGCCTTTGTTGTTGTCCTGAACGTCGTAAAGGTAAAATCTCAACGTTCCGTCAGGTGAAATAGCATTGCTTTCGTCAACCTGTTCAAGTACGCTGTCCATGTCGTAAACCTTATAAACGTTGCTGTTTTTTGAAAGATTTTCGTCAAGTCGGGTTTCCACGCTTGTATTAAAAATCGAAAAAACATACAGCATAACAATTGCCAAAACGTACATTATAAGGTAAAATGTTCCCAAAATAACTTTTGCCGTTTCGTTGTTGTCGGCTATAAAAAACATTGCCAACGCCACAACAAAAGGCGGAATTATCAAAATCCAGTCGCCCATGTTAAACATAACAAGCGCCAAAACTATAGGCAACAGCAAAAACGAAATTATCTTTGTGGCAATTTGTTTTCTTGTAAAAATCATAAAACTAAGGAAAATCACGCTTGCGAGAATGTAAACAACAACAAACAATCCCTTGCTGTTGTCGTGAATTTCAAGGTCGTACAAAAACGTAGAATACGCAAGCAACAGCAAAACCGCCACATAAAGCACATTAAACGCCGACAAAAGCCTTTTAACCCACACGTTTGAAAAAATGCCGTCAAGTTCCACGAAAAAACCTCCAATCAAATGCTTTGTTAAATATTAAATAACTATGGTTTCTCCGCCCGAAAGTCCGCTTGTAATCTCAATCATTCCCGTAATTTCGTCGGTTATACCCACCTCAACATCGGTTTCGATTCGTATGCCGTCCACAACGGTGTACACAAACGTCCTTTTTCCCACGTTTACGATACTATCCTGCGGGACAATCACCACGTTGTCTTTTTCGTAAACTTTAAGCACAATGTCAATGGTTCCGAAATCGTAAAATTCAGCGTCCGTTTCGTCCAAATCAATAACATATTCGTATGACGAAAAATCTCCGTTGTCGTGGAAAATTATGTCCTTGACAATTCCCGTACCCTCGGCAACATTTCCTTGCTTGACAACGGCTTTTGTGCCATACTCAACCCCGTCAAGACGGTCGTTTTTGTTTCCGTAAAACGAACCCGTCAAAACTTTTTCGCTTCGGTCGATAATTCTGCCCAAATAAAACCCGTCCTCTAAGGTTTTGCCTTTTGCATAATCCTCGTCAACGCCCGAAATTTCAAGATAACCGTTCATTGTGGCATAAACTTTGTATTCGTCAAGCTGTGTATTAAGTTTGTTAAGTTCGTTTTCCTGAATCTCCAAATCCACCTGTGCTACGTCGATTTTCGCCTGCGAAGCGCCGCTGTTTTTAAGGGATTCAAGATTATTCTTCGCTTCGTCGATTTTTGCCTGTTGTTCGGCAATTTGGTCGTTAAAATCGTCGCACTCAAATTCAATCAGCAAATCGCCTTTTTCAATCTGCTTTTCGGCGCTTAGGTAACATTCCTTAATAACCCCGCCTTTTTTCACAAAAACCTGCGACGAATACGGGTACGAAAAATCCCCCTGCAAAGTGTAGGACTTTGTAATATTGCCGATTTCCGCCACCGTGGTGTTATAAATTTCTTCGTTTGTGTCCAAAATAGGCACCTGAATATTCTGCGAACTGTCGTCTTTGTTTGAACAACTGCAAAAACTCATCGACAAAACAGATACCAACATTAGTGAAACTATCTTTTTCATATTAAACCCTTTCGTAGTTTTGTTACTTTTTATTGTAACACCCATTTATGAATTTTACAACAAAATTTAATTTCCTAAAAAGTTTATTGTTACATATATCCAAAATTTAAATCGATTTTTTAGCTAAATTAACTTAAAAGATGAGCGATTATGCTGTTAGAAACCAAAAATCCCTTTGGCGTTAATTTGATTTTTTCGTGGGAAATTTCCACCAAATCGGAATTTTCAAAAATTTGAGCCTTTTGATAAATTTTCTGCGGGTCGCCCCCAAGCTCCAAAATTTTCAAAAAACTGATTCCGCTTGTTAATCTTAGCGAAAGCATAATGTATTCTTCCACTCTGTCGGGGTTTTCTTCGGTGATGATTTCTTCCTGAAAATCAGCCGTGATATAGTCGAACACGTCAGGCGGCACAAAATACCTTTTTTTGTTAAAATACGAATGTGCCGACGCACCAAATCCCAAATATTCTTCCCCCGTCCAATATTTCGTATTGTGCCTGCTTTGGCAGTCAGGCTTAGAAAAATTGGAGATTTCGTACTGTTCAAATCCGTAGGTTTTGAGCAAATGTATGAGATTTTCGTACATATCGCAAACCTCGTCCTCGTCGGCGACATTATCCCTCACCCAGTCGCAGTCAAACATCGTGCCTTCCTCGATTTTTAGCATATATGCCGAAATGTGATTTATAGGCAGGGTTGCAATTTCTCTTGCGGATTTAAGCAGACTTTCCATATTCTGACGTGGCGTACCAATCATCAAATCGCAGGAAATGTTGTCAAACCCCGCATTTTTGGCGTTTTCCACAGCCGTTTGAGCCATTTCGTAGTCGTGAAGTCGCCCCAACGCCGAAAGTTCGCTGTCGCAAGCCGATTGAACCCCAAAGGAAATTCGGTTTACGCCCACATTTCTATAACCGCACAGCTTGTCAAAATCCACGCTTGACGGGTTTGCTTCCATAGTAATTTCCGTTTCGGGTGCTAAAATAAAGCTTTTGCGTACACTTTGCAAAATGCTGAAAATCTGCAAAGGCGACAACAAGGACGGCGTTCCACCGCCAAAGTAAACGGTGTCTGCAAAAATCGCCTGACCCTTATATTTTTCTATGTTTCGTTTTAAAGCGCTAACGTATGCTTCGGCAATTTTTTCGTCATACTCAACTGAATAAAAACTGCAATAAGGACATTTTCTTTTGCAAAAAGGAACATGAATATAAATTCCGACCATTTAATTTTTCCTCTAATCGTCAAATGCGTTGTCGATGTAATTTTTTGTTATTTCGCCGTTGCGTCTGATTTTATTAACCACGGTTTGAAAAATCCCTTTGATTCCGCAAATTATCACAGGCAACAGCAAAACCACGCCTGCTTTTATAAAGTATTTCAAACTTTCCGTGGTTGACATTGAAAAATACTTGCTGTGAGAATTTAAAAATATTACGCTTGCAGGGTGAATTAGCATAAACGTAACCAACGTCAGTCCAAAACCCAATGCAAACATTTCCGCAAGACCGATAAAGGCTTCACGAAAGGGTACTTTGCAAAATCTTATTCCCACATAAACTCCGTATGCGCACAGTAGAAATATTGCGATATTACGACTTAAATTTCCGTAAATTTCGTACCCCAACGGCAACACTACCGAGCTGATTATTCCGAACCAAAGTCCCAACTTTATTGAATTATTAAGTTTATCGTTCATAAAAATATCTCCGCAAAACTATTCGTCAAGCTTCAAAACGGACATAAACGCTTCCTGCGGAACTTCCACCGAACCCAGCTGACGCATACGCTTTTTACCCTCTTTTTGCTTTTCCAAAAGCTTTTTCTTTCGGGTGATGTCACCGCCATAGCACTTTGCAAGCACGTCTTTTCGCATTGCCTTAACCGTTTCTCTTGCTATAACTTTGCCACCGATTGCCGCCTGAATCGGCACTTCAAAAAGCTGGCGTGGGATATTGTCTTTAAGTTTTTCCGCAATTCGTCTACCCCTTGCATACGCCTTGTCCGTATGAACTATAAACGACAAAGCGTCCACTACTTCGCCGTTAAGCAAAATGTCAAGCTTAACAAGTTTCGACGGCATATAGCCTTTCATTTCGTAATCAAAGGACGCATAACCTCTGGTGCGTGATTTTAATGCGTCAAAAAAGTCATACACAATTTCGTTAAGCGGCAACTCGTAGTGAAGCTCAACTCTGGTTTCGTCAAGGTATTTCATATCCTTGAAAATTCCACGTCTTTCCTGACAAAGTTCCATAATATTTCCCACAAAATCCGACGGAGCAAGGATATTTGCCCTCACCATCGGCTCTTCGGCTGACGCAATAAGTCCTGCGTCAGGGAAGTTTGTCGGGTTATCAATCATCACGGTTTCGCCATTTGTGAGATTTACCTTGTAAATTACAGATGGTGCAGTTGTGATAAGGTCAAGATTGTACTCTCTCTCAAGACGCTCCTGTATAATTTCCATATGGAGAAGTCCCAAAAATCCACATCTAAATCCAAATCCCAACGCAATAGACGTTTCAGGCTCGAACGACAGCGAAGCGTCATTTAGCTTTAATTTTTCCAAAGCGTCACGCAAATCTCCGTATTTCGCCCCGTCAACCGGATAAATACCCGAAAACACCATTGAATTAACCTGCTTGTAGCCTGCCAAAGGCTCGTCGCAAGGATTGTCTTTGTTTGTAACCGTGTCGCCCACCTGCGTGTCGGCAATATTTTTAATCGAAGCGGCGATATAACCTACCTCGCCTGCTTTAAGTTCGCCGACGTTTACCAAATCTCTCGCACCCATATAACCGACCTCGACAGTCTGAAATTCAGCGCCCGTCGCCATCATTTTAATGGTATCTCCGATTTTTACGCTTCCCTCTTTTACACGAACGTAAATAATTACGCCCTTGTACTGGTCGTAGTAGCTGTCGAAAACCAAAGCCTTGAGAGGTGCGTTCACATCGCCCTTTGGCGACGGAATATCGGTAATTACACGCTCTAACACGTCCTTGACGTTAAGTCCTGTTTTTGCGGAAATTTTCGGAGCGTCCATCGCAGGAATACCGATTACGTTTTCGATTTCGGCACACGCTTTTTCAGGCATTGCAGACGGCAAATCAATTTTGTTTACAACCGGCAAAACCTCCAAATCGTGTTCGATAGCAAGGTATGTGTTCGCCAAAGTCTGCGCTTCGATACCCTGCGAAGCGTCAACCACCAGCACAGCTCCCTCGCAAGCAGCCAAAGAACGTGACACCTCATAGTTAAAGTCAACATGACCGGGGGTATCAATTAAATTAAAAACATAGTCCTCGCCACTATCGGACGTGTAATTAAGACGAACAGCTCTCGCCTTGATAGTTATACCACGCTCACGCTCGATGTCCATATCGTCCAAAAGCTGGTCTTCCATTTCACGCTTTTCAACCGTAGATGTAAGCTCCAAAATTCTGTCAGCAAGGGTGGATTTTCCGTGGTCTATGTGTGCAATAATGCAAAAATTTCTGATGTTTTCCTGATTCATAAAAAGCTCCTGTATTTCAAAATAAATATACTAACCCATAATATTATAGTATAACATATTCTTTCTCAAAATGCAATATTTTCACACAAAAAAGCCACCCGTTGAATATTTATAGTTGAATTTTAAGTTTTTAATATTATCGGAAATGCTATGGTATTTTGCAATATGTCGACTATTCTTCAATTCTACCTTCGGCGTAGTCAATTTCGTTGCCTACACTTCTGATATATTTATCATAATCAACCCGTTTTTGCATAAGCTCCGTTTGAAAATTTTGCTGACAATATGTTTCAGGAGTAACCTTTGCAAGACGATTACGAAGAGCTTGTATCAGTTCCTTGCTTTGTGTTTTTTCGGCTATATCTTCAAATACTTCAGAAAGCCAAAATAACTCTTCGTCAGTACAAGTATTATTTATAAATCTAATCGCATCATCAATATTCTCTGAAAGAATCTCCGTCAGCTTCTTCCAACTTTTTTCAATACCAAAATCATCATTAACATGTAGTGTGATTCTATGCGTCAATTCATCTCTTAATTCTGTCACATTCATTTGTGTTTATTCTCCTTTCTCACTACTAAAGACTGGTCAATATCAGGAAAAATCGTTGCAATTTTTCCTTTTGTTCCGATAACAAGACCTTCAAATTCTTTTGTGAGGCGTACAACATCTAATTCTTTATCGGATATACCGTAACAATTTTCCTATCACCCATACAAAACTGTTATATCTTTTTCAACTTCGTAAATAGTTTTGCCATCAAAAATAGGGGCTTGTTCAAAACACGATAATCTTTCCTCAAGAGTATCACATTTAATTGAAAACAGGTAATCGTGGTTTGGTTCTGTCCCGTCTGTTTTATTCCAGTAATCAACCACCAGAACATACTTGTTATCCTCTTGAAAACCTTGAATAAAATATGTCGTGTTTCCTATGGCAAATTCCAGTTCGTCACCATAATACACTTTATTAAAAAAATCTCCTATAAACATACCCTGCATTATATCAACCCCCTAAAGTATTTTTTATATTTTTTAAATTCTTCTTCCGATAGTGGACGAGCTTTTCTGTTTGAAAAATCGTCAGGTTTATATTCGTGGACGTGCAAAACCGGTTTGCATGAAGAGTCAATAGTCCTTTCAGGATGATAAGCAATTTCAAATCGTAAATAACGATTATCGTCATATTCACGATACATTCTGAAAATTCCGTCTTTATTCAGCATAATATATGATGAACTCAAATGACTTTCTTCCGGCAATCCTACACTTGCTCTTTTATCAAGTTTCTGCAATACTTTCACATATTAACTTATAAAAAAATATCCATTGACAAAGAAAGGTTAATATGCTATAATCAAAGTGACATATGATTGCTTATAGCAATTTAACACAAACCGCATTAACTTGTTGTTTCCGGCAACTTGTTAGTGCGTTTTTCTTTGTCGTTTTTATCCCTCAAAGGCAACACTCCTTTCATCATAATCAAACATTAGTTCGGCAGTATATATAGTATATCACATTCTTAATTTTTGTCAAATCAAAAATCATATTTACAATAAATATTTTCTCCTACCACTCCTCAAGGGTTATGTTTCCCGTTTCGAGGGTGGATTTAACGTTTATAATACGTTGGTTGGAGCTACCTCTGAAATGAAGTGCCAGACTGCGTTTTTCCAAAACAAATCGCCCGTCCACCAAATAATCTGTCGCTTCCAAAAGCTCACGCCAGCCGTTTTCTTCGGTCGCCCCTGCCAAAAGCTCCTCAATGGTATACCCCGTGTAAGTTATCACGTTCAAGCCCTTTTCCTTGACGGCTTTTGCGATTTCCACCAAAGGCTTAGCTTGACAAAACGGGTCGCCCCCACTAAAAGTTACTCCGTCAAGCAAAGGATTTGAAAAAATTTTCTCCAAAATTTCCTGCGTGTCCTTAATTTCACCACCGTTAAAGTCGTGGGTATGGGGGTTGTGACAGCCCTTGCACCTGTGAGGACAGCCCTGTGTAAAAATTGTAAATCTAAATCCCGGTCCGTCCACTATCGAGTCGTTTACTGTTCCTGCAATTCTAATTTTCATAAAAAATTTCTCCTTGTGAAAAACTGCCACAGGTATTTCCTATGGCAGTTTGTTTTTTTAATTAAACATTGTGCTTAACTCTGTCCGTAACCTCGGCACGTTTTGCGTTGTTGAAACGGTCGATTGTACCAACAAGATAGCCTGTAATTCTTCTGATTCTTTCAAAATCTCTCTGATGTTCAGCTTCGGTTCTGCCACACTTAGGACAGGTATCCTCGATAATACCCGTGTATCCGCAAACAGGGTCACGGTCAACAGGGTGGTTGATTGCACCGTATCCAATACCGCTTTCTTTCATACAACGAACGATTTTCTCAAACGCTGCAAGGTTTGTTGTCGGGTCGCCGTCAAGCTCGATATAGCTGATGTGACCTGCGTTTGTGAGGTTGTGATACGGAGCCTCGATTTTGATTTTTTCAAAAGCGCTGATTGGGTAGTAAACAGGAACGTGGAACGAGTTTGTGTAATAATCTCTGTCCGTAACTCCCTCAATTTCCCCAAAACGCTCCTTGTCCATTCTGACAAAACGTCCCGAAAGCCCCTCAGCAGGAGTTGCCAAAAGTGAGAAATTAAGACCTGTTCTCTTACATTCCTCTTCCATTCTTTCTCTCATACGAGTAACAATTTCCATACCTAATTCTCTAGCTTCTTCGCTTTCGCCGTGGTGCTTACCGATGAGAGATTTAAGACATTCCGCAAGTCCGATAAAACCTACGGACAACGTGCCGTGTTTGAGAACTTCGCCCACCTCGTCGTTGATGTCGAGGTTTTCCGAACCAATCCAAACGCCCTGACCCATAAGGAACGGATAGTTTTTAACCTTTTTGGAAGCCTGAATTTTAAATCTGTGCATAAGCTGGTCGATACACAAATCCATCATTTCATCAAGGGAATCAAAGAATGTACCCACATTGCCCTTTGCTTTAATTGCAAGACGTGGCAGGTTAATTGATGTAAACGAAAGGTTTCCACGACCTGTAACAATTTCGTTTGTCGGGTCGTAATTGTTTCCGATAACTCTTGTACGACAGCCCATATAAGCGATTTCGGTGTCAGGGTTGCCCTCTTTGTAATACTGGAGGTTAAACGGAGCGTCAATAAACGAGAAGTTAGGGAAAAGACGCTTTGCCGAAACTCTGCAAGCAAGCTTGAACAAATCATAGTTAGGGTCTGTTGGGTTGTAGTTTACACCCTCCTTAACCTTGAAAATATGAATTGGGAAAATAGGTGTTTCGCCGTTTCCAAGACCTGCCTCTTGAGCCAAAAGAACGTTTTTAATAACCATTCTGCCCTCTGTTGAGGTGTCCATACCGTAGTTAATTGAGCTAAACGGCGTCTGGGCGCCCGCTCTGGAATTCATGGTGTTAAGGTTGTGGATAAGAGCCTCCATTGCCTGATAGGTCTGTCTGTCGGTTTCCTTAACAGACGTATCGTATGCAAACTTCTGAATCTTAGCAATAGTATTTTCATCAGCGTACTCTTTCAAAAGTTCGGCTTCGATTTTCTGATAATCATTATCGTTTGCAAGCTTCGGTTCAATGCCGTTTTCTTCCTTAATTTTCTTAGCAATACCCTTTGCTACGTCCAAAGAATTTTCCACGTCAGCAAGCATACCCAAGCCTCTGTGAACATTTTCAACATATCTCTGAACGAAAGTCTTTGCAACGCCCTTTGCCATATCATAGTCAAACTTAGGAATTGACTGTCCGCCGTGCTGGTCGTTCTGGTTTGACTGGATAGCGATACACGCAAGTGCCGAATAGCTGATGATATTATTAGGTGTTCTCAAATGTCCGTGACCTGTGGAAAAGCCCTTGTCAAAAAGCTTTGTAAGGTCAATTTGAGTACAGGTTGTTGTAAGTGTGTAAAAGTCCAAATCGTGAATGTGAATGTCGCCCTCTGCGTGAGCCTTAGCGTGTTTCGGGTCAAGCACATACATTTCGTAAAATTCCTTTGCACCCACCGAACCGTACTTGAGCATTGTACCCATAGCTGTGTCGCCGTCGATATTTGCGTTTTCTCTCTTAATGTCGCTGTCTTTTGCAGGCTTGAAAGTCAAATCCTCATAAACTTTCATAAGTCTGGTGTTCATTTCTCTTGCTCTGGTTCTGTTTGAACGATAAAGAATGTATGCCTTTGCTGTCTGTGCGTGTCCGTTTTCGATAAGCACCTTTTCAACAATGTCCTGAATTTCCTCAACGCTAGGTGTGGTGTTTCCGCTTGCTTGCAAAACGTCCCCAACCATTCCCGCAAGTTCCAAAGCTTCTTCATAATCGTTTCCGCCTACTGCCTGTGCAGCCTTGAAAATTGCATTTGCAATCTTTTCAATGTTAAATGTAACCTGTCTGCCATCTCTCTTTTTAATTCTGATAATCATAATTTTTCCTCCCGTCAAAAATCGTAATATTCCACAGTTCTTAAAACAAGCAGTATTTTTTGTACCCTTTTTTAAAATCTGTCGTGATTCTCTAAATTAGCTTTAACCACAACATCTTGTGGTTGCCACGCTGACAAATACAAGTATATAGTATTTACTTTTTCTTGTCAATGTGCAATAAGCACAAAAAGACTTAAAAAAATTATATACAATGCACAAGTGACCTAATTGTGGGTTTCAGCAAAACTTTCGCTGTTTTTGAACATATTCATTTTTTGTTAAGCAAAAGGCGTTTTACTTGACGACAATTTTGTGTGTAAAGTTTTTTCACTTTACAGATAAAATCCCCAAAAACCGCTATTGTATACTAATATAGTATAGTTCCTCGGCGTATATGAATAAGTTTTTCCAAAGAAACTTATATTTAATTTTAAAAAACAATTTGAAAAAAATCCCTGTAAAGCAAAACAACTTTACAGGGATTCAAATGTTAATTTTTTGTTAAGCAAGATTTTTAAAAGTTTTTCACCCTCGGTTTTCGGTTTGAAAAGAGGTGAACAAGCGCAAAACAAAAACTATGCCCACCGCCAGAGCGACCGCAGCCATAACAGGCGTCGCCCACAATATATAGTCCGCACCGAACATTTTTCTAATCACAAAAAACAGCACTATGTCAAGCGACCCTTTGTTCAAGAGGGACAAAAAGAAAGGTTTTGCGCCCTCACCCACAGCCTGAAAAACTGCGATTATTACAAACAACAGAGGATAAATCGCAACGGAAATGCACAGCACACGAAGAAATTTCGCACCGTAAAAAACGGTTTTTGCGTCACGGATAAAAAATCTGATAAGTTGCGGTGCAAAAACATACGAACAAATACTGCACACCACCGAAAAAATCACCGTGAGCATTGCCGAAAATCCCACCACGGATTTCATTCTTTTAATTCTGTTTGAAGAATAGCAATACGCCACAATCGGCAACATACCCTGCGTTATTCCCTGATTTATCGCATACGCAAGGGAATCAATTTTTCTCACAACGCCGATTCCTGCAACAGCTTCGCTTGCGCCCATTTCTGCAATCATTCCGTTAAGGAAAAAGTTTGAAATTTGTCCCGCTGCCAAAAGAAAAAAGCTAGGGACGCCCGATTTGATAATATCCGACGACGTAACTTTAATATTTTTGTGGTTTTCAAGTGTAAACCGAAAAATTGTCACCTCTCTGTGGCGAATCAGGTAAAAAACAAAGTACGCCATTGAAACGGCATTAGAAACCGCCGTTGCGATTGCCGCACCTATGACTTCTTTTCCGTCTGGCAACAACACAAACATAAACAGCGGGTCTAACAGCATATTCAAAACCGCACCCAGAGTTATGCCAAAACCCGCAACTTTCGACTGTCCCGTACTGCGTATCAAATGTGCCAAAACAGCGGACAAAACCGTAGGAACACCGCCTATAACCATAGTTATTAAAGTGTATTGCACCGCAAGGTCAATGCTGTTTTGGTCACCGCCGATTAAAAGCAAAAACGGTCGTGCCACGACGCCCAACAACAGGCTGTAACCCAACGCCATGATAAACGCACCTCTCACCGACAAAACAAACGCCCGTCTTGCCCGGTGGTGGTGTTGTTCGCCTACGGCTCTGGTGATAACGCTTGACCCGCCTATGCCGAAAAGATTTGCAATAGCCGTCATTATGTTGTACACAGGCAAACACAACGAAATTGCAGCCACCGCCGCCGCATTTTCGGTAAGACCCACATACCAGGTGTCAGCAAGATTGTAAATTACGGTGACAATTTGGCTTATAATTGTAGGAATAATCATAGTGGCTACGGCTTTTGGGACAGGCATATCTGCGTAAATTTCTTTTTCCCTTATGGCTAGCTCGGATTCCTCGTCAGCATTGTTTTTCATAAAATATCAGACCTTTCAATTTTTAAAATTACGAAACCGCCAAAAAATCATTGTGGCGGTGAAATCGTAACAATATTTTCGTCAATTGTAGTAGTGGTTGTTGTGGTCTGTTCAGGGGCAGTTGTGGTCGTCGAAATGTTTTCATAAGGCACGGTGGTTGTAGTTGCGGGTTTTTCCTCGTCAATCACGTCCTCTAAGCTGGTCTGCACCATATATAATATAAACATTGCCACCAAAAGCAAAACCGCAAAAATCACAATAAATCTAAATCTCAAAACAGGTTTTTTGTTCATAAAAAATCTCCTTTCGCTCTTTATACTATTATAAAATATAATCGCCTAGCTTGCAAGTGTTTTTTGAAAAATTTTTGTCATTTTAAATTTAATAATTAACTGTTGAAATTCACACAAAATAGGTGTACTATTATAATGTGTAACTGCAAATTGTAAATTGCAAAAAGCGTGGGCTATGCGTTTTTTGTTAAATAAATTTTAAGGAGTAATTTTATGAAAACGACCAAAAAACTGCTTTGCGGTTTTGTCACCCTTTCGCTTGCGCTGGCTATGACTGCGTGTAGTGATAACGACAAACCGTCAACAACAATTTCGTACAAAAACACATCAGCCACAACGACGGCTGTAACCACGACCGTGGACGAAAACACCACTTCGTCGGCACAAACCACCGAAGAAGCGCAAACGCCTATCGGCACGACAGAGGACAGCACGTCCGAAGTTACAACTACGACAGGCGAACCGACCAACACAGCAAAACCCGTAACAACCACTACGCCAACAGTTACAACCACGCCTACGCAGACGGTTACTGCTTCAAAAACAACCACCACAAAAGCCCCTGTTATAACTTCCACAAAGAAAACCGAAACCCAAAAAACGGTTACAACTTCAAGAAAAGCAACGACGACTACGAAGAAAGTTACAACAACCACTAAGAAAGTTACAACGACTACAAAGAAAGTTACTACAACAGTAACAACTACGAAAAAAGCTACTACGACGACAACTTATAGTATTCCGAAAAACGACGCTATGGAGCTTGTCAGCGACATGAAAATCGGTTGGAATTTGGGCAACACCTTTGACGCAAGCGACTGTTCGTGGCTTTCAAACGAACTTAGCTACGAAACAGGCTGGCAGAACACAAAGACCACCAAAAAGCATATTCAAATGCTTAAAGACGCAGGCTTTAATTCGGTGAGAATCCCTGTTTCATGGCATAACCACCTGACCGACACAACAAATTACACCATAAGTCAGGCGTGGCTTAACCGTGTAAAAGAGGTTGTGGATTACTGTATTGAACAGGATATGTACGTCATCATCAACACCCACCACGACATTGACAAAAACTACATTTACCCGGACAACGCACATCTCACCCAGTCGAAAAAATATATTAACAGCGTTTGGAAACAGATTGCAAACACCTTTAAAAACTATGACGAGCATTTGCTCTTTGAAAGCATGAACGAACCACGACTGGTGGGACACAACAACGAATGGTGGATTAACGCAAGCAATGCTGACTGCAAGGAAGCTATTTCCTGCATTAACACCCTCAATCAGGAATTTGTAAACACCGTTCGTGCAACAGGCGGAAACAACAAAACACGTTTTCTCCTTGTTACCGGCTACGATTCATCACCTGACGGAGCGCTAAACAGCGGTTTTGTTCTGCCGACCGACAGCGTTTCCACAAACAAAAACCGCATAATCGTAGAAGTTCACGCATACACACCGTGGAATTTTACCGCAAATTCAAGCGGAAGCGAAACATGGTCAAGTTCTAACGCAAGCCAGAAACGTGAAATTACAAGCTTTATGGACAAACTTTACAAAACATTTATTAAAAACGGAACAGCCGTTATAATTGATGAATTCGGCGCAACCGACGGAAACAACCTGACTTCCAGAGTTGACTGGGCGGGATTTTACGTCAGCGAAGCGAAAAAACGTGGTATAACCTGCTTCTGGTGGGACAACAACGGATTTGCCACAAACGGCGATTATACAAACGGCAACAACTTCGGTCTTTTGGATAGAAAAAATTACACTTGGAAATTCACACAAATACTTGACGCAATGATGAAAAGCTTCGACTAAGCTATAAAAACCAAACAAACATCATAACTCCCCCGTCTTGGACGAGGGAGTTTTTTGTGGGGAAAACGGGGTTTCTAAGCGCATGAATCAGACGTAATCATAGTTGCTATACAGCGTAGCATAACCCCCTCTTTGTGTGCAAAAATCCCCAACGCACCCCAAAACTTAATCTTTTATCCTGCAAAATACCCCACAAAAAAAGACCTCCCTTTTGTAGGGAAGTCTTTTAATTTGAATTAAAGTATTAAATTACTTTCTTTTCTTTGAAGCAACTACTGCTGCGCCTGCAACTGCAAGACCTGCGAAAGCTGTTGCGATACCTGTATTCGGAACTTCGTCCTTTGGAGTTTCGTCTGCCGGCTTGTCGTCTGTAGGTGTTTCAGTTGGTTCGTCAGGAGTTGTTGGTTCTGTAGGTTCAGTAGGTTCAGTAGGTTCTGTTGGTTCTGTAGGTTCAGTAGGTTCTGTTGGTTCTGTTGGTTCTGTTGGGTCTGTAGGGTCTGTCGGTTCTGTTGGGTCTGTTGGTTCTGTAGGGTCTGTCGGGTCTGTTGGGTCTGTAGGGTCTGTTGGTTCTGTCGGGTCTGTTGGTTCTGTAGGGTCTGTTGGTTCTGTTGGGTCTGTTGGAGCTTCGATAATTTCATATGCAATGCTCTTTACAGCAATGTAAGGTTCTGTTGGTTTTGATTCCCAACCAAGTGCGATAACTTCAAGTGTTCCGCCTGCATAAACGTCCATAGTAACTGTTACGTCCTCTGAACAGTCGCCTTTCAAAATAACGCTGTCTGCAAATGCGATTGTTACGCCGGTGTCAACTGTTGTTCCCCATTTTGCTTCACCGCCGACTACTGCAGCATAAGTCTTGTTGCCGTTTGCGTCTGTTGAAACAATCTTGAAATTGCTCCAGTCGTTCCAACCTGCGTTAGGGTTAGCGCTTGTTGCACCTACAGCGATACCGCCGAGTGTGATTGTTGCTTTACCGTTTGCTTCAATGTCGGTTTTGTACGGTGAACCGTATGAAACGTTAGCCACATTGTTGTCCTCTACCGGTACTTCAGCAAGTTCAAATGTAATATCAACTGTGACATAAGCAGTATACTTGTCAATAGTATCCATTGCAACTACAAAACCATTAGGAAATGCTGAAGGTTCATATTCAAAGTGATTATTATCAACAGTTATATTAGTCGAATGCTCAATCTTCCATGTATCTCCCGTAAAAACATCACCTGTCGAAGCAGTATCATAGTCAACTATAGTTCCATTTGTTTTAAATCGGCCACTAACAGCGTTAGATTCTGCTGAGAAATCAATTATGATTTTTTCACAGTTTTCAGGAATATCCGAGCTTTTGACAACTACAACTCCTGTTTCAGGTATAGATGCCCAGTCCCAGGTTACGCAATTCCAAAAATCATCACCATATTCAAACGTTTCTGAAATGTCTGCCGCAAATGCGGAAATTGCCATTGTTGAAAATGTGAGTGCGCCGACTGCCGCTGCAGTCAAAATTTTCCTAAGTTTCATAAATTTTCCTCCTTAAATTTTCGGTTTGTACCGATTTTTTACATTTATATCATATCACATAATTATTATGATTACAATATACAAATTTACCGAAATGTAATCGTTTTTTTTTTTTATTTTGCACAAAAACTGCACAAATTTAACAATTTGTTATTCTAAAATAATATATTTCGTTTATAAAACGCCATTACGAATTTTGCGGTTGTTGTCAAAACGTAAAAAGGAAAAATCTTTTTTGAAACCCAATAAGAAAAATTCAGTCACATTTTACAACACAACAAAAAAAGACTTCCCGAAAAGGGAAGCCTTTTTATCAGAATTTAAAGTATTAAATTACTTTCTCTTCTTTGTAGCAACTACTGCTGTGCCAGCAAGTGCAAGACCTGCAAATGCAACTGCGATACCTGTTGCAGGAACGTCGTCCTTTGGAGTTTCGTCCTTTGGAGTTTCGTCTTTAGGTGTGTCAGTTGGTTCTTCTGGGTCTGTTGGGTCTGTTGGTTCAGTTGGTTCTTCTGTCTTAACTGTACCAGGAACGTCAGCGTTAGCGTCGTTTTCGATTACGAAAATAGCTTCGCTTTCAGCGCCGAGAAGTTCAACCTTGTCAAATGTAAAGTCAGTTGTTGACCAGTTCTGGAACCATACCTGTGCATATGTGTCTGTTTCACCAAATACAGCTGTTTCTCTCCAAACTGTAAATGTGTATGTGCCGTCTTCGTTAGCTACTGCTGTGATGTCCTTAGCGCCGTCCTGGAATGACCATTCGTTCTGTTCCCAACCTGTTGTTTCAGAGTTGAAGCCCATGCCACCGCCGAGCCAGTCGCCGTTTTCAATCTTAGTCTTAGTATCTTCGCCAACTGTTACAGTAAATCTTACGCCGTAAACGTCGGTAAACTTAACATCTGTGCCTGTGAGAATGCTCTGGTATACAAGTTCGTCTGTATCCTTATCCTTTTCATCGATAAGAGCAAGCTTGTTAACTTCTTTTACATTTGTACCCAAGTTAGCCTTGATTGTAGGAACTGTTGGGTCTGCAGGTGTTACGGTGTTGTCGTATGTAACGCTCTTAACAGCAATGTATGCCTGGTCCGGTTTTGAATCCCAACCGAGTGCGATAACTTCAAGTGTTCCGCCTGCGTAAACGTCGATAGTAACTACTGCGTCTTCAGAGCAGTCGCCTTTCATAACAACGCTGTCTTCAAAAGGAATAACGATATCGTCGTCCTTGTCTTCTGTACCCATGTCGTCAACTGTTGTTCCCCAAATTGCGCTTGCGCCAACTACTGCAGCATAAACCTTGTTGCCGTTAGCGTCTGTAGAAACAATCTTGAATGTACACCAGTCGTTCCAACCTGCGTCGTCGTTTGTAGCTGCAAGGATACCGCCAAGTGTGATTGTTGCTTTACCGTCTGCTTCAATGTTAGTCTTGTATGGCGAACCATAAGAAACGTTTGCTACGTTGGTTTCTTCTGATGGTTCAGATGGTTCTGATGGTTCTGCAGCCTTTTCAGCGTATACAGTCCATGTGATGTTAGCTGTGTACTTACTACCTGAGTTTGTGCAGAGCTTAACGCAGAAATCACTGAAGTTAACATCTGTCACTTCAGCCGATTTACCAACTGTAGTCTGAGCCCAGTCGCCATCTACAGGCTTATAGCCTACAAGGAAATCATTATCTCCCTCAAAAACAATCTTTGTGATTGATTCTGGGTCTGTTGTACCGATAAGGTCAGTAACTGTGAGTTCGTTTTCGCTCCACCAACTGCCTGTGCTGACTGCTGTAGCTGTGTTTGTGAATACAGCTTCTTCATCAACAGCAAAAGCAGAAAATGCCATTGTTGAAACTGCAAGTGCGCCAGCAGCAACTGCAGCCAAAATCTTTTTAAGATTCATAAAGTTTTTCCTCCTTTAATTTTTTCGGTTAATCCGAAATTTTTACAATTAAATTTTATCACAAAACGGTTACAATTGCAATGTACAAATTACCCAAATTGTAAACGATTTTATGTTCAAATTATACAAAACGTATTACAAGGAAAAATTATTCCTCGTCGTCCTCTTCCGGCATATCCCAGTTGTGGTAAACGTTCTGTACGTCGTCGTTTTCTTCAAGGTGTTCAAGAAGAAGATTCATCTTTCTTATTGCTTCCTCGTCCTCAAGTTTTGTATACGTTGACGGAACCTGTTCAGCCTCGGCAGAAACAACCTTATAACCCATTTCTCTAAGGCTTTCTGCAACAGCCGAAACGTCGTTCGGTTCGGTTTCGACCTCAATCATATCGTCCTCGATTCTGAAATCGCTTGCGCCAGCCTCGAAACAGTCCTCCATGATTTTATCCTCGTCCTGATTTTCGTACTCAATAGCGATAATTCCCTTTTGCGAGAACATAAACGACACGCAACCCGTTGTACCGAGATTTCCGCCGAACTTATCGAAATAGTGGCGAATATCCCCTGCCGTTCTGTTTTTGTTGTCGGTCAAGCACTCTACGATAACGGCTACGCCACACGGTCCATATCCCTCGTAAACGTTGTTTTCGTAGTTATTCTTGTCGCCACCACCGGCAGCCTTTTTAATAACACGGTCGATATTGTCGTTTGGCACGTTGTTAGATTTTGCCTTTGAAATAAGGTCACGGAGCTTTGCGTTGTTGTTTGGGTCTGCTCCGCCCTCTTTAACTGCAACAATGATTTCTCTACCGATTTTTGTAAAAATCTTCGCTTTTACAGCGTCTGTTGCTTCCTTTTTCCTCTTAATATTTGCCCATTTTGAATGTCCTGACATTTGTAAACCACCTTTCAAAATTTCTATTGTCAGTTTAATTTAACTTTGTAAAATTACTGCTCGTCCATTTTCCAAATAATATCGAACAGTTCTTCGACACGCTCGTCCCTGCCTGCAAGGTGCAAATACCCGAACAGACACTCCAGAGCCGTTGCAAGTCGGTATTCGGCAACCGTGGAATGTTTCGGCGCAGTAATCCCCGACGCATTTCGCCCACGTCTTAACACGTCAAGTTCTTCTTCGTCAAGCAAAGGTTTAATCACCTCAACGCCCCTAGCCTGATACTCTGCGCAAACCCTTTTTACCGACAAGCTATGGAGCTTCGACACGGGCATATTTCCTACAAGCAAAATATATTCTCTGACTAATTTTTCGTAAATCACGTCACCCAAAAAAGCCAGCGCAAGAGGACCATACTGGTTAATATCACGTTTTTCCAGTTTAATATCCGTACATCTCAACTCCATTTTCAGAATTTAACAATTCATTTTACCACATTTTTTCGGAAAAATCAACCCCCTACCCCCTCATTGCAGAAAATATTTTTAAAAAACAAAAACACGCCTCAAAAAATGAAACGTGCTTTTGCATTAAATTTTAAATTTGTTTAACATATCCCGTTTCGGTTTGTGAAAAACCCATCTTTTTTAGATAACCTTCGTGTTCAGGCGTCAATTCATTTAAATAAGTGAGAGTTTTAATTCTTTCTGCGCCCAGTTTTTCATACAAGAATTTTCCCACCGAACAATCACGATAAACAGGCGTAGTATAGTCGATATCCACCGTAAAATCCCCTGCGTTTTCTTTGCCCAGCAAAATTCCCGCAACGCTGTCCTCACAACAAACCACATAAGCTTTCATGCCCGAAATTTCCTGTTTGTCAAACTGCGGAAAATATTCCTTAATGTCATCTTCGTACTTTTTGCAAAAATACTCAACCATTCCGTCCTCGGAATCCGTACCGATAAGGCTATATGATTTTGAATTTTTCCTAAGCATTATCAGATTATACACGTTAATCACAATCAGGCAGGCGTTCATCAACGCAAGAGGAATCGCACCGACGATAATCGAATACACAACCGAAATAACGCACCCCACCGTGTTAATAACTCTCAACTTTACGATTGACGACATAAGCATTGAAACAACCACAAATGCCGAACCGATATAGCCGAAAATTTCAATAATCGTTTCCATTGTTTTTTCTCCTGTTTAACGTGGGTTAATATCCTGCGCCCGTGTCGGTGTTTTTCATAATTTTAACCAGTCTGCTTGTACCCAGTCTGTCAGCACCCAAACTCATAAACTTTTCTGCGTCGTCAAATGACGAAATTCCACCTGCAGCCTTAACCTTGACATTTTCGCCAACGTGTTTTCTCATCAATGCCACGTCGTCAAATGTTGCTCCGCCTGTTGAAAATCCTGTGGAAGTCTTGATATATTCCGCACCTGCGTTTGTTACGATTTCGCACATTTTGATTTTTTCTTCTTCCGAAAGCAAGCAAGTTTCGATAATAACCTTTAAAATTTTGCCGTTGCAAGCTTCGTGAATTTGGCGAATTTCGTTTTCCAAATAATCATATCTCTTGTTTTTCAATGCGCCCACATTGATAACCATATCGATTTCTTCAGCGCCGTTTGCAATAGCGTCCTTAGTTTCAAAAACCTTAGTTGCCGTTGTGTTATAACCGTTCGGGAATCCGATAACCGTACAAATTGCCAGTTTTCCGTCAACATATTCGTGAGCTTCCTTTACATACGCAGCCGGAATACACGCCGAAGCACACCCGAATTTAATTGCGTCGTCCAAAATTACTTTAATTTCGTCCCAAGTCGAAGCCACCCCAAGCAAAGTGTGGTCAACAATTTTCAAAACATCTTTCTTATCCATAACTAAAATCCTTTCAAACTTTTAAAATTAAATACGAGAAACAATACTTACCATAAGTGCGCTGTTGATACTTACGAACACGCCTGCGATAGTCGCCCTGACGATAAGTTTTGAAATAACTCCTCTCTTTTCAGGGCAAAGAACGCCGATACCGCCAATGCACATACCCATTGAGGAAATGTTTGCAAAACCGCAAAGTGAAATTGTGGCAACAAGCGAAGTCGTAGCGTCAAGGGATTCAAGCATTGGTGCAAGTCGTCCGAAAGCGATAAATTCGTTAAGTATAAGCTTTTCGCCCAAGAGTGTGCCTGCGGTCATAATATCCGAACCGCTAAATCCGAACATGAAACCGAACGGAGCAAAGATATATCCGAAAATCTGTGCAAGGCTTATGCCGAACTGTCCCAGAATAAGGTCGAAAATTGCCATAACGCCCATAAATCCTACGATTGAAGCACCGATTGAAATAACCATTTGAATACCCGTGTTGCAACCCTCGGACAAAGCGTCGATTACGTTTGTGTTTTTGCCCTTGTTATCCATTTTAACTTCGGAGATATTCTCAACTTCTTCCGTCTGTGGGCAGATAAGTTTTGCAACCATAATACTGCCGATTGGAACAAGTGCGCTGGCGATAAGAAGCGATTCCATAGGAATACCGAGTGCCGAATATCCGCCCAGAATCGAAGCCGACATACTTCCCATTCCCGAAACAAGCACTACGAAAATTTCGCTGTTTGTGAGTTTCGGCAAATACTTAGCAACCAGAATCGGGCTGTCTGTGTGTCCCAAAAACATATTTGCAACGGCTACGAAAGTTTCAACTTCCGACGTTTTTGTAATTTTGCCGATAATTTTACCAATCCACTTGATAATAAAACCAAGCACACCCAGATAATAAAGTGCGCTGACCAAAGCGGACACAAATATAATATTACCCAAACTTTGAATAATAAACACATAAATACCCGTTTCACCGCCTGTGAAAAGGTCGCCGAAAACAAATTCCAGACCCTTGTTTCCGCAGTTGATTACGGCTGTTATACCGTTTGACATAAGGGTAATAAGTTTTTTACCGATTGGTACTTTGACGATAAACAAAGCAATGAGAAATTCTACCACGAACATTACGCCGATACTTTTCCACTTGATTGATTTTCGGTTGTAGGAAATAAGCCAGCATATGCCTATGACTACTGCCAAACCGAGAATATTAAGTAATATTTTCATAAATACACCCCATTTTAATTATCATTTTAATTTTTCCAAAATTGAATATCCGATTGTGCCATGTGGCATTTCAACGCCGAAATTGTCGGCGATTGTGGCGCCGATAACGGCAAATGTGTCTGTGCTGTCAAGTTGTCCGCCGTCGGTTAAAGATTTTGAATATGCAATAAACGGCACACGTTCTCTTGTATGGTCGGTGCCTGTGTGGGTCGGGTCGTTGCCGTGGTCAGCCGTGATAATAAGCAAGTCGTCATCACGGAGATTTTCCAAAAGTTCGCCTAATTTCACGTCAAACTTTTCAATTTCCTGTGCATACCCCTCTACGTTTCTTCTGTGTCCCCACAAAGCGTCAAAGTCAACAAGGTTTACAAAGCAAAGTCCGTTAAAGTCGGTTTTAGCAATTTCAATGGTCTGTTCCATACCGTGAACGGAAGATTTTGATTTGTTGGACTGCGTAATACCCTCACCGTCGAAAATATCCGAAATTTTGCCTACTGAAATTACGTCAAAACCGTTTTCCTTTAATGCGTCAAGTGCGGTTTTTCCGTATGGCTTTAACGCATAGTCGTGGCGGTTTGAAGTTCTCTTGAACTCACCCTTTTTCTTACCCACATACGGTCTTGCGATAATTCTGCCCACCTTCCACTCGTCTTTGAGTGTGATTTCACGGGCAATTTCACAACAACGGTAAAGTTCGTCAAGTCCAAAGGTTTCTTCGTTTCCGCAGATTTGCAAAACCGAATCCGCCGAAGTATAAACTATCATATGACCCGTTGCGATTTCTTCTTCCGCAAGTTCGTCCAAAATTTCCGTTCCGCTGGCACTTTTGTTTCCGATAATCACCCTGCCGGTTCTTTCAGAAAGTTCGTCTAAAAGTTCCTTTGGAAAACCCGTTTCGGTAAAAGTTTTAAAAGGCGTTGTGATTTTAAGACCCATCATTTCCCAATGACCTGTCATTGTGTCTTTACCCACGCTTGCTTCGTTGAGATATGCGTAATATCCCAGCGGTTTTTCCACCGCTTCAACCTGTTTAAGGGGGTGAAGATTTGCCATGCCCAATTTTTGAAGATTAGGAATTTTAAATTCATCTCTGTATTGAGAAATATGTCCCAGAGTGTCCGTTCCCTCGTCGCCGTAATCTTTTGAATCTTTTGCACCGCCTACGCCGAGGGAATCAATAACAATTGTAAAAACACGTTTAAATTTACTCATCAGTTTTCTTAACCTCTCTCTGCCTTTTCCTCCTCAACAAGCATAAGATACTGTTGATAGGAAATAGACATTTTTCTGTTTTGTATCGTAATAAGTTCCTCGTTTTTCAACGACAAAACCGCTCTTTGAACGCTTCGCAAGCTTGAACCCACTTTTTGTGCCAACTCCGCCTGAGTTATGCCGATTGTGACGTTTTCGCCCATAACCGATTTATGTTTTTTATAATACCTGACAAAATAGCTGACAACCTTTTGTTTACAACTTTTGTACAAAAACAACCTGTCCTGTCGCCGTTCGCTCATCATGATAGACAAGGCGTTGCTAAGTCGTAAAAACAATGCGTTTTCGTCTTTTTTTATCCAATTCAGATAATGCGCCGCAGGTATTCGCAAAAGCTTGCAATTTTTCGCTGCGTATATGGTGTTTGAATATTCGGGCGTATTCGTTATAACCTCAAAGTCGCCGATAATATACATATCCGTAAAATCCATAAAGGAATAACCGTCCCCCGTCTGGTTATAATCAACGCCCTTTACGTCCCCCGACAACACCATATAAACATATTCACTTTGTTTTCCTGCCGAAATAATTTTCTCGTCTTTTTGCAATTCAAAATATCGAATTTCTTCCGCAACGATATTCGGAACATACTTAAAAAGTTCGCTGAAATACCTGCTTCGTTTGTAATCGCACTGAGAAATCATCAGCATAAGCCGTTCTTTTCCGTTCACTTTTGACCTCTATTCACGCATAATTTTAGCTAAAACACTTTTCTTCCGCCCACAAATTTTGCAAAAACATTCTTATCTTCGCAAAGATAAATAAGTCTTTCAAGGCGTTCTCTGACGGAAATTTCACACGGGGTTTTGATTGAAGAATCGTCCATAACCACAGCGTCAAATTCATAACCATCTTCAAAACTTCCCACTTTTCCGAAAAATTCGCCTCCGCCTTTTGTCGCCAAGAAAAATACGTTTTCCACCGTCAAAGGCTTAACACTTTGGTCAGACAGCCTCCATCTGAGTTTTGAACACGAAACCGCCATAGCCATTGCCTTAAAAATCGACAACGACGAACCTGCCGCCACGTCCGAACCAAGACCCACTTTAAGTCCCATATCCAAATATTTTTTAACCGGAGCAACCCCCGAAGAAAGGTTTGCATTTGATTCGGGACAATGCGCCACAAATACGTTTTGGTTTTTCATCATCTGAATTTCATTGTCGTCGCTGTAAACACAATGTGCCATTATCGTAGGACAATCTTTGCCGAAAAGGTCGAATCTGTCATAAGACTGACCGTAATTTTCCGTTTCGGGACAAAGTTCCTTAACCCATTGAATTTCCCCCTGATTTTCAGACAAGTGGGATTGAACGGGAAGATTATATTTTTTCTGAATCACGGATAGTTTTTCAAAAAGTTCGTCCGAACAACTCGGAGTAAAACGAGGGGTCAAAATCGGCTTGACATATTGATATTTGTGGCATTTTTCAATCCATTCTTCCGTATCTTCGGCAGATTTTTGCGCACTTTCTTCGCACAAATAATCAGGACTGTTTCTGTCCATATTCACTTTGCCCACATAACATTCAAGCCCTGCTTTTTCCAATTTATCCATCAACAAGAGAGTTGCGTCGTTGTGAATCGTCCCGAAAACGCAAGCTCTTGTTGTGGCGCTTTTTCTTAAATCGTCTGTGAAAATATCATACGCCTTGTTGGCATAATCAAGATTTTTGTACTTTGCTTCTTCCACAAAAGTGTATGTGTTAAGCCAATCAATAAGTTCCATGTCCATAGCCAACCCACGAAACGGATATTGAGGTGCATGGACGTGCAAATCCGTAAATCCCGATATTACGATTCTGTCCTCAAAGTCGTACAGCGGAAAACATTCGTATTCCGAAGGAAGTTTTTCAAAAACCCCCGCACATTTGTCGTCTTTGCACACCGCAAAACCGTCTTTTACGCAAACAATTTCGTCTTTTGATTTGCTATAACATATATGTCCTTTAATTACAAAATTTCTCACTGATATTTTCACCTCAAAAAATTAAATGCTCTGAATAACTTTTCCTACAAGCTTTTTAAAATCTCCCGCAACTCTGTCGGCTGTTTCCTGAACTTCCTTATGAGAAAGCTGAACTTTTGAAATTCCCGCAGCCATATTTGTAATACACGAAATTCCGCAAACTTCCATGCCCATATGGTTTGCCGCCATAGCTTCAACAGCCGTACTCATACCAACAGCGTCGCCGCCCCAAAGTCTTGCAAGTTTTACTTCGGCAGGGGTTTCGTAGTTTGGACCCGTAAACTGAACATAAACGCCCTTTTGCATTTTGATTCCGTATTCGTTTGCACAGTCCTCAATAATTTTCTGCATACGTTTGCTGTAAACTTCGCTCATATCAGGGAATCTTGTACCGAGTTCTTCGATATTTTTACCGATAAGCGGACTAGGAACGCCCGTTGTGATATGGTCTGTAATAATCATAAGGTCACCTGCGCTGAAGTTTTCATTGCAACCGCCCGCAGCGTTTGTCAAAAGAAGTTTCTTTGCGCCCATCATACCCATAAGTCTGGTTGGCAAAACAACGTCCGACATAGCGTAACCTTCGTAATAATGAACACGTCCCTGCATAATTACAACCGGCGTTTCGTTTACATAACCGAACACGAATTTTCCTGCGTGACCTTTTACGGTTGAAACAGGGAATCCCTCAATGTCGTTGTAACTGATTGTGTCAACGATTTTGATATCGTTTGCAAAATCTCCCAAACCCGAACCCAAAATAACGGCTACCTCTGGTTTAAAATCGGTTTTTGCTCTGACGCTTTCAAGACATTTCATAAGCTTTGTGTACATAATTCTACTTCCTTTCTGTGTTTACTTTTTTGTAAACGTTTTTGTTATGTTTATATTGTAACTCAAAAATGTGTCGTTTTATACGTCATATGTCGTAAACTTTTTTGTTTTTTAGTTCGCAAAATGCCGATTTTCAACACACGAATTTGTATATTTTGCACAAATTGAAGTTTTTCAGCATTTTTTACCGTTTTTAACAAAAAAATCCCGACAAGTTTTATCAACAAAACTTTGTCGGGAAATTTTTTATACTATTTAAAATACATAAACAAATTGCACTTAATCATGCCGTTGTAGAGTTTGCGTTTTTTGTCGGCTTTTTTGCCGAAAAACTGTTCAAAATCTTCGTGAGGTGAGATTATGTACGCAGGGTTTTCCCTGTCCGGGCGAAGTTTTTCGCCCAATATTTTATAAAGATTTTCCGCTTCTTTCACTTCAAGCATACGTTCACCATATGGCGGATTGCAAATTGCAATAGCGCCGTTTGGGCGTTTGAAACGTTTTATGTCGCACATATCCACCTGAATTTTGGACAAAACCCCTGCTTTTTTTGCATTTGATTCCGAAAGAGCCACCGCACTTCCGTCAACGTCATAGCCATACGCCGTAAAGCTTCCGCTTTTGTCAATTTGCGACAGGGCGTATTCACGTTGGTTTTTCCAAATTTCAGGCGAAATCTGTTTCCAATTTTCCGCCGAAAATCTTCGTCTAAGCCCCGGCGCAATGTTAAGCGCCTTATAAGCCGATTCAATAAGGAATGTTCCCGAACCGCACATAGGGTCAACCACAACGCTGTTTGCCCGAACTCTTGCAAGGTCGATAATCCCCGCCGCAAGGGTTTCCTTAATCGGAGCGTCGTTTGAATTTTGTCTATAACCACGTTTGTGAAGTCCTGCGCCCGTTGTGTCAAGGTAAACCGTCGCCACGTCTTTTAAAATAGTAAACTGAATCTGGTGAAGTGCGCCTGTTTCCTCAAACCAATTTGTTTTATACTTTTCTTTCAGCCTTTCAACGCAAGCTTTTTTTATAATTTTCTGGCAATCGGGAACGCTGTGAAGCTGGGAATTAAGGCAATGCCCCTTAACGGGAAAAGCGTCCTTTTCCCCAACATATTCCTCCAGCGGGATTTTTTTAACCCCCTGAAACAGCTCCTCAAAAGTCGTCGCCTTAAAGCTTGAAAGTTCGATAAGCACTCTTTCTCCCGTGGCAATGCAAATGTTTGCTTTTGCAATCATACTTTCGTCGCCGAAAAAGGTTACTTTTCCGTCCGTAACTTCGATATCCTCACCGCCGATTTTTTTTACCTCAAAATTCAAAACGCTTTCTAGTCCGAAATGACACGGAACCGAAAATTTCATTCTCATAAGCACTCCTCGTTTTTAATATTCACAAAAAACGCCCCCGCAATTATCACGGAGGCATTTTTCCTCAGTTTGATGATTTTTTCTTGTGTCCCGAACAAGTTTCGGGAATGTTTGAAGATTTATAATATCCCACGCTTGTGTTTGTGCAACTGCCCGACGCAATATTTCCCGTCTGGGTGCAGAATTTTTTCTCCACAACCGTATCAGGCACTTCAAACTTTTTATTGTCCGTAGAATTTGCTATTTCTCCGAAAATGTTTTTCCAAATCTTAGCGATATTCTGGTACTTTGACGTTGGAATTTTCGCCACGTTTTCATAACCAATCCAAACACCGCTGACATAATCAGGCGTACAAGCCACGAACGTAAGGTTTTGCCAATCCTGCGACGTACCTGTTTTTCCGCAAACTTCAAGTCCGTCGATTTTTGCCTGTTTTCCCGTACCGTCGTTTGAATCCACGGCGGTTTTCAACATTCTGTTCATTACATACGAGCTTGATTCTTCAATCGCCTTTTCGTAATAATAACTGTTTTCGTAAATAACATTGCCCTCTCTGTCTGCAATTTGCCATACAAAGTGAGGTTCGTAATATTTACCGCCGTTTCCGAAAATTTGATACGAAGCCACCAATTCCAACAAGGTTGTACCCTTGCTCATACCGCCGACGGTCATTGGAGAATAGTTCACGTCAGCCACCGAATCAAGCGTGGTAAAGTGAAGTTTATTCACCAAAAAATTATACGCATACTGTGGCGTAAGTTCCTGAATAATCTGTGCAGGGCCTGTATTTAACGAACGCTGGAGCATAACATAAGTCGGATAATAATTATACGACCAGTTTGTCACGTCGCCCTGTTCGGAATAATTTCGTGGCCATTCTACCTCGGAACCGTTTGACTTAATTTTAATCGGTTCGTCTTTGAACATTGTAGACCACGTTATTAAATCGTTGTCAATCGCCGGAGCATACGAAGCAATCGGCTTAATTGTAGAACCCGGTGAACGTGTTGCCTGCGTTGCGTTGTCCCAACCCATATAAATTTGTTTTTCGCCACGGTTTCCCACAACCGCCTTAACATTGCCCTTATAGTCCATCACCACAAACGCCGACCAAAGTTCGTCGTCGTCAAAAGCATATGATTGGAAATTTGAATCATCAACATATGCCTGTTCGATTTTTTCCTGCATTTCAAGGTCAACATTGGTTTTGATTGTATATCCGCCGCCGTTAAGACGTTCTTTCGCCGCAGAATAAGTTATGCCGTAATATTCCTGAATAAGGCTGATGGTTTCACGAATCGCTTCGTCAACATAATACGATGACACGCCCTGATTTTTAATAATTTCAAGTGAGCTGTCGGTATCGGACGAAAAGTTCAAATCCCCTGTAATAACCAATTCTTCATTAAGAGCCTGTTCGTATTCCTCGGTAGAAATAGCGCCGTTATTTTTCATAACCTGCAAAACTTTTTCCCGTCGTTCATAGTTATTTTCAAGGTTGTCATAAGGGTTACGTTTGGACGGGTTTTTGGTAATTGCCGCCAAAGACGCAGCTTCGCCCAGCGAAAGTTCCGAAACGTCCTTGCTGAAATAGAAATTTGCCGCCGCCTGAACTCCACGGATATTATAATAGTTAGTATTAAGGGAAATTATATTCAGATAAGTTTCCAAAATTTCATCTTTTGTATAGGTTTTTTCGATATTTATAGAACGTGTAATTTCACGGATTTTACGGGTTATGCCCGCTCCGCCCGTAGCGTCGTTGTCGCCCGTGATATTTTTAATGGTCTGCTGGGTTATTGTAGAACCGCCGAAAGCGTCGTCGTAAAAGTGCAAAATCATATTTGCAAACGCCGCCAAGGTACGCTTGAAGTCCACGCCGTCGTGAGAATAAAATCTTTCGTCCTCGGAATAAACAAAAGCGTCACGAACATATTTCGGCACGTTTTCCAAATCAACCCACACACGTCTTTCGCCGTCCTGCGCCAGCGTGTAATAAGTAGTATACTCCTCGCTGTCGGGGGACGATTGGTCGTATTCCGGGTTTTCAGCCAAAAAACGTGACGTAAAATTAAGTTCTGCGTTTTCCAGAGAAATAGGGGTCGTGGAATCAATATAGTTGAGAATATAAATTGTCAGAGCCGTCACAAAAACCGAGCCTGTAATAATTATTATAAAAAACATTGACAAAAGCACAGTTCCCGTAACTTTTAAAATTCTGACGGGTGTTTTTGATTTTTCCTTTACTGTTTGTTTTTTACTATTCATATAAATTATCCTTTTCTGTCAATACGAATTTTCAAACAAAATTTCATTCACAGTATAGTATAACACAACAATATTAAATTTACAAGTATTTTTTTAAGAAAAACAAAAAAGGGAGAACAAAAACCTTGTTCCCCCTGATTTTGTTTTTGATTATTCTTCTGTTGTTTCTTCAGCTGATTCTTCAACAGTTTCTTCAGCTTCTTCCTTTGGGAGCAAAGCTCTCATTGAAAGGCTGATTCTCTTTTGTTCAGCGTCAATGTCGATAATCTTAGCGTCAACTACGTCGCCGACTTTCAAAACGTCCGCAACATTGTTTACTCTCTGGTTAGCAATCTGTGAAATGTGGATAAGACCGTCAATTCCGTCCATAATCTGTGCAAACGCACCGAAAGATGTAATGGAAACAATCTTAACGCTTGCTACGTCGTCCTTGCTGTACTTTTCTTCAAACAACTTCCACGGATTTTCGGAATCTTTCTTGTAAGTAAGGGAAACTTTGCCGTTTTCCTTGTCGATGTCCTTAATTGTAACAACAATCTTGTCACCAACAGAAACAACGTCTGATGGGTGCTTGATTCTAGCCCAAGTAAGGTCAGGTTTTCTGATAAGTCCGTCAACTCCGCCCAAGTCTACAAATACGCCGTAGTCAAGAATCGACTTAACTGTGCCTTCCATCTCTGCGCCTACTTCTGCGGTTTCAAAGAACTTAGCCTGCTGTGCAGCCTTAACTTCCTTAGCAACGATTCTGATTGAACCGACAGCTCTCTGTCTTGCTTCGTTTACGTCGATAATCTTGAAATCAACATTCTTCTTGAGAAGTTCTTCAAGTTTGTCGTCACGTCTTGCAGTTGCCTGTGAAGCAGGAATAAACACTCTAACGCCGTTTGAAACAACGATTACGCCGCCCTTAACAACGTTTGTAACTGTTCCGTTAAGAACTGTGCCTTCTTCCTTAGCCTTGACAACCTTTTCAAAGCCTTTCTGTGCGTCAACTTTCTTCTTAGAAAGTGTAACGATACCGTCCTGGTCGCTGATTTTGAGAACGATTGCCTCAATTTCGTCGCCAACCTTAACAACGTCCTCAACCTTTACGGAAGGGTCGTCTGTGAGTTCTGAAGAAGGAATAATACCGGTGTGCTTAGTACCAATGTCAACAGTAACTTCTGTGTTGTTTACAGTTGTTATGTAACCTGTTACTCTCGCTCCTGTATATATTTTTTTGAAAGACTGTTCAAGAGCCTCCTCAAAATTGAATTCCTCTTCGTTAGTAAGAATTTCGCTCATGGTCTGTTGTACCTCCTTGATTATATATGCAGGGGTCGAAGCCCCCGCTGAAATCCCTATGAAATGCAAGTGCGAAAAGTCTATTGACCTTAGCTCCTCGGCACTTTCTATAAGATAACATTTGCAATATTCCTCGCACACGCTTTTGAGTTTAAGCGTGTTAGAGCTGTGTCGTCCGCCCACAATAATCATACAATCCGCTTTTTTTGCAAGTTCCCTTGCTTCTTTCTGTCTTTCGGCAGTAGCGTTGCAGATAGTATTATTAACCACGGCTTCGGGGAAAAGTTCATAAATCTTCTTTGCACATTCTTCCCACACGGACAAATTAAATGTCGTCTGCGAAACAACAGCAATCTTTTCGTCCTCAAGTTTTTCAGCCAAAGCTTCAAGTTCCCGAAGATTTGAAAAAACATAGCTTTTGTTTGTGCAATGTCCTCTTATTCCCTCGACTTCGGGGTGATTGGAATCCCCCGCTATCAGCACCACATATCCCATTTTGGAATATTTTGCCCCAAGTTTGTGGATTCGTTCCACAAACGGACAAGTAGCGTCGATAACCACCGCTCCGATTTCGTCAAGTTTTTTGTAGGTATCAAGCCCCACCCCATGCGAACGTATCACAACAGGCTGTCCTTTTTCTACCTGCGAAACGTCCATAACAGCCTTAACGCCCTTTTCTTCAAGGTCGTTTACAACGTTATGGTTGTGAATAATCGGTCCAAGTGTTACCAAATTATCATAGTCACTCAACTTATTATACACTATTTTTACCGCCCTGTCTACACCAAAACAAAATCCTGCGGTTTTTGCAATTAAAATTTTACAATTTGTTAACATTCTCATTCACCAATCTGTTAATTTCGTCTGAAATTTTTGTTTTTAAAATTTTAACGTCCCTAGTCGTTGTACCGTTTACCCCAATTTCCGCAGGGTCGATTACGGGAGCATACGCCATAATGATTTTCTTTCTGAATTTCAGTTTGCCCTCGAAAATGATAGCTACAGGCACAACAGGCACCTGACCTGCGGCACTTATTAACGCAACGCCCGTTTTGATTTTGCCCACTTTGCCGTCTTTTGAACGTGTTCCCTCCGGGAAAATTATGAGATTTTTGCCACGGTTAAGCACCTCAAACGCCATGTCTATGGCTTCGGTGTCGCCTTTGCCACGCTTAACAGGGAACGCTCCAAGACTGGTAATAAGCCACTTGAAAAACTTGTTGCCCTGAAAAAGTTCTTCTTTTGCCATAAACGAAAGCGGCACACGTCCCCCAAGTCCCAAAAGAACGGGGTCTGCGTAACTGCGGTGAGTGCTTGCGAAGATATATCCGCCCTTTTGAGGGATATTTTCTTTGCCCACATATTTAATGTTATACCAAAGGTGAAAAGCGATATTCACGAAAAATCTGGCTACAGAATACCAGCACATTGAAAATCTGCCCAGTTTTGCATTGCGGTCAATCGGCTTAACCGCCATCATTTCACGCTCTTTTTTCGGCGTTTTTTGTGAAATTTTCGACGTAATTATATTTGTGATATTCTCAATAACTTCTTCCAAAGACATATCCGACGAATCCACCTCAATAGCGTCCTCTGCCTTTTTCAAAGGTGCAATTTCACGGTGAGTGTCGTTGTAGTCACGCTGAATTATGTCGTCAAGAACCTGCTGATAGGTGGAAGTATCGCCTTTTTCCTGAAGTTCTTTAAAACGTCTTTCGGCACGTTTCTCGGCACTTGCGGTGAGAAAAATTTTCACGTCTGCGTTAGGCAAAACCACCGTGCCAATGTCACGTCCGTCCATCAAAATGTCGTTTTCGGACGCAATATTTTTCTGAAGTTCAAACAAAAAATCTCTGACTTTCGGAATAGCCGACACAGCCGACGCACCCATTGAAATTTCAGGCGTTCTGATAAGTTCCGACACGTCCTCACCGTTCAAAAATACTCTTTGGGAATTGTCAACATACCCCAAATTCACCTTAGCGTTTTCAAGGTTTTTAACCACGTTTTCAGCGTCTTTCACGTCAATTCCGCTACGGATTGTGTGCAAAGCCACCGTTCTGTAAAGCGCCCCCGTATCGACGTACACATACTGCATTTTTTTCGCAACTGCCTTTGCAATTGTTGATTTTCCTGCGCCTGACGGTCCGTCTATGGCAATATTTACACCCATTTTAATTCTCCTTTAAATGTTCAAATTTTAATCAAGATTCACCGCAAACGCATACGCTGTGGAAAATGCGATTTGCAAATTATACCCACCCGTATAAGCGTCGCAATCTATAACTTCGCCTGCAAAATAAAGGTTTTTGCAGAGTTTTGATTCCATATTTTTCGGGTTAATTTCGTCTGTTTTAACTCCGCCGCTTGTAATAATCGCTTCGTCAACAGGGCGAAATTTATCAATGGTAAATGTTAAATTCTTAATAATCTTAACAAGCTCCTGACGTTCTTCCTTTGTGATTTCGTTCACCTTTTTTGACGGCTCAATCCCACTCATTTCAACGATAACAGATATCATTTTCGCAGGCAGAAGTTTGCCCAAAGAATTTTGAAAATCACGGTTTTTAGCGTCAATAAAATCTCTCAAAACCCTTTTGTCAAGCTGTTCAAACGTAAGTGCGGGCTTTAGGTCAATGCACAAAGTATATTTGCCGTCGTTTACGTTGCGAATATGGGAACTTGCAGACAAAACCAAAGGTCCGCTAACCCCGAAATGGGTAAACAGCATTTCGCCCTGTTCGGAAAAAACAGGCTTCGGCTTGTTGTCCTTAAAAACGGACAGATTAACATTTTTCAGCGACAGCCCCATCATTTTCGCAGGCTCTTTTTCTTTCGTAACAATAGGCACTAAGGACGGCTTAATAGGCACAATCGTATGCCCTGCTTGTTTTGCAAAACTATATCCGTCGCCTGTCGAACCTGTTTTCGGATAAGATTTTCCGCCTGTCGCCACCAAAACGCTGTGTGCAAAATAGCTTTCGTTTTTGCACTTAACCCCCACGCAACAGCCGTTTTCTATCAAAAGTTCCATGGCTTCGTCCTCCAGAAATTCCACCCCTGCGTCACGGCACTCACGCACCAAAGCCGACACAATGTCCGACGATTTATCGCTCTGTGGAAAAACCCTGTTGCCACGTTCCGTTTTAAGCGGTACGCCCGACCACTCAAAAAAGTTCATCGTATCCTCGCAAGTAAATCCGTTTAAAGCCGAATACAAAAATCTAGGGTTTGTGGGAACATTTTTAAGCACGGTTTCCACGTCGCAATTATTTGTCACATTACAGCGACCTTTTCCGGTTATCAAAAGCTTTTTTCCGTAAACGTGGTTTTTTTCGATAATTCCCACACTTTTGCCAAACCGTCCGCAATGCACCCCCGCAAAAAGCCCCGACGCACCTGCACCGATTATGACAACATCAAATTTTTTCATCTTAAATTTCCTTTAATTTTCAGTTTCGTGGGATTTTGAATAAACTTCGTATTCGTCCCAGATTTTTTCAAGTTTTTCAAATGTTTCCGTAACTCTCTCTCTTGCACGGATAGAAACCGCCACAATAAGGGCATTTACAAGGCTTAGAGGTGCAACAAGGGAATCCACAAAACTAGCCATATCGCTCTGCGCCAACAAAACGTTGTCCGAATACGGCACCAGCGGTGAAGATTTGCTGTCCGTAATGGCAATAACCTTTGCGCCGTGAGTTTTTGCGTATTTTAACGCCGTGACAGTCTGGTTTGAATATCTCGGAAAAGATATTCCGATAATCACGTCGTCCTGACCGATTCTCAAAATCTGTTCAAACATTTCGCTTGCTGTAGAAGCAGTCACCAGTTTTACGTTAGGAAAAATCAAGTTAAAATAATACTTTATAAACGTAGCAAGCGAAGCCGAACTTCTGGCGCCGATTATGTAAATGGTTTTTGCGTCCATAATTTTGTCAACGCATTGGTTAAAGTCCTCTTTTGAAGATTCTTCCAAAGTTTTTCTGATACGTTCAATGTCAAGGTTAAGCACTTTTTCCATAATATCGTTGTCGCCGATTTGGTCGCTTGTTACGTCGATTCTTTGCACAGCCGTAAGTTTGTTTCGCATAACGTCCTGCAATGCTTTTTGAAGCGACGGATAACCGTCAAAACCCAGTTCTGTTGCCATTCGCACAACCGTAGATTCGCTAACGCCCACCGTTGCGCCGATTTTTGCGGCAGTCATAAACGCCGCCTTGTCGTAATGTTCAAGAATATAATTACCTATAAGTTTATGACCCTTAGAAAGAGTAGGCATTTTTTTCCTAATTTCCGAAAACAAATCGTTTTTCATAACAACTTCTCCTTATTCCCACAAATCATTTTGAAATGCAATAATTTTTTCACGTCTTTTTTGGGTTTCACCCACATTAACCACATACCCGTATTCGTTTTTTTCTATTACGTCGCCCTCTTTTGCGTTGTGCGAAATTTCGTCTTTTTTAATTAAAACCTGCTGTTCGTCGTCCTCGCAAACGGCGTATTCGCCCTCGAATCTGTCTATGATAATCATTTTAACAAATCATCGCCTTTCGTATTTGTTACGCTAAGTCCTTTTTTGTCCGAATAAAAAATAATCGTACCGCTTTCGTCCGTTCGCAACGTATAATCGGCAAACTTTTTAACCCTGCTTAAAACCTCGTCGTGAGGGTGTCCGTACTTGTTCCCCTCACCGCACGAAATAACGGCGTACCGTGGTTTTGTTGCGTCAAGAAGTTCCACCGACGAAGCCGTACTGCTTCCGTGATGACCAAGTTTCAACACTTTTGCGCTAAGTTTTTCCCCCGCACGTTCAACAAGGTCTGTTTCTGCTTCGTTTTCGGTGTCGCCCGTCAAAAGAAAGGTGTTTTCACCGTGGGTAATCTTTGTACAAACCGAATAATTATTAAGGTTTGACGATTCTCCCACAGGTGCAAAAAGTTCCACTTTTGACTGCCCCAGTTCCAACGTTTCGTCAACAGCAGCGTGAATTTTAAGTCCTTTGTTTTTAATTGCCGTCAAAAGATTTTCATACACCTTTGTTGTCGGCGTCATATCGCTGGGGATTTTCGGCAAAATCACGTTTTCCACCTGAAAATTTTCGATTATGTACGCAAGACCGCCGATATGGTCGCTGTGAGGGTGAGTGCCTATTACATATTTAAGTTTTGTCACGCCCTGTTCTTCAAGATATTGCGAAACAGTCACACCGCACTCTTTTTCTCCTGCGTCAATAAGCATTGCTTCGCCGTCGGAAATTATGAGAGTACAATCCCCCTGCCCTACGTCGATAAAATGCACCGACATACTTGCGTCAACGGCTTTTTTGTCTGCCTGACCCAAAGCCTGCTTAATTTTGTTTGTGTCAATAACCCCTCTGTTTTCCAAAATTGCAACCACGGCGATTATTAACACTATAATTATGTAAATATACCTTTGTTTACTGCCTAGCGTTTTCCTTTTGTATTTTTTCTCCATTTTTCGTTACCTTTTTTCTGTTTGTCGTTTCTAACGTTTTTATGGAAATTATCCCCCTCTACAAGACAGCCTTTGCCTTTACCGATAAGGTCGGTTCTGCCCGCCTTTTTCAAAGCGTCAATAATTTTCTGCTTGTTTTGAGGTTTATAATATTGCAACAAAGCTCTCTGCAAAGCCTTTTCTTCCTTGTCCTTAGCCACATAGACAGGCTCTAGGGTGTACGGGTCAAGTTCGGAATAAAACATTGCCGTGGAAATCGTACCCGGCGTCGGGTAAAAGTCCTGAACCTGTTCAGGTCGAATGTTGTTTTCCTTTAGGAACACCGCAAGCTCCACAGCGTCTTTCATTGTGCTTCCGGGGTGAGATGACATAAGATATGGTACAAGGTATTGTTCTTTGCCCTTTTGTTTTGTAATTTCGTAAAATTTCTTTTGAAATCTCTTGTAAGCTTCGATATGAGGTTTGCCCATTTTGTCAAGCACAACAGCCGAACAATGCTCCGGTGCTACCTTTAGCTGTCCGCTGACGTGGTGTTCGATAAGTTCTTTCATAAAGCTGTCGTCTTTGTCCTCGATAAGATAGTCGTATCTTATTCCCGAACGGATAAACACCTTTTTCACCTTTGGAATTTGTCTTAGTTTTCTAAGCATTTCCAAATATTCCGTGTGGTCAACCTGCAAATTTTTACAAGGCGTCGGCGCAAGGCACTTTTTGCCCTTGCAAAGCCCCAGCGAAAGCTGTTTTTCGCAAGACGGAAATCTAAAGTTTGCCGTCGGTCCTCCCACGTCGTGAATATAGCCTTTAAAATCAGGCATTTTCGTAAGTTTAACCGCTTCTTCCAAAACGGATTTTTCGCTTCGTGTCTGAATACGTCTGCCCTGATGAAGTGCGATTGAACAGAAATTGCAAAAACCAAAACAACCTCTGTTGTGGGTGATAGAAAACTTAACTTCTTCTATGCCCGGCACACCCCCGTCTTTTTCGTAAATCGGGTGATAATTTCGCATATAAGGCAGGCTGTACACAAGGTCAAGTTCTTCGGTGGTAAGGGACGTCGGGGGCGGATTTTGAACAAGCATTACTTTGCCCTGACGCTGAATAACCGTTCTGCCGTAAATTTCGTCCTGCTGGTCGTATTGTATTCTTGTTGCTTTTGCGTACTGCTTTTTGTTAATTGTCACCTGTTCAAGGGACGGACATTCCACCGCCCCAATCGGGGTGTTTACAGGCTCGGTTAAATAGCACGTTCCCCTAACGTCCGTAATAGATTTAATGTTTTCCCCCGAATTAAGCCTGTTTGCAATTTCAATCATCGAATGTTCGCCCATTCCGTACATCAAAAGGTCAGCCTTGCTGTCCACCAAAATTGACGGCATAACGCCGTCGTTCCAGTAATCGTAATGTGCAAATCTTCTAAGCGACGCTTCCAAACCGCCCGTCAGCACGGGAATTTCAGGGTGAAGTTCTTTAAGTTTGTTGCAATAAACCGTCACAGCACGGTCAGGGCGTTTGCCTGCTTTTCCCCCTGCCGTATAAGCGTCGTCCGTCCTAAGTCTTTTTGCAACCGTATAATGCGCCACCATCGAATCTATGTTGCCTGCCGTAACAAGGTACGCAAGTCGTGGCGTTCCAAGTTTTTCAAAATCTTTGTTGTTTTTCCAGTTCGGTTGAGAAATTATTCCCACCGTATAACCGTGATATTCCAAAAGCCGTGAAATAATCGCCACGCCAAAACTAGGGTGGTCAACGTATGCGTCGCCCGTGATATAAACAAAATCAAGCTGTTTAATTCCACGCTTTTGCATATCCTCTTTAGAAATAGGCAAAAAGCCGTTGTTATCCAAAATCTTAAACTCCTTTTTAATTTTCAAAAAAGCTATTCCATAGCCTGTTTTTCAAGCCATTCTTCTCTTGAAATAAGCACCTTTCTCGGTTTAGAACCGTCAGGCGCACCGATAATTCCTAAGTTTTCCATTTCGTCCATAACCCGTGCCGCACGTCCGTAACCCAGTTTTAATCTTCTTTGCAAATACGACGTAGAAGCCGTTCCGTTTTCCAAAACAGCCTCCACCGCCTCGCAAAACAGCGGGTCAAGCGAAGTTTTTTCTTCCCCCGATTCCGTGTCCGTCAAAGTTTTTTCACCCTTTGCCATAGGAATATTCTTTTCGATTTCTTCGATTACGCTTTCGTCATACTTAGCCGTAATCTGATTTTTGAGGAAATTAACCACATCTCGCACTTCGCTTGTTGCAACGAAACTCCCCTGTATTCTCAAAGGCTTGTCAAGTCCAACAGGCATATAAAGCATATCGCCGTTGCCCAAAAGTTTTTCCGCACCGCCCGAATCAAGAATAACTCTGGAATCGGTAAAGTTAGAAACTTTCAACGCCACACGGCTAGGGATATTCGACTTGATAAGACCCGTAATAACGTCAACTCTAGGCGACTGGGTAGCGATAATCAAGTGCATACCTGCCGCACGGGCCTTTTGCGCAATACGCAAAACCGACTGTTCAACTTCCTTTGACGCAACCATCATAAGGTCGGCAAACTCGTCGATAACCACAACAACCTGTGCCATTTTTTCAAACTTAGGGCTGTCCTCGTCAAGACTTGCGTTATGTTTTTCCACAAATTCGTTGTATTCTTTTAAATCCCTCACGCCGTTGTCTGCAAACATTGTGTAACGTTTTTCCATTTCGATAACCGCCCAGTTAAGCGCACCCGCAGCCTTTCGGGCGTCTGTAACAACAGGTATCAAAAGATGTGGAATACCGTTATAAATCGGGAACTCAACCTGTTTCGGGTCAATCAAAATAAGCTTAACTTCGTCAGGGGAAGCATGGTACAAAATGTTCATAATAATAGAGTTTGTGAACACGGATTTACCCGAACCCGTTGTACCTGCGATAAGCATATGGGGCATTTTTGCGATATTTCCGATAATAATATTTCCCTCAATATCTCTGCCCACGGCAAAATTAAGTTTGCCGTCAGAGGTTTTGTATTCGTCGCTTTCGATAAGTTCACGAATAGACACCGTATCTCTGTTTTTGTTCGGAATTTCAACACCCACGGCGGCTTTACCCGGAATAGGTGCTTCGATACGCACGCCCTTTGCCGCAAGATTAAGCGCAATATCATCAGAAAGTCCCGTAATTTTGCTAACCTTAACCCCTGCGGCAGGTTGCAATTCGTATCTTGTTACGGACGGACCTCTGGAAATTCCCACAATACGGCTCTGGATTCCGAAACTTTGAAGCGTAGACACCAACGTTTCGGATTTCGACTGAATTTCTTCCTGAATTTGTGACGGATTGCTGTTGTTATTGGCATAATTCAACAACGTAATAGGCGGTGCTTTGTACACGGCTTCCTGTTTGCCATAATCAAAAAATGTGTACTGACCGTCCCTGTCCACAAATATAGGACTTATTTCGTCGGTGTTTTGCTCCGTTGTCGTATCTTTTGACACGTCTTTTGCTTTTTTCTCACGCTTTTTCGCCGTCGGTTCAGGCATTTGCGGAATTTCGACCTTGTTTTCTTCGGCTTTTTCGCCAACCGCATTTGAAAGTTCCGTTGACAAAACTATGTCAAGTGCAGGACTGTGGGCGATTTCGTCAACTTTCTGTGAAACGCTTTCTTCGATTTCGTCTGTTTCGTCCTTTTCGTCGGTTTCGTCCTCGTCCTGTATGTATTTTGCAACGTCAACACGCTTGTTTTTACGTTCTTCTTTAGGAATATTTTCAGGCGGAATTTTAGAGCCTTTTTTCTTTTCTTTCTTTTCTTCTTTCAATTTAAGTTCCGCTTTTTCGGCTCTTGCAACCTCACGTTCGTTGCGTTTTTCTTCGGCTCTGACAGCTTTTTCTTCGGAATATTCACGGTTGCTTTCTCTGACAGCCTTAACCCCGTTTCTGAACGGTCGGGTTAAAAAATCGAAAAATTCTATCAAAGTTAAATTTGTCAAAAGCATTACAAAAGTAAACGTCAGCAGTACAATTATAATAGAAGCACCAACCTTTTTGAAAATCGCAAGCAAAGGCCAGCCGATAAACGCCGAACACACACCGCCGCCGATAAGTTTTACCCCGTCGTCGTAAAGTCCCACAATTTTTTTCTGAAAACTTCCGCCCACGACTTCGCCCACAGCAAAAATCTGCACGATTCCGCATATTAAAAACATCAGAATTATTCCCTGAATAATCTTTGTCAAAACCGCATTTTGGGATTTGTCGTTAGCAAGCATAACCGAAACATAGATAAGTTCAGGGCCTACCAAAAACGCACCCACTCCGAACAGACCACGGTTTATTTCGTAAAGCTTAGTCCACGCTCCGCCACCTTTTATCACAGTAACAAGAATAGCCAAAATTCCCAAAGAAAAAAGTATGTACGACCAAAAACGACGGTTTTCCCCTCGTCTGGCTTCGCCGTTTTTTGCCACGCTTTTTGTCGTGGTACTTTTTTTCGTGGCAGGTTTTTTCTGTGTTGCCATTTTACGTCCTCCAAATTTTTTGTTCTTTAAAAATTAAATTGAAAACGGGTGTCCCATAATGCTTTCGGCGATTGAAATAATTATCACAACAACGCCCAAAACCCCCGTGTAATAACCGAAATACTTGAATTTATCGCTTTTTACAAGCCAGTTTACCATTTTAATTGCACAAATTCCCACAACTGCGGCAACGACAAAACCGATAATATATGTAAATTCAAAGGTGATTCCCTCTTTTACCGCGTCGCCCACTTCAAGAATACAACCGCCCAAAATCGCCGGGATTCCCAAAATAAACGAATACTTCACGGCTGTTTCTCTTGTAAATCCCGTGAAAAGTCCCGACGAAATCGTCGAACCCGAACGTGAAACCCCCGGCAAAAGTGCCACGCCTTGAAAAAAACCCACGAAAACAGCGTCCTTTGTGGTGACGTCCTTTGGCTTTTTGTTGCCTTTTAAACATTTGTCGGACATAATCAAAATAATTGCGGTGTAAATAAAGCACACACCCTCCGCAAAAATCGAAGCGTCCTCGCTTATGCCCTCGAAAAATCCCTTGAAAAAGAAAAACGGAATAAGCATTGCGGTGGAAATAATCACCATGACAATCATGTTTCTTTCAGGATTCATATTTTTAATTGTAAATTTTTTCTGAAATATTTCTTTAATCATTACGCCTAATTCTTTTATAAGTGCGATAATCGTTTCCTTAAATGCGAAAAACACCGCCACCAAAGTGCCCAAGTGCAAAATTGCGGAAAACATAAGCGCCCCCTCACCGCTGTTTCCCGTAAAGTGCTGGTAAAGTGACAAATGCCCCGAACTTGACACGGGCAAAAATTCAGTCAACCCCTGAATTATCGCCTGAAAAATTGCGTCCAAAATACCCATAAAATTCGTCCTTTCATTTATGTGATTAAAATATCAATTTCAAATAATCATACGGATTAGTTGAAAAAAATTCGTCCTTTTCGCAGTCTTTTATATAAGAATTTTCACCTGTCATATCATTTCTCACAACGTCGTATAAATTAACAATCGTCTGAAACATCTTTGCTCGGTTTCTCCTTTTGACTGTGATTTTCTATCATATCGTACAAGCACTCTATTGCGTCACTAAGACCGCCCAAATGGTCTATAATCCCCTCTTTTACGGCACTTTCGCCGTCCAAAACACTTCCCACGTCCATTACAAGTTCGCCGTTTTTAAGCATAAGTTGTTTAAAACGTTCAGACGAAATTTTGGAATTATCAGACACAAAACGCACGATTCTCTCTTGCATTTTATCAAAATATGAAAGCGTTTGAGGAACGCCCAAAACAAGTCCGCTCATTCTAATGGGATGAATTGTCATTGTTGCCGACGGAACAATAAACGACTTTTTGGCGCACACCGCAAGAGGAACGCCGATTGAGTGACCCCCGCCCACAACAAGGGACACCGTGGGGGTTTTCATTCCTGCGACAACCTCGGCAATAGCAAGCCCTGCTTCAACGTCGCCACCCACCGTGTTGAGAATTATCACCAAACCCTCGATTGACCTGTCCTGTTCAATAGCAACAAGGGCGGGAATTATATGCTCGTATTTTGTGGTTTTGTTTTGGGGCGGCAAAATATAATGCCCCTCGACCTGCCCGATAATATTCAGACAATGTATTAAATGTCTGGCGTCGGGAAGTCTGACTTGACCGAAACGCTCGATTAGTTCAATCTGTTCGTGGGTTTCGTCACAGTCTTTTTCAAATTCCTCCAAAATTTTCACCTCTTTAAAAGTTTTCTCAATTACTCTTAAATACTATTATGCAAAAATTTTGTGAAAATATACTCCCGAAACGTCCATTCAAAAAGTCGAAACTTTGTATACGCTGTTATTATTCTATAAAATCTGCTCAAATCGGGTACTTTTGTGGTTTCGCACAGCGAAATTGCCGTCGGTGTTGACGGCAAAACAAAATACCCAAACGTAAAGCTTTAGCTTACACTTATTATAACATACCGATGAGAAAATTGCAAGATTTATTGCAAAATCTTGCAAAGTTTTTAAAAAAATACAGTCGGAAAACCACTTTCCGACCGATTTTTCAATTATGAATTTTTGTCCACCGTGTGAAATGTTTTGAGGTTGCCGATTTTTTCGTTACGCTCCTCCAAAACTTTCTCAACGTCTTTCCAATCAAGTCCCTGATTTGCACAAAGCACCATAACGTGGTACAAAAGGTCGTTGATTTCGTTCATAAGCTCGTCATTGTCGCCGTTTTTTGCGGCAATAACAGTTTCGGTCGCCTCTTCGCCAACCTTTTTGCAAATTTTGTCCACTCCCTTGTCAAAAAGGTACGCTGTGTAGGAATTTTCCTGTGCCTCACCCTTTTCGTAAGCAAGCTTTCTTTGCTTAATTACTTCAAAAATTTCTTCATATACTGTCATTTTTAGTCCTCGCTATCGTTATAAATTTCGTTGAAAAAACAGCTATACGAGCCTGTGTGACACGCAACCCCCGTCTGTTTCACGTTCAAAAGCAACGTATCGTTGTCGCAATCTGCGTAAATCGACACGACCTTTTGCAAATGCCCACTCGTAGCACCCTTGTTCCAGTATTCCTGTCTTGAACGGCTCCAGTACCAAGTATAGCCTGTTTCGAGAGTTTTTCTCAAGCTTTCCTTGTTCATATACGCAAGCATAAGCACGGTTTTTGTGTCAACGTCAAAAGCAATCGCAGGTGTAAGCTCTGCCTTTTCAAAATATTTGTCCAAATTATTTACATCAATTTTAATCTTCGCCATAGCTACCTCACCAAAATCCCCTTTGATTTGCAATCCGCTTTAACCTCGCCAACGGTTAGCTCCTTAAAATGGAAAAGACTTGCTGCCAAAGCTGCGCTGCAATCGGTTTTTTCAAAAACATCGGCAAAATCCCCAAGCTTCCCTGCACCGCCACTTGCGATAACAGGAATTTTTACTGCGTTTACCACAGCCTTGAGCATTTCGACATCAAAACCGCCCTTTACGCCGTCCGTGTCGATTGAATTAAGACAAATTTCGCCTGCACCAAGCTCCTCAACCTTTTTTACCCATTCAATAAGGTCAAGCCCCTTGTCAATTCTTCCTCCGTTAATAAAAACCGTCCATTTGCCGTCCGAAATCTTTTTTGCGTCCACGCCAACGCAAATGCACTGACTGCCGAAAATATCCGCACCGTCCTTGATAAGTTGAGGATTTAAAACAGCCTGAGAATTTACCGACACCTTGTCGGCACCTGCACGAAGTGTGTCCCTGATATCGTCCACGGTTTTAATTCCACCGCCCACGGTAAGTGGCACAAAGACCTTTTTTGCCGTTTGACGCACCACGTCAAGCATAACTCCCCTGCCCTCGTGGGAGGCTGTTATGTCATAAAAAACTATCTCATCAGCACCCTGTTTGTTGTACTCATACGCACATTCCACAGGGTCGCCGACCTCTTTAATTCCTTGAAAATTCACACCCTTGACGACTTTTCCGTCACGAACGTCAAGACAAGGTATAATTCTTTTTGCCAGCATTTACACAACCTCCCCCGACATTTTGGCGAAATTTTTCAAAATCTTTAGTCCTGTTTCGCCACTTTTTTCAGGGTGAAACTGCGCTCCGAACACGAATTTTCCGTCGCTGACAAGTGCGGGAACTTTACCACCGTACTGTGAATACGCAACAATATTTTCATCATCGCACACAGCCTTGTACGAATGGACAAAGTACACATACTCGTCATCGGAAAGTCCCTCTAAAATCGGACAATCCGTCCTGTTGTATTCTAATTTATTCCAACCCATATGAGGAATAACAAGGTTCGTGCCGTCCATTTTTATGACCTTTCCCTTGACAAGTCCAAGTCCGTCACATTCCTCAAATTCGTAACCTTTTTCAAAAAGCATTTGCATGCCAAGACAAATCCCCAAAAAAGGTTTAATCTGAGCCTGCTTTTTAATTGTATCAACAAGTCCACTTTGGTTTAATTTTTCCATTGCATAAGGAAATGCCCCAACACCCGGCAAAATTATACCGTTTGCGTTTTCAATTTCACATTTGTCGTTTGTTAGCTTGTTCTCAACGCCAAGAAAATCCAATGCGTTTTTCACGCTGAAAATATTTCCTGCACCATAATCTATAATTGCAATCATTTTTTGTTCTTCCTTAAAAGTTATTTACAAAACGCCCTTTGTGGACAAAACCTCACCGGTTTCATTTTTTGTCACAGCGTCCTTAAATGCGTGAGCAAACGCCTTAAAAAGTGCCTCTGCGATATGGTGGTCGTTTTTGCCGTAGCAATTTTTCAAGTGTAGCGTAATTCCCGAATTAAAGGCAACGCTACGGAAAAATTCTTCAAAAAGGCAGGTGTCCATTGCACCGATTTCGTCGTCGGAAAACTCTGCGTCAAACACCAAAAACGGTCTGCCACTCACGTCCAAAGCACAAAATCCCAATGCTTCGTCCATAGGAATATAAGCGTGTCCGTACCTTTTAATTCCACCCTTGTCGCCCAAAGCCTTAGCAATAGCCTGCCCCAGTACAATGCCCGTGTCCTCAACGGTGTGGTGAGCGTCCACATAAAGGTCGCCCGTCACCTTGACATCAAGGTCAAGCCCTGCGTGGGTTGCAAAAGCATTAAGCATATGGTCGAAAAATCCAATGCCTGTATCAATATTCACATTACCCTTTCCGTACAGGTCAAGGTAAATATTCACATCGGTTTCTTTAGTTTTTCTGCTGACTGAAATCATAAAATTATCTCCTTTACCGTCCTAGAGAATTTCTCTGAAGGCATTTATCACCACAGCGTTTTCTTCGGGCGTACCTGTTGAAATTCTCAAAAATCCCTTGAATTTTCGTATTGCGATAGATTTTTCAAGAAGTCTTTCAAAAATTTCATCGGCATAATCCGTCTTTATAAACACGAAATTCGTCACGCTGTCGTACACCTTTTCGATTTTGTCGCTTGCGTTTTCCAAAAGCTTGAACGCCTTATAGAGGTCGTTTCTGCCCTCAATCATCTGAAAGGTTCTTTCGTCCAAAATTTCCTTTTGCGAAAACACAACCTCTGCTGTTTTTTGGGAAATAATATCGGTGTTATACGGCGATTTTACAGCTCTCAAAGCGTTTGTGATTTTCTCGTTTGCAACGGCAAATCCCATTCTGATACCTGCAAGACCTATTGCTTTTGAACAGGTTTTTAAAATTATCAAATTGGAATATTCCTCCACGCTGTCCAAAAGGCTCTCGTTCCAAAAATCCATATAAGCCTCGTCCAAAACCACCAAACAATCCGAATTTACGCCATTTAACAGCTTGCAAACGCTATTTTGCTCAAGCCCTAGTGACGTAGGATTGCACGGGTTTGAAAAAATCAACATTCGTGCCTTGTTTTCGTTGCAAAAATCAACAAGCTTTTCCACGTCAATGGTCAAATCCTCGTTTTTGGGGAAAACAAGTGGCTGGGTTTCGTAAATACTTCCGTAAAAAGCGTACATCGAAAAGTCGTTAGAGAGGGTCACCACCCTGTCGCCCGTTTCCAAAAAAGTGCTGGAAATTATGCTTATAAGCTCGTCGGAGCCGTTTCCTGCCGTAACAAACTTTGGCGAAAGTCCGTAATATTCGGCAAAAGCCTCAACGCTTTTTTTCGCCATTGGGTCAGGGTATCTGTTAAACGCAAGACGTGAAATTTCGTCGCAAAGGATTTTTTTCGTGCTTTCGTCAAGGTCAAAACAGCTTTCGTTTGCGTCAAGTCTTATTGCATAATTGCCGTCAATCGGGTCATACGGCACAAGGTCTTTTAATTTTTTATTAAGCTGGTACATTTATAAATAGTCCTTTCGGGGTCTAAAATCTTACCTTAATTGCGTTTGCGTGAGCCGTCAAGCCTTCCTTTTTCGCAATAAGCATAATGTCGTCCTTTGCCTGACAAAGTGCGTCCTCGGTATAGTAAATATAGCTTGAACGCTTTTCAAAGCTGTTTACACCAAGTGGTGAGAAAAATCTTGCTGTGCCACTTGTCGGCAAAACGTGGTTAGGACCTGCGTAGTAATCTCCCAAAGGCTCCGGAGAAAACGAACCCAAGAACACCGAACCTGCGTTGTCAAGTTTTCCGATATATTCAAGAGGGTTTTCAAACAGCACTTCCAAGTGTTCAGGAGCAAGTCTGTTTGCAATTTCGCAAGCCTGATTTTTGTCCTCGCAAATGATAATTGCACCATAATCCGACAAAGATTTCAAAATAATGCTTGCTCTTGAAAGCGTCGGGAGCTGTTTTTCCAATTCTTCGATAGTTTCGTCAGCAATTCTTTCGCTTGTTGTTACTAAAATTGCAGACGCAAGAACATCGTGTTCAGCCTGTGACATAAGGTCTGCGGCAATGTACTTAGGGTTAGCCTTATGGTCAGCCATAACCAAAATTTCGCTAGGACCTGCAATCATATCAATATCCACAACACCGTACAAAAGCTTTTTAGCTGTCGCAACGAAAATGTTTCCCGGACCTACGATTTTATCAACCTTTGGAATACTTTCTGTTCCGTATGCAAGTGCAGCCACAGCCTGCGCTCCGCCTGCCATGAACACTCTGTCAACACCGCATACTGCTGCGGCAACAAGAATATCCTTGTTCGGCTGACCGTTTTTAAGAGGAGGGGTCACCATAATAATTTCCTTAACGCCCGCAATTTTCGCAGGAATAGCGTTCATCAAAACAGATGACGGATACGCAGCCGTTCCACCCGGCACATAAAGTCCCACTCTTTCAAGTCCACGCACTCTCTGTCCCAAAATTACGCCGTTTTCGTGTGGGTCGATAAAGCTCTGGGATTTTTGTCTTTGGTGAAACGCCGTGATATTTTCCACAGCATTCAAAAGTGCGTCAACAAACTTTTGGTCTGCCTCGGTCAAAGCGTCATTGATAACCTCACGAGGTACTTCGTAAAACTTCGGCTTAATTCCGTCAAATTTCTTTGTATACTCAATTACTGCCTTGTCGCCCTCGGCTCTAACCGTGTCGATAATTTCGCCCACAATAGCCGTAACCTTTTTGTCGGTTTCACCGTTTCTTTCTTCAAGCTGTTTGAAAAATTCAACCTCGTCTTTGCCGTTTGCAAAAATTTTATTTATAAGTGCCATAAAATCCTCTCCGTTTCCTTAAATGTTAGCCTCAACCAGACTGACAAGCTTTTCGATTTCTTCCTGTCTTAATTTCATACTCACCATATTTACGATAAGTCTTGCTGAAACAGGAACAATATCCTCAATAACCTCAAGTCCGTTTTCCTTTAGGGTCGTGCCTGTTTCTACTATATCAACAATTCCGTCCGAAAGTTCAAGAAGTGGCGCAAGCTCCACCGAACCCTCGATTTTTACAATTTCAACGTCCATTCCCTTGCTTTCAAAATGGGAGCGTGTAATGTTAGGATATTTTGTAGCAATGGTTTTAACATCATAGCCACCGTAGAATTTTGAGCCTTTTTTTGTCGCCAGCGCAAATTTACACTTTCCGAAGCCCAAATCCACCAGCTCGAAAAATTTGCCCTGCATTTCCATAATTGTGTCTTTGCCCACAACGCCCATATCGCACACGCCGTGTTCAACGTATGTAATTACGTCGTTTGCCTTAGCAAGCACAACCTCAATTCTGCCGTCGTCTATTGGCAAAATAAGCTTTCTGCCCTTTTCTCTAACGGCTGTACAATCAAAGCCGATTTTTTCAAAAAGTGCAATGGTATCCTTTTCAAGTCTGCCCTTTGTAAGTGCAATTCTAAGTGGTTTATTCATCACAGCAGACCTCCTCGATTTTTTCATCAACAACAATTACTTTTTTAATTCCCTTTTGCTTTGCGTAACTTATCGTTTCGTCCAGAGTGTCGAAAAGTCCGTTTTCAACAACAAACCCCTCCTCGCAAAGCTTGTTTGCATACGCAATTGCTTCCACGACTCTGTCCTTTTTGCCAAACACAACAGCGTCGGCAACTTTTAGCTTAGGCGACGCACCTTTTTTACGCATATAATTTGCCACGGCGTCAACGTTCACGCCAAATCCAACGGCATTTACATCTCGACCAAATTCACCAATAAGCGTGTCGTATCGACCGCCTTTCAGCACAGCCGAACCAACTCCCGAAATATAACCTTTGAACACAATTCCCGTATAGTAGTCCGTGTGGCTGACGATTCCCAAATCCACCGAAATTTTACCCTCGTAACCCAAATCCGAAAGTCTGTTGTAGACCTCTCTGAGGTTAAGCAAAATTCCGTCAATTTTGTCGTCTGTAAACAAATCGTTTGCCTTTTCAAAAACCTCAACCCCACCGAAAAGACGTGGGAGCTGTTTAAGTGTTCTGATAATTTTATTGTCGCCGATTGTGTCAAGCAAGTCGTTAAGTGCAGGGTAGTTCTTTGCCGAAATCAGCATACGAATTTCTTCCTCCACACGCTTATCCACTCCAAGCTTATTAACAAGTTCTTTAAAATAGCCAATATGTCCTATTTCAAGTCTGAAATTATCCTCGTCAAACTCCTTTAACGAATTAACGCCAAGACACAAAACTTCATAGTCAGAGCGTTTAATTGACGCTCCGCCGATAAGTTCCACGCCTGCCTGAACAATTTCGTCGCTGCTGCCCTTTAAAAGAGATTTATTCTCAAAAAGGCTCTGGTTATAAAACAGTCTTAGCGGCAATTCAGAATCTTTAAGTCTTGTCGCAACAAGTCTTGCAATCGGGATTGTGGAATCAGGTCGCATAACGATAAGTCTGCCTTTTGAATCCGTCAGCTTGTACAAGCTTTCTTGTCTGAATCCTCTTGCGCTGGAACTGAACACATCGTAAAATTCCATACCCGGTGTGACAACCTCGCTATATCCAAAGCCCTTGAATATTTTCTCGAGCCTGCCCTCAACGTCCTTTCGGGACAAACAGTCCTCAAATAGCAAATCCCTTGTTCCCTCTGGTGTAATCAAATCATATCTTTTCATAAAAGTATCTCCGAAATTCTAAAATTTATCGTGTTAAAGTGTTATCATACTAACATAATAACACATTAGCACAAATTTGTCAAGTGACATATATCACAAATCAGAAAAAGGTCATTTGACTTGTTTCGGGCATATCACCGAAAGCGCCTATGTTTTTCAGAGTTTCCACAACGGATTTTGAAACACCGCTAACGTCCTGAAATTCCTCAACAGAGATATATTCGCCCTTTTGCGCACCCGCATACAAATCTCTTGCGGCGTTTTCGCCCACACCGCTTATGGACACAAACGGCAGTCTTAATTTTCCGTCCTCGATTTTATAAATGGTTGCGTGAGATTTATAAATGTCAACACTCAAAAATTCAAAACCTCTGCACATCATTTCGTACACCAACTGCAATGTTTCGTAAGTACCGCTTTCTTTGGCTGTACGGGCGTTGCCCATTTCTTTAAGGCTGTCCATTTTTGATTTAACAAAAGCTTTACCTTTCATAACGACTTCGCCGTCGAAATCCTCACCACGCACCGTAAACATCGAAGCATAAAATTCCAGCGGTTTATAAATTTTAAACCAACAAAGTTTTATCGCCGACGTAACATACGCCGCCGCATGGGCCTTCGGGAACATATACTTGATTTTCAAACAGCTGTCGATATACCATTGCGGAACATTATGCGCAAGCATATCCTGTTTCATTTCGTCCGTCAAAAGTTTCGGGGCGTTACCTTTACGGGTAATTTCCATAATTTTAAACGAAAGTTTCGGGTCAAGTCCGTGATAAATAAGATATGTCATAATGCTGTCACGGGTTCCGATAACTTCCGAAATTGTGCAAGTTCCGTTTTTAATAAGTTCCTGTGCGTTTCCGAGCCACACGTCCGTTCCGTGAGAAAGTCCCGAAATTTGCAAAAGGTCGCTGAAATTTTTCGGTTTTGATTCTATAAGCATACCCCGAACAAACGGCGTTCCCATTTCGGGAATACCCAGCGTTCCCGTGTTGCAGTCAATTTCTTCAGCGGAAACACCTAACGCTTCGGGTGACGTAAACAGCGAATAAACCTTTTCGTCCGACATGGGAATTTCCAAAATATTAAGTCCCGTCATATCTTCAAGGTATTTATAAAGGGTCGGCACATCGTGACCCAGTTCGTCAAGTTTCAAAATCGTATCGTGCAAAGAATGGAAGTCAAAGTGCGTCGTAACAATTCCCGACGAAGCTTTTTCCGCAGGGTGCTGAACCGGTGTAAAATCGTAAACTTCATAATCGTTCGGCACAACGACCATTCCGCCGGGGTGCTGTCCCGTGGTACGCTTTACGCCCGTACAACCGTTTACAAGACGTTGTTCTTCGGCTCTGTTTGCGGTTTTGCCGCGTTCTTCAAGGTGTTTTTTTACATATCCGTAAGCCGTTTTGTCCGCAACGCCACCAATTGTTCCCGCCTTAAAAACGTGGTCCTCACCAAACAGAATTTCGGTGTATCTGTGGGCGCTGGACTGATAATCGCCTGAAAAGTTAAGGTCAATATCAGGCGCTTTGTCGCCGTCAAATCCCAAAAAAGTTTCAAACGGAATATCGTGTCCGTCACGGTGCATAGGGTTATTACATCTCGGACAATTCTTTTCGGGCAAATCGTACCCCGAACCCACCGAACCGTCGGTGATAAATTCGCTGTATTTACATTTTTTACAAACATAATGTGGCATAAGTGGGTTTACTTCCGAAATTCCCGACATACTTGCTACAAACGACGAACCTACCGAACCTCTTGAACCCACCTGATAACCGTGGTCCACGGAATCTTTTACCAGTTTTTGTGAAATCATATAAAGCACGGCAAAACCGTGTTTAATAATCGACGAAAGTTCTCGGTCAAGACGTTTGTAAACTATTTCGGGGATATGTTCCTTAAACGGCTCGTTAATTCCCACGTCGCCCTCGGGAATCACAACGCTTTCAGGGTCGCAGTCGCCGTAAATCGAACACGCCTTTTTCCAACAAATAACCTGCAATTCTCTCACCGCACCGTCAATAAACGGCGTATATGTACCTTTCGGGAACGGTCTTAAATCCTCGTCCACCATGTCCGCAATTTTATTCGGGTTTTCAACAACAACCTCGTATGCTTTTTCTTTTCCCAAATAAGAAAATTCTTCAAGCATTTCGTCGGTTGTTTTGAAATAAAGCGGAGCCTGATTGTCGGCGTCCGCAAACCCCTTTGAAGCCTGCAAAATCGCTCTGAACGCACCGTCGTTTTCGTCCATAAAATGCACGTCGCCCGTAGCGCACACAGGTATTCCCAGTTCGTCCCCAAGTTTTACAATAATTTTATTAAACTCTCTTAATTCGTCCTCGGACTTAGCGTCGCCGTTTCGGAGCATATATCCGTTGTTGCCGATAGGCTGAATTTCCAGATAATCGTAAAAACTTGCAATCTGCAACAATTCTTCGTGCGGTCTGCCACTAAACACCGCCCTGAAAAGTTCTCCCGCTTCGCAGGCGCTTCCCACAATAAGCCCCTCACGGTGACGGATAAGTTCCGACTTAGGGATTCGTGGGTTTCTGTAAAAATATTTAAGATTAGAATACGAAACAAGTTTGTACAAATTTTTCAAACCTGTTTTATTTTTTGCCAGAATAATCTGGTGATATGTTTTTTTGATAGAATTAACGTCCTTAACGCCGATTACGCTGTTAAGCTTGTCAAAAGTTATGTGCATATTCGGGTATTTTTCAATGGTCATCAACGCAAGTTTTACAAAAATCTGTCCGCAAATTTCTGCGTCGTCGCACGCTCTGTGGTGTTCAAAATCTCCCAATCCCAAATGTTTTGCCACCACGTCAAGTTTGTGCTTTTTCAAATCGTCAAGCACTGACCTTGAAAATTCCAACGTATCAACGCTTGTAAATGAAAAATCTTTTCCCAGTCTTGTTGCAAGCGTCTTTATAAACCCTGTGTCAAAATCCGCATTATGCGCCACCAAAACAGGATTTTTCCCCGTAAATTCCGCAAATTTTTCAAATGCTTCGTCCTCAAACGGAGCGTTTGCCACCATGCTGTCGTCGATTCCCGTTAAGTTCGTAATCTTTTCGGGGATAGGTCTTTGAGGATTTACAAACGTATTAAATCTGTCAACCACCTCAAAATTTTTAATCTTAACCGCACCTATTTCGATAATTTTTTCGTTTGCAACGTTCAAGCCGGTTGTTTCCAAGTCAAACGCAATAATTTCACCGCTGAGAAGTCCTGTGCTTTTGCCCTTGACAATTTGCACTTCGTCGTTTACCTGATAACCCTCAACGCCGAAAATAACCTTAAAATCCCCGCCGTTTTTTCTGATTTTGTCAACGGCGTTCATGGCGTCGGGGTAACCTTGACACACTCCGTGGTCGGTTATGGCAATCGCCTTATGTCCCCACGAATAGGCTCTTTCTACAAGCTTGTCCGCAGGCGTCAGAGCGTCCATTGCCGACATATTTGTATGGCAATGAAGTTCCACACGCTTGTTTTCCGATTTATCCTGTTTGGTTTGACGTTTTACCACCTGAATATCCGACGGTTTAATGTTGTACATTTTTTCGTACTGGTCAAATTCCACCGAACCTCTTAACACCACCGTTGCGCCTTTTTTCAAATAACCCAAAGCCTGTTCCAGCCTTGATTTTGGGAATTTGTTAAATCTGCCCTGTTTTGGCGAAGCGAAAATTTTCACCGGATAAGAACCTGTATAATCGGTCAAATAAAAGTTCAGAATCAACGCACCGCTTTTGACTTCCTTAGTTTCGGTCTGAAAAATATCTCCCCAAACCACAATCTCGTCGCTGTCCTCGGTTACGTCCGAAAGTTTTGTAAACGTATAATCGGGGCTTATCGGATTGCCCATAATCACCGTGGAATTTTCGCCCAGAAGATTAAGTCTGCTGAAATCATAGCTAACAACCCTGAAATCTTCGCCGTCGTTGTTTTGTACAAAGGCGGATTTTGGAGATTTTTCTCCGCCGTTTTCAACAACCGCAGGCGCAGGCAGATTTTTCAGCATACGGTCAAGTTCACGTTGTCTTTCGTCCTCGTCGGCACTCAAAACCCCGTCAAACCCCACCTCAACGTTCAGGCTGAAAAAATCGTTAATCATTTTTGAAATAACCCCGTCGGCGTTTGATTTTTTTAAAATATCATATCCCCCACGTTTAAGAAAAACCGTGAGTTTTCCGTCGTTGTATTTCACGTCTGCGTCGCCGAAAAAGCCGTTGACAAGAGCGTTTTGTTCCTTAACATATTCCACAATTTCGCCGAAAATTTCCACGCCGAACACGTCGGGAGAATATTTGCACTCAAGGTCAAATCGGTTTACGCCCAATTCTTTGGCAATTTTCTTTTCAAAAGTTCTCGTCACTTTGTACGGAACAAATTTTTCAAACACCGCCCGCACTTTCACGGTGTTATCCAGTTCGTTTATATCAATTCTCAGGATTTTTCCGTGGTCAAGTTCAGGCGGAATAATCATCTTATACTCGCTGAAAAAATCCCTAAAAACATTACTTCCGTTACTCGTCATAGTTTAAAATCCTATTCTAAAGTTTATTTATTTCCTCCATAAGTCTTTGCAGAGCGTTTTCCTCGCTGACTTTGCAGATTTTTTCCTTTTTCTTAAAAATAACCGCACAACCGTCACCGCCTGCGATACCAATGTCAGCTTCGCCCGCTTCGCCGATACCGTTTACAACGCAGCCCATTACAGCCACCGTAATATCCTTGTCAACGTTTTGGCAAAGTTCCTCTACTTTTTTTGCAAGAGAAATCAAATCAATTTTCGTTCTGCCACAGGTAGGACAGGAAACGATTTTCACGCCACGTCCTTTTCCCACGGCTTTTAAAATATCCTTTGCCGCAGCAATCTCCTTAACAGGCGTGTCCGTCAGCGACACACGAATGGTTTCGCCGATTCCGTCAACAAGCAAACTGCCGATTCCAACCGACGATTTTATAAGTCCCATACGCTCTGTACCTGCTTCGGTAACACCCAAATGCAACGGATAATCGCACTTTGTCGCCAAAAGTCGGTATGCGTTAATCATAGTGTTTACGTTTGACGATTTAATTGAAATAACAATGTCGTTAAAGTCGCACTTTTCCAAAATTTCAACGTGTTTTAACGCACTTTCGACCAGAGCTTCGGGTGTTGGCGAACCGTATTTTGCAAGCAATTCTTTTTCCAAAGAGCCTGAATTTACGCCGATTCTGATAGGGATATTTTTCTGTTTGCAAGCGTTCACCACAGCCTTAACCCTGTCCATATCCCCTATGTTTCCGGGGTTGATTCTGATTTTGTCAATTCCTGCGTCAACAGCCGCCAGAGCCAGTCTGTAATCAAAATGAATATCAGCCACCAAAGGAATACCTACTTTTTCTTTAATCGCAGGTATAAGTTTTACGGCGTCCATGTCGGGAATTGCCGCACGAACAATTTCACAGCCTGCTTTTTCAAGTTCCACAGCCTGTTTTACGCTGTTTTCAATATCGCTTGCAGGGATATTCAGCATAGACTGGATATAAATTTTTTCGCCGTTTAAAACACAATTTCCAACCTTTACAGGTCTAACATTTCTTTTCATAATTTCACCTTAATTTACCTTTTTACAATTCTCAAAATATCGTTAAACGTAACCGCCAGCATAAGCAACATCAATAGTGCAAGCCCTATAAAATGCACCATTCCCTCATGTTCGGGTTTAATCGGTTTACGTCTTATTGCTTCAATTATTAAAAATACAAGTCGTCCACCGTCAAGTGCGGGAAGTGGCAACAGGTTAAAAATCCCCACGTTTATGGTCATAAATGCCGACAAAAACAACAGCTTGTCGCAAAGTGCCGACCAGTCAATGCCTTGTTCGGTTTTTTCGCCCTCAACCACCTGTCCGATTGAATCCACAATGCCCACAGGCCCCGACAAATCGTTTAATTTATACGTTCCCGAAATTAAATCTCCCAAAGAAATCCACACAAGTCGTGCGTAGGTAATGGTTGAATTAACGGAATATTTCAGCACGTTTTTTAAATTTACGTCGTCAGGCAAAACCCTAAAATCAATATGCAAGCCCTCGCTGTCCTTTGCAAACCTCACCCCCGAAAGCGTAACCTTTTCGCCGTCACGTTTTACCACCATATCGAAAATTCCGTCCTCGTCATTTTGGAGCTGGTACGAAATATCCATATCCGTAAAAATTTTCATTCCGTTAATTTCCACAATTTTGTCGCCAATTTCAAGCCCCGTGGAATGTGACGTTTGGGTGTCGGCAAACCACGAAACCGTGGTAGACGTGAGCTTTTCCTCGTTTGCGTGCATTACCACCACAAGAACAAAACCGAGGATAATATTCATCACAGCCCCTGCCACAACGATTAAAATTCTCTGCCACACCTTTTTGTTTCCGAACGCTCTCTCATGGGTACTCTGGGCGTCCTCACCCTCCATAGCACAAAATCCACCTATGGGAAAAAGTCGCAAGGCATACACCGTTTCGCCTTTTTTAAAACTGAAAAGCTTAGGCCCCATTCCCATAGCAAACTCGTTGACCTTGACCCCGCAAGCCTTTGCCACCAAAAAATGCCCCAGTTCGTGAATAAAAACTATCAATCCGAAAATAATTATTGCAATTAAAATGCTCATAAAACGCAAAAATCTCCTAGTTTTAATTAGCTTTTCAAAAGCTTTTGTTTAACAAATTCTCTCGCTAGTTTGTCTGCTTCAAAAATGTCGTCAAGACAGTTTATCGGCTTGTTTTCAAGCTCGTTAAGAACGCCCCATACAAGTTCGCCGATTTGCAAGAATGTGATTTTGTTGTCAAGAAAAGCCGACACAGCCTCTTCGTTAGCGCCGTTTACCATTGCAGGCATTGTTCCGCCCATTTTAATAGCCTCAATGCAAGCTCTCAAACAATCGAATGTTTCGTAATCGGGTTTTGCAAAAGTGAGCGTTCCGTAATCCGTGAGAGAAAGCTGTTTTGTAGGACAATCCACTCTTTCAGGGTACAAAACGGCATACTGAATAGGGATTTTCATATCAGGCACGCCCATTTGTGCAATCACCGAAAAGTCCTTGTATTCCACAGCCGAATGCACAACGCTCTGTCTATGCACGACTACCTCGATTTGGTCAGCCGTTACATCAAAAAGTCTAATCGCCTCGATAAATTCAAGTCCCTTGTTCATCAATGTTGCGGAATCTATTGTGATTTTTCTGCCCATAGACCAGTTTGGGTGATTTAGTGCCTGTTCAACAGACGCATTTGCAATTTCGTCCTTAGTTTTTCCAAAGAAAGGTCCACCGGACGCTGTGAGAATGATTTTATTAAGCTGTTCTCTTTTGTTACCCTGCAAGCACTGGAAAATTGCCGAATGTTCGCTGTCAACAGGCAAAACAGGTATGTTTTTTTCCTTTGACAAAGCCATAACTATTTCACCGCCCGCAACAAGGGTTTCCTTGTTTGCAAGCGCAATTCTAAAAGGCTTGGTTCTTTTTGCAAGCAAAGCCTCAACCGTAGGTTTAAGACCCACCATTCCCACAACGGAATTTAAAAAAATGTCGGTATCCATTCGTGCAATTTCGCACAAACCGTCCATTCCCGTTAATATTTCGATTTCTTCGCCTTTTAAAATTTCCGCAAGTTCGCCTGCTTTACTTTCGTCGAAAATGCAAACTTTTTTCGCCTTAAATTCCTTTGCCTGTTTGCCCAAAAGTTCAACATTACCGCTTGCAGAAAGACCGTCCACCTTTATATTATGCTTTTTTGCAACTTCTAATGCCTGTGTTCCGATAGAACCCGTCGAACCTATAATTGACATTGTTTTCATAAATTTCAAATCCTTTTTGATTTAATTTTTCTGCCATAATTACTACGAAAAGGGCAGACATCTGTTTTACCCAGAAAATCCACCCTTTATGAATTTTTTTTAAAAAATCGGGAAAAGCGAAAGCATTGTTGCCATAAAAGGCGCAACAAACAAAACGCTGTCGAATCTGTCCATTACGCCACCGTGTCCCGGCATAATATTTCCGTAATCCTTTATGCCGTACTGACGTTTGATAAGCGACGCCGACAAGTCGCCCAAAAGTCCAACTATGGAGCAAGCCATTCCCAAAATGAAAAGTTCCACATAATTAGGCGTCCCATTTCCCAGAGCAACGTCGTAAATAAGTCCTGCCACAATTAAAATTACGCCGTTTGTAACAGTTCCGCCAACAAGCCCCTCAATAGTTTTTTTAGGGCTTATGTTCGGGCAAAGTTTGTGTTTGCCGAAAAATGTTCCCGCAAAATACGCACCCGTATCAGCAAGCCACGCACCGCAAAGTGTGATTATAACAAGGAAAAGTCCGTTTTTGCCGCCAAAACCGTGAATTGAAAGCAGACAATTCATTGAATAAGTTACCAAAATCGTTGAGCCTATCATAATCATAAGCTTGTCGATTTTCAAATCTTTATAGTGCTTTAAGTTTGTTGCGAACGCCAAAAGTCCGAAAGCAAGCGTTACAAGCGCAAACCATTTGCCGAAATAACTTGAAAACGGCGTTAAAAGTCCGTATGCTATGCAAATAACAGACGTTTCTTTAAAATCAATACATTGGGTTGCTCTGAAAAGTTCAAAAAGCATACCCGCAATCAAAAGTGCCACAGCGATTTTCAGCACAATTGTGTTGTGAAACGCAAGCACCACAATGGCAATTGCCACCGCAACAGCACCCGAAATTATTCTGGTTTTCATTAAAAAATCTCCTACACTCCGCCGAAACGTCTGTTGCGGTTTGAATAAACCCTAACAGCGTCCAGCAGGTCTTTTTCCTTAAAATCAGGCCACAAAATATCCGTAAAATAATACTCCGCATAAGCCGACTGCCATATAAGGAAATTTGACAGTCTTTGTTCGCCACTCGGTCTGATAATCAAATCCACGGGCGGAACTTCCTTTGTGTAAAGGTTGTCGGTAATAAGCTGTTCGGTGATATTTTCAGGCTGAATTTCGCCGTTTTTCACCATTTGAGCAATTTCCTTTACTGAATGAGTTATTTCATCACGTCCGCCGTAATTTATCGCCAAAAGACATTCAAGGTCGGTAAAATCCTTTGAAATTTCCTCGACATCTTCCATTTTCTTCCTCAAAGATTCCCTTAGCTTAGTTCTGTCGCCGATAAAACGAATCCTGATTTTCTCATCGGTGATGGTTTTCACCTCGTCAAGGTATTCCTCAAACAAATTCATAAGCGCCTCGACCTCGTCATCGGGACGTGACCAGTTTTCCGTTGAAAAAGCGTAATAGGTCACATATTTAATTCCGATTTTTTTACAAGCCTTTGTAATGGCACGAAAAGTTTTTGCGCCCTCTCTGTGTCCGACTTTACGGGGCATAAGGCGTTTTTTTGCCCATCTTCCGTTTCCGTCCATAATTATTCCGACGTGGGTCGGAACATTCAAAACGTCGTTTTGTTTCTCAGCCAAAAAACACAACCCTTTCCGCAATTTTTAAATAGACATAATTTCCTTTTCTTTGTCCGCAATCATATCGTCAATTTTCTTAACGAATTTATCCGTAACATTCTGAACGTCCTTTTCGCAGTTTTTCAGGTCGTCCTCTGTAATTTCGCTGTTTTTCTTCATGGTCTTAAATTTGTCCATAACGTCACGTCTGATTGAACGGAGCGCTACCTTTGATTCTTCCCCTGTTTTCTTAATTTCCTTAACAAGCTCCTTACGTCTTTCTTCGGTAAGCTGTGGGAACGTAAGTCTTAAAACGCTTCCGTCGTTAATCGGGTTAATACCCACGTCAGACGCCTGAATTGCCTTTTCGATAGGAACAAGCGTTGATTTATCCCACGGTGTAATTACCAAAATTCTTGCTTCCGCAACAGAAATTGCAGCCATCTGGTTTACAGGCGTCGGACAGCCGTAATAGTCAACCGTAACTCTGTCCAAAACAGCAGGATTAGCTCTGCCCGCTCTGACTGCCGACAAATCACTTTCAAGAACGTTAATGGTTTTCTGCATTTTTTCGTTAAGCTTTTTCATTGTTTCTTTCATAATGTAAAAATCCTTTCTTGATTACTCATTTACCACGATAGTACCGATATTTTCGCCCATGCAAGCGTCAAAAATGTTGTCGGGTCTTGCAAGGTCAAACACAACAATCGGAATGTTGTTGTCACCGCAAAGTGAAGCAGCCGAAGCGTCCATAACCTGAAGTCCCTGTGACAAAATTTCGTTATATGTAAGCTTGTCGTACTTAACGGCGTCGTCAAATTTGTGAGGGTCTTTGTCGTAAACGCCGTCAACCATTGTTCCTTTAAGCATAGCGTCCGCTTCGATTTCTGCCGCTCTGAGTGCGGCCGCCGTATCTGTTGAGAAGAACGGGTTTCCCGTTCCGCAACCGAAAATAACAACTCTGCCCTTTTCAAGGTGTCTTATCGCTCTGTTTCTGATATAAGGCTCTGCAACCTCACGCATTGAAATAGCTGTCTGAACACGCACTTCGCAACCGCAATCTTCCAAAACGTCAGCCACAGCCAAAGCGTTCATTGCCGTTGCAAGCATACCGATGTGGTCGGCTCTGGTTCTGTCCATTGCTCCGCTTGAACGACCTCTCCAGAAGTTTCCGCCGCCGACAACAACGCCCACCTGAACGCCTGCGTCAACGCATTTTTTAATAGCCACGCCAAATCCGTGCATTTCGTTAAAATCAAGTCCGCTTTTCTTTTCGCCTGCAAGCGCTTCTCCGCTAAGTTTTAAAAGTATTCTTTTATATTTTGGCTCCATAATTTTACCTCTCATTCTTAAATATATTTATTCATACTACTATTATACTAAATTTTAATTGTTTTGTAAAGTAGAATTTCACTTTTTTAACAACATTTTTTCATCTTGATTTTTTTAAAATTAAAACCTCGCAAAAAAAGGAAAACCACCAAAGTGATTTTCCTTTTAAAAATAATTATCCAAACAAAAAGTCGTTTTCGGTTTCGTTTCGGCTAGGACGACCCATAAGCTCCGAAATTGCGTCCTTTGGCGATTTTCCGCTAAAGAGAACGTTCCAAAGGCTTTCCGTAATCGGCATTTCAATGCCCATTTTTTTTGCAAGTTCGTACCCTGTTTTGGTGCAAAAATACCCCTCAACCGTGCCTACCTGTCGCACAGCTTCTTCAGGGGATACACCCTGTCCGATTAAAATTCCGGCACGGCGGTTTCGTGAGTGCATACTGGTGCAGGTGACAATCAAATCGCCGATTCCCGAAAGTCCCGCAAAAGTGTCGCCCTGTCCGCCGAGGGCAACTCCCACGGCTGCGATTTCACGCAAACCACGGGTGATAAGAGCCGCCTTTGTGTTGTCGCCACAGCCCATTCCGTCCAAAACTCCACACGCAAGAGCAATGATATTTTTAAAGCTTCCGCCGATTTCACAGCCCACAACGTCGTCGTTTACATACACTCTGAAATTGTTTGCCGTAAAAATTTCCTGAACATACTTTGCGGTTTTGTGGTCGTCGCTTGCCGCCACAACAACCGTCGGAATACCTCTTGCAACTTCCTCTGCGTGGCTAGGTCCTGTCAAAACAACCAGCTTGTTCTCCGGGAAAACTTCGCTGACAACCTCGCTCATTCGTTTGAGGGTGTCCTCTTCAAGACCCTTTGAGGTGTTTACGATAATTGTATTTTTGTCCACAAAAGGCGCAACCTCTTGGCAAACATCTCTGACAAACTTTGACGGAATACCAATGAGCATTACGTCGGCGTTCTCAACGCAACAAATGTCCGTTGTAAAGCTGATTTCCTTTGGGATAAAAACCCCCGGAAGTTTGGATTTAAGTTCGCCGGTTCGCTTAATTGCGTCAATTTCGTCCTGAAATTTGCTCCACACAGTTACGCTATGACCGTTTGCATTGCACAGCACAGCCAAAGAAAGACCGAATCCACCCGAACCCAAAATCGTAATATTAGCCATTTTAACAAAACCTCCTTTTTGAAAAAATTATTCCTCTTTTGTTTTCTTTTTAAAACTAAGTTTATTTTCCGTGCCGTTTTTAAGGCGTGAAATATTTGAATGGTGTTTTGCAATAATAATTCCTGCCATTACAAAAACCACCAAAGCGTCGGTTAAGTATGTATCAAACCCTCTTAAATACTGGAAAAGAAGTGTGAAAACCCCATACGAAACCGAAGCGCAAATCGACGCCAACGAAACATATTTTGAAATTGCAACCACCACAACAAACACAGCTATGGCGCACACAAATCCCAACGGGTCTATTGCCAAAAGCGACGTTGCGGCAACAAGCACGCCTTTGCCACCCTTAAATCCGTAATAAACGGGGAAAATATGCCCCAGCATACAGCAAAGCGCCGAAAAATACAGCACAAAATATCCGTTTCCGAAAACGGTCACTCCCAAAAGATTGACCACGAAAATTCTAACCAACGTTACAGCCACTACGCCCTTAAAAAGGTCGCACAGCAGAGTTATGCCTGCAAGCGGTTTTCCGTAAACTCGCAAAACATTTGTAAGTCCTGCGTTAAAGCTACCGAATTTGCGAATATCTTCGCCTTTTGCAATTTTGCACACAACGATTGCGGAATTAAGGCTTCCGAAAAGATACGCAAAAATTCCTGCACACAACAACCCCAATATAGTTTTTAACAACATAAAATCAAGTCCTTTAACTGAAAAAATCTACTTCGTATCGTCTGTATCACGTTCACGAATAACAAAGCGTACAGGGGTTCCGTCAAGACCGAAAGTTTCACGAATTTGGTTTTCGATATATCTTTGGTATGAAAAATGGAAAAGCTGGGCTCTGTTTACAAACATAACAAACGTCGGCGGTTTTGTGGACGCCTGGGTCATATAGTAAATTTTAAGTCGTTTGCCCTTGTCGGACGGTGGTTGAACTCTTGACGTAGCATACGAAAGCACGTCGTTAAGTCTGCCGGTCGGTATTCTTATTGCGTTTTGAGCCGCAACAAAGGTTATCATTTCAAAAAGCTTGTCAATACGCTGTCCTGTTACAGCCGAAATAAACACAAACGGTGCATACGACATAAAGGAAAAATCGTTTTTGAGTTTTTCCTCAAATTCGTGCATTGTGTTTGTTTCTTTTTCAACAGCGTCCCATTTGTTAACAGCAATAATACAAGCTTTTCCCTTTTCGTGGGCATAGCCTGCCACCTTGCTGTCCTGTTCGGTAAAGCCTACCGTAGCGTCAATTACGATTACCGCAACGTCCGCTCTGTCTACAGCCATATACGACCTCAAAACGCTGTATCTTTCGATATTTTCCAAAACTTTTGATTTTTTTCTGATTCCTGCCGTATCAATCAGCACGAATTTTCCTTTGTCGTTTTCAAAAACCGTGTCCGTTGCGTCCCTTGTTGTTCCTGCAATATCCGACACAATAACACGTTCTTCGCCGCAAATTTTGTTAATTATAGACGATTTTCCCACATTAGGTTTTCCGATTAACGCTACCTTAATGTATTCGTCGCCGTAATCTTCCTCGTCAAAATCGGAAATATACTCAAAAACTGCGTCAAGCAAATCTCCCGTGCCGTGTCCGTGAACAGACGAAACAGCAATAGGTTCGCCCAATCCTAAATTGTAAAATTCGTAAAATTCCATAGGCGGTTCGCCAACGCTGTCGCACTTATTAACGCACAACACAACAGGTTTGCCCGATTTTTGGAGCATTGACGCAACCTCATAATCGTTTGCCGTAACACCGCATTTCAAATCTGTTACAAGCACCGTTACGTCAGCCTTTTCGATAGCAAGTTCTGCCTGTCTACGCATTTGCGACAAAATTATGTCGTTGGATTCAGGTTCAATTCCGCCTGTGTCAACAAGCATAAATTCTTTGTTACGCCATTCGCCCTTTGCGTAAATTCTATCTCTCGTAACACCCGGTGTATCCTCCACAATAGAGAGCTTTTGCCCTACAATTTTATTAAACAAGGTGGATTTTCCCACGTTAGGTCTACCCACAATCGCAACAAGCGGTAATGCCATATTATTTCACCGTGCCTTTCATTTTTTACTAACTTAACAGCATTTCCTCCAAAAGTTCGTACCCGTCGTTTGAGGTTGCCAAAAGTTCTACGCCAAGTCTGTTTTCCACGTCGCTGACGGTATAATCGTCCAAGAAAATCGGCTCGTTTTGCATAAGCATAGCCTTTGGAATTAAAAGCTTTCGTCCAAGTTTTTTTCCGTCAAGCTGGCTCATCAAATCCCCTGCCGTTACAAGACCTGCTACTGTAATTGTTTCACCAAAATAATAATTGGTGATTTCAAAAACGTTAATTTTTTTCTCAGGATATTTATTTTCGACCATTTCAGAAAGCTTTTTCAAAAGAGGATACGCAAGTTTTCCCGTTGCCACGGAAATTTCGCCCTCGTTTACTTCGCCCTCGTAATTTTCCAAAGCGTCGCAAAATTCGTCCTCCAACGACCTCATAAGGCCCACGCCGTTTTCGTACTGTGGATAGTCCTCGTAGTATTCGGCAGGCGGAATTTCAAGACCTGCGTTAATATAAAACTCGTCGGACGCAAAAACCATTCTCGTTCCGTACTTTTCAAGACATTCCTTTTGCTTTTTTTCAATAATTTCAATAGCCTTTTTAGACCCCTCCGGTGTAAAAACTTCAAGCGGATAAAGCCCCTCTCTGAATTTTGTCAACCCAACAGGCACAACAGCCACCGAGGTAATATTCGGCATAAGTTTTTCCAAATCGTCAAGTGTTCTCACCAGTTCGTCGCCGTCGTTAAGGTTTGGGCAAAGCACAATTTGACAGTTAAGCGAAAGTCCGCTATCGGTCATCATTTTGAGATATTTAAGCTTTTCACCGGCAAAGCGATTATTCATCATTTTGCACCTAAGTTCGGGGTTTGTGGTATGAACGGACACGTTAATGTTAAGCCTCATATCAATAATACGCTGGATGTCCTTGTCCTGCAAATTCGTCAGCGTAACATAGTTTCCCTGCAAAAACGAAAGTCTTGCGTCGTCGTCTTTGAAATACAAAGTTTCACGCATATTCGGTGGCATTTGGTCTATGAAACAGAACACGCATTTGTTGTGACACGAACGCTTTTGGTCCATAAGAAAGCTTTCAAATTCAAGTCCCAAATCGTCGTACTCAGATTTGAAAACCTTTTTACTGAGGGTTTGCCCCTCATGTTCCCACACAAGCTCCAACTTGTCGTAGGCGGTATAAAACATATAATCAAGCACGTCCTCGATTTCGTGACCGTTTACGGAAACCAGTCTGTCGCCGTCCTTGATTTTTGCCCTTTCGGCAGGGGAATACTTCAAAACTTTTGTTATTTCAACCGACATTTTTCTTCTACTTTCTTTAAAAAATACCTATCACGAAAAAAAGCAAAAGAAGGATTCCTCCCCCTTTCGCTTTTATGCGTTCTTAGGAAACGAAAAACCAACAAGCTATTAGTCAGCCTTGCTGATAACTTCAACACCCTTATAGTATCCACAATTCTTGCATACTTTGTGCGGAGAAGTAAGTTCGCCGCAGTTTGAGCACTTGCAGAGTGCTGGTGGGTTCAACTTCCAAACAGCAGAACGTCTTTTGTCACGTCTAGCTTTTGAAACCTTTCTCTTTGGTACTGCCATATTGGCACCTCCTCGCAGTTAATAACTTCTTTTATGATGAAACTGTCAGTCAGCATTATGTTCACAGTCGCCCTCATTGAGGTTTTTCCCGCAAACAAAACACAACCCCTTGCAATCCTCGTTACACAAAATTTTTGTAGGAAGATTCAGAAGAATATCGCTGACAGCAAGCTCATTCAAGTCAAGGGTATTATCGCCGCAAACGATAAAATCGTCGTTGTCGGTGTTACAATTTCTAACAAGCGTATGCTTGAAACTATAGTCATACTTGCGTTCAAATTCCTTTAAGCACCTGTCGCAGGTATGTTCAAGCACAAAACTTGCGTCGTAGGACAATGTTACTATTCCTGCACGATTTGAAACTGTTCCACTCACCTTAACCGGATTGGCAAAACGGTACGCCGAAATATCTTCAAGTTCTTCCACGGGGATTTGGCAGGATATATCCTTTTGTTCCCCAACAAGTTCAAAAAGTTCTTTCAACTGTACAGTCATAGCTTCACCTCAAACATCACAAATTCCATTATAACTGTTTAAACACGGCTTGTCAAGAGTTTTTTCGGAATTTGCAAATTAAATATTTTATTAAGAATTTTTTTACAGCTGTTAAATCACGGTTTCAGAGGGCGTTATTTGCCCCCTGTCGCCGAGTTTTTTTCGATTATGAGATTACTTAAAAGCCTTTACGCTTGCAGGAAGTTCGTCGTCGTCAGCCGAAACAGTAAACGTAATCTTTACGTTCTTTGCAATCATAGCCAACTTTTCAAGCATTTTGCTCAAATCGTTGTAATCTCTGCCGCCGATTTTAAGAATACCGTCAACAAAAATTTCCTGAATATCATAGTTTCCTGCCAACATACCTGCAACAAATCCGTAAAATGCGTCGTAGCAAGTAATTCCGTATTCTTCTGCGTCAACAAGTCTAACCTTATGAGGAATATCGTATGTAAGCTTCATTCCTCTTTCGATACAAACAACGTTTCCTGTCGCATTTTCAACAGACTCCTTAATCATATCAACCAAAACCTTAGTTTTGCCTGTTCCTTTTTTCCCGGTAATCAAGTTAATCATAATTTTTACACTCCATTCTATTTTTATAGGTGTCAAACACCTTTTGAGCCATTGTTTTTGCTTAGCCTAATTTAGCTTCAAGCTGTGCTTTTTGGGATTCGTAACCCGGTTTTCCCAAAAGTGCGAACATATTCTTTTTATAACTTTCAACGCCCGGCTGGTTAAACGGATTTACTCCCAAAAGATAACCCGAAACAGCGCAAGCCTTTTCAAAGAAATAAACCATTTCGCCAAAGTTTTCTTCGTTAATTTCGTCAACTTCAACGATAATGTTCGGAACACCGCCCTCTGTGTGTGCCAGAACAGTACCCTCATAAGCCTTATGGTTTACAACCGACATATTCTGGTTTGTGAGGAAGTTCAGTCCGTCGAGGTTTTCTGCGTCGTTTTCAAGGAAGAAATCCTGCTTCGGCTTTTTAATGTCCACAACCGTTTCAAACATGATTCTGGAGCCGTCCTGAACGAACTGTCCGAGCGAGTGAAGGTCTGTTGAGAACATAGCCGACGACGGGTAAATACCCTTGTTGTCTTTGCCTTCGGATTCGCCGAAAAGCTGTTTCCACCATTCAGCCATCAACGCAAACGACGGGTCATAACTTATAAGCATTTCAACGGATTTGCCTTTTCTGTAAAGAATATTTCTGATTGCGGCATATGTATAACAATCGTTATTGTCGTCTTTAGCATATGCTTCTCTTGCTTTTTGTGCGCCCTGCATAATTTTATCAAGGTCGCAACCCGCAACCGCAATCGGAAGAAGTCCTACAGGCGTCAAAACCGAGAAACGTCCGCCGATATCGTCGGGAATCACGAAAGTTTCGTAGCCCTCTGTGTCGGATAATTCTTTAAGCGTACCCTTTGCCTTGTCTGTCGTAGCGAAAATTCTGGTTTTAGCTTCTTCTTTGCCGTATTTTTCTTCAAGAAGTTTCTTGAAAATTCTGAACGCAAGAGCAGGTTCGGTTGTCGTACCCGACTTTGAAATTACGTTTACGCAAATATCTTTGCCCTCGCAGATTGACAAAACCTCGTTAAGGTATGTAGGGCTGATGTTGTTGCCCACATAATAAATATCCGGTGTGTCCTTTTTAAGATTGTTATAAAACGGCGATTTAAGAAGTTCAATCGCAGCTCTTGCTCCGAGGTATGAACCGCCGATACCGATTACGATAAGAATATCCGCCTTTTGCTTGATTCTTTCAGCGCACGCCTTGATTCTTTCAAATTCTTCCTTGTCATAATTTACAGGAAGGTCGAGCCAACCCAAAAAGTCATTTCCAAGACCGGTTCTTGTTTCGAGAAGATTATGAGCGGCACTCACCTGAGTTCTGATTCCCTCAAAATCGCTTTCGGAAATATACCTTTCAAGGTATTTGGTGTTAAGTTTAATAGACAATTTTAATTCAGTTCCTTTCCATGCAACCTAAGTCGGTCACAGCTATCCTAATCATATTTTACTATAAAAACTGAATTATTGCAAGATTTTTTGCACAAGTCCAAAACTTTTGTAGATTTTCAACAAATCTAGTCGCCGAAATTCAGTAATTTTAACCACAATCTTTTAAACGCCAACCCAAAATTCATTTTAAAAACCTGCTTTTGGGTACAAATTTCGCTTTCAAATATAACTTCGTCGTCGATTAAAAATCTAATTTCGCCCACTTTTTCACCTTTTGTAACAGGTGCGGTCAGGCTGTCCTCGACCTCAAAAGCGCAGGTTATGTTTTTTGCCGAATCTTTTTTCACAAGCAAAGGTTTTAGATTTTTTACCGAAATTTCCACGTCGGTTTCGGCACCGTTTTTCACCTTGACGTTTTTCACCGCTTCTTTCGGCACATTCGGGGTATACAAAACATACCGAGAAAACCCGAAATCCAACATTTTTTTGCCGTCGGAAAATCTTTCGTCGCTGTCGCCGTAACCCACCGCAACGCAAACAAAAGTCATTCCGTCACGTTTTGCCGCCGCCACAAGGGAATTTTTTCTATCCTCGTCATAACAGGCTTTCATGCCGATTATTCCGTCGTAACTTCGCACAAGTCTGTTGGTGTTCACAAGTTCGGTCTGACCGCCCCTAACGTTGTCAATCCAAGTGCAAAAATAGCCGTTTAAATAATCAAACTCCGCTATTTCACCCGCCAAAACCGCCAAATCCGCCGCCGACGTAACGCTTTGGTCGTTTTGCCCCGTAATATCGGCAAAATGTGTGTTTTCAAGCCCCAAAGAAACCGCCGTTTCGTTGGCTACCTTTAAATATGTATCTTCCGACTTGAAAAGCGCCTCACCCAAACAATAACAAGCGTCGTTGGCGTTTCCCATACAAATGCTTTTCAGCAGTTCTTCAATAGTAATTTTTTCACCTACGTTAAGCCAAATCTGAGTGCCGTTTTGACTGTTTGCTTTTTGAGAAACCGTAACAATATCTTCAAGTGAAATTTCACCGCTTTCTATTTGCCGTGCGGTGAGATAAATTGTCATAAGTTTTGCAAAATGCCCCATATGAAACGTTTCTTCGCTGTTTTTCTCAAACACCGTCCGTCCCGTGGACGCCTCTCTTACGCAACCGTACTCACCCGAAATTTCAATTTCGCCCACCGCTGTATCCGTCGAAACCACCCGGTTTGACACGCCGTCGGCAAAGGAAGTTATATAAATATTTGAAACAACAACCCCCGCCATAATTATTCCCAATAATTTTTTAAAACACATAAAAAAAAGCCCTCCGAAAAATGTTTTTTTAACTTACTTAAAACATTTTATGAGGACTTGCACGTTTTAATGCTTTTAAAATAGAAAAGCAGACCGTAAAACATTACAGTCTGCCATAATTTGCGAAAAACAAGGTGACTTTATCACCTGTGTTTTGCTCAACGTCCGAAATTATTCGCTAACTTCAAACTTTGCGATTTCAGCCATAAATGCACTTGCGTCGTCTGTGTGTGCAACAAGCTTAATCTTCTTTGAGAGGTCAAGGCTGAAAATACCCATAATTGACTTTGCGTCAATTGCGTATCTTCCCGATTCAAGGTCAACGTCAAAATCGTACTTTGAAACAGTTGTTACAAATTCCTTAACGTCTGCGATTGAATTGAGCATAATGAAAGCGTTTGTCATATTAAACTCCTCCTTTAAGTTATAAACAGGCGTATGCCTGAGTTTGGCTTTTTTACATCAAATTTCCTTTGACACTAACAATATAGCAACTTTTATTTTATTTGTCAAGGGGTGATTGAAATTTTTTTCAAAATATAGTATAATGGTCAAAGAGCAAAAATTTAGTCTTAGTTTTTTGTGCAGTTTAACCATATATGTATAACTAAATTTGTATATAATCAATAAAATCTTGTTCACAATTTCAGTTTTTCAACAAGAAAGGACTTTTTGATGAAAATATATTATTACACTTTCGGCTGTAAAGTTAATCAGTACGAAACCGAAAATCTAAAACAAGCCTTTGAAAAGCGTGGTTTTGAAACCGTAAAAAAAATTGACGAAGCAGAGGTTTGTTTAATTAACACCTGCACCGTCACCTCCACCGCCGATTCAAAGTGCCGACAGCTTTTGCACAAAATTAAAAAGCAAAACCCGTATTCTATTATAATATTAACAGGGTGTTTTCCCCAAACCTTTGAGGACGAAGCGAGAGAACTTTCGGAGTGCGATATTATCACAGGTGCGTCCGACAAGACGGCTATTCCCGACCTTTTGGACGAATACCTTTCACGGCGTGAGAGAATCGTAAAAATCACCCCTCACAAAAAGGGTGAATCTTTTGAAAAAATGGCAAACGGCGAAGTTTCGTCAAAAACCCGTGCGTACATAAAAATTCAGGACGGGTGCGACCAGTATTGCACATATTGTATTATTCCGTATGCAAGAGGTCATATACGTTCAAAACCTTTGGGCGAACTGAAAAAAGAGGTTTGTCAACTTGCAAAAAGCGACCATAAAGAAATTGTGCTTGTAGGGATAAATTTGTGCTGTTACGGCAAAGATTTGGACGGCGACATAAGGCTTGTTGACGCTGTGGAAACAGCCTGTAGCGTAGACGGCGTGGAACGTGTCCGTTTGGGCAGTCTTGAACCTGAAATGATAAGCGACGAGGACATAAAGCGTATGGCAAACCAGCCAAAACTTTGTCCGCAATTTCACCTTTCGTTGCAAAGTGGCTGTAATAAAACCCTCAAAGCCATGAACAGAAAGTACACCGCCGAAGAATATGAAAAACTTTGCAAAAAGTTAAGAGAAAATTTTCAGAATTGCGCCATTACAACCGACATAATGGTGGGTTTTGCAGGCGAAACGGAAGAAGATTTTCAACAATCGCTGGATTTTGTCAAAAAAATGGAGTTTGCGCAAAGTCATATTTTCCCTTATTCCGTGCGAAAAGGGACTGTTGCCGAAAAAAGACCCGACCAAGTTTCGCAAGCCGAAAAAGAACGCCGTGCCTTTCTTATGGAGCAGGTTTGTCGCCAAAGCGAGGAAAAGTTTTTACAAAATATGGTAGGAAAAACCGTCAAAGTTTTGTTTGAACGTGAAAAATGCACAGATTTTCATCAAGGATATTGCGAAAATTACACACAAATAAAAATTCCTCGTAAAAATTCGCAAAAAAGTTTGCGTAAAATGATTTTTTGTGTTATAATTGAAAAGTATGAAAAGAATTACTGCATAGGAAAACTTTTGCAGTAGTTTAATATGTATAAATTAAGGAGTGTAGCTATGTCTGTTTACCGAATTTATGTTGAAAAAAAACCTGAATTTGCCGTAGAAGCAAATTCAACTCTCGCTGACATTAAATCTGCGTTGAGTATGGACAACCTTACAGGCTTGCGTGTTATCAATCGCTATGACGCACAGGGTCTTTCAGAGGAAGATTTCGTTCTGGCGTCACCTATTGTATTTTCCGAACCTGCCGTTGACGTGTATTATCCGCACCTGCCGGCGCTTAACTCAACCGACAGAATTTTCGCTATTGAATATCTGCCGGGACAATTCGACCAGAGAGCCGATTCGTGCGCACAGTGTATTTCACTTCTCACAGGTAAAACCAGACCTGTTGTAAAAAGCGCAAGAATTATTATTCTAAGCGGTGACATTTCCGACGAAGAATTTGCAAAAATCAAGGCTTATATGATTAACCCTGTTGAAAGCCGTGAAGCGTCTCTTAAACGTGTTGATACTCTGGAAGTTAAGTACGATATTCCTACAACCGTAGAAACCGTTGACGGATTTATTTACTCAAACGACGACGATTTGAATAATATTATCAAAAAAATGGGTCTTGCAATGGACTTTGACGACATTAAATTTTGTCAGAGCTATTTCAGAGATGTTGAAAAGAGAAACCCGACAATCACCGAAATAAGAATGATTGATACATACTGGTCGGACCATTGCCGTCACACAACTTTCTCAACAATTATTGATGAGGTAACAATCGACGCAGATTATATCAAGGACACCTTTGTACAGTATATCGAAACCAGAAACAAGCTTTACGCAGGGAAGAAAAACAAGCCTGTTACACTTATGGATATGGCTGTTATCGGTCCTAAGCAGTTAAAGGCAGAGGGCAGACTTAACGACCTTGACGAAAGCGAAGAAATTAACGCTTGTTCGGTAAAAATCAAGGTTGATGTTGACGGCGAAGAACAGGACTGGCTGTTGATGTTCAAAAACGAAACCCACAACCACCCTACCGAAATCGAACCTTTCGGCGGTGCGGCTACTTGTCTTGGCGGTGCAATCCGTGACCCGTTGTCGGGACGTTCTTACGTTTATCAGGCAATGCGTATCACAGGTGCGGCAAACCCACTTGTTCCTGTTGAGGACACTATCGCAGGAAAACTTCCTCAAAGAAAAATCACCGTGGGCGCTGCAAACGGATATTCCTCATACGGAAACCAGATTGGTCTTGCAACAGGTCACGTTAACGAAATTTACCACCCGGGATATGTTGCAAAGAGAATGGAAATCGGTGCTGTCGTAGGTGCAGCTCCGGCTTCAAATGTCAGACGTGAAGTTCCGCAGGCAGGGGACGTTGTTATTCTTCTCGGCGGTAAAACAGGTCGTGACGGTTGCGGCGGTGCGACAGGTTCGTCAAAATCGCACACTCTCGAATCCCTCGAAAGCTGCGGTGCGGAAGTTCAAAAGGGTAACGCCCCTGAAGAAAGAAAACTCCAGCGTCTTTTCAGAAATCCTGAAGTAACCGCTATGATTAAGCGTTGTAACGACTTCGGCGCAGGCGGTGTTTCCGTTGCTATCGGCGAACTTACAGACGGTCTTATCATTAACCTTGACCTTGTTCCTAAGAAGTATGACGGTCTTGACGGAACAGAGCTTGCTATTTCCGAATCACAGGAAAGAATGGCTGTTGTTGTGGCTAAGAAAGACGTTGAAAAATTCATGAGCGAAGCTAATAAGGAAAACCTCGAAGCAACGCTTGTTGCGCTTGTTACCGAAGAACCTAGACTTCGTATGAACTGGAACGGCAAACAGATTGTTGACCTTTCAAGAGAGTTCCTTAACTCCAACGGTGCGGAAAAACACACCACAGTCAGAATTGAAAAGCCTATCTTTAATAACAATGAAAAAATCGACGACAACGCAGAAAAATGGGAAAGAATGATTTCCGACCTTAACATCTGCTCGCAGAAAGGTCTTGTTGAAAGATTCGATTCCACTATCGGCGCAGGTACGGTTTTAATGCCTTACGGCGGTAAATATCAGAACACGCCAACACAGGCTATGGCTGCTAAAATCCCTGTATTAAAGGGCGAAACAAAGACAACCTCGCTTATGGGTTGGGGATTTGACCCTTACCTTTCGTCACAATCGCCATACCACGGCGCAATGCAGGCTGTTATTCACTCAATCGCTAAGGTTGTTGCAACAGGCGGTAAATACGAACATTGCTGGCTTACGTTCCAGGAATATTTTGAAAGAACACAGAACAACCCTACACGTTGGGGCAAACCTATGGCTGCGCTTCTCGGCGCATACAAGGCTCAGATTGAACTTGGTTGCGGTTCTATCGGCGGTAAAGATTCAATGTCAGGTACGTTTGAAAACATTGACGTTCCGCCAACGCTTGTTTCTTTTGCTGTTTCAACCGCAAATTCCGACAGAGTTGTTTCGCAGGAATTTAAGAGAACAGGCTCAAAGGTTGTCCTTATCAAGCCTGATTATGACGAAAACGGACTTCCTGTTTTCGCAAGCGTTAGAAAAGTTTTTGAAAAGGTTGAAAAACTTATCGAAAACGGCAACGTTCTTTCGTCGTGGGCTGTTTCGTTCGGCGGTGTTTCCGAAGCTGTGGCTAAAATGTCATTCGGTAACAAAATCGGATTTAAATTCACAGGAGATATTACAGCTAACGAACTTTACAGACATTGCTACGGCGCTTTCGTTTTGGAACTTGCAAACGGCGTTGAAACAGACGAAAGAGTTATCGGTGAAACCACTTCCGAATACACAATTGTTACAAAGAATTATACAGTTGATTTGTTTAAACTTGAAAAACTTTGGGAAGAAAAGCTTGAACCGATTTTCCCTGCTAAGATTAAGAAATCCAATGCTCCGCTTAAAGAGTTCAGCTTCGTAAACGACGTAAAACTCGCTCCTGCAATCAAGGTTGCAAAACCAAAGGTGCTTATCCCTGTTTTCCCTGGTACAAACTGCGAATACGACACAGCAAGAGCCTTTGAAAAGGCGGGCGCTGAAGCTGACATTTTCGTTATCAGAAACATGAACGCTCAGGCTATTGAAGAATCTGTTAAGGCAGTTGAAGAAAAAATCAAACAGTCGCAAATCGTTATGCTTCCGGGCGGATTCAGCGGTGGCGACGAACCGGACGGTTCAGGTAAATTTATCGTTTCGTTCTTCCGTAACCCACGTCTTGCTGACGCTATTCACGATTTGCTCAAAAACCGTGACGGTCTTATGCTCGGTATCTGTAACGGCTTCCAAGCACTTTTGAAACTGGGTCTTGTTCCATACGGCGAAATCGTCGATATGCGCAACGATTCACCAACTCTCACATTTAACGCTATTCACCGTCACCAGTCTAAGATGGTAAACACACGAATTGCGTCTAACAAGTCGCCGTGGCTTTATTGCACAAATGTGGGCGATATTCACAACGTGGCTATTTCTCACGGTGAGGGTAGATTTGTTGCTACAGAAGAAGAAATTACAAGACTTGCACAGAACGGTCAGATTGCTACACAGTACGTTGACTTTGACGGCGTACCAACTCTTGATATTCATTGCAACCCTAATACTTCAATTTACGCAATCGAAGGTATCACTTCGCCTGACGGTCGTGTGTTCGGTAAAATGGGTCACTCCGAAAGAAAGGGTACTGACATCTGCAAGAACGTTCCGGGCGTCAAGGACCAGCTTATCTTTGAAAGTGGCGTAAAATACTTTAAGTAACACAAATATTTTAAAATTCCCTGCCTTTCGGTAGGGAATTTTTTAAAACGAAAGGATTTTAAATGAAACAAATCTTTTTAGCATACATAATCGCCATTAACATTTTCACTTTTATAATTTACGCTGTTGATAAACTAAAAGCAAAACTTGACAAATGGCGTGTCCCCGAAAAAGTTTTGCTTATGTCATCTCTTTTGGGCGGTTTTTTAGGCGGACTTTCGGCAATGAAAGCTTTTCACCACAAAACAAAACACGCCTACTTCTGGGTTGTAAATTATGTTGCGCTGGTTTTGTGGGCGTTTGTAATGTGGAAAATTTATGCCTGAACGATATCTTTTCAAGGCTGATTTTGTGAAATTTAACACAAAAAAAGTCTGTAAATTAACACAATAAAAACTTTTTGACAAAATACGCTTTTGTTTGCAAAAAGCACTTGCAAAGTTGAGAAAAATGTTATATAATTATCTTTGTAGGGGCAAATTCTATTAAGTGCGGACTTTGCCTGCTCAAAACTATTTTGGGCATAACTAACAAAATTACTTTGAGAGGAGTATATTGAATGATTTATTCACATGAAGTTGAAACAATGTGCCCTATCGCACAGGGCGTTGCTCACGGCGCTGCTCCGATTCCGGAAGAAGCAAAGTGGGTAAAAGCTAAGGAAATCAAGGACATTTCAGGCTTTACACACGGTATCGGTTGGTGCGCACCACAGCAGGGTACTTGCAAACTTACCCTTAACGTTAAAGAGGGCGTTATTCAGGAAGCTTTGGTCGAAACAATCGGTTGTTCGGGTATGACGCACTCGGCTGCTATGGCTAGTGAAATTCTCCCTGGCAGAACAATTCTCGAAGCTCTTAACACAGACCTTGTTTGTGACGCTATCAACACAGCTATGAGAGAACTTTTCCTCCAGATTGTTTACGGACGTACACAGAGTGCTTTCTCTGAGGACGGTCTTGTAGTAGGTGCAGGTCTTGAAGACCTCGGTAAGGGCTTGCGTTCACAGGTTGGTACAATGTACGGTACACTTGCAAAGGGTCCTAGATACCTTGAAATGACAGACGGCTATGTTACAGGTCTTGCTCTTAACGAAGACAACGAAATCATCGGCTACCAGTTTGTAAACTTCGGTAAGATGATGGACTTCATCAAGGCCGGCGACGACGCTAACACAGCGTTTGAAAAGGCTAAGGGTCAGTATGGTAGAGTTGCTGACGCTGTTAAGATTGTTGACCCAAGAAAAGAATAAGGAGGAACAAGAAAATGGCTTTATTTGAATCTTACTCAAGAAGAGAAAAGCAGATTCTTGCTGTTCTCGCTCAGTATGGTATTAACTCAATCGAAGAATGTGCAGATATCTGCAAGGAAAAGGGCTTTGACCCATACAAAATCACAGAAGGCATTCAGCCAATCTGTTTTGAAAACGCAAAGTGGGCTTACACAGTAGGCTGTGCTATCGCAATCAAGAAGGGTTGCACAAGAGCTGCTGACGCTGCTGCTGCAATCGGTGAAGGTCTTCAGGCTTTCTGTATCCCCGGTTCAGTTGCTGACCAGAGAAAGGTTGGTCTTGGACACGGAAACCTCGGCAAAATGCTCCTCGAAGACGAAACAGAATGTTTCGCATTCTTGGCAGGTCACGAATCTTTCGCTGCTGCTGAAGGTGCAATCGGTATTGCTGAAAAGGCTAACAAGGTTAGAAAAAATCCACTTAGAGTAATCCTCAACGGTCTTGGCAAAGACGCTGCTCAGATTATTGCTAGAATTAACGGATTTACATACGTTGAAACAGAAATGGACTACTACACAGGCGAAGTTAAGGAAGTATTCCGCAAGGCATACTCTGACGGTCTTAGAGCTAAGGTAAACTGCTACGGTGCTAACGACGTTACAGAAGGCGTTGCTATTATGTGGAAGGAAGGCGTTGACGTTTCTATCACAGGTAACTCAACTAACCCAACAAGATTCCAGCACCCTGTTGCAGGTACATACAAGAAGGAATGTATCGAAAAGGGTAAAAAATACTTCTCCGTAGCTTCAGGCGGCGGTACAGGTAGAACTCTCCACCCGGACAATATGGCTGCCGGTCCTGCTTCATACGGTATGACAGACACAATGGGAAGAATGCACTCTGACGCTCAGTTTGCAGGTTCTTCATCTGTTCCTGCTCACGTTGAAATGATGGGACTTATCGGTATGGGTAACAACCCAATGGTTGGTGCAACTGTTGCGTGTGCTGTTGCTGTTGAAGAAGCTATGAAGTAATTTCCAAGCTTTGATTTTGCTAATCACACAAAAAATATCCGCTCTCATTACGAGGGCGGATTTTTTGTTGCTTTGTAACAGCATAAGATAATGAGTTTTAATATTTCTTTAAAATTTCAAAATATTAACAACCTTTATTAGATAATAATTCGCTAATTAAGGATACGCATTTGATAATTACACAGGTAAGATTTGATATTATTATTGTGAATTTCACTAGTAAACACTTGAAATAGTTAAAATATTATGGTATAATTACCATTAGAAGGTATACAATCTCTTAGAGTTTTCCACTGTCTCTTGTAATAACGGAAAGTCCGTGAAAACCAATGCGTTTATAAAGTTGATATTTGTGTTTTGTGATTTTCGGGAATCGTGCAACATAAAAAAACTGTCGTCTAAGAACCATCTGACAGCACGTCAGATAAAATATTCTTGACTAAATTATATCAAATATGAAAACATGGTTGCAAATAACTCTATTCAAGTTATACAATTAAGAGATTGATTAACAGAAAAGCTATGTGCAAAGATAGAGTACATTAACTTTTGATTTGTAATTATTAAAGGAGGATTTATTTTGGATTTAAAATATCATAAATTAAACAAAAAAATTGAAGAACAGATTTTAAGCGATAGGAAAATACATAAGCCTAATCCATATAGAGCAATTGATGACAATGTAATTAGACGAGAGCAAAATAAAGATAAATCTTCCCTTTTAAGGCCTGCATATTCTAGAGACATAGATAAAATATTGCATTTGCCTTTGTATAACCGATATAATGATAAAACACAGGTGTTTTCATTCTATAATAATGACGATATTACAAGGAGAGGATTGCACGTTCAACTTGTCTCCAGAATTGCTCGCAATATCGGCCGACTTTTAAATTTAAATCTTGACCTTATTGAAGCGATAGCATTAGGACATGATATAGGACATACGCCTTTCGGACATGCTGGAGAAAGATTTTTAAGCGAACTTTTACAGGAGAAAACTGGGCGATTTTTTAATCATAATGTTCACAGCACCAGAGTGCTTGATATTTTAAACAGAAGAAATATTAGCCTGCAAGTATTAGATGGTATACTATACCATAACGGAGAATTTGAACTAAGTGAATATAAACCTTGCAAATTATATGGATTTGAAGAATACGAAGAACGTGTGGAGAATTGTTATTGTTATGGAAATGACGCCATTGAAAAATTAGTCCCTATGACGTTGGAAGGTTGTGTTGTAAGAATAAGCGACATTATTGCTTATATTGGCAAAGATAGACAAGATGCGGTTATTGCCAAAATAATTGATGAGGATTGTAGTTTTTCTTCTAATTATATAGGTCAAAAAAACGCTGAAATGATTAATAATTTAGTTGTTGATATAGTAAATAACAGTTATGGTAAAGATTATATTAAACTTAGCAACAAAGCTTTCAATGATTTAAAAACGGCAAAAAAAGAAAACTATGAACAAATTTATATGAATTCTAAAATTAATGCACTATATGATAGTACAATAAAGCCAATGTTTTCCGAAATGTACAATTACCTACTCAATGACATAAAAAACAATAATGTTAACGCCATAATATACAAACATCATATTTCGTATATAAAAAATGGGTTACGATTTTATAGTGATTTTGATTATATGTCGGAAGAATCTAATCAAATTGTCGTTGACTTTATTGCTAGTATGACAGATGACTACTTTATAGAATTGCACAAGCATCTTTTTCCTAAAAGCAAACACATTATTAATTACAAATCTTATTTTGAAAATTAAGGGTATTTTATAAAGCGAAGTTTCAATATATTACTCTCAAAATTCTGTAGCTATGAAGTAATTTTCCAAGCTTTAATTTTGATAATCACACAAAAAATTATCCGCTCTCATTACGAGGGCGGATTTTTTGCGTTCAGAATTTATCTATAACTTAAATATATCTATTTCAAAGCTATATATAACCCGTGGTTTTAACCTGTATTAAAAATTGGTATAGTTTTGTTTATTGACTTTGACTTTTCACTGTGATAAAATCGAATTGAAGTTGAGAAATTCAGAATTTTAAAAAGCTTGGGCGAAAATTTTCTCTCAAGTATTTTTACACAATTAAGCAAAGGTGGAAGAAAAATGTTATCTCTTGATATGGTTTTTGACGCACAGGTTGTACTGAAAAAAATTATCCGTGAAACAAAATTAGTCAGAGCCTACGGAATTGCACCTGAATGTGAGCTTTACCTCAAGCCTGAAAATCTACAAATCACAGGCTCGTTTAAAGTTAGAGGCTCGGCATACAAAATTGCAATGCTTTCCGAAGAGGAAAAACAGCAGGGTGTTATCGCCTGTTCGGCAGGAAATCACGCACAGGGTGTAGCTTTGGCAGCAACAAAAAACGGAATAAAATCGCTTATTTGTCTGCCCGATTCTGCACCGATTTCAAAAATTGAGGCGACAAAGGGTTTTGGAGCAGACGTGTGCCTTGTGGAAGGGTGTTATGATGACGCATATCAGAGGGCGTTGGAGCTGAGGGACAGCGAGGGTTACACCTTTGTCCACCCTTTTGATGATGAATATGTCATCGCAGGTCAGGGTACCATCGCTCTTGAAATATTAAACGACCTTGACAACATAGACGCTGTGGTTGTGCCAATCGGTGGTGGAGGACTTATTTCAGGAATTGCGTATACAATTAAAAAGCTTCGTCCATCAATCAAGGTTTACGGGGTTCAGGTTACGGGAGCACCTAGTATGTTTAAATCAATAAGGGACGGAGAAATCAAAAGCCTTACGACAGTTTCAACCATTGCAGACGGAATAGCCGTAAAAATGCCGGGTGAAAATACATTTAATCTCGTCAAGGAATATGTGGACGAAATTGCACTTGTATCCGATGACGAGGTTTCGGGGGCAATTTTATCCCTTATTGAAAAACAGAAAATGATTGCCGAGGGTGCAGGAGCTGCAGCCGTTGCGGCAATTATGACTGACAAATTCGACCTCAAGGGCAAGCGTGTTGTTGCTGTTGTTTCGGGTGGAAATATTGACGTAACAAGCCTTTCGAGGGTGATAGACCGAGGACTTAGAAATTCAGGACGCTCCACAAGTCTTTTAATTGAGCTTATTGACAAGCCGGGACAGTTAAAGGAAATATCCCGAATTATTGCCGATTGTGGCGGAAACGTCACAGGTGTGCATTACGAAAAGGGCAACACCAAAAGCGTCAACGGTTGTTATTTGAGAATTGAAATGGAAACAAGGGATTTTTCCCACGTTAATCTTATTACAAAAAGCCTTCGTTTGGAAGGATTTAAACTGGTTTAAAGGAGAAAATTTATGCTTAACAAAATTCACACAGACAATGCCCCACAGGCAATAGGCCCATATTCGCAAGCTATCACTGTGGGAGATATGGTATTTACTTCGGGACAAATCCCACTCGACCCAAAAACAGGCACTTTGGTGGGAGAGGATATTTCCAGTCAAACTCGACAGGCTTGTAAAAATCTAGGCGAAGTTCTAAAGGCGTCGGGAAGTTCGTTTGAAAACGTGGTAAAAACGGTATGCTTTCTTCAGAATATGGAGGATTTTGCACAATTTAATCAGGTTTATGCCGAATATTTTACTGAAAAGCCTGCAAGGAGCTGTGTAGCTGTCAAGGAGCTTCCAAAGGGAGCTTTGGTGGAAATTGAAGCAGTTGCTGAAATTTCAAAGAAATAAATCGGTGAGGAAAGGACGTGAATTATGCTTCTTAGCGGTTCAGATATAATTGTAAAAGTCCTAATTGAACAGGGCTGTGATACTGTTTTCGGGTATCCGGGTGGGCAGATTTTGAATGTTTACGACAGCCTTTACAAGTTTCAGGATAAAATTAACCACGTTTTGACGGCTCACGAACAGGGTGCTGTCCACGCAGCAGACGGCTATGCCCGAACAACGGGAAAAGTGGGTGTGGTTATTTCCACCTCTGGACCCGGAGCAACAAACCTTGTAACGGGCATTGCCACGGCTTATCTTGATTCAATTCCGTTGGTGGCTATTTGCGGAAATGTTCCCACCACGCAAATCGGCACGGACAGTTTTCAGGAAATCAACATCACAGGTGTGACAAAACCTATCACAAAGAAAAACTTTTTCGTCAAGGACGTTAAAGATTTAGCCGACGCAATTAGAAATGCTTTTAAAATCGCCAAATCAGGCAGACCTGCACCTGTGCTGGTGGACGTTCCAAAGGACGTACAAATCGCAATGTGCGAATTTTTTCAAGCTGAACCTGTGACAAAAGACGAGCCTGTTTGTGCCGAAGAAAAACTAATTTTTGAAGCTTCGCAAATTTTAAACAACGCCAAACGACCTTTCGTGTACTTTGGCGGCGGCGTGGTTTCGGCAAATGCACAACCGCAAATGCTGAAAATTGCTCAAAAGCTTGACGCACCTATGGGCTGTTCCCTAATGGGACTTTCGGCGATACCAACCCACACCAAAGGTTTTCTCGGAATGCAGGGTATGCACGGAAATTACGCTTGCTCGATGTCAATGCACAACGCAGACGTAATACTCGCTCTCGGTGTGCGTTTTAACGACCGAGTAACAGGTAATCGCTCAAAATTTGCAAAGGGTGCAAAAATAATTCACATTGACGTTGACGAAAAGGAACTTAACAAAACCGTCACCTCGGCTGTTTCACTTAGAGGTGATGTAAAGCTGACGCTTGAAAAGCTTATACCACTTGTTAAAGCCTGCAAAAATGACGACTGGTGGCAGGTTGTGGAAAAATTTAAGGCTGACGAAAAAAGCTTTTGCGACAACCGAGAGGGGCTTACTCCACGGAAAATTATTCTTACACTGAATAAATATCTTGGCGAAAATACCACCGTTTGTACGGACGTAGGTCAGCACCAGATGTGGACGGCACAAAATCTGTGCCTTAAAAAGCCACGTCGTTTTGCTTCAAGCGGTGGCTTAGGCACAATGGGTTACGGACTGGGGGCAGCAATCGGGTCGGCATACGGCACAGGCGAACGAAGTGTGCTTGTCACAGGCGACGGAAGTTTCGGAATGAATTTAAACGAACTTGCTACGGCTGTTCGATACAATGTGCCTGTTGTGGTAATCATTATGAACAACGGCGTTTTGGGAATGGTTCGCCAATGGCAAACTCTGTTTTACGACAAGCACTATTCAAATTCCGTACTACAACGCAAAACAGATTTTGTTAAACTTGCGCAAGCTTTCGGCGCTGACGGTGAAGCTATCGAAACCCCACAACAGCTTGATTTAGCACTAAAACGTGCGTTTGAGGAAAACAAGGTGTACGTTATCGACTGCAAAATTGACAAGGACGAATTTGTTTTGCCAATGCTTCCGCCCGGTGGAAGTATGGACGACATTATCACCACCCTTTAACATGAAAAACACTCTCTGCAAGGCAAAGAGTGTTTTTTGTTGCGACTTTTAATTTTGTTTTTTTGTGTTTTGAGAAAATTCGCCGTGAACCTGTTCAACTTTTCCTTTAATGTCTATAAAAATATCCGCAATAAGCGGGTCGAAATCCTGTCCGCTTCCCTGTTCGATTATTTCAAAACATTTTTCCAAAGGCATAGCGTTCCGATAACAGCGGTTTTGCGAAACTGCGTCAAAAACGTCCGCAACCGCCATTATTCTGGCGCACAAAGGTATTTCCTTTCGTTTTAAACCGTCGGGATAACCTTTGCCGTTCCATTTTTCGTGATGATACCTAGCCACCTCAAACGCCATTTTTCTAAAAGCTTCGTCGCCCAAATTTCTGAACGTTTCACGAATTATGTCCCCACCTTTTTGGGCGTGTTTTTTCATTTCTTCAAATTCTTCCGCCGTCAGCTTGTCGGGTTTTTGCAAAATAGCGTCAGGCACCGAAATTTTTCCAATGTCGTGCATTGGTGCGGCTTTCAAAAGATTTGTCACATAATCCTTTGTCAACACGTCTTTGTAATACCCCCTGTTTTGCAATTCGTCGGCAATCAGTTCCACATAACGGCTGGTGCGTTTGATATGTCCGCCGGTGCTGTTGTCACGGTTTTCAATAAGGTTTGCAAAACTCATGACCGTTTCGGTGTGAAAATGTGAAAGTTCCTTAATCGACGGACTTTCAAGATTTATGTAAACCCCCAGTATAAAAATAGTCACCGCCACACCCGAAATCAACGTTTCGGGGAACACCATTTGCACCGACGTTACCCCCGCCAAAGCAAGCAGATATGTAAAAACGCTGGCACGTTTTCGGCTTTCGATAAAACGCCACCGCCTGAAAAAAGCTCCCACCGTCAAAATTATGTATACTGCCGCCATTATAAAACAGGTGTATGCCGACACGCCCATAGAATAATTTGTATAATTTCCTTTGACATACCTAAGATTTCCTATGTTAAGCAAAACCACCGTAATATTTATTAAAAAAGGCGTAAATACGACCGTTTTACCGATTTTGCCTTTCGGAAACGCCCCCGTAATATACAGCATATATAAAAATAACGCAAAAATCACCGAATCCAGACTTATTAAAAACAACGCATGAAGAACCGTGTTAATCGTCGTGTCAACAAGTCTTTGACTGTTCACCGTAAAAGCCGTTATCCCGTCAAGTGCAACGCTTACAATCCCCAAAACAAGCAATTTCCCGAAAACATTGTCCTTGATTTTATAACTTTTACACTCTCTCACATAAACGAACGCAATGTACAACAGCACCGCCAAACAACCGCATTGCAATCTGATGTGTTCCATAAAATCCCCCTCTTTTTCTGTAACATATGTTATGTAGCATACGTTTTAATTATACTCATAAATTCCTTTTTGTCAATCCCCAAAAAGCGTTTTTCAAAAAAATAAGCGTTCCAACCTGAAAAACGGTTACGGAACGCTTTATTTAAAATGAGGGGTTTTAATGTTATTTAGTTTTTGATTATTTGATTATGCCACAATTTCGCCGTCGGAAATTTCAATAATTCTGTCGCATTGCTGTGCTACCAAAGGGTCATGCGTAACGATAACCACGGTTCTGCCCTGTTTGTTCAGGTTTTTAAAAAGCTCCATAATTTCCGCCGAAGTCTTTGTGTCCAATGCGCCCGTCGGTTCGTCAGCTAAAATCATGCTCGGTTCGTTGGCAATAGCTCTGGCAATTGCAACACGCTGTTTTTGTCCGCCCGACAATTTGTTGCAAGGCTTTTTCGCAAGTTCCTCAATTCCCACCAATTTCAGCGCTTCCATTGCTTTCGCCTTTTTGTTTTTAATCTTTTTCTTAGAAAAATTTAGCGGAATCATCACGTTTTCGAGTGCGGAAAAATCTTCCACCAACGCAAAGTCCTGCATAACCATGCCTACTTTTTCATTGCGGATTCTGGCATATTGTGATTCGGACAGCTTCTTTACCACCGTGTCGTCAATGACATATTCGCCGCCCTGATAGTTATCAATACACGCCAAAATATGCAACAAAGTGGATTTTCCTGCGCCTGATTTACCCACTATGGCAACCAGTTCTCCGTCCTTAATTTCAGCCGAAACACCGTGAAGCGCTTCAAATTCATTTGCTTTTTTCGGGTTGTAGATTTTTACAATGTTATCAAGTTTAATCATAATAATTCCTCTCTATTCATTTGTTGTTAAATTTTCTTTCGGTGTTGTTGAACTCATAAAAATTATCGGCAGAATCATTGACACAACAATATACCCTGCAATTGCTATCAAACACCATTTCAGCTCGTATGTTCCGAAACTTATAACGGTTTTTTGCAATTTTCCCATAATTTTCAGAATTTGTATCGCAAGACCGCACATCAAAGCCGAACAAACGGCAACAATGACGCTTGCGATAAGATTTATGACAATACAGCCTTTCCATGTACACCCTAGCACATAATAAATTCCGTATGTATGTAGGCTCATTTTTGTATTTAACGCCGAAATCGAAATTGTTGAAACAACAACCAACAGAATTATGCTAATCAGAATCGGGAACAATTGAACAAGTTGGTGATAAACGTACATATACGAAACATCTCGGAAATTCTGAAGATTGGTGGTCGCACCGTGCGATTTTATGATTGCCGAAGCCTGCGAAACTTCGTCGTCCGAAAGACCGTCTTTGAAATGAATAATCATCTTGCATTGTGTAATAACGCTTGGTATTCCCATATTGTCAAGCTGTTCTTTGTTAAACAGCATAACCGCACCGTCGCCCGTGCCGTAAAGGTTTCTGAAATCGTCATTTTCCTCGTAATAACTATCTCCGCCAAAAAACTTTGTATTGTCGGAAATTATTCCGACCACTTCGATAGTGTACACTTCGTAAATAGGATTTGTAAAATTCACGTCGTCATCTTCGTAATAATACCGACTTCCTTTGACTGTCGAACCAACGTCCAACTTTGAATATTCGTTTACAACGGCGTAAAGGGTTTTGGAATTAACATCAACTTTTGAAACCCATTTTCCTTTCTTCAATTCGGGAACATACCTTTCGGCAATTTCCTGGGTGTACGATAATACTGTTTCAAACTTTTTCATTTCCACCACAGGTTTTTGAGCGCAAAAAATGCTGTCAACCTGCGGGTTTTCTTCCAGAAAAACTTCTTCCGTCGAAAGACCGCCCAGATTTGCATACAGACCTTTTCCGTCCAACTGGTCGGCAATAGGTTCATAATATTCAGTTCTTGAATGAATACTGGACGTAATGGAAATTATGATAAACAAAACCGCCCCAAGTTGCAATGCTATAAAAAGGTTGGAAAAAATTCGTCTGTTAAATTCTTTTATTCCTATAGAAAACATATCTATCCTCCTTTTTTAAACATATTAACAGGCTGTTTGTCGATTTGCAACGAAATCATAATGTTTACAATTACAAACAAAACGCCGATAAAGACCGCATAAATGTACAAATATGTAAATTTTGAATAAACTTCTAAAATATTCGGGAAAAATCTCGTCAGTTTAGGCAGAATAAATCTGTCAAACCCGAAAGCACTAAGAACGTACAAAATGCTGGAACTTCCCAAAGATTCCACCAGATACATAACTCTAGCTTTGAATCTGGTGCAACCGTTAAGGCGCATAATTGCCAAAGTTTTTCTGCGTGAGTACACAATGTACCTGAACAGAATCGCCAAAGTTATTCCCGCAAGCGCCGAAAGTACAACCGAAATCATCATGATTGAAGCGTAAAACGTCTGGTTGTCCTCATCAATTGTTTCCATTTCAGGCATATTCACATAGTCGCCATAAACCTCGTAAAACGCTTTTTTGATGTTTCTGTATGTTTCCGTTGTGATAACTTTGTCATTTAAAAAGCTTATTTCTTTAATAGGCGTATCATCTGGAATGGACGGAAAAGGAA
>CAYZOV010000001.1:93432-120650 GCA_964480525.1 uncultured Ruminococcus sp.
TTTAAAAAGCTTATTTCTTTAATAGGCGTATCATCTGGAATGGACGGAAAAGGAATGTATACATCTGTATACCCAGGCTCCATCACACCAATAATTTCATATTCACGCCCCAGTACGGTAATTTTATCACCGATTTTTTCCGAATTGTCAATCTCGTCAGAATAGCCAAAAACAATATACCCTGAATCAGAAGTTGCTTCCTCCTGTGTAAAATATCGTCCATTAAAAGTTGTTGTATATTCAAGAAACGTATAATACAGCCCGTATTTGTCAAGCTGCGGGTCATATTCCAATCGATTATGCATATTTATATGCTCTGTGTTTGACACAACTTCGCTAAATTGCTCGGCGTCTTCAACGTAGTATGTTACAAAAAATCCTGTAAATCCTTTTTTGGTGTCCGTATCTAAAAGTTCAAGAACCTTGACAAAATCCCCCTTGGTTGAATACCCATCTGCAAGATAAGTAATAGGACCGCCATTATCTTGATAAGTGTCAGTTACATTACCAAAAGTTACACCTGCATAACCCTGGTCAACGATTTTTTCTTCTTGCGTGGATTTAACCTCATAATTTTGATAAACTCCATGTGAAAAAAGGATAGCTAGGACAGCTATTACGTTACATATAAGATACAATCCGAAAACCCACGGGGATTTTCGGACTGTAACTCTTATATTCTTTAAAATATAAGACAGTGAATTCACTACTATTCCCCCTAATATTTTTAAATATGAAAAAATACTGAAATTCAAAGGTTCAAATCCTTAACTAAATCTTATCACAATTCATTCCAATTGTCAAGGTTCTTCAACAATTTTGCGAAATTTTGTTCAACTTTCACAAAAAAGCGTGGGATTCTTTGTATTTACATTTAACTGATACAAGATAAGTTTGTTTCTTATTTTTTAAACATATTAACAGGCTGTTTGTCGATTTGCAACGAAATCATAATGTTTACAATTACAAACAAAACGCCGATAAAGACCGCATAAATGTACAAATATGTAAATTTTGAATAAACTTCTAAAATATTCGGGAAAAATCTCGTCAGTTTAGGCAGAATAAATCTGTCAAACCCGAAAGCACTAAGAACGTACAAAATGCTGGAACTTCCCAAAGATTCCACCAGATACATAACTCTAGCTTTGAATCTGGTGCAACCGTTAAGGCGCATAATTGCCAAAGTTTTTCTGCGTGAGTACACAATGTACCTGAACAGAATCGCCAAAGTTATTCCCGCAAGCGCCGAAAGTACAACCGAAATCATCATGATTGAAGCGTAAAACGTCTGGTTGTCCTCATCAATTGTTTCCATTTCAGGCATATTCACATAGTCGCCATAAACCTCGTAAAACGCTTTTTTGATGTTTCTGTATGTTTCCGTTGTGATAACTTTGTCATTTAAAAAGCTTATTTCTTTAATAGGCGTATCATCTGGAATGGACGGAAAAGGAACATATATACTTGTAAACATACGCTGTGCTACGCCTATGACTTCATATTCTTTTCCTAAAAACTGAATTTTTTCTCCCAAATGTTGAGTATTGTATATTCCGTCCTGCGAAAAGTCGGACAGAACAATTACGTCGGCACCCTGCGTTGCTTCCTGTTGATTTATATACCGTCCTGCAACCATACCCAGATTGTCAAGAAAAGTGGAATAAAGCCCATATTTATCCAATCCTGCGTCATATTCAAGCCTGCTGTCAAACTGTGTGTCACCTCTGGAATCATATTCAGCAAGGTATTCTACATCATATGTTACAAAAAAACCGGTAAACCCCTTTTTGGTTTTTTTGTCTAATAAATCCAATACTTTTTTAAAATCTGCTACAGATGACCTTCCACCCGGAAGATATACGGTAGTATTTTCATCTTTTGGGTATTCAACTAAATCGCCGAAAGTGATGTCATCATTTTTACTTTGGTCAATAATTTTATCTTCCTGTGTGGTTTTCACCTCATAATTTTGATAAACACCGTGTGAGAAAAGAATAACGAGGACAGCTATTACATTACATATAAGATACAATCCGAAAACCCACGGGGATTTTCGGACTGTAACTCTTATATTTTTTAAAATATAAGACAGTGAACTCATGCTTTTTTACCCACCTAATACTGTTGCCACACTTCATTGTAAGTAGAATCAATGGTATAACTGTTTTCGGCACTTGGCTTCAATAAGCTTTGGTGAACATAGTAAAATTTTGAGCTGTCATAATCTCTAGGAATACCACAACCTGTTCCCGCATTTTTGGTGGTAATTGTCGAAGCATTACTTTTTATCGCAGCGCCAGTTTCGGCATTTCTTTCTGTAACACATACCTCAATGTATCTTTCATATTTGCCTGTTGAGTTTGAAGCCTGAGTAGAAGCCCCAGAAGTTGAACCACTAATCATAGTTTGCATTTCGTTACCCTTATAAGTATAGCTATAAGTTTCTTCCTTGTGCTGATATTTTTGAGCCATAACCGTTGTAACAGATGTTCCTACTACCAAAATAACAGCAACGCTCGCTGAAATAATTTTTTTAATTAACATTTGAATCCCTCCATATAATTATTATAGTTTGTCTGTTCAATTTGTTTAAAAACCTAACTCTGCATTGGACACACCTCTTTCATATTTCACAGTTTTTCCGTTATCTTTATATTATCACAATTTATTCCAATTGTCAAGGTTCTTCAACAATTTTGCGAAATTTTGTTCAACTTTCACAAAACACATGGGGATTCTTTGTATTTACATTTAACTGATACAAAGAAAGTTAATCGTCTTATTCTGACATTTCGCTTATAACTGTCTTTGGTTGTTTGCGTTTTAACATAAGCGCAGGCACGATTACGGACAGCACAACCATTAACAACGCAAGCAATGCTGTATAAATCAGGTTATTTCGTTGAAAAACAAATCCGATTTCCTGTGCAAGACCGTTTAAAAATCCCATTTTCATAATTAAAAATGCAAGAAAACCGCTGATTATTATGCAAATCAACGAGCTGACGGCGTTAATCAAAAGGCAATCACGCCACTTTGCGCCACAAACGTAATACAGAGCATAGTTTCGCAAAAGTTTCAGCGTTGTGATAGCCGACGAACACACCAAACCAACCACCGACACAATCCATATACAAACCACCAAAGGTATGGTTTTTTGCGTATCTTCGTTTACATAAATTTCGGTGCTTTTTCTGATTTGTTCAAAACTGATTCCGCCACCCGATTTGTTAATCAAGCTGACGTTGTACGCCCTGTCCTCTTTTGACAGCGACGGGTCAAACACCAAAAGTGCATAAGTCCCGTCGGAATAAGAACTCGGCGGGGTTAAACCCACGGCGGATTTTGGCAAAATCAAATAATCGTACTGTGCCGATTCTTTCAGCGACGACACATAAAACATTGAAATATCAGATTCGGTTTCCGAATATTTTGCCGAATTTAAAAGCGGAACATAACACGGGTCGGTCATCATGCCCGAAATTTTGATTTCTTTTCCGTTCCAATTTACGGTGTCGCCTGTTTTATAACCGTATGTATTCGGCGAAATTACCCCGTAAATCTTATCTGAATCGGACATTTTCCAGCTTCCGCTGACAAGAGGAAAAGAAAACTTTTCGTAAATTTCGTCATCGACAAACACCAGTTTTAAAGAACGTTGAGATTCGCTCTCTTTTATAATAGTATCCTGTCCGACTTGGTACACCTTGCAATCGCCTTTAAAACTTGCTAAAGTTTCGTTGTAAAAATCCACCGAAGTTCTTTCGTCGTCGTCATCTACCATTTCAGAACCCATATCTTTGTCATAGGTGAAAAACACAGGCGAAAACGTCCAGTAATACCCGTCGTTTTTAATAATTTCCTCAAAAGGTTCCAAAAGCATATTTCGGCTGTTAAAATTTCCGATAACAACATTTAACCCCACAAACAAAAATGTCAGCTGAAAAATTATAAAAATATTGGTAAATATGTGTTTTGAAAACGAAGCATAGCCGTATTTTATAAATCTCATAATTCTACTTCCTTTCTTCGACAATCGGTCTTGCAACAGACAGCAAAATACACACGCCCATAACCAAAACCGTCGCTACAAAATAGCCCGACAAAACCCATTTATAATTTTCCGCCGTGTATGCTATGGTTGCGTTTGGGTAATATTTAACAATCACGTCTTTTAAAGCCGTCTTGAAAATCAAAAACGCCACGCCGAAACTTAGCGCCATATACGCCAGAGCTTCCAAAAAGCAAGTTGTTATGCAAAAACTTCTTTGCGCACCGCAAATTCGGTGAATCGCAAAGGTTTTCTTTCTGCTTTCGTACAAGAACAAATAACACAACGCACAGTCCACAACAACCACCACAATAAGCACCGCCGAAAGTGAAAGTTGGGTGTTGTTCATCTGAATATCCAAAAGCTTAGGTGTTTCGGGTTTTTCGCAGATAGTATAATCAAACAACTCATCGATTTTGTTTTCGACTTTTTGAAATTCGTCGTACATCAAAATCTTTTTTGTTGTAAAATAAAATTCATAAACCGTTGCGTCGTCGGGTGTTCCTTTATAATTTAAAAAAGCTATAGCTCGTGTCATGGATTTTGTTACTATAGAATACTCCGCATTTCCAAAAACTATAGTATCACCCGGCTTGTAATAATCTGACCTGATTGCAACTTCATATAATCCGTGTTCTTGTTTCTCACCATAATACCATGATGAATAACCGTACGATTTATCATTAAAGGTGTAGTCACCCCATATTGCAATTTCTTCCAAATTGTCACCGATTATGTTAAGGATTTCATCAAATTTCTCATCGAATTCTTTAAAAGGGATTGCGCCTATACTATACCTTTCTTCATCGGAAATATCTTCTTCATTATATCTGTCGGTTAAAGTAATGAAAAAAGTGCGTTCACTATCACTTGCATTTTCAAAATTTGTATAAGCATTTGCAATGATACCCATGGCAAAAAATATTGTCAGAATAGAAACAATTTGTGAAGCAATTATCAAAAAATACATCAAGGGCTTTTTCCTAAAAGCCCTTGATATTATCAGAAAACTTTGTTTTAATTCGGACATAGTTAACCTCCTGCATTTTCAACTGCTTCTTTAGTATCTTTATAAATATCACAGTACAGGCGGTCTTTATAGTTTGACCCTTTTTCACTTGTTAAATGAATATAACCAACCTGAAAACGTTCGGCAACTTTATCACCAACAGATTTTTTTGTGTTTGAAATAACTACATCGTCACACCCCTCATCAGAATACGCACGATAAAGCACATAAACACTATCACTTGGATTCCGATATTCATAATAATACGCTTCTTTATATGAACCCTCATAACCCTCTTTTGTCGCACAAACCCCTGTATACCCAGGTGCGGCATACATTTTAGAATAATCACCGTAAACGTATGTAGAATACGTTTTAATTGTACTTACATTATAGCGCCTAACCGTATTAAACTTTGCTTCCGCCGATACCGCCGTAGCCACAATCGCACACGCTACTGTTGATACTAATAGCCCTGCCGAAATAACTCTTTTAATACGCATAAAAATCCTCCTTTTGACATCAATCAGGTTGTTGTAAATTGTGCAAAAGCACCAAATTAAATGACAAATTCGTTTAATACTTTTGCCTGTTTTTATAATATCATACATTTTTAATAAAATCAATAGGTTTGTTATAATTCATTTCATTATTATTAAAAATTGTATAGATACACAAATTATAAAGTAATTTTTTGGGTATTGTTACAAAAGTTGTTTTTGTTCTGCTTTTTTGCAATAAATTTAAATTTGCGGTATGATTTACTTCCTTTCTTCGACAATCGGTCTTGCAACAGACAGCAAAATACACACGCCCATAACCAAAACCGTCGCTACAAAATAGCCCGACAAAACCCATTTATAATTTTCCGCCGTGTATGCTATGGTTGCGTTTGGGTAATATTTAACAATCACGTCTTTTAAAGCCGTCTTGAAAATCAAAAACGCCACGCCGAAACTTAGCGCCATATACGCCAGAGCTTCCAAAAAGCAAGTTGTTATGCAAAAACTTCTTTGCGCACCGCAAATTCGGTGAATCGCAAAGGTTTTCTTTCTGCTTTCGTACAAGAACAAATAACACAACGCACAGTCCACAACAACCACCACAATAAGCACCGCCGAAAGTGAAAGTTGGGTGTTGTTCATCTGAATATCCAAAAGCTTAGGCGTTTCGGGTTTTCCAATGTAGTGATAATCAAACAACTCGTCAACTTTGTTTTCGACTTTTTTAAATTCGTCGTACGGCAAAATCTTTTTTGTTGTAAATTTAAATTCATACACTATTGCGTCGTCGGGCGTACTTTCATAATTTAAAAAAGCTATCGCCGATACATTCCCATAATGAGCAACAAAATACTCTTTATCACCTATAACAAATGTATCTCCGATTTCGTATTCCGGAATTGCTTTTTGGTTTATACCGATATCATTCGTATTCCACCCATGTCCGGGGTCATAATAGTACGAAGAAACACGGTATCTTTTATCGCCGATGGTCAAAAGACCGTATATTACCATTTCTTCGAGATTTTTTCCTAATATATCCCGTATTTCTTCAAATTTTTCATTAAATTCTTTAAACGATATTGCCCCGACGGTATACCTTTCATCTTCTGTCAGTTCTTCATTACCTCTGTCAGTAAGTTCCAGATAAAACGAACGCTCCTCTAAACCCGCATTTTCAAAATTTGTATAAGCATTTGAAATAAGACCCATGGCAAAAAATATTGTCAGAATAGAAACAATTTGTGAAGCAATTATCAAAAAATACATCAAGGGCTTTTTCCTAAAAGCCCTTGATATTATCAGAAAACTTTGTTTTAATTCAGACATAGTTAGTACCCCATTTCATCATAAATTCATCTTTAAAAATTAAATTATCCTTAAAAATTATTATAACATACCCTTTTGAAAACCACAACACTTTCCCGAAATAATCTTTTACCTAAACTTAAATTTTGTATACTTATACAAAAATTACCTTTTGTAATTATTCAAATAAACAAACAACCCTTTTGCCAATTTACGACAAAAAGGGTTGAGATTATCTAAATGAATTTATGCAAACGGATTTTCGGTTTTGTAAAGCATACCCTTTGGCTGGTTAAAGCCTACGTTTTCAGCTCCCAAATATGTAAACACGCTGTGGATTGCTTTGCCGTAATGACCGAACGCAACAGCACCGTGGTGTGGGAAGTTGCCCTGAATTAAAACGTGGCGATAAAATCTGCCCATTTCAGGAATTGCAAAAATTCCGATACCACCAAACGAACGTGTAGCAACAGGCAAAACTTCGCCCTGTGCAACGTAAGCCGAAAGCTTTGCGTCTGCTGTGGACTGCAAACGGTAGAACGTGATTTTGCCGTCCACGATGTCGCCCTCTAAAGTACCTCTTGTAATGTCAGGCTCCTTGTCAGGCTCAAGACCTCTGTGCATAATAAGCTGGTACTTCATCGTTTTTGTTTTAAGTCTGCACGCAGGGGTATTTCCACAATGGAATCCCATAAAGGTATCCTTGTGTGTATAATCAAATTTGCCCTTGATTTCCTCGTTGTAAATGTCGGCAGGAACAGTGTTGTTAATGTCAAGGAGCGTTACGCTTTCGTTTGAAACGCAAGTTCCGATAAATTCGCTCAATGCACCGTAAATGTCCACCTCGCAAGCAACAGGAATACCACGCTGGGTAAGTCTTGAATTTACATAGCAAGGTACAAATCCGAACTGGGTCTGGAATGACGGCCAGCACTTGTTTGCGAACGCAACAAATTTCTTAGCACTCTTGTGAACCTCTGCCCAGTCAAGAAGTGTAAGCTCGTACTGTGCAAGTTTTGGCAAAATTCCTGCCATCTTGTTTCCGTCGCCAAGCTCTGCTGTCATATCTGCGATAACGTTGTTAATTCTAGGGTCGTTTGCGTGTTCGTTAAATGCTGCAAAAAGGTCAAGCTCCGAGTTTTCCTCAATTTCAACGCCCATATTGTAAAGCTGTTTAATCGGTGCATTACAAGCCAAAAAATCCTGTGGACGTGGACCGAATGAAATAATTTTCAAATTCTGAACTCCCACAATACCTCTTGCGACAGGCACAAATTCGTTAATCATATCCGCAACTTCGTCTGCTGTTCCGACAGGGTATTCAGGAATGTAAGCCTTGATATTTCTCAAAGCAAGGTTATAGCTTGCATTAAGCATACCGCAATAAGCGTCGCCTCTCTGGTCGCAAAGGACTTCGCCACATTCTTCTTCAGCAGCAGCCACAAACATTACAGGGCCGTCAAAATTCTTCGCAAGCAAGGTTTCCGAGGTTTCAGGGCCGAAGTTTCCGAGGTAAACCACCAAAGCGTTACAGCCTGCGTTATTTACCTCCTCAAGAGCCTTTTGCATATGAATTTCGTTTTCAACAACCGTCTGACATTCAAAAATTTCGCCGTATTTTTCTCTGTAAGCCTTGCAAACGGCAATTCTTCTTGTTTCCGACAAACTCATCGGAAAACAATCTCTTGATACTGCAACAATACCAAGCTTAATCTGTGGTGTGTTAATCATAGTAATCCTCCAAAATATTATTTTAAATTTTCAACTTCTTCAAGCCAAATGTTCACGCAAGCGTCACTTGGCATATTCCAGTCACCTCTAGGCGACAAAGAAATTTTACCGATTTTTGCTCCGTCAGGCAGACAAGAGCGTTTAAACTGTTGGTTGAAAAATCTTCTGAAAAATGTTTTCAGCCAGTGCTTAATTACGTCTTTTGAATATTCACCCGAAAATGCGTAAATTGCCATTCGGTAGATTTTTTCAGGGCTAAATCCCCATCTCACAAAATAGTAAATAAAGAAATCGTGCAATTCATACGGTCCAACCAAATCTTCGGTTTTTTGGGTCATTTCGCCCTCGTCGCTTGTCGGCAAAAGCTCCGGCGAAACGGGTGTGTCCACAATGTCAAACAGCACATTTTTAATTGTTTCGTTACCACACATTTCCCCGTAATAGCGTACCACATAGCGAATTAAGGTTTTCGGAATTGAACCGTTTACGCCGTACATTGACATATGGTCGCCGTTGTAGGTCGCCCAGCCAAGTGCAAGTTCGGACAAATCGCCTGTTCCAACCACCATACCGCCAACCTGATTTGCAATGTCCATCAAAACCTGTGTGCGTTCCCTCGCTTGAGCGTTTTCAAACACCACGCTATGGTCGTCCTTGTCGTGACCTATGTCCTCAAAGTGCTGTAAAACAGAATTTCCGATTTTTACTTCTTTAAACGCAACGCCCAACTCGTCACACAAAATTTCGGCATTTGAACGTGTTCGTTTTGATGTTCCAAAGCACGGCATAGTCACAGCCACCACATCCGTTCGTGGTCGGTTTAGCATATCCATTGCCTTTGTGCAAGCCAAAATCGCAAGGGTAGAATCAAGTCCTCCCGAAATTCCGATAACAAGCTTTTTTGCATAGGTGTGACTAATTCTCTTAACAAGTCCCTTTGCCTGCATTGTTAAAATAAGCTCACATCTTTCGTTTAATTCTTTTTCGCAGTTCGGAATAAACGGCGTTGTGGAAATTTTTCTCGTAAGTTTTGTATCTGTTAATTCAAGTTCAAATTCTGCACTTCTGAATTTTTTATCATCTTTAATTGTAACTTGATTTTTTGATTTTCTTCTTTCAAACGCAAGCCTTGAAACGTCAATTTCGGAAATTGTAATTTCGTTTTCAAAAAGCTTGCTTTCAGCAAGAATTTTGCCGTTTTCAGCAATAATATTGTGACCTGCAAAAACAAAATCCGTTGTGCTTTCGCCGTCCCCTGCCGAACACAAAACGTAGCCACAGGCGTTTACTCTGGAGAAAACCTTTGCAAAATCACGTCTGTTTCCCCTTGCACCAACTACTTCTTCGCAAGCGTTAAGGTTTACAATCACGGTCGCACCCGATTTTGCAAGGTCGCCTGCCGTATCAATATCATCACCAATCACAAAACCGATTTTAAGGTCAGCTAGGCTATCGCACTGAAAAATTTGCTGTCTAACAGGCACAAATCCCCACTCGTCGCCTAAACCACCAAACTGTACAAAATTTGTATTAAAGTTGTCAGTTAATTCAAAAGCCGTGAAGTATCTTTCTTCGCCCTTTGAAAGATTTACTTTCGGCACAATTCCAATAACCGAACCCTTGTTAATCACACCGCAAGCGTTGTAAATGACGTTTTCCACTTTTACAGGAAATCCCACGGCGATAACACAGTCGTAATTTTGCGTTTGGGTCGCAAGTTCAAGCAAGGCACTTTTTGCTTCGTACAAAAGTTTGTCGGTAAAAACCAAATCCCCACAGGTTTTGCCCGTCAGGCACATTTCAGGAAGTACAATAACTTTGCCACCCTGATTATAAGCTTTTCCAATACATTCTAAAATTCTATCCTTGTTGAATTTCACATCTGCCACTCTGATTTCGGGAGTACAGCTTGCAAATTTTACAAAACCGTTTTTCATAATTTCACGCACCTTCAAAACTAATCAAAGTTTAAACTATACTATTATATATTATAAGCAATTCAATTGTGTTTTTCAAGAGGTAATGCGAAATTTTACATAAAATGTGGCTAAGTCTTGCACAAAAAGTAAGCTGTGATGAGTTTTTTAAGTTGACAAATGCAAAATTTTGTATTATCATTACTTTAGAAACGGAGAGATTTTTAATGCTTGATTTTGTTTGTCCTGTTTGTGGGGGAATTTTAACGCTTTTTGATAAAACCTATAAATGTAAAAACAACCATTCTTTTGACCTTGCGAAAAACGGTTATGTAAATCTTTTTCAGGGAAAAGGCACAAAAGTTCACGGCGACGACAAAGTGATGATTAAGGCTAGAACGGACTTTTTGGACGGGGGCTTTTATGAAAATTTAAGAGCCGAAGTCTGTCGCCTTGCTGACAAATACACCCCGAAAAATCCGAAAATAATCGACTGTGGCTGTGGGGAATGCTATTATACATCTGCAGTTTTTTCCACCCTTTGCGACAGTAAAAAATTCCCCGAAATAATGGGGGTTGACATCTCGAAATTTGCCATAATGAGTGGCGCTAGGCGTTGCAAGGAGTTAAAGCTTTGTGTGGGAAGCGTTTTTCATCTGCCGTGCAAATCTTTGGAATTTGACCTGCTTGTTACCCTATTTTCGCCATTTTGCAAAGAGGAATATATGCGTGTTTTAAAGGACAACGGCTATCTGATTATGGCGATACCTTTGGAAAATCACCTGTGGGAGCTAAAGCAGGCAATTTACGAAAAACCGTACAAAAACGCCCCTGCAGACCTTAACATTGACGGTTTTAAACTCATAGAAAAATCCACCCTTAAAAACAAAATTTTCCTAAACACAAACGAGCAAATACAAAATCTTTTTTCCATGACGCCATACTATTACAAAACCTCGCACACCGACCGTCAAAAACTTTGCGAAGTTAATTCTTTGGAAATTCAAACTGAATTTCTGGTTTTGGTGTACAAAAAACAAGTTTAATTTTTGCACAAAATGTCACTTAAATAACAAAAACCGAAGCTTTAAACAACAGCTTCGGTTTTATTTTATTCTTTTTCAAGCAAGCACACCGCCGTTGCGGAAATTCCCAGTTTTTGCCCTGTGAAACCCAACTTTTCTTCGGTGGTGGCTTTCACAGACACCTGCGACAATTCAAGACCTGCTTTTTGTGAAATGTTTTCCCTCATTGCCAAAATAAAAGGTGCAAGCTTAGGCGCTTGAGCGCAAATTGTGGAATCAATGTTTGAAATCTTATAACCCTGCTCTTTCACAATTTCGCAGACTTTTCCGAAAAGCACCATACTGTCGGCGCCTTTGTACGCTTCGTCGGTGTCGGGAAAATGCTTCCCTATGTCCCCAAGAGCCAACGCACCCAGCATTGCGTCCATAATTGCGTGCAAAAGCACATCGGCGTCGCTGTGTCCCAAAAGTCCTGTTTCGTGAGGAATTTCCACCCCACCCATTACAAGCTTTCGACCCTCGACAAGCTTGTGTACATCATATCCGTGTCCTATTCTGAACATATTCTAACCTCGCTAAATCTTTTTATTTCGTTGCATAAGAATCTGTTGCGCCACCGCAACGTCCTCCGGAGTGGTAATTTTCAAATTTCCATAATCTCCCATTGTTATGTGTGGCATAATTCCCATTGCTTCAAAAAGCTGGCTGTCGTCGGTAAAATCAAAACCGCATTTTTCCGAAAACAAAACCGCTTCTTTATATTTGTCATACTGAAAAATCTGTGGCGTTTGCGCAAGAAAAAGCCTGTTTCTAGGGGGCGTTTCCACAATTGTGGCGTTTGCGTCAGACACTTTAACCGTGTCTTTGCACGGCACACACACCACCGCACTTCCGTACTTAACAGCGTCCTCAATTGCCGATTCGATAACCGCTTTTGACACCAAAGGTCTTGCGCCGTCATGAACGCACACATACTTGCATTGACTGTCGCAAGCCAAAAAGCCGTTTGAAACCGACTTTTGACGGGTTTCGCCGTTTGGTGCAAATTTAAGCGTAATAGGAATTTCCACGCTCATAACCCGCAAAAGTTCGTCCTTAAAACTTTCGCTGCAACAAATAATTATTTCGTCCACCGCCTTGACGTTGCAAAACGCAAGCATTGTTCTTTCTACTACGGTTATGCCGTCAATTTTCATCAAAAGCTTGTTAATTCCGCCCATTCTCGTAGAATTTCCACCGCAAGCCATAATTACAGATACCATAAAAATACCTCTTTTTAATCTATACTTTTGTAGTTTCCCAAAAATTTAAAATACGAAAGTTCCCCCGAAAGTTCCGCCACCAGTTTTGACACCGACGGATTTTCAATCGAGCCCTCAAAATCAAGATAAAAAACCACGTCAAAATCGCTGCTTGCAATCGGACGGCTTTCGATTCTCAACAAATTAAGCCCCGCCACCGAAAACTTTGTCAAAAGTCTGTAAAGGGACGATTTTGTATGCGAAACCGACAGACTGACCGAAATAATATCAGCGTCAGCCGACGAATAAATTTCCTTTGAAATCAAAATAAATCTGGTGTAATTTTCGTCCTCGTTGACAATCGAATTGCTAACGATTTTTAACCCCAAACGTTTAGCACATTCCTCAGAGCAAATTCCGGCAATAGGTTCAGCGGAATTTTTCACAAATTCACCTGCAAGTGCGGTGTTTGAAAACTTTTCAGCCACAAATCCGTTTTCTTTAATAAATTCCGAACATTGCGCCAAAGCCTGTTCGTGGGAATAAATTTTCTTAACATTTGAAAAATCGGTATCTTCCCTTGTCACCAAACAATGGGACACTTTGACCTTTGTAGACGCACAAATGTGACAGTTGTACTTTTTCAGCAAATTGTACGTCTGGTGAACCGAACCTGCCGTTGAATTTTGAATCGGCACAATCCCGAACTCCACATCACCGTCAACTACGGCTTTTGCCACGTCCTCAAAATCCTCGTAAAATTCAGGCGTGCTGTTTTCAAAAAGCTTTTTGCAAGCTATGTGGGAATAGCTCCCCGACGTGCCGGGACAGGCAATTTTCGGGTTTTTCTTTACCTTTGAAAAATCAAGATATTCCATTTTGTCGCTGTTTTCAAAAATTCTCTGGTACTGCTGGGATTTTGAAATATCCATAATTGTGGTAAACAAAAGCTCCGAACTGTTTTCAAGCCATTCAGGCGAATTATCCCTGACCTTTTGCACAATTTCCTTTTCCCTGACGTTTTGAAAAACAGGCAAATTATTGTCGATTTTGTACTTCGCCACGTCAAGACAAATGCCCATTCGCTTTACGAAAAGCTGTAAAATTTCTCCGTCGATTTGGTTAATTTGCTCTCTTAATTCCTTTAAATCCATATAAAAACCTTTTTTCCATTTTTAAAGTCTGAACGCCCACGCAATAGCGTCGTCCGCCCATTGTTCAGCCACAGGTTGGATATGCCAATCCCCTGTTGCGGTGTTAAAATTACACAGCGAAAGACCGTGACCGCCCCACTCGTAAATGTGGCTTTCAAACGGAATCTTGTTCTTTGAAAGTGCCGTCATATACAACAGCGAATTTTCCACAGGCACGCACCCGTCGTCCGCACAATGCCAAATAAAGGTCTTTGGGGTGTCTTTGTTCACCTGTTTATCAAGTGTGACAAGCTCCAAAACTTCCTGCTTTTTGTCGCCCTCGTACCCGAAAACAAGGTTGTCGATTGAACCTTTGTGCGTCAGTTCTCCCGTTGTAATAACAGGATAACAAAGAATTGCACCGTTTGGCTTAAACATATCATTTTCGCACGAAAGAGCCTTTGAAACAAAGTCCTTGTTCCAATGACAGCTAACGCTTGCTGCCAAATGACCCCCTGCCGAAAAACCGCAAACGATAATTTTTTCCGGGTTTATGTCAAATTTCTGTGCGTTTTCACGGACATACCTAACAGCCTCGCAAGCCTCAAAAAGCTGGGTTGGAAACGGTTTTCGGTAACAAGAATATCTAAGCACAAATGCGTTAAATCCCGCACCGACAAATTTCAAGGCAACAGGTTCAGCCTCTCTGTCCGAACAATAATCATACCCACCGCCGGGATAAATCACCACCGCAGGGCGATTTTTTTTGCCGTTTTCCTCGCTGTATTCATAAATATAACACGAAAGCTCGCAACGTGTATTCTCCGCCGAAAGCCCGTTTTTTTCATAATCTACTTTTAAGTTAATCTTTTCAAAAATCATAAAATACTTCTCCTTTAACGCAAATTTATATTTAACTGAATTATATCACATTTCAACATTTTTTTCAAGAGTTAAAACAAAAATTTATCAGTAGCCACCCTAGATATTTTTTCATAATATATACTATATTTTTAACTGAAAGGAAGATATGTATGGTCGAAAAATACTTTTTGGGTTCTTTTTCACCCGACGGTTTCAAATCGGATTTCAAAGAACTGACGGACGACGAAAATTATTCCGTTTTAATTCTCAAAGGCGGTGCGGGAACAGGCAAATCCTCGCTTATGAAAGCGGTTTCAAAACACTTTTGCCACAAAGACGACGTGGCGGAATTTTACTGTTCCTCTGACCCCGATTCTCTGGACGCCGTTTTACTTAAAAACCGAAAACAAATTATCGTAGACGGCACATCTCCCCACATTTTCGAGCCGAATTTTCCCGCCGTCAAAGACAAAATATTAAATCTGGGAGAATTTTGGAACGAAAAGGCTCTCATTAAAAACCGTGCCGACATAATTTTTACCACCAAAGAACACAAAAAACTCATGGAACGTACCAAACGTTACGTCAAGGCGCTTTCTTCAATTTTCACCGACACTTATTCAATCGGAAAAGACGCAATTTTAACAGAAAAACTTGACGGATTCGTAACAAGATTTTCAAAAAAACTGGCATTGAAAAAACAGTCCGACGTCCCGAAAACCTCATCTTTACAGCTGTCCGCCCTCACTCCGCAAGGCTATTTTACCCAAACCGACTGGCTTTCGGGGTACGAAACTTTTATTTTACATGACAATTTTTACGCAGCAAGCGACGCAATTTTGAAAAAACTCGCTGATATTTTTCTCCAAAAAGGCTACGACATAATCCTTAGCCACAACAACGTTTTCTCTGCTCCCGTGGCGGAACACCTTTTGATTCCGAAACTCAAAATTGCTTTTTTGTCCTCAACCCCTCTGACAAATCTTAACATAGAAAACGCAAAAATCATCAACACCCACCGTTTTTACGACAAGCAATTTCTTTCTGCCCGAAAATCCCGCCTTAAACTCAACAAAAAAGCCTGCGCCGAACTTGTCGCCGAAGCAAGTCACACCATGCACAACGCCCTGATTGTTCACAATCAACTGGAAAAATATTACATCTCTGCCATGAATTTTTCAAAAATCAATTCCGCCACCGCAAACCTTATTTCACGACTTTCTTAAAAATTCAGCACAAAAAAGGGCGCTCTTTTTTCAAAAAAGCGTCCTTTGTCTTTTATCTTATCCCAACTCTATCATTTTGTCAATGGATTTTTTTGCGTTAATTCTCACCTGTTCGTCCACAAAAATTTCGTGTCCGTCGCCCTTTAACGTTCTAAGAACATCGCCCAAATTCGTAATTCTCATATCAGGGCAAATAAGATTTTTGCTCATTACAGGGAACTTTCTTTCGGTAAATTTAATCGACAAAAAGTCGCCAATGCTCTTTTCCGTTCCCACAATTACGTCATCTTCACACCCCTCGGCAAACTTGATTATTCCCGACGTTGCGCCTATGTAATCCGCATATTCCAACACTTCTCCGGGAAGTTCGGGGTGCATTGCAACCTTTGCGTTTGGATAAAGTTCTTTGGTTTTCAAAACATCTTCCACGGTTACGCCGTTGTGAACAGGGCAATAACCGTTCCAAAGTGTAATGTCCTTTTGCGGAAAACTTTTCTTTATAAAGCTACCCAGATTTTTATCAGGCACAAACAAAATCGGCTTGTCAATTTTGCTGACGATTTTCACCGCACTTGACGACGTAACGCACACATCGCAAACCGCCTTAACGTCCGTTGTGGTGTTTACATAACAAACCACAACCACATAAGGGTGATTTTTTCTGTAATCGATAATATCCTGTGGCTTAATCATTTGCGCCATAGCACAGCTTGCAACAGGGTTAGCCAAAAATACTCTCTTTTCAGGCGACAAAACTTTCACCGTTTCCGCCATAAATCTCACGCCGCACATAATGACGTTTTTTTGCGGTAAATCTTTTGCAACCGTCGAAAGGGCAAAACTGTCCCCCACCTTGTCCGCCACTTCCAAAACCGACGGCGACTGATAACTGTGAGCCAAAATCGCCGTGTCGGTTTCTTTTTTTAATCTCTCAATTTCCTCTTGAATACTTCTAAGCATTGCCGATTCCCCTAATTTTCGCTGTTTTCCTTTTTATTGTTTCTTGACGCAGCCTTTACCGCAGCCTTAGCCTGTCTTAGTTCCGCAAGACCCGCCGTAAAGCTCTTTTCGGTCTGTTCAAAAAGCTTGTCGAGTTTTGCGTTCATTGCGGCTCTGATTTCCTTATCCATGTTGTTTGCCTTTGTGACAATTTCGTTTGCAAGTTCTCTTGCTTGCTTAACAATAGCCTCGTTTGCAATAAGAATTTTCGCTCTTTCTTCGGCTGTTTTCAAAAGGTTCTCCGCCTTTTTGTTAGCGTCCGAAATAATCTTTTCTTTTTCGTCCGTCAAAGCTTTTGCACGCTTGATTTCGTTAGGCATATTAAATCTTATGTCGTCGATAATTGTTCTGATTCTGTCAGGGTCAACAAGCACCTTTTTGTTTGCAAACGGAACCTGTTTTGCATTTTCCAAAAGTTCTTCCAACATATCAAGTGATTCTTCAATAGTCATTTTCTTTTCGCTCCTTTATTTAATTCTTAACTAAACGTTCTTTAATTTTTTCACGGATAATTTCAGGAACAAACCCCGTAATATCACCGCCATAACTTGCAATTTCTTTAACAACGCTTGACGACAAATACATATTTTCCGAACTTGTCACCAAAAACACCGTTTCCGCTTCGGGACAAAGTTTTTTGTTTGCCAAAGCCATCTGAAATTCATATTCAAAGTCCGACACAGCTCGCAAACCCTTTACAATTGCGCAAGCGCCCTTTTCTTTCAAATAATCCGCCAACAATCCCTCGTTGCTCTCAACCTCTATGTTGTCAAGGTCTTTCGTCACCGCTTTAATCATTTCCACTCTTTCTTCCGGCGTAAACGAATATTTCTTCGACGAATTAACCGACACCAATACTATTACCTTGTCAAAAAGCTTCGACGCTCTGTTTATAATGTCCGTATGTCCCAATGTTACGGGGTCAAAACTTCCCGGACAAACCGCTATTTTCATTTTTAACCAAACACCTTTCTCAAAACGATTTACTGCCTATTCCTCATCTTCGGGCATAGGGTTTTTAATGTACGTCGTCACCGAAATGTTGCCGTATCTGTAACGTTTCATGACTTTAAATTCGCCCACTTCGTCAGGCAAAACCGTTTCTTTTTCGTGTTCGCAAACCGCAATTGCTCCGTCGTTCATCTTCGGGCATAACAGCACCAACGCTTCTTGACAAAGATTGTGTCTGTACGGCGGGTCAAGAAAAGCAATGTCAAGTCCGCTTTTTGCGGTTTTTAAATAATCCAAACTGTCCATGTTCAGGATTCTCGACTGTTTTGAAAAGCCCACGCTTTCAACGTTTTCACGCACTATCCCAATGGATTCCCTGCTTTTGTCAACAAAAACACAATGACTTGCGCCACGGCTGAGTGCTTCTATGCCAAGCTGTCCGCTGCCTGCAAATAAATCAAGCACCGACGCCGACGGAATGTCAAATTGAATAATGGAAAAAATTGCTTCTTTAACCTTGTCCGAAGTTGGTCTGACGTCCATACCCTCTAGGGTTTTCAGCTTTTTTCCTCTGGCCGAACCTGTAATAACTCTCATAATCGTCCGATTCCTCACCTAAAGATTTTGATATATGTATACATTATAATACATTTTTTACGTCAAGTCAACCGCAAATTTTATTTTCTCACAACAAAAAACAGTCTGGGCATTTTCAAAATTGCTTTACCGTTTTCCAAAACGGAAATTCTGCCGTTTAATTTTTTTACAAGTTCCCTTTCAAATTCGTCACGTTCACCCACGTCCAAAGCGTCAAGGTACGGACGAAGCCCGCTTCCCTTGTACCATTCCACAACACCTTTTATCCCGTCTACAAGGTGAAAATATGTGGTTTCCCACATAGAAATTTGCCCCGACAACTTGCTTAAAATTTCAAAAGTTTCCTCTGAACTCAAATTGTGAAAATTGTTGATTTTGCTAAGTTTTGCCCAGCGTTTTTCTTTAACAAGTTCCCACAAAGCCTCGTAAAATACGGCTTTCTGAACAACAGGCATTTGCACGGCAAAACACCCGCCGTCATTTACATGGCAAAAAATATTCGGCAAAAGCTCCTTATGATTGGGAATCCAATGCAGACACGCATTTGAAAAAACAAGGTCGAATTTTCCCAAACCGTCCAACCCGTCAGGCACAACACATTTTTCAAAATGTATAATATCCCCATAATTTTTCCTTGCTTTTTCAAGCATATTTTCCGAACTGTCAATCCCCAGAATTTCGCTGTTTTTAAACTTTTCCCATAATTTAATCGTGCTGTTGGCTAGACCGCAACCAATATCAAGCACACTTTTCGGTGAAATTTCCACCCTGCTCAAAAGGTCGTCCACAGGTCTTGTTCTTTCATTTGAAAATTTCATATACTGCGTTGAATCCCAATCGCTCATGTGAAAACCCTCCCGTTTAACTGTCCGTTTTTTTACTCTTTAAAAATATAAGTCCTAAAATTAACCCTATCGGAAAAACAATTGCGCCCAAAATTCCCGACTTAATTTGCCCCGTAATTCCCGAAACAAACCCCACAACAGACGGACCGCAACTGCACCCAACGTCGCCTGCCAAAGCCAGAATCGCAAACATAGCAGTACCGCCCTGTGGGTAATTCATCGAAGCCAAGCTGAACGTTCCCGGCCACATAATTCCCACCGAAAGTCCGCAAACAGCGCAACCCAAAAGTGAAACAATAGGATTTTCGGCAAAAACCACAATTAAATAACTCATCACGCACAACCCACCGCTTATTCCGATGGATTTTTTCAGGTTGATTTTTTCGCCCCAAAATCCGTAAATCGTTCTCGCTGTCCCCATCAAAACCGCAAATGCACACGGACCCAAAAGGTCGCCAAAAGTTTTTGAAACTCCCAGACCCTCCTCGGCAAAATACGACGCCCATTGCGACATTGCAAGCTCGCTTGCGCCTGCACAAAGCATTAGCAAAATCAAAACCCACATGATTTTTACGCTGAATAATTTTCTTAAACCCACGCTTTCGCCGTCCTCGTTTAACGTCCTAAGTGGAACTTTGCTAAAGAAAAAGGCGTTAAAAAGTGGCACAACCGCCCACAAAATCGGTAAAATCCGCCAGTTTTCCACTCCCGCCAACGTAAAAAAAGCCGTTGAAAACAGCACAACGCCTACCTGTCCCCAACAATAAAAAGAGTGCAAAAGTCCCATTGCCGAAACTTTTTCGTCGCCGGGCAAAGCTTCCACAATCGGCGAAATCACAACATCTGTCAAACCTCCGCCCACAGCCATAATTCCGCTGCACACACACAACCCCAAAAACGGATTTACAACAAAGGGCAAAAACGACAGCATAACCAGTCCGCAAACCGCAAAAACATGGGCAAAAACCGTCAGTTTTCTATAACCCACCCTGTCCGCAAATTTCGCCGCCACAATGTCCGTCACAATCTGAACCCCGAAATTCATCACTATAAGCAGGCTGATTTTGTCAAAGGAAATCCCAAAATCCCTCTGAAAGGACACGAACAGCAACGGCATAAGGTTGTTCACAATTGCCTGTGTTATATATCCGATATACGCAGCATATTTTGTGTGCTTGTATGTAAATGTCAAAAAAATCCCCTCTTTTTTCTAAAAAATACGCCCGACAGACCGTGGCTTTTGCCCCAACCTGCCGAACGAAATTATGATTCTAAATTTTTTAAAAATTCTCTTCCATTTTTGTAATAAGGTCTACCCTACGCTGGTGACGACCGCCCTCAAATTCGGTTTTCAAAAACACGTCAACAAGCTCGCACGCAAGACCTGCACCAACAACTCTCGCACCGAAGCACAAAATGTTTGCGTCATTGTGAAGTCGGGTGTACTTTGCCGAGAAATAGTCCGAACAGCACGCCGCTCTGACGCCTCTAACCTTGTTTGCAGCCATTGAAATTCCGATTCCCGTTCCGCAAATCAAAATTCCCCTGTCAAATTCTCCCGAAACAACGCTTTCGCCCACAACTTTCGCAGCGTCGGGATAATCGCACTTTTCACCCTCACCGCAGCCGAAATCCTTATATTCGTATCCGTTTTCTTCAAGCCACTTGCAAACTTCTTTTTTAAGTTCTACAGCGGCGTGGTCGTTTCCAATTGCAATTTTCATCACTTTATTCCCTCTTTCAAATCTTTTTCTGCTTTTGTAATCTGCAAATATTTTGCTTCCAACTTTTCGCAATCAATCCATTTTTGAGCGTCCTTTTGTGCAATTTCACACAACGAACTTGCTTTTTGGTTTACAAATGACATAGGCGCAACCGTCACTCTGTCATTTTTCTTAAACAATTCCTCTTTGAGATTTTCTGAGTCGTCGCCTACAAGCATAATTCTAAAATCTTCACAATTTTTGCCCAAATCTTCGACCAATCCCAAAATATCGTCGTAACTTTTCAAGGATTCTTCGCCGTATTCTTTCATCACGCCGTTATGAATCAAATATGCGCCCACATAATCAAGCCTGTTTCTCGCTTTCATCACGGGGATAACAACCCCCTCAAACATACTGACATTTTGTGCAAGCGACCTAAGTGTGGAAATTCCCATACACTTGGTTTTTCCGTTAAAACACAATCCCTTAACAACCGAAATTCCGATTCTAAGCCCTGTATAACTTCCCGGACCCTCGCTGACGGCAATGCAGTCTATTTCCTCAATTTCAACACCAACTCTATCCAAAAGCTCTTTCACCAATGGCAAAATTACTTGGGAATGTGTCTGGCTTGCAAAAAAACTGATTTCGCCCAAAATTTTTCCGTTATCGCTTAACGCAACCGAAGCAATTTTTCCGCTGGTGTCAATCCCCAATATTTTCAAATTTTTCATCTCCCTCAACCGTGATTTTTCTCTTGTTTTCGTCCAACCGTTCTATGCTTATATAAATAGTATTCTTTGGCAAAGCGTCCTTTATATTTTCGCTCCACTCAACCGCCAAAACGGCGCTGTCGTCCATATAATCGTAAAATCCCGTGGTTTCCAAATCGTCAACCCCGCAAATTCTGTACATATCAAAATGGCACAATGCCCTGCCGTTTTTTCTGTATTCGTTCACCAGAGCAAACGTCGGCGAAGTCACGTCGTCGCCAACGCCAAACCCAATCGCCAAACCTCTTGTAAATGTGGTTTTGCCCACTCCCAGACCACCGCAGTAAGCAATAACCTCACCGCCTGTCAAAAGTTCCCCGATTTTTTTACCAAATTCAATGGTTTCTTCGGGGGAATTTGTCACCTTAACCATTTTTTATCTCCAAAATTTCTTCCATATAATAATCAAGCATTAAGTCCACCATTCGTCCGTAGCTTTTCATTCCGTCCTCAACGCCGTTAAGTTTCAGCGAAGTATCCGTTGCCACATCTGCGACCTCGTTTACAATCTCGCTGGGAATAATCGCTTCTTCGTCCTGCTGAACGTCCTCCCAATGTTGATAACTCTCGTTCCAATCCGTAATTATGACAGGGTTCAGCCTTTGGTAAAACTCTTGAATTTCCTCGTCGCTTGCATAATCCTCAATGTTGTTTCTAATGTATTTCAGCGCCGAAATGCTTCCGCTGTAAATAAAATCTGTGTCGCCCGAATTTATGCACGCCAAATACGCAATAAAACTTGCTTCGTCCTCCAAAATAAACCCTCTCAAATGTGCCAGTTCGTGGCAAACCGTGTCGGGTAAATTAACCTCGTACATAATTTTGTTATAATTCGCTTCCAGAGTAAAGGGAAAATAAATCCCCATAAGATACTGCTGGCTCATAAAATAAGAATTTATAATCGGTTTTGGATTCGGGTAAAATCCGTCAAGTTGTGTATATTCTTTGCCCAAATTCTTCATAGAATCTTTTGCAATCTTGTTTAAATCCGACGTCAGCACAAATTTGCCGTCATCATCTCTCGAAACTTTGTCGGCATACTCGTTTGCAATGTCTGTTACTATTTCCCCAAGTTTTAGCAAATCTTCAACCGAATGTTCTTCACAATCTATGCCGTATTTTTCCCCGAACGTTGTGCAATGATACAAAATAAAGCAGTTTAGCGTCTGAATCAGCATTATTAAAACCACAATCCACGCCAGAGTTTTGCCGTAAATTTTCAAAATTTTTCCACGTTTGCCTTTTTTGAAAATCAGCAGAAAAACCAAACTCACAGCCCCACCGCACAGCAAAATTATACCCAAAATTATTAGAATTTCACCTACTGAAAAGGGAAAAATCGAGGTAAATCTCGAATATGTATTAAGCCACAACGGAAAGATTTTTTCAACATAAAAATCGCAAAATCCCCTGCTTAGCCACGCCAAAATATTTAATAAAACGGTGAAAATCGCCAATCCAATAAGCACAACCGTACTTTTTTTAAGCTTCATTTTTACCTCTCTTTTGCACAAATAACATATCCGCCTGCGTTGTCCTCGGAAATTACATAGCTTTCGCAGTCTGTAGGAACTTCCAAATTATCGCCATTTTGCCTTGTTATAACATAACCGTCAAATCTGTAAAATTTGCCGTTTTCCAAACTTTCTAAGTATTCTTCAAGGGACAAATTATTTTGGTACATAATTTCTGCGTGAGGGTACCCCACATATCTTATGTGCCACGGCTCGAACTCAATCCCCGTCACGTCGCTTTTTTTGTACCCGTAACGCACCGCAAATCCGTACCGCCAACAGTTTTCGTTCACCCATACGCCCACGTCGCTTTTTAAAAAGCCTTCGCCTGCAAAACCGCTGACGTACACGTCAAGCGCCAAACCGCTCTGGTGTTCGCTTGCACCGCTTTTTTGCGCCGTGTCGCTCCCCTTTTCAGCCAAAATTTCGTCCTGTTCCTCGGCTGTTCTGAAACTGCTCATCACAAAAAGCTTTTGTCCGAATTTTTCTATAATATCCGCCGACATTTTTGCGTAATCATCACGCATACACACGTTCATCAAAACGCCCGTGTCCTTGTATTCGCCAATGTCCACTTCAAAATTTCCCGACAGCAAATTGTCACCGTTAATAAGCATAAGCGACTGGTTTTTCTCCACATTTTCAAGGTTTAAAAAATCCTCAACGCTCATTTTTTCCGTAGAAATTTTCCCCTCGTCAATTTTCTGTACCGTCACTTTGCTTCGGTTTAACCCAAATTTGCTCTCAAACTTAAATTTAACGTCGTTTCTTGAAAATAAAATTACCCCTGCGATAACCAAAACGGCTACCACAACAAAAGCTCCCCCAAGAATAATCCACTTTTTCTTTGAATTTTTCTTAGTTTTTTCCATTTTCAAACCTCATATTCACAAATCGGTTGCCGATTTTTAACCGACAACCGACCTTGTTAATTTTTTAGAAAAGTCCCGAAATGTTGCCCTTGTTGTCGCAGTCGATTTTGTTTGCTGCGGGAACTTTCGGTAATCCCGGCATAGTCATAATGTCGCCTGTGTAAGCCACAACAAAGCCTGCACCTGCCGAAAGCTTAACGTCACGAACGGTAATTTCAAAATTTTCAGGTTTTCCCAGTTTTGTCGGGTCGTCTGAAAGAGAATACTGGGTCTTAGCCACGCAAACAGGAATATCGCCAAATCCCAAGCCCTCGATTTCCTTAATCGCTTTTTCTGCTTGTACTGTGAAAATTACGACGTTTGCTCTGTAAATTTCTCTTGCGATAATTCCCAATTTTTCCTTAATAGGCAATTTTTCATCGTAAAGCGGAGCAAATTTGCTCTCTTTTTCCTCGATAGTTTTGCAAACCTTATTCGCAAGGTCAATTCCACCTTCGCCACCCTTTGCGAAAATTTCAGCCAAAGAGAACTCAACTCCCACTTCCTTGCAAACTTCTTCGATTACGGCAATTTCTGCGTCTGTGTCCGTGTGGAATCTGTTGATAGCTACCACAACAGGCACGCCAAATTTGTGCATATTTTCAATGTGAGTTTTAAGGTTTACAGCGCCCTTTCTCAAAGCCTCAACATTTTCTGTGGTAAGCTCCGTCTTAGGCACTCCGCCGTTGTACTTCAACGCTCTGATTGTAGCCACCAAAACTACACAGCTTGGCTTTAGACCTGCAAATCTGCACTTGATGTCAAAGAACTTTTCAGCTCCCAAATCCGAACCGAATCCGGCCTCTGTAATTGCGTAATCGCCCAATTTCAAAGCTAATTTTGTCGCTCTGACCGAGTTACAACCGTGTGCAATATTAGCAAAAGGTCCACCGTGCATAATTGCAGGAGTGTTTTCCAATGTCTGAACAAGGTTAGGTTTCAAAGCGTCTTTCAAAAGCGCCACCATAGCACCGCAACCGCCCAAATCCTTTGCGTAAACAGGTTTTCCGTCGTATGTATAACCCACCAAAATTCTCTCAAGTCTTGCTTTTAAATCCTCAAGGTCGCTTGCCAAACACAAAATAGCCATAATTTCGCTGGCAACTGTAATCTGGAAACCGTCCTCTCTCGGTACTCCGTTTACTTTTCCGCCAAGACCAACAATGATATTTCTTAGCGCTCTGTCGTTCATGTCCATACAACGTTTGAACATAATTCTTCTCTGGTCGATTCCCAAAGCGTTGCCCTGCTGAATGTGGTTGTCAACCAAAGCGCAAAGAAGATTGTTTGCCGCTGTGATAGCGTGCATATCTCCCGTAAAATGCAAATTTATATCTTCCATCGGAACAACCTGCGCATATCCGCCACCTGCTGCTCCGCCTTTAATTCCGAAAACAGGACCCAAAGACGGCTCACGCAATGCCAAAACAGCATTTTTTCCGATTTTAGCCATACTTTCAGCTAAACCAACCGAAATTGTGGTTTTTCCCTCACCTGCAGGCGTCGGGTTAATCGCCGTTACAAGGATAAGTTTTCCGTCCTCTTTGTCCGCAAGTTTCGTAAAAAGTTCTTCCGAAAGTTTGCACTTGTAATGTCCGTAAGGTTCGATGTCGTCCTGCGAAATGCCCAGATTTTCGGCAATTTCCACGATTTTTTTCATTTTCGCATTTTGTGCAATTTCAATATCCGTAAGCATAAAAACAATCCCCTTTGCTAAATTAAACTATTTAACATTATTTTCCTAAACACCCGACTGAAAATTTTATACATTAATTATAGTAAAACCGCCGTCGGGCGATACCATAAATATTATAACACATTACCGCACCTTTTTCAACCCCTATTTTCTCCCCTTTTACCACAAAATTTCGTACAAGCCCCAATATTTTTCCCAAGCCGAATAACTAAAAGTAAATTTTTTGTAAATAAAAGAGCCTGCACCCCTTAGTGCAAGCTCTAAAATTTAATTTTCTAATGTTTGACCGATTTCAGTTTGATACTCTACAAAAAGTTCGTAAATTTGCCCGATTTTGCCGTCGTTCACTAAATAACCGTTTCCACCAAATTCCACAAAATACTGCCCGTCCGAATACAAGCCAACGCTTATCGACTTTTCGACTTCGCCATTTGTTATAATTTGAAAAGTTCCGCCTTTTAAAATCTTGGCGCTGTCGATGTCGCAAGGTTCTTCGTCCCAGCTTTCAACATATGAAAAAAGCTCCTCGGCCTGTGATATTTGTTCGCCCGAAAGCTCCACACCCTCATGAGTTTGACTAGCGTCACCTATGAAAATGTACTCCACCACTTCGGGTGTAGTATTTTCAGAAACCCCACTCGTTGTCGTCACCGTCGTAGTTGTCGCAGTAGTGGTCGTTGTGGTTGTTGCGTCCTCTGCCTTGCTGTCGTCGATTTTTCCGCAACCCACCGCCAAAACGCAAATGCTCAAAGCCAAAACACCCAACAATTTTCTCTTCATAAATAACACCGACCTTTCTAAAATTTATTTTCTGATTTAAGAATAACATTTGCAAAGCCGTTATGTGTGAACATTTTTTTACGAATAGCAAATTTTTTGTGAATTTTCAAGAAGTAAGGAAAACTGTTTAAGTTCGCAAAAATATTAAAGTTTTCGTCCACCTTTTTCAAAAGGTGGTGGGGGTTGAGGGGGCATATGCGAAACTGCGTTTCGCATGCGAGTTTTACTCATTTCGCAATGCTCAATGTTTTCTGACGAAAACCGTAAAACTCTAGTTTGTTTAAACTTTATAGAAACGCCGTCCGCAGACGGCGAAATTCCCCTATACCTTTAAGCGTTTTTCGGGGGGAGCAAAAACATAAGCCATTATGTTTTTGCGATGGGGGACTTTTCAAGTAAAAAGTCCCCCTACCGACAAGGTTTTGCAAACTCCCCT
>CAYZOV010000002.1:0-119337 GCA_964480525.1 uncultured Ruminococcus sp.
GCAGGCAAAGTTTTTGTAACCCGTCAGGCTGTGTCACGTTGGGAAAACGGCGAAACTGTTCCTAACACCGAAACGCTTAAACTGTTGTCAAAATTGTTCAATGTGTCAATTAACACGCTGTTGGGTTCTCCGAGAAAGCTTGTTTGTCAATGTTGCGGTATGCCACTTGAGGACGGTAACATCAGCAAAGAAAAGGACGGAAACTTCAACGAGGACTATTGCAAATGGTGTTATGCCGACGGTGAGTATATGTACAGCGATTTGGACGACTTAATCGACGTATGCGTTAAAAACATGATTAGCGAGGAACATACCGAGGACGAAGCGCGTACATATCTTAAAGCCACGTTGCCAAAACTTGATTATTGGAAAAACTACGAAAATCTTGGCATAAACGGGGAATTTGAAAAGTTTAAGAAAAACCTTGTTGACGAAATTAACGTCCTGAACGTTGAGGGTATGCCAAAACTTGAAAAGCTTAACGCACTTGTAGGCGGTTATGTTAATCTGGATTACAGGCTTCCGAACGGAAAAACGGTGAAATTTTTAAATGACGAAGTTACCTATCTTGGCAACCAACTTGAAAGCGAGTTTGGCGGTGAAAGGTGCTTCGGGGTGGTTGCAAATATGGAATTTATTCTCGTTGCCACCTACGAAAAAAACGGCGAAAACCCCGAAATTGTAATTTATAAAAAGAGATAGTTTGACAAATTTATACGTTCAAAACCGCAGATATTTTAAAGATTATGAAAAAAGCTCCACCGATTGGCGGAGCTTTTTGTTGTCAGTATGAATTTTATGTTGCTTCGTTGGTCTGGTCTGACGGCAGAATTTCGATTTTTTCAAGTTCTTCGGCAGACAGAGGTCGTTCGGTTATGGTGTTTCGCTTGTAAAAATGTTCAATATTGCCACGGTATGCGTCGGTTTCGGGCGGAAGCATTTTTGATTTGAGTTTGGCGTTTACTGCGTCTTTTGTTAAATCATAAATCACCGCAAATGTCGGCACAGCAAGAACCATTCCCACAAAACCGAACAGTCCGCCGCCAACAAGAAGCGAAATCAGCACCCAAATAGCAGGAAGCCCCGTTGAGTTTCCCAAAATGCTAGGACCTATGAGGTTTCCGTCAAGCTGTTGAATTATAAGAATCATTATGCAAAAAACGATGACTTCTTTAAAACTTGACGTGCTTAACAGAATAAGCATTGCGCTTGGAATTGCTCCGATAAACGGGCCGAAAAACGGAATAACATTTGTTACGCCCACAATAACCGAAATCATAATAATGTACGGTAAATCCAAAATCGTCATGCTCACAAATGTTATCACGCCGATAATTGCGGAATCAATAATTTTACCGATGATAAATCCCGAAAAAACTCTGTTGACCTGTGAAGAGATTGAAAAAATCTTTTCGCAGTTTTTTTTCTGAAAAACAGCAAGAATAATTTTCTTTGTCTGCGCCAAAAGAGTTTCTTTGCTTGCGAGAATGTAAATTGACACGATAAATCCCAAAAGGAAATTTTTAACAAAACTGATAAATCCGATTGCGCCGGACTGAATGTTATTTAAAATCGGCTTGAATGTTTCGATAAGGGTGGAAATATCGTTTGAATATGTGTAAATTTTCGCAACAAGTTTGTCCTGAATCTCTTTGTTGTTTCTGAAAAGGTGCTGTACCCACTTTGTAATCTGGTCAACCCACACCGAAATGTTGTCGAAAATTGCGGAAATGCTGTCGATAATTTCAGGCACAACCACATACAAAAGACCTGTCACCGCCGCAACAAAGAAAGTGCAAGTTATGGCGATTGAAATAAACCGTTTTAATTTTTTTCTTTCTTTTTTCTTGAAAATATGTTTTGCCATAAACCGTTCAAGGGTTTTCATCATCGGATTTAACAAAAATGCAATGACGCACCCCCAAATAACAGGACTTAATACGTCGGTGATTTCTTCCACATAATCCAAAAAACCGTCAAATTTCCATATGAAAACCACCATCAAAAGCGACACCGCAACAACAAACAATACGCTTTTTACGATAGTTCCGTGACTTTTTTCCGTAAATCTGCCCATTTTAAAAATCCTTTCTTATGTTTTGTCAATTTAATTATACTATATTTTTTCCGTAAATGCTATACCTTTTTGAAATTTTCTCAAAAAATTTTAACTGTCCAAAAAAATGTATCGACAATTTGCGGATTATGTGATAAAATAGAAGTATATTTAATTTGAAAGGAAAAATTATGAGCAGATTTTTGGAATTAAAGAAAAAAGCTTTGGAAAAATATTTTTCCAAAATGAATGATATGCAGAAAAAAGCGGTTTTTGCGGTGAAAGGTCCGGTGCTTGTTCTTGCAGGTGCAGGAAGCGGAAAAACCACCGTTTTGGTAAACAGAATCGCAAACATGATTTATTTCGGAAACGCCTATGCCGACCAAACCCCGCTTAATGTAACAGCGGAAGAACTTGAATTTTTGCAGGGGTACGCAAAGGGAATATACACCGACAACGAAAAATTAAGGGACATTGTGGCGTTTGATTGCGTAAATCCGTGGAATATTTTGGCGATTACGTTTACCAACAAGGCGGCAGGCGAACTCAAAGACAGAATCAGCCGTATGCTGGGACAAGCGGGTGAGGGGGTCGTGGCAGCGACATTTCACTCTGCTTGCGTTAGAATTTTGAGATACGAATGTCAAAATCTCGGTTATGATTCAAGCTTTACAATTTATGATTCGGACGATTCTTTGAGGGTTATAAAAGCGTGTATGCGTGAACTTGACGTTTCGGAAAAAATGTTTCCGCCACGAAGCATTGCCACGGAAATTTCACGCCAAAAGGACAAAATGATTTCGCCGAAAGTTTTTGCGTCGAAAACAGGCAACGACTATAAAGAGGTTGTCACGGCGAAAATTTATATGCTTTACCAGCAAAAACTTAAAGACGCAAATGCAATGGATTTTGACGATATAATTTACAACACCGTGGAACTTTTTGAAAAATTTCCCGACGTTTTAGACCATTACCAGAACAGGTTTAAATATGTGCTTGTTGACGAATATCAGGACACAAATATGGCGCAATACCGTCTTATTTCGCTGTTGTCGCAAAAGTTTGAAAACCTGTGCGTTGTGGGTGATGACGACCAGTCGATTTACCGTTTCAGAGGGGCGACCATTGAAAATATTTTGAATTTTGAAAAGGAATACCCAAATTCTACGGTGATTCGCCTTGAACAGAATTATCGTTCAACGCAAAATATACTCACCTGTGCAAACGTTTTAATTAAAAACAACGAGGGCAGAAAAGGCAAAAATCTTTGGACGGACAGCGGCGACGGCGAAAAAGTCACGGTTTACACGGCTCTTAACGAACGCTCCGAGGGTAAGTTTATTGCTGAAAAAATTCTTGAAAATGTTAAAAACGGGAAGCTTTACAGCTCCCACGCTGTGCTTTATCGAATGAACGCCTTGTCAAACTCCATAGAAACAGCACTCACCTCCGCAGGCGTGCCGTATAAGGTGGTTAGTGGCGTTAAGTTCTACGACCGAAAGGAAATTAAGGACATTACGTCCTATCTCTCGGTAATCAACAACAATTCGGATATGTTAAGACTTAGAAGAATTATTAACGAGCCGAAGCGAAAAATCGGCGAAGCGACGGTTAATACCATTGAACAGATTTCCAGCGATTTGGGAATTTCGCCTTTGGAGGTAATGCGACAGTCGGACAGTCTTGCACCGCTGGTGAAAAAATCCGCACTTTTAAAAGACGTGGCGAATATGTTTGACGAACTGTCGGTTCTAAGTCAGACAATGGATTTGGACGAATTTTTGGACGAAGTTTTGAAACGGACGGGCTACGAAGCATATATGCATACTCTGGGCGACGAGGGTCTTAACCGCCTTGAAAATATCAACGAACTTAAAACGTCTATGGTAAATTATACCGAAAACGCAGACGAGCCGACTTTGGGCGGATTTTTGGAAGAAATTTCACTTTACACGGACGCTGATAACATTGACGAAAATGCCGATTGCGTGCTTTTGATGTCAATGCACGCAGCAAAGGGTCTGGAATTTCCGATTGTGTTTGTTGCGGGAATGGAGGAAAATATTTTCCCGTCACAACGAAGCTGTTTTACGCAGTCCGAACTTGAAGAAGAACGCAGAATCGCTTATGTGGCGATTACACGGGCAAAAGAGAAGCTGTACTTAACCCGTGCGGACAACCGTATGCTTTTCGGTAAACCGAGCTTTAACAAGGCGTCACGTTTTTTGGGAGAATTGCCGAAAGAAAACTTTGTTGAAGAAGCTGAACGTGGTGCGGGCAAAGTTTACGCAAAAGGTGAAAACAAAGTTCCGACCGGTTACAGAGGAAGCACTTTGCAACAGCAAATGTCCAGAAATTCCGTATTTTCAAACAAGGTTTTTGAGGACGACGAAGTGGGCGTTTTCAACGTCGGCGAAAGGGTTTATCACAAAATTTTCGGCGAAGGTATGGTTTTGAAAGCTACGCAAATGTCAAACGACACTATGCTTGAGGTGGCTTTTGACAAGGTGGGAACTAAAAAACTTATGGCGAAATTTGCAAAAATCAAACACATTTAATTACTAAAAACCTTGATTCGGAGGGTTATTATGGCTAAAACAAAGACGGTTTTCGTGTGTGCAAACTGTGGATTTGAAAGTGCAAAATGGAACGGAAAATGCCCAACCTGTGGCGAATGGAACAGTTTTGAAGAAGTGGAAATGGTTACAAGCCGTTCTTCAAAAGCTAATGCAAGACGGGTTAGCGACGTTTCGGACAAAATTGTGTGCCTTGACAAAGTTGACGCAAGCAAAAATGAAATACGCTACAAAACGGGAATGAACGAGCTTGACAGAGTTTTGGGCGGTGGAATCGTAAAAGGCAGTCTTGTTCTTTTGGGTGGCGAACCGGGTATCGGTAAATCGACGCTTCTGCTACAAATTTGCGAATTTTTAGGCGACGACCACACCATACTTTACGTTTCGGGCGAAGAATCCACCAGACAGATTAAGCTAAGAGCAGACCGACTTGGGGTTAAGACGGAGAATTTGTATTTGCTTGCGGAAACGGACGCAGAAGCGATTTGCGATACGATTGTTGCCGAAAAGCCTGAAATTGTTATTATTGATTCAATTCAGACAATGGGAATTAGAGATATTTCGTCGGCACAGGGAAGTATAACGCAGGTGCGAGAGTGTACTAATCTTTTTATGCGTACAGCAAAATCCGAGGAAATCCCGATGATTATTGTAGGTCACGTCAACAAGGACGGTGCAATCGCAGGTCCAAAGGTTATGGAGCATATTGTGGACGCTGTGCTGTTTTTCGAGGGACAGAGAAATATGTCCTATCGAATTTTGCGAGCTGTTAAAAACAGATTTGGTTCCACAAACGAAATCGGCGTTTTTGAGATGGTGGATAACGGACTTAACGAGGTCGAAAATCCGTCAATGATGTTGTTGTCGGGCAGACCGACCGACGTTTCGGGGTGCTGTGTTGCTTGCGTTATGGAAGGCTCACGACCGATAATGGCAGAGGTTCAGGCACTTGTTTCTAAAACGGGTTTTTCATCGCCTAGACGAATGGCAACAGGCTTTGATTACAACAGACTTTATTTGATTATTGCCGTGCTTGAAAAGCGACTTGGGTTTTTCTTCGGAAATCTTGACGTTTACATAAATATCGTAGGTGGCTTGCGACTTGACGAGCCTGCTGCTGATTTGTCCATTGCGTTGGCACTTTATTCATCGCTGACGGACAAGGTTGTAAGCGACAAAATCATAGCTTTCGGCGAAATCGGACTTGGCGGCGAACTTAGAAATATTTCACACATAACCCAGCGTATCAAAGAGGCAGAGCGTATGGGCTTTGAAAAATGTATTGTTCCACGCCAATCCCTCAAAGGGGTTGACACCTCGAAATATAATATTAAAATTTGCGGAGTGTCCTCAATCCGCAAGGCTTTTGACGAGATAAAATAAAAAAAGTCCCGATTTTTCGGGACTTTTTTGCTTAGTAACACCTACCGCAAGGCGTGTATCCGTTTTGTTCGGCAGCTTCTTTTGAAACCTGAATAGGGTCAATCATGTTACTGCAGGTTGATTTTCGGTGATATTTTGTTCCGCCGTGGGTCGGAATCCACACCAAATTCCCTTGATTTTCCGCCTGTTCGGGAACTTTGACCGTGTTTTTTGCCGTTGAAGTTGTAACTTTTGTTGCCGTGGCGGTATCTTTTTCGCCGTCGGTTTTAACTTCCGTTACCGTAGTTGTGGCTTTTTCGACGGTGGTTGTAACTTTTGTCGTGGCGGTGTCTTTTTCGCCGTCGGTTTTAACTTCCGTTACCGTAGTTGTGGCTTTTTCGATGGTGGTTGTAACTTTTGTCGTGGCGGTTTCTTTTTTTGCCGTAGTTGTAACTTTTGCCGTAACGGTGTCGTTTTCTGTTGTAGTTGTAACTGTTGTTGTGGTTATTTCGGCTTCGCTGATTTTTGCTGTCGTTAAAGTTGTGGTCAAAACCGACGTGGTTTGGGTTTGCGGTTGGTTATCCTGCGTGTCGCATGAGGAAATTCCACCCAAAATTGCGCAAACAGTCAAAAAAACAGCTAAACCCGACAAAATTTTTTTCATATCAAACGCTCCTAAAATGTTTCTTGCAATAATTGTAACACCGCAAAATAAAATTGTCAACTTTTAAACCGAAAATGACATAATTAGTTCTTATTGAAGTTAAAAAATTTCTTAAAAATCACAAATTGTGCAAAGAAAAATGATTTTTTGTGCAATTTACTCTTGATTTTTTTTGCAAGTTGTGGTAAAATATATCTGTACGAGTATAGTTTTAACCGTATAAACAGAAAGAGATATTTTTAAAGACAACAAATCGACAAGTTTTTTAAACATTAAGTTGTAAAATACTATATCGAGGGCGACTTTAAGCCGATTTTATATACCTGTGGGGGATTCTCCCATTGAAAATGTGTTCCATGCTTTTTCGGAACAGCCTGTTTTTGGGCATTGCGCAAGGAATATTGCTGTCGTAACTTTGTTTTGCGACCTGTGCGTGTTGCTTTTGTTCTTTGTGTACAAATTTTTAATTTGCGTCTGACGCAATAACAGGAGAGTGTTACATTTGTTTAAATATATAATTAAAGGCGGAACTCCTTTGAACGGTGAGGTTTGTATCAGCGGTGCGAAAAATGCAGCTGTTGCTATCGTTGCCGCTACGATTTTGTGCGACGAACCGTGCGTTTTGGAAAACGTTCCCGACATTTCAGATACAGCCATCTGCTCCAAAATTTTAAAAGAAATGGGAGCTGATGTTAAATACATCAATAAAAATACAATTCGTGTGGACACAACGACCATAAAATCGCCGAACGTTCCTTATGAATTGGCTAAAACAATGAGAGCTTCAAGCTATTTTTTGGGAACGCTTTTGGGACAATTCCACGAAGCGTTTGTTCCTATGCCCGGAGGTTGCGACTTGGGGGACAGACCTATCGACCAGCATATCAAGGCGTTTAATTCTTTGGGTGCTACAAACGAAAACATTAACGGAATTGTTCACGTTAAGGCGGACGAGCTTATCGGAAACCAGATTTATTTTGATTTTATCACGGTTGGCGGAACGATTAACGCCATGTTTGCGTCTGTAAAGGCAAAAGGCTTGACGGTTATCGAAAATGCCGCAAAAGAACCTCACATTGTTGACGTAGCTAACTTTTTGAATTCTATGGGTGCTGACATCAGAGGCGCAGGAACTGACGTAATTAAGGTTAGAGGCGTTGAATACTTAAAAGGCGTTAATTACGGCATTATTCCCGACCAAATCGAAGCGGGAACATATATGGTTGCTGCGGCGGCAACCAGAGGTAATGTTGTTATAAAGAACGTTATTCCGAAACATTTGGAATCAATCACCAGCAATTTGCGAAAAATGGGCGTAACCATTGAAGAATTTGACGAAAGCGTTCGTGTTTCGGTGGACGGACCTATCATGAAAACCAACATTAAAACAATGCCACACCCCGGATTCCCGACGGATATGCAACCTCAACTTTCTACACTTTTGACGATTGCCGACGGTACAAGCATTGTTACGGACGATATTTTCGATAATCGCTTTAAATACGCAGGCGAATTGCGAAAAATGGGCGCAGAAATTACAATAAACGGAAAATCTGCTATAATTCAAGGTGTTGAAAAGCTGACGGGTGCGCCTGTTAAAGCTCCTGATTTAAGGGCAGGTGCGGCGTTGATTATTGCGGGATTGTGCGCCGACGGAATCACGGAAATTGACGATATTTTCCATATTGAGCGTGGCTATGAATGTGTTGACGAAAAACTTTCGGGTTTGGGCGCTGACATCAAACGCGTTTATGTAGGCGACAAGAACGCAATGGCTATGGGAAGTTAGACTTTGTAATTTAAATAATTTCGGGCGGGTAGGTTGCGTCTATTCGCCTTTTGTTTTGCACAATATGTAACTTTGATTTTTGAAAGTAGTGGTGAAATTTGGCGAAGATTTACCCTTTGTTTTCTTCCAGCAAGGGAAATGCAATTTATGTTGGAGATGAAAAAAACGGCGTTTTAATTGACGCAGGAGTTAGCTGTAAACGCCTTGTCGATGGGCTTGAAAGGTGCGGGTTGTCCCCTGATTCGGTGCGTGGAATCTTAGTAACCCACGAACATTGCGACCACATCAGCGGACTTAAAGTTTTTACGAAAAAGTATAATACACCTGTTTTTGCCCAGAGCCTAAATGCTGAATTTCTTGCACAAAATGACACCGTTTCGCCACAGAGTAAACTGTGTGAAATCGGCGACGTTGAAACGGATATTTTCGGGTTTGGGGTGAAAGCCTTTGCCACCAGCCATGACGTCAGACAAAGTTGTGGGTATAGGATATGTTGTCCTGACGGCAAAATATGCTGTGTTTGTACGGATTTAGGATTTGTTTCCGAAAGCGTTCACCAAAGCCTTTTGGGAAGCGACATTGTTCTTTTGGAGGCGAATTACGACGTGGAAATGCTCCGAAACGGACCATACCCGTACAGTCTGAAACAGAGAATTTCTTCAAAAATCGGACATTTAAGTAATATCGACAGCGCAAAAGAGATAGAAAACTTGGTGAAAAACGGTACCGAACAGATAATTCTCGGACATCTCAGTCAGGAAAACAATACGCCGAATATTGCTGGAAATACGGTTATTAAATCCCTTGACGGTCTTACATATATGAAAGATTATGTTTTGAGAGTTGCACCTGTTGAAACTCATGGGGAGGTTTGCGAGTTTTGATGAATGTTAATATTATTACAGTGGGCAAACTTAAAGAAGCCTACTGGCGACAGGCGTGTGAGGAATATTCCAAACGTCTTGGGGGATTTTGCAAACTTAGAATAGTGGAGCTGAATGAGTACAAAATTTCGGACAACCCGTCGCAAAAGGAAATTGAAATAGGTCTTTCGGAAGAAGCAAAACTTATGCAAAATTATGTTGACATAAAGGGTGCGTTTAATATTGCAATGTGCATTGAGGGTAAAAAAACGGACAGCGAAACTTTTAGCAAAACTTTGGATAAGTGCGGAATCGACGGGTTTTCCACCGTTAATTTCTTTATAGGTTCGTCTTTTGGAATTGCAAGAGAAATTAAGGATTCTTGCAAATTCAAACTGTCAATGTCTGATATGACTTTTCCGCACCAGCTTGCGAGGGTTATGTTGCTTGAACAGATTTACCGTGCTTTTCAAATTTCAAAAGGCACAAAATATCACAAATAGGTTGACATTTTCTGCATTTTGTGATATAATGAATAGGTACGGAATTTCCGTGCTTATATTTGCAGAAGTGGCGGAATGGCAGACGCGCTGGCTTCAGGTGCCAGTGGCAGCAATGTCGTGTGGGTTCAAGTCCCATCTTCTGCACCATAAAAAGGGCAATATCCCGAGGCAATCGAGGGTTATTGTTCTTTTTATTTGGTGTAAAATACGAATTGAACCCACAGTTCAACGTCCCCTCTTTTGCACCGGAAAACAGCACTTAGCGAAAAGCTAAGTGCCTTTTTTAATGTACAAAATCTCACAACGCTTGAAAGGCGTTATTTCACCGTGAGTATAGTGAAATTTTCACTTGATTGTTAATGTTTCATAATATAGAATTAAATGAACAAGACCTTGACACCCCTTAGTTTTTGTTGTAAAATATATATTTGTTGGCGGAGATGATAAAAAAATTCGCCAAATGGAGCAGAAAAAACGAATCGGGTTAGATTTTTTACAAAAAAATGATATAATACCTATGCAAGCCGAAAATCGGCTTTATTTAATACTATATAGTTAGCTATAGCTAACTTAACTTTAGGAGGTGAAATTTTGCAACAAACAGGCAACAACCCGTGGGAAATGCTTCACACAACCGACATGGGCGACAATCTGGAAGAAATGGTCGAAACCGACGATTGCAAGGTCTTGCGAATTAAAGACCTAAGCGGTGACGGACTTATGACGATTTACCGTGTTTTTGACGGGGTTTATTTGTTGTACAACGACTTTCACATGACCCATTGCTACATCCGTTTTAACAGTTCGTCCAAAATTTTCTGCATAGACCATTGCCGTGAGGGGCGAATCGAACACCGCACGGATAAGGATATGCACTATTATATGGAGCAGGGCGATTTGCGGATTGACCGTCGGGTTCATCACAACGGCGATATTTATTTTCCTATGTCACATTATCACGGAATCACCATTGCTTTTTTTACGGAACAAGCGGAAAAATCCGTGCGTGAAGCTATGCCGGGGGTGTCTGTAAATCTGTCGGCTCTGGCGGAAAAATTCTGCGGAAAAGACAGCATTTTTGTATTGCGAAAAAACCCCGCCATAGAGCATATTTTTTCTGAACTTTATAACGTCCCCGCAAAAATTCGTATGGATTATTTTAAAATCAAAGTTATGGAACTTTTGGTGTTTTTGCAAGCGTTGGAGCTGTCGGAACACCAAGAACGACCACCGTATTTTTATTCAGGTCAAATTGAAAAAATCAAGGCGGTTCAGAACCTTTTAACCCAAGATTTAACGAAAAATTACACCACCGAAGAACTGGCAAACCGTTTTAATCTAAGCGTAGCCACGTTAAAAAAAGTTTTCAAAGGGGTTTACGGAAGTCCGATTTATACATATATCCGTAAATACAAAATGAACGTGGCGGCGTCCATGTTGATAACCCACCGAAAAAAGCGTATTATCGAAATTGCGGCAGACGTGGGTTACGATAATCCAAGTAAATTCGCAGCGGCTTTCAAAGAAATATTTGACGTAACTCCTGCTGAATATAGAAATGATAGGAGGTAGAATATGAACAAAAAATCAAACCGTTCCGTTTTGGCGTGGATTTGGGATTTTGCAGGAAAATTTCGCTTTCAGTATGTGCTTAGCGTTCTAAGTGCGGTGTGTGGCGTAATCTGCGGAATTTTGCCTTATTTTGTTATGGCGGACATTATTTCAAATCTGATTGGAGGGTGCAAAGATATCCACGTTTACTTAAAAAGCTGTTTAATTATGGCGGTTTTGTGGATAGGGCGGTGCGGTTTTCACAGCATTTCCACAACCCTTTCGCATAAGGCGACTTTTGCGGTGTTAGCTAACATTCGTAAAAGGGTTTGTGCAAAACTCACCCGTGTTCCGCTGGGGACGGTTCTTGATATGCCGTCAGGTTCGGTTAAAAACGTGTTGGTAGAACGTATCGACAGCATGGAAACGACGCTTGCACACATTATCCCTGAATTTACGTCTAATTTGCTTGTACCTATTGCACTTTTGGTGTATTTGTTTATTCTGGATTGGCGTATGGCGTTGGCGGTGCTTGTAACCGTACCTATCGGATTCGGGTGTTATGCTTTGATGACCCGTGGGTATGCCGAAAGTTATCAAAACACCGTCAACAAAACCAAAATTCTTAACGATACGGCGGTGGAATACATAGGCGGAATCGAAGTGATTAAAGCGTTCGGAAAATCTCAAAGTTCGTATGAAAAATTTGTTGTTGCGGCAAAAGAGGGCGCAAGTTGTTTTGTTGAATGGATGAGACGTTGCAACATTTATTTTTGTCTTGCTATGTCGATTTTTCCTGCGACAATGGTTGCGGTGTTGCCGATTGGCGGTTTGCTGTTCCGTGGTGGAACTTTGGACGCAAACACTTTTATTAAAGTGATTCTTTTTTCGGTGGGCTTAATTTCGTCGTTTATTACGGTTATGACATACGGAGATGATTTGGCAAAACTGGGAACAATCATAGGCGAAGTTACGGACATTTTGGAACAACCGGAACAAAAACGTCCGCAAAAAACCACCGTTTTGCCGAAAAACAACAGCATTGTTTTAAATAACGTAACGTTCGGTTATCACGAAAAAGAAATTTTGCATGGTGTTTGTATGAATATTAAAGAGGGTACGGTAAACGCCCTTGTAGGACCGTCGGGCAGCGGAAAATCCACAATTGCCAAACTTATTGCGGGTCTTTGGGACGTAAACGGCGGAAATATTACTTTGGGCGGTGTTGATATTCGGTCGTTGACCCAACAGGATTATAACAAATATTTTGCGTATGTATCACAGGACAACTACCTATTTGACGCTACGGTTATGGAAAACATACGCATGGGAAAACCCGACGCAACAGACGAAGAAGTTATCACCGCCACCAAAAACAGCGGTTGCCACGATTTTATCATGAATCTTGAAAACGGATATAAAACCTTTGTGGGCGGTGCAGGGGGACATCTTTCGGGCGGTGAACGCCAGCGTATCGCCATTGCCCGTGCCATGTTGAAAAACGCACCTATTGTCATTTTGGACGAAGCAACCGCTTTCACCGACCCTGAAAACGAAGAAATAATTCAGTCGTCTGTTGCCAAACTGACAAAAGGCAAAACCCTTTTGGTTATTGCCCACCGCTTGTCTACAATAGTAAACAGCGACAAAATTTTTGTTGTGGAAAACGGCGAAATTCGTGCAACGGGAACTCATGACGAACTGTTGAAAAATGATGAACTTTACAAAAAAATGTGGCTTTCTCACATTGCTGTGAAAGACACCGCAGAGGGAGGTTTGGAAGAATGATTTCGGTTTTCAAAAGATTTTTCGATTTTTGCGGAAAAACAAATAAGGCAAAATTTCAAAAATCCATTATTCTCGGCGTGGTAAAAGCTTTGTTTGAAGCAATGAAAATTCCTGCCATTGCGGTGACTTTGCAGGGCGTTTTAAATGATAACCTGACCGTGCAACACATTTTGTTGTCATTTGGCATAATGCTTGTCAGCATATGCGGAAACGCTTTTGCAAATTATCATTCCACCATGCTCCAATGCGAAGCAGGGTACGGAACCTGCGCCGACAAGCGTATCGAAATTGCCGAACATTTAAAATATCTGCCTATGGGTTATTTTAACAAAAACAGTCTGGGATATATTACTTCCGTTGCAACAAACAGCATGGAAGCTCTGGCTGACGTTGCCACCCGTGTGGTTATGATGGTAACTCAGGGAATTTTAACAACCGCCGTTGTTATTCTGATGATTTTGTGTTTTGATTTGAGAATCGGCGGTATAGCTGTTTTGGGTGTTTTGCTGTTTTTCGGGGTGAACGGTTACTTGCAGAAAAAAGCGAAAACGGTTGCACCCCAAAAAGACGCTTCCGACCGCAAATTGGTGGAAAAAGTTTTGGAATATATTCAGGGAATCGCAGAGGTCAAGGCGTACAACCTGACGGGGGAAAAAAGCAAGGCTTTAAACCAAGCCATTGACGAAAACGCAAAAATAAATATAAAAACCGAAGTAACTTTTGCGCCGATTATGTTTTTGCAAAGTCTTATAGCAAAGTTGATAGGGGTTGTAATTGCAGGGGTATCGGTTTGGTTTTACCTAAACGGCAGTATGGAACTTCTAAACGCCGTAGTTATGGTTATTTCTGCGTTTATACTTTTCGGGGCGCTGGATAGTGCGGGAAGTTATTCCGCAATGTTGAGAAATGTTGATTTGAACGTCGGCAAAGCACAGTCGGTTTTGGAACTTCCTACTATGGACATTGACGGGAGAAGCATTATCCCGAAAAATTTTGACATAGACGTGGAAAATGTCACGTTTTCTTATGATAAGAAAAAAATCATCAACGGAGTGTCGGTTCATATTCCGGAAAAAACCACTACGGCAATTGTCGGGCGGTCGGGCGGCGGCAAAACTACACTTTGTCATTTGATTTCAAGATTTTGGGACGTAGACAGCGGTGCGGTAAAACTGGGCGGCATAGATGTTAAAGAATACAGCATGGATTCTCTTATGCAAAATTTCAGTTTCGTTTTCCAAAATGTGTTTTTGTTCCAAGACACAATCACAAACAATATCCGCTTCGGTCAACCTGACGCACCTATGGAAAAGGTTGTGGAAGCCGCCAAAAAAGCTTGTTGCCACGATTTTATAATGGCGTTGCCGAACGGGTACGAAACAGTCATAGGCGAAGGCGGTGCGAATCTTTCGGGCGGTGAAAAACAGCGAATTTCCATTGCCAGAGCAATTATGAAAAACGCACCGATTATAATTCTGGACGAAGCAACCGCCAATGTTGACCCCGAAAGCGAACAGGAATTGACTTTGGCAATCGAAGCGTTGACCAAAGAAAAAACAATTATTATGATAGCCCACCGCTTAAAAACCGTTCGCCATGCGGACAATATTATTGTGGTTGAAAACGGCAAAATTGTCCAGAGCGGTACGCACTCACAGCTTATGAAACAAGGCGGTATTTACCGACGTTTTGTGCAATCAAGAAAAACAGCCGTGGGTTGGAAAGTTTAAACATAAAAAACAAAAGCCACCTTTTTGGGGTGGCTTTTTGCGTTTGGACCGAAAATTGTGCGACTGATTTATTTAGCAATGTTATTCTTTTTCTTTGTTTTCAAAATCCGTTTGGTGGTTGTTTTTGGCGTTTTTGAAATTAAACGCACCCACAAAACAGCCAAATCCGCCAACGCCTAACAACACCGCAAAAATCCATTGTTGAATAAAGCAGAAAATCACCCCTGCAATTATCATCAGCAAACCTGCCGTAATCAACAATCTAAATGCTAATTTGCTATCCATTTTATGTACCCCTTTTCGTTAATCTGTAACTTTAGTTTTGTAATGATAGTTTTATTATACTACTCATTACAGCAAAGTCAATGTTTTTAAAAGAAAAGTTACAAAAAATTGCATTTTGGTAATCAATCAAAGGTGCGGTTAAACATAACATTTTAGCGAACAAGTTGACAAAAGTTGGTTTTTAGTGTAAAATGGTAGAAGTTAAACAATAATTTTTCGGGGAGAATAAAATGATAAAAAAGATTTGTATGATAGCACTTGCGGCGATAATTTGCACAGGGTGTTCGGCAAAAGGGGAGCAGGGAACTGTTACAACTACGCCGTTTACAACCGCCGACGACGGATTTGTTGTTGAGGACGCTTTTTTGACGACAGTTGCCACAACTACGACAACGACAGTTTCAACCACCACAACGCCGAAATTAACAACAACTTCAAAGGCTTCCACAAAAACGCCGACTACGGCAAAAAGCACTACTGTCACCACAACGCCCACGCCTACAACGACTACAAAAAAGGTTACGACAACAACCAAAAAGATAACTACGACAACGACCACAACTACGAAAAAGCCCATAGAAACCGCACCTGACGGATTTGCGTTGTACAAAGACGTAGGAAAAGAGTATTATGTTTTTGACAGTTCAAGAATAGTTGACGTTTACAGAAACGGCACAGAAACGGCTCTTTCGGACATGGAAAATGCTATTTTGGAAAAAGCAAGGGGAATTTTGGACGAAATTAAAACAACTTGCGAAACAGATTATGACATAGAACTTGCGGTGTATGATTATATATTGCTAAATTCCACATATGACAAAGGCGCAATTTCGCCTTTGGGAATCGCCGGAAAAAACGCCCACAACCCATACGGAATTTTGTTTGACGGGCAGGGGATATGTTTGGGTTATACCACCACGTTTAAAATGTTTATGGAAATGGCAGGGATTCCGTGCATGGTTGTGTATGCTTATGGCAAAGATTCCGAACATTCGTGGAACGAGGTTAAAATCGGCGGAAAATGGTATTACGTTGACCCGACGTGGGACGACCCCGCACCCGAAACCGAAAAAAGATTGCCTATGCACAAATATTTTAACGTATCTCAGGAAATTTTGGAGGACACCGACCACAAGGCAAACTGGAGTTTGTATTACGAAGCGGACAGTCTGGACGCAAGTTTTTATGTGAATAATTTTTACGAACAGGAAAAAATTGAAGAAAGCCTTTTCGACATAGAAAACGGCACCCATGAGGACTTTGTAATACGTCACAAAGACGAAGATTGGGATTATGAAAAAGTATTTAAAAAACTGGGGAAAAACGTGATAAAAAGATATACGGTTGAATACGACGGATATTTTTACACAAATTTCAGATTCGACAAAAAAACCGCCAAAGATTAAATCTTTGACGGTTTGAATTTGCGTTTTTATGTTATTTTAGGGCAAAAAAAAGCAGCCCCTATTGGAGCCACCCTATCGTGACAAATTATAGTATACAATGGGGAATTTAAGAAAAAAAGAGGATTTTTTAGCTTTTTTGTAAACATTGAAAATGGGCATTTTTTTAAAAAAATTGCCGAAAAAAGTTGACTAAAACGGAAAAATATTATATAATAAATAATAATAAAAGAATTGATAAATGCTAACAAATTGACTTTGTTTTCAAAAAAGGAGATATTTATGGTTCGGATAAAGAATATTTTTGCCGTGGGCGTTTTGACGGCTCTGTTTTTGCCTTTTTGTTTTATTAACGCAAAAGCGGACGCTGTGTGCAATATGAACATCAGCCCGAAAAACGCAGGCGTAGGCGAAGAAATTAACGTGAGAATCGAATTTACAAACGAAAATATGGACTTGCTTAACGCAAAAGCGACCCTTGAATACGATTCGGGAATAATCGAAGTTTCGGAAAATTCTCAGATTCAGGGCGCAGGCGGTGTAATCGCACTCAGCGACATGGCGGGGGACGCTCCGAGCATTGAGTTTAACGTTACGTTTGTGGCGAAAAACGTGGGAAGCAGCGACATAGTTTTGTCAAATGCTTCGGTAACAAACACAGACGGTGACACTTCGGCTGTGTCCGACGTCAGCGACAGCGTTACGGTCAGTCAAGAGGGCGGATTTGTTTCGGATTCAAAGTTGCAGAGTTTGGAAATTTCTCACGGCTCTTTTACAAAAGGCTTTTCACCTGAGGTGACAAGTTACGAGGTAAACGTTGAAAATGACGTAACTTCTATAGAAATCACGGCGCAAATGAGCAGCGTCAAGTCGTACATTTATTTCAGCGGATTTGATAATGATAATATCAGTTTTGTGGAAGGGTCAAGTCCGAGAATTTATGTGGCAAAAACCCAGCTTGCTGAGGGCGACAACGTTAAAAAAATCACCGTCGAAGCGGAAAACGGCGAAGAAACCGTGTACACAGTTAATATTATCAGACTGAAAAAAGACGAAATAGCGCCTATTGAACCTGACGTTCCGAAAGACGACGACAGCAAAACCGACGACGCACAAGGCAACATGAACATTTTTCAAAGTGTGTCCACAACCACCGCCAAAAAGAATAATGCGAAAAATCCAAACGACGACAATGTTTTGGAGAAAATTTTCCCTGTTTTCATAGTGGTTGTTTTCGGGGTTGCGGTGATACTTTTGCTGGTTGTGTTTGTGGCGAAAATAAACGCCGAAAAGCAAAATAAGAAACGCAGACGACCTGCCCAAAACCGACAAAACAGCACCCAACGAAGCACGTCGTATCAAAACACACCACGCACTCAACAGCCGAAAAAAGCTGTTGTTAGAAAGAAAAATTCAAACGTAAGACGACCTAAATAACAAAAAAATCTCCGACCAACAATCGGAGATTTTTTGTTGTTAAAACTCAAACGTAATTTTTCGGTTTTATAATCATAAAGAATATGTTTGGGATATAATAGTAAGAAAAAGGTGGATTATCAAACGATAATCCACTTGTAATTATTATTTATGGATACGGGGTTAGAAGATGTTACAAAAAATAATCCAATATTGTTTTTGAGAGAATGATTGTTGCTAATTACTCAAATGAAAGGAGTTAAAAGCGTATCAAGACTAAGGATTTGTGCTGATACTTTCCATCCCTCACCTTTTATTTTTATTACATCTATATATACTGTATCTGATTGCCCGCAAACTTTGAGTTTAGCTTTTACATTATATGCTTCTTCAATTTTTATATCAGTATACAAATGGGTAGAATAATAATTTTCTATTTCGTTTATTTCAGATTCTTTAAGTTTGGTTTTGCTTTTTGGGGTTATTTTCCAATTTGGCTTTTTGTTTAATACTTCTTCGCACACTTCATTCAAAGATAAAGCTGTAGATTCTATTCCTGCTAAATAACTTTCGCCTATCGAATCTATCATATCTTCTGTAAGCATAGATGTGCAAAATTTCATAGAGTCTGCTTCATTAAGACCTTCACAAAAAGCTTCAATGGCTTTTTTATATGTCCTGTATTTCTTATATTTACTTGTTTCTCCATTTTGACTTCCGAAACACCCAATTATTAGTAATATTAAAACAGTTATAATAATTAAGCTTTTTTTATTGCTTTTCTTTTTGGATTCAACAACAATTGCAGATGTAGTACTGCAGGTGGAATTAGCCTGTTCAGACGTATTTTTTATGTTTTCAATATTTAAAATTTTTGAGCCACATGCCGTGCAAAAATTAGAATCATCTGAAATAGCATTTCCACAGTTGGTACAAAATGACATATTAAACTCTCCTTTTATTTAGTTTTTAAGTTTTTTCCACATCCGTTACAGAATTTATTATCACTATGATTTTCTTTTTTGCAATATGGACAGATGGTGATGTTCTTTGAATTATTTAGGGTGATAATCCGGTTGGAAGATTGTTCAATTCTAGTTGATGTTACATAGCTAAAAGTGTATTTACCGTTATCTGTAAGCTCGTTCCATATTTTTTCTTCGTCTTCAGGAATGCATACAAAACAGTAGTATACAACAAAAAATGTAATTACCAGACATAGTATACCGGCACCTGTTGTCCCATCTATAAAACGAAAAATAGAAAAAATCGTTGAAAAAGCTATAGAGAGATACTGAATAATCATGTTAAGTGCATCTCCATTCCAGAATGGTATGCCACCATGTGATTTACGGTATTCGTGACGTGAAGCCTTCTCACAACGATCGTCAAATTCTTTCATTTTCTCTTTGATTTCAGAATTATGCTTTTCCTTAATTTCTGAATTTATTGGGAGTGATTCTACCTTTGCAAGATGTTCCAAAAATTCAAATTTAAACTTAAAATCTCCGGAATTACTAAGAAGATCATTATATGTTTTAACATCTTCTTTTGTTTTATCAGCTTCTTCACGCGTAGCTAAAACAATACCGTTAACTGTTCGATACTCTAAGTCAAGTTTTGCTAATTGCTTATCAACAATTTTATGTGCTGCATCAGAATATTTTTTATCGAGTTCCATTTTTGCAGTTAGTTCATTGATATTTTTACGGCAATCATAAGCATCATCTTCGGTAGTTCCCAGATTATTATTAGCAAAGTCAACAAGGATTTTTTCACCATGTTTTGAAATAATATCCAAGGACGGCTGTATATTTTCCGAACTGACATTAAGTGATTCTGCACTTTTTAGTGTGAGTTCTTTACAATGGTTTAGGTCATCTACTGTTGTTCCAAGACTATTTTTGGTAAAATCGCAAAGAATATCTTTGACATTATTCATCAGACCATTCATATTAAAGAATTCTGCAATATTGAGTATTTCTTTTCCTTGATTAAAGAACTTTTTCAGAAATCCGACATAATAATCATATTCATAAGGGTCTAGTTCAAGAATGGATAGGGCAAACTCTTTTTGCTGTTCTTCAGGTAAATTAAGCCTCATAAGATTATTATACATTGATTCGGCTTTTTTAGAGTCGGCATCTGAAACCCATCCTCCTAAGGAAAGATTGCTTTTATTTCTGATGATATTCGTAATTACAAGATGGAGGTTGATAGTACAGATCCAAACACTATCTATAAGTTGTTTACGGTAGGTTTGGTTTTTGAATAGTTCATTACGTGACGCTTTGGCATCTGATTCATCTATTGCATTTCCGATTGCATTACGAATAGAGTGTCCTGCACCTTCAATGGCATTCATCGTTCCGGCCTTAAATTGGTTACCCCATGCATTCATCATAGTACCGCCATATGTGGCAGACGTCCATCTTGGACGTGAGTTTTTACGTATTGCACGATATTCAGCGGCATTTGAGAGTTTTGAAATTATTTGTTCGTTACGATCTTCATATCTTTGATAAGCATTTGAAAAAGTATCAAAATATCCTCCATTTATACATTCATTTACGATTGTGGCTGAGTCAAGATCATAGCATCCAACAGATATGGCATCTCTGGAGACTTCGTTAAGACCATCTTCGATAGAAACAATGAATGCAGACTGGATTGACGAAAAGAATTCATCTATGTTTTTAAGTTCGGAAAGATACCCCTTGAATTTTTTTACAGCGTCATCTGCTAAAGTATTATACTTTTGTCTTAGATTATGATAAACATTACGTTCTGGTAAGACAGTTAGTGTTCTACCTAAAAGCGGAAATTCTACGCTATAATCGTATTCTTGCATAATTTCGTTTAAATTTTTCATAATAGCCCCCCTTATATTGATTGTTTTTTTCTAACGTTTATAACAGCTAATGCTATATAATTCGTCAGAAATTTCGTAAAACTGAAAAATTAACGAAAAGCCGTAAAAAATAATGTAAAACAGAAGATATTAAATTTTCAAACGCTTATTTGACAACAAATTACAACATCAGGCATAAGCTGTTCATCAATTTGCGTTCGTGGATAAGGTCGGGGTGAACATAGCGGTTAAGCGTTATATTTACATTGCTATGACCCAGAATTGTTGACAGAGTTTTCACATCAAAACCTTTTTCAGAACAATTTGTAGCAAACGTGTGGCGAAGATTGTGAAAATTGCAATATTCCATATCGGCTTTTTGCAAAATCTTTTTGTAACGGTATTGCATTGTTCTGGGTTCAATTGGTGTTTCTGTACTTGAAAGAATAAAATAATCGGGATTACTTCGGAATTTTTTGAAATATTCCATAAGACAGTCGGGGATAGCTATATCTCTGAATGACATCTTAGACTTAGGCGCTGTAATTATTATTTTTGTTTTCTTGTTGTCGTTTGCGGAACTAATGCGCTGAACAGTTCGGCGAATGTGAAGTATTTTATGTTGAAAGTCCACATCTTCCCATTTCAAACTGCAAATTTCACCGATACGCAAGCCCATATAAAGAGATAACATAATACCGAAAGCAGTTAGTGACATATTGGATTTTAGGCAACTAACAAGCCGGTTTTGCTCAATGTCATTTATTTTTTCAATATGTTTATTATCAACTTTGGGAAGAACGACGTTTTTCAGCGACAGTTTGAATCCGTACTCCTCTTGGGCGTACCTCAACATTGTTTTAAAAACCGTAATAATATCTCGTACATAGCTTGCAGACAGTCCGTCTTTGATTTTTTTGTTTATAAAATCGTTAATTTTGCCTGCTGACAGGTCGGCACATGGAGTATGGGCGAATACGGGGAGAATATGTTTTTCAAATTTTATCTTGTAATTGGCAAACGTTGATTCCTTAACACGGTTTACCACGGCATTAAGCCATTCTTTATATACTTTTTCGACAGTAATATTTCTGCCCGAAAGATAACGTGAAGCCACTTCCAGTCCGATAAGCACTTTGATTTCGGCTTCGTCATAGGTTTTGCCATAAACATATTGGTACTGGGTTTTGCCGTTTTTATCATATCCGACAATGAATTTTCCCATATATCTTCCGTCTTTGCGTTTTGTTATATTTGCACCAAAATTTTCCATTATGTAACCCTCCGAAAAGCTCTAAATGTACAAAATGCACATATCGACTGTCAAATTTTATACAAACTGCCGATTTCAAAAATTTCCCTTGAAAAATGTCGAAAAAGAATGTATAATATACACATGATAATAGATATATCTTGACTTTGTCAATTTGTTAGATATATCTAATTTTCGTTAATTTTTCAGTTTTATGAAAAATTAGATTTTCGGTTATAAAGGGTTACTGCACTAAAACTACGGCGTGGGTGATTGATTGTGTGAAAAAGCTCCTTATGAATTCTGCTAACAGAAACCATAAGGAGCATTATTGTTATATAAAAAAGGTTGCATAGAATAATTCTACACAACCTTTGTCTGATTTTTATGTAATTTTAAAAAATTAAATCTTTGTAATCCAGCCAAATTCGTCCGGAAGTTTGCCCCACTGGATTCCTGTCATTGTGTCGTAAAGCATTTGCGAGATTTCGCCAATCTTGTTGTCGTTGATTGTCATAATCTTGTCGCCCCACTTGAGGTGTCCGACAGGTGAAATAACAGCGGCAGTACCTGTGCCGAATACTTCCTGAAGTTTGCCCTCGTCGTATGCCTTAGCAACTTCTTCGATTGTAATTCTTCTTTCAGAAACCTTATAGCCCTTTTTCTTGCAGATTTCGATAGCAGATTTTCTTGTAATACCAGGGAGAACAGTTCCTACAAGTTCAGGTGTAACAACTTCGTTGTCGATAACAAAGAAGATGTTCATTGCGCCAACTTCTTCGATGTATTTCTGTTCAACACCGTCAAGCCACAAAACCTGTTCGTAATCCTGCTGGTGAGCCTCGTCCTGTCCCTTAAGGGAAACAGCGTAGTTAGCGGCAGTCTTAGCAAATCCTGTACCACCTCTAACGGCTCTGACATATTTCTGTTCAACGTAAATCTTAACAGGGTTAAGACCAGACGCATAGTAAGCGCCTGACGGCGAAAGAATAATGATAAACATATAGTGGTCAGCAGGCTTTACGCCAACAAACGGGTCGCAAGCAAAAATGAAAGGTCTGATGTAAAGCGAAGTTCCTTCAGCGTGTGGAACCCAGTCTTTTTCAAGGTCTACAAGCTTTTTAAGAGCGTCAATACAAAAATCAACGTCAACAGCAGGGATAACCATTCTTTCAGCTGATGTGTTAAGTCTTTTGAAGTTTTCTTCAGGTCTGAAAAGCTGGATTTCGCCGTCAGCTGTTCTGTAAGCCTTAAGACCTTCAAAAATTTCCTGTCCGTAGTGCAAGCACATTGCAGCAGGTGAAAGTGAAATTTCGCCGAACGGTACAATTCTTGCGTCGTGCCAACCCATACCCGTGTCATAGTCCATTACAAACATATGGTCTGTAAAAACACGTCCGAAACCGAGTTTTGATTCGTCGACAGGTTTTTGCTTAGGATTTTTTGTAAGTTCGTATCTGATTTCCATTGAAAATCTCTCCTTTATCAAATTAAATTCCTAAATCATTATACCAAATTTTCTCGGATTTTGCAATAGCAAATTAACAAAAGCTTGGGGCAATTTTGGCGTAATTTATTGTGCAATATGGTCAAGCTTTAACGCAACCGCACCGTGCGACGGGATTTTAACCACGATTTTATCGTTAAGATTTTGAATTTTTCCGCTCCATAAATCTGTTGCGACAACGGGTGAATAAATTTCAATATCGCAAAGTTTAACCGAAATTTCGCCGTCGGAATTTCCCGCATTAAATATCGCCACATATTCTCCGCCATTTGCACCGACGGATTGCCAGAGTATAAATTCGTTGCCGTTTATGTCACGTCTGAATGTTTGGTGGGAATGTCTTGAATCTGTGTGCATTTGCAGAATTTTTTCGTTGGTAATTAAGCTCATTGTAAAATCGTCAAACTTCGTCATTTCGCCGCCAATCATAAGCGGTGAACGGAAAATCGACCACAAAGTCAGCATGGTAATTTGTTCGTTCTTTGTGAAATTTGTGCGAATATCAGGGTGATAGTCCTGCTTAATTGCACCAATCGGGAGCATATCGGCGTCAGGGAAGTGGTTTGCGCCTGTGTGAATACTCCATTTTTCGCAACGTTCAAACATGGCGTAGAGAAGCCCCCAGTTATCCCAAAAATCGTCCGTAATTCGCCACATATTTGCGGTTTGCTTGTAAAGTTCGCTTTTTTCCAAAAGTGCAGGTCCCGGCGAAAGGCTCAAAATCATATCTCTGCCACAGTTTTTTAGGGAATTGCTTAACAGAATAAGTTCGGTTTCTTCGTGTGGCATTTCACGGCATATGTCGTCGCATTTGATAAAATCAACGTCCCAAGACTTATAAAGAGCAAAAAGGCTTTCGTAGTATTCCTTTGCGCCCTCTTTTTCAGGGTCAACCCCGTACATATCGGTGTTCCAATGACAAATGCTTGAAGTTTTTGCAATATCTCTTGCGTGTTTGTCCGTGCCTAAGATTTTGGTATTTTGATGTACCGCCTGACGGGGAATACCACGCATAATGTGGATTCCGAATTTAAGACCCAGCGAGTGAACGTAGTCCGCAAGCGGTTTAAAACCTTTGCCGTTTTTAGCCGACGGAAAACGGTTTTCGGCAGGCAAAGGACGTGAATATTCGTCCATACAAATCGGTGCGAATGGGTGATAATCGTGTGTTGTGGCAGACGGCTCGTACCATTGAATGTCAACGACAATATATTCCCAACCGTACTGTTTAAGATTTTTCGCCATAAAATCGGCGTTTTTTCTCACAATTTCTTCTGTAACAGCCGCACCGTAGCAGTCCCAGCTGTTCCACCCCATAGGCGCTTTTGATTTATTAAACATAACTTTGATTCTCCTTTTATTATTATAAAATAATTTTACACTACAAAGTGCAATATTGCAATAGTATTTAATGCAAAAAGATGTGAACTTTTGTGCAGATTGAAATTAAGGAAAAAAGTTTTGCGTAAACTGTTGACGAAAGGGGATTTTTTAAATATAATAGAGATATATTACAATTTAAGGAGTGTTTTTGATGAATTTTTTAGAAGAAAGGATTCAGAAAGACGGTGTGGTTAAAGAGGGCAATGTTTTGAAAGTTGACAGCTTTTTAAATCACCAAATGGACATAAAGCTTTTTGAACAAATGGGCGAAGAATTTAAAAAGCGTTTTGCCCACAAAAAAATCAACAAAATTCTGACTATCGAAGCGTCGGGCATAGGCATTGCGTGTATTGTAGCAAGATATTTTGACGTACCGGTGGTTTTTGCAAAAAAATCCCAGAGCATTAACATTGAGGGCGAAGTTTATGTATCACAGGTTGAATCCTTTACGCACAAAAGGGTTAATCAGATTATCGTTTCTAAAAAATATCTTAATGCCGACGACAAAGTGTTGATTATTGACGACTTTTTGGCAAACGGCTGTGCGTTGCAGGGACTTATTTCTTTGGTGAACGAAGCAGGGGGTAGCGTTGAGGGAATCGGAATCGCTATCGAAAAAGGTTTTCAGGTGGGCGGACAAGTTATTCGTAATTTGGGTTACCAGCTTGAATCGTTGGCTATTGTGGACGCAATGAACCCACAAACGGGTGAAATTACGTTCAGAGAGCAGTAATTTTTAAATATAACAAAAGCGTAGCAGGTTTTGTGAAAAAATCTGTTACGCTTAAATTTTTGCAAAAAATATCCCTAAGCTTTTAAAGGCTTAGGGAAAATTTAAAACTAATTACTGAAAAAGTGGGGTAGAGAAGTATCTTTCGGCTGTGTCAGGGAGAATGGTAACAACGGTTTTGCCTTTGCCCAGCTTTTTAGCAAGCTTTTTTGCGGCGGCAACGTTTGTGCCGGCAGAGATACCGCACATAATACCCTCCAGACGAGCCAAATCCTTTGCTGTTTCGATAGCCTCTTCGTCTGTTACGATATAGACGTGGCTGTAAATATTTGTGTTGAGATTTTTCGGGATAAAGCCGTCGCCGATACCCATTTGCAAATGAGTACCGATAGTTCCACCTGCTAAAATTGCTGCGTTTTGTGGCTCTACTGCCCAAATTTCAATGTCGGGATTTTGTGCCTTTAGTGTTTCGCCGATACCGCTGATTGTGCCACCTGTACCAAACCCCGAACAAAAACCGTGAATTTCTTTCCCTGCCTGCTCCAGAATTTCAAGACCTGTGTGGTGTTTGTGAGCAAGTGGGTTAGCGATGTTTTCAAACTGTTGCGGAATATACACATTCGGGTTTTCGTTTTTCATTTTTTCGGCTGTTTCAAGGCATTTATCCATACATTCACCGATATTTCCCTCGTCGTGGATAAGAATTACCTCGGCTCCGTAGTGTTCAACGAGCATACGTCTTTCACAGCTTACCGAATCAGGCATAATGATGATAGTTTTATAACCCTTTACAGCTCCGATAAGTGCAAGACCAATGCCCTGATTACCGCTTGTCGGTTCAACGATAATTGTATTTTCGTTAATTATACCCTGCTGTTCAGCAGTCAAAATCATATTGTAGGCTGTTCTGGTTTTGATTGAGCCACCAACGTTTAGTCCCTCAAACTTAACCAAAATTTCGGCACTGTCCTCGTCAACCATTCTGTTAAGGCGAATAAGTGGTGTGTGTCCGATTACTTCGAGAATATTGTTACTAATCATAACGAGCGTCCTTTCAACTATTTAAGAATATCGCAAAAATCAAAGGTTGCAAAATAATCCTGTGGAGTTTCGGCACGTCTGATAAGCTGTGTTGAGCCGTCCTCCTTGAGAAGAATTTCGGCACTTCTGAGTTTACCGTTGTAATTATATCCCATAGAAAATCCGTGAGCGCCTGTGTCGTGGATTGCCAAAATGTCGCCGATTTCAAGCTCCGGTAACATTCTGTCGATAGCAAATTTGTCGTTGTTTTCACAAAGTCCACCTGTTACGTCATATTTGTGGTCGCACGGCTGGTTTTCTTTACCCAAAACGGTGATGTGATGATACGAGCCGTACATAGCAGGACGCATAAGGTTTGCCGCACAAGCGTCAACACCTGCGTACTCTTTATATGTATGCTTGAAATGCTTAACTGTTGTCACAAGGTGACCGTATGGTGCAAGCATAAATCTGCCAAGCTCGGTGAAAATTGCTACGTCGCCCATTCCGTTTGGAACGAGAATTTCTTCAAAAGCCTTTCTGACGCCCTCACCGATTGCGAAAATGTTGTTTGACTGTTGGTCTGGGCTGTATGCAACACCCACGCCACCTGAAAGGTTGATAAACTTGATGTCACAGCCTGTTTCGTTTTTAAGTTCAACAGCAAGCTCGAACAAAATTCGTGCAAGGTTAGGGTAGTATTCGTTTGAGGTTGTGTTTGACGCTAAAAATGCGTGAATACCGAAGTTTTTAGCACCTTTTTCCTTTAAAATCTTATAACCCTCGATAATCTGTTCTTTTGTAAAGCCGTACTTTGCCTTACCCGGATTATCCATAATTTGGTTTTCAATTTTAAAATGTCCACCCGGATTAAAGCGACAGCAGATTGTTTCGGGAATACCGCAGAGTTTGTCAAGCCATTCGATGTGGGTAAAATCGTCAAGGTTGATGATAGCACCCAGTTTTCTAGCCAAAAGCATATCCTCCTCGGGAGTTACGTTTGACGAAAACATAATATCTTTGCCCTTAAAGCCACAAGCGTCGCTCATCATAAGTTCGGTAAGTGACGAACAGTCCGTGCCACAGCCTTCCTCTTGCAAAACCTTGAGGATAAACGGGTTTGGCGTAGCTTTTACTGCGAAATACTCACGAAAGCCCTTGTTCCACGAAAATGCCTTGTAGAGATTTCGTGCGTTTTCCCTTATCCCTCTTTCGTCGTAAATATGAAACGGAGTAGGGTACTGTGAGATGATGTTCTCAGCCTGCTCCTTTGTGATAAACGGCTTTTTCATTGTAAAAGTCCCCTTTATTTAATATAGTATTATTTTAACTGTCATTTAGAAAAAAACATACACCTATTATAACATTTTTTTAGTTTAAAGTCAATACTTCCCGAAAAAATCGATAAAAAAAGCGAAAAACAGGCTTTTGGCGTGTATTTCGCTTTTGATTTTTCAGTTTAATTCTGTCCGTAATATGCGTTTTTGCCGTGCTTGCGTAAATAATGCTTGTCAAGCAGTTCCTGTTGCATATGCTTTACATTTGGATTTAGAGCCATTGCGTGGAAATTCATAAACGAAATTTCCTCCAAAACCACGGCATTGTGTACTGCTTCCATTGGTTTTTTTCCCCACGCAAAAGGTCCGTGGCTGAACACCAAAACAGCAGGAATTTCATCGGGATTTTTCCCCTCAAAGGTTTCTATGATGACGTTTCCCGTTTCTTTTTCGTATTCACCGGCGATTTCCTCGGCTGTCATAGGACGTGTGCAAGGGATTTCGCCGTAAAAATAATCTCCCTGCGTTGTGCCTAAAGGCATAACCCCCACGCCTGCCTGTGCAAAAGATGTTGCCCAACGGCTGTGGGTGTGGACTATTCCGCCAAGCCCCTCAAATGCGTTGTAAAGTGCAAGATGTGTCGGCGTGTCGCTTGACGGCTTCCATTTACCCTCGACAACCTCGCCTGTTTTCAAATCTACCACAACCATATCCTCTGCCGTCATTGTGTCGTATTCCACTCCCGACGGCTTAATTACCACAAGTCCTTTTTCACGGTCAATCCCCGAAACATTTCCCCAAGTAAATGTCACCAAATTGTGCTTCGGCAAAAGCAAATTCGCCTTAAAAACCTCTTGTTTAAGCTGTTCTAACATAACACTCTCTCCTTAAATATCTCCGAAAATTCTCTCACCTGCAAGACCCGACTTGTAAAATTCAAGATACCTGTCAAATCCCTCAACACCGTCTTTTTCAGGCGAAACCACGCTTTTTTCCATTTTGGCAAAAACTCGCTTGCCAAGAAACTCGCTAAGTGTTTCCCCGTTGCCGATTACGTTAAATGCCGACAAAATCGCCATTCCCCACGCTCCGCCTTCGCCTGCCGTTTTCATAACACATACTTCGCTGTTTAGTGCGTCTGCCAAAAATTGCTGTGCCACACCCTCTACTTTAAATAGTCCTCCGTGTCCTGAAAACAGTTTTGCGTCTGCGTTTTCCTTTTTAAACAAAATGTCCATTCCGATTTTTAGCGTTGCCATTGTGGAGTAAATCTGACTTCTGAAAAAGTTTGCGAGATTAAATTTTGCGTCACTATTTCTCGTGTACGCAGGTCGTCCGTTTTCAACCTTTGCCACAGGCTCGCCCGAAATGAAGTTGTAATTTACTATTCCGCCACAGTCAGCGTCGCCGTTTAAAGCGTTTTTGTAAAGTGTTTTGTATAAGCTTGACTTGTCCATTTTAGCTCCGCAAAGTTCGCTAAATTCCCCAAAAAGCTTAACCCAACAGTCGATTTCCGTACAACAGTTGTTGCAATGCACCATCGCCACAGGCAACCCGTCAGGTGTGGTAACTATGTCAATTTCAGGATATTTGTTCTTCATATTTTCTTTCAAAACAAGCATTGCAAAAATAGACGTTCCTGCCGAAACATTTCCCGTGCCTGCCTCAACGCTGTTTGTAGCGACCATTCCCGTGCCTGCGTCACCCTCAGGAGGACACACAGGAATACCCCCCTGCAAATCTCCGTCCTCGTCCAAAAACAACGCTCCCTCGTCCGTCAAGGTCATATTTCCCTTGCCTGCGGACAAAACCTTTGGGAAAATCTCCGAAATTTTAAATCCATAGCCCTTTTCTTTAACCAAGCCCTCGAATTTTTCCACCATTTCCTTGTTGTAAATTCCGTCACAAATCGGGAACATACCACTTGCCTCGCCCACGCCTGCAACAAATTCACCCGTCAAAAGTCGGTTTATGTACACAGCCAAAGTGGTGACGTATTTTACATTTTTTAAATGCTCCTCGCCATTTAAAATTGCCTGATATAGGTGCGAAATCGTCCAACGCTGTGGAACGTTAAAGCTAAAAAGCTCGCTTAATTTTTCCGAAGCTGTTGATGTGGTGGTGTTTCGCCACGTTCTGAAATTGCACAAAAGCTCACCCTTTTCATCAAAAGGCATATATCCGTGCATCATCGCTGAAATGCCCATTCCTCCGATTTTCGTAAGCTTTACACCGAATTTTTCAAAAACATCGTTTTTGAGTGCCTTGTAACAGCTTTTAAGCCCCTTGTGACTTTCCTCTAATGAGTACGTCCAAAAGCCGTCTACAATGGAGTTTTCCCACTCGTAATCGCCACTCGCAACAGGGGTAAAATCCTCGTCAATAAGCACCGCCTTAATTCTTGTAGAGCCAAATTCTATTCCTAAAAAAGCCTTTTCAAAGTTCATATTTTGCAAAATTCCTTTCGTAAATTTTAATTTTCCATTTTAAGTATACACTATTTAAAGCAGTATTTCAATACAAAATCACGCAAAAGCCATTGACCTTTTGTGCAAATTCTGTAAAAGCAAACAGATTTTTGTGCTAAATTTACAAAAACAGCTTTGTTAATTTGTACAAAACAATGATTTGGAGTTTAAAGTTTATATTTAGTATTGACAAATAAAAATGTTTGTGGTAAAGTGTAGTTGTAAACAAAAATAGATTTCACGATTGGCGTGTTACCGTTTATATAATGGGCATTAACCAACTTTGTATGATTTTCATTGCACTTATTTTTTGTGCTATGCTAAATTAACGAGGTTGGCTTTTTTATTTTTAAAAAGTCTTAGGAGAAATGTATGGAAATCATCAAAGTAATAAATAATAACAATGTATGCGTTTTGGGCGACCACGGCAAAGAGCTTATTGTGTCGGGCAAAGGAATAGGATTTGCCAAAAAGGTGGGCGACAAGGTGTCCACGTCGCAAATTCAAAAAACATATCTGATTACGGACTCGAAAACCCAAGAGCGACTTATCGAGCTTTTGTCCGAAATTCCCGAGGGATATGTAAAATTCACAGACGAGCTTTGCGAACACATCAAAAGCGTTATCCCCGAAAAGCTCAACGAATCTCTTTTAATCTCCCTTTCGGACCACATTTGTTTTGCTATAAAACGAAAAAGGCAGGGAATTGAGTTTACAAACCCAATGATGGATTCGTTGAGGGCGTGTTATCCCGAAGAATTATCCCTCGGATACTACTGCCTTGAACAAATTGAAAAAAGGCTCAAGGTAAACCTTATCCCCGACGAAGCGGGATTTATCGCAATGCACATCATAAACGCCCGTTTGGAAACGGACATGACAAGGCTTTATGACATAACGAAAATCATAACCGCCTGCGGTGAAATTGTTATGCACAGGTTTGAAAACGTAAACGGAAATTCCATAAGTTTTGAAAGATTTATGGTGCATATAAAATATCTTGCACAGAGAATTTCCGAAAAAACCACCATTGAGGACGTTATTTCAAAAGAACTTGACCTGACGGTTCAGCTTAGGGAATCGTTCCCCGACGAATACGCTTGCGCAAAAGAAATTTCCCAATATATTTTAGAAACAAAAAATATCCAGATTCCCAAAGATGAAATTTTGGCATTGACAATGCACATTGCAAAAATCACACGGGAAAATAACAGTCGCTGAATTTTCAAAAGCTAATGCAGGCTTGGTACCTCCTGCAAAAGTTTTGAAAATTAAGATAGAAATTTTCAGTATACTTGCTTTAGGAGGAAGAAAAATGAAAGACAAAATTTTCGGAGTTTTACAGCGTGTCGGACGCTCGTTTATGCTCCCGATAGCACTTTTGCCTGTTGCAGGACTTCTGCTTGGCATAGGTAGCTCGTTTACAAACCCGACCACAATCGAAACCTACGGACTTGGCAAAATAATCACCGAGGGTGGCGTACTTTACACAATCCTCGACATAATGTCCAAAACAGGCAGCGCCGTTTTCGACAACCTTGCACTTCTTTTCGCAATGGGCGTTGCAATCGGTATGGCTAAAAAGGAAAAAGAGGTCGCAGCCCTCTCAGGTGCAATTTCGTACCTTATTATGAACACAGCCATCAGCACGCTTATCACAGCAAAAGGTGGCATTGAGGCAATGGCTGCAAACTCTACTACATCAGTTTTAGGAATTACAACTCTTCAAATGGGCGTTTTCGGTGGTATCATCGTCGGACTTGGCGTTGCCGCCCTCCACAACAGATTTTACAAAATCGAACTCCCACAGGTGCTTTCGTTCTTTGGCGGAACAAGATTTGTACCAATCGTATGTAGCGTTGTTTACCTTGTTGTAGGTATCGCAATGTTCTACATTTGGCCTGTTGTTCAAAGTGCTATCGCTTCTCTGGGACAGCTTGTTTTGGAATCCGGCTACGCAGGAACTTGGATTTACGGAATTATCGAAAGAGCGTTAATTCCATTCGGACTTCACCACGTTTTCTATATGCCTTTCTGGCAAACCGAACTTGGCGGTTCGCTTATCATCGACGGCGTAACGGTTGCAGGCGCACAGAACATTTTCTTTGCAGAGCTTGCGTCAAAGTCTACCGAAGTTTTCTCGGTATCTGCAACAAGATTTATGTCGGGCAAATTCCCATTTATGATTTTCGGACTTCCTGCCGCTGCATTTGCAATGTACAAAACAGCTCGTCCTGAAAAGAAAAAGGTTGTAGGTGGACTTCTCCTTTCCGCAGCCCTCACCTCAATGCTCACAGGTATTACAGAACCTTTGGAATTTACATTCCTTTTCGTAGCACCTCTTATGTACGCTGTTCACTGTGTTCTCGCAGGACTTTCGTATATGCTTATGCACATCTTTAATGTTGGCGTAGGTATGACTTTTTCAGGCGGACTTATCGACTTAACCCTTTTCGGTGTTCTTCAAGGAAATGCAAAAACAAACTGGATTTGGATTGTAATCGTAGGTCTTGTTTACGCAGTAGTTTACTATTTCGTGTTCTACTTTATGATTACAAAAATGAACCTTGCGACCCCGGGACGTGAGGCTGATGACGTTGAACCAAAGCTTTACACAAGAAAAGACGTAAACGCTCGCAAGGAGGCAAACCAAAACGGCGATATTGATATGACAAGTGCTTTAATTCTCAAAGGACTTGGTGGCAAAGACAATATTTCGGACATCGACTGTTGTGCAACAAGACTCAGAATTACCGTTATTGACCCTAACAAAACAAGCGACGCAATGCTCAAGCAAAGTGGTGCAAGTGGCGTAATTCACAAAGGAAACGGTGTTCAGGTAATCTACGGGCCACAGGTTTCGGTAATTAAATCCCACTTTGAGGATTTCGTAGCTTCACCTGACGCAGAACGACTTGACGAAATTTTTGAAACAAAAACAGCTCCACAGACTGAAGAAAAGTCCGAGGAGGCTCCAAAGGAAACCATCTCAACCCGGCTTTACGCTCACCTTAACGGCAACGCAATTTCACTTGACGACGTGGAGGACGAGGTTTTCTCAATGAGAATTTTAGGCGAGGGCGTGGCTATTGAACCAACCGAGGGCAAGCTTTACGCTCCGTGTGACGGCAAAATCGAATCGGTTTTTGATACAAAGCACGCAGTAAACATTGTTTCAAATGACGGTGTGGAAATCCTTTTGCACGTTGGAATTGACACCGTAAAGCTAGGGGGAAAATTCTACGAAACCCACGTTTCGGACGGTCAGGAAATCAAAAAGGGCGATTTGCTTATCACATTTGACATTGACCAAATTAAAAACGCAGGCTACAAGGTGACTACGCCGATGATTATCTGCAACACAGACGACTATGAAAAAATCGGTGGATTTACCTTTGGCGAAATTCACGCAGGCGACAAAATTTTGGAAATTAACTAATCTTTAAAATCAGAAAGGAAGTTTTAATATGAAAACATTTAACTACACAATCAAGGACGAAATCGGTATCCACGCAAGACCGGCAGGTCTTTTGGCAAAGCAGGCAAAGTCATTCCAGAGTGAAATCACTCTGGAAAAGGACGGCAAAAGCGTTAGCTGTACAAAGCTTATGGCTCTTATGGGGCTTGGCGTAAAATGTGGCGACACCGTAACTATCACAGTAAACGGTGCAGACGAGGACGCTGCTGAAAAGGCAATGAAGGAATTTTTCGAGGCTAACCTCTAATTTAAAGGCTTGACAAAAGGAAAGGGGCTGGTGCAAATGACTATGTTCAAGGGAAAAGGCGTTTACGGTGCAATCGCTATGGGAAAGGTGAGCGTTTTCAAACGTCAGGACATTCAGGTAAGACGTGTGAAAATCGAAAACTCCGAAGTGGAAATCGAAAAGCTTGAAAATGCAAAACAGCTTGCTATTTCACAGCTTGGGGAAATTTACGAAAAAGCGTTAAAGGAAGTTGGCGAAACTAACGCTGCGATTTTTGAAATTCATATGATGATGGTGGAGGACGAGGACTATAATGACGCAATCATCGAAATGATTGAGGGTCAAAAGGTCAACGCAGAGTACGCCGTGGCTGTCACAGCCGACAATTTCGCCCAGATGTTTTCGGCAATGGACGACGCGTATATGCAAGCCAGAGCTTCGGACGTGCGTGATATTTCAAACAGAATTATCCGTTGTATGAGCGACGCCAAAACTGCCGAGGAAACCTCGGACGAAAAAATGATAATTTGTGCCGACGACCTTGCACCTAGCGAAACCGTTTCACTTGACAAGGACAAGGTGCTTGCGTTTGTCACAGCCCACGGTTCGTCAAATTCTCACACCGCAATTTTGGCTAGAAATATGAATATCCCTGCGATTATCGGTGTAGGAAGCGAATTTTTAGAGCAAATCAAAAACGGCGATTTTGCTATTGCAGATGGATTTACGGGAGAATTTATCCTAAACCCCAGCGAAGAAGAAATTTCGTCAGCAAGCGAAAAAATTAAAGCAGAGGCTGAGAAAAAACAGCTTTTGCAAAGCTTAAAGGGCAAAGAAAATATTACTCTTGACGGCAAAAAAATCAACATTTTCGCAAACATCGGAAGTGTGGAAAACATCGGTGCAGTGCTTTTAAATGACGCAGGTGGAATTGGGCTTTTCCGTTCGGAATTTATCTACCTCGAAAGCAAGGACTACCCGACCGAGGACGAACAGTATCGTATTTACAAGCGTGTTTTGGAAAGTATGGCGGGCAAAAAGGTCATTATCCGAACCCTTGACATCGGTGCCGACAAGCAGGTGGATTACTTTAACCTTGAAAAAGAGGAAAACCCTGCTCTTGGTATTCGTGCAATTAGACTTTGCCTAAATCGTCCCGAAATTTTCAAAACCCAGCTCCGTGCCTTGTACAGAGCTTCAATTTACGGAAAACTCGGCATAATGTTTCCGATGATTACATCTGTTTGGGAAGTTGAGCGTGTTAAAGAAATCTGCGAAGAAGTCAAGGCGGAACTTAAACAGCAGGGAATAGAATACTCCGATGACGTGGAAATCGGCATTATGATTGAAACCCCTGCGTCTGCAATCATCAGCGACAAGCTTGCTCCACTTGTTGACTTTTTCAGCGTTGGCACAAACGATTTGACCCAGTACACATTGGCTGTGGACAGACAGAACCCTCACATTGAACAGTTCTGCGACACGCACCACGAAGCAATTTTGCGACTTATCGAAATGGCGACCGAAAACGCTCACAAGCACGGTGCGTGGATTGGAATTTGCGGCGAGCTTGGTGCAGACGTCACCCTCACAAAGGAATTTTTGCGAATGGGCGTAGACGAACTTTCTGTTTCTCCGTCATTTGTGTTAAAACTCCGTGACGTGGTGCGCAAAACCGATTTGTCAAAGGAATAATTTAAACAAAAAAATCATAACTAACCCCTTAAATACAACAAAAACCACCTGCTTTAAAACAGGTGGTTTTTTCATATCAAAAGCTAAATGTAATCACGCTTTTTCTTAATTATTCTTCTGACTATTACAAATCCCGACACAGCAAGACAGCCCAAAAGCATTATCGGAATAGCCCATTTGTTTTGGTCGCCCGAAATTTTTATGTTCGTCCACAGTTCGTCAATGTATCGGTTTGTTTCGGCTGACAAATTTTTAAATGTTTCGGTTTTTTCTACCAAAAAATCGTCAGACGGATAAAGAATAGGATTGTTTTTTGTTTCTTCGTCAAGCAAAGCATACGCTCCGGTATGTGGTGTGGAATAGCAAATGTATTCGATATTTTCCAAAGCTACTTCGGTTTCGTACATATAGTTTATGAACATTTCCGCAGCTTCTTTTTTAATTTCGGCTTCTTTGCGTTTTTCGGCATTTGAAGAACGCAAAGCATTGTTTTTCGGAATACACATTGCGTCCGAGAAAAGGTTTGTGCCTTCTTCGGGGGTAACAATTTCAATGTTCGGGTTAGTTTCCTGAATCATAAATGCGTCGCCGACGTAATACGGTGCAATAAACGCATTGGAATTTCCCATTTTTTCGTAAACCTCGTCCATTACATACGCCTGAACAAGCGGTTTTTGCTCAATTAACAAATCCGACGCAGCCTTTAATTCGTCCTTGTTTTCGGTGTTAAGAGAGTACCCCAATCTGATTAAAGCAATCGCCATAGCGTCACGGGGGTTGTTAAACATCAAAATCTGACCGCTGTATTTTTCGTCCCAGAGTGCCGACCAGCTTGTAATTTCTTCATCAATCATTGACGAATCGTACATCAGACAAACCGTACTCCATGTGTAAATTGCGGAATATTCGTTTGTCGGGTCATAGTCGGGGTTTTTAAACTTTTCGTCGCAGTATTTTTCAAAATTCGGCACGTTGTCGAAATTGATTTTTTCCAGCATATCTTCTTCGATAAGTTTTCCAATCATATAATCCGACGGAATAATTATGTCGTACTGGCTTTTTCCGCTTTTTAAAACGGAATACATATCTTCGTTTGACGGGTATGTGGTGTATTCAACCTCAATTCCCGTCAGCTTTTCAAATTCGCCGATTACGTCCAAAGACCCCTCCGAACCGTCGGAAATGTATTCGCCCCAGTTAAACACACGAATAGTTACGTCTTTTCCTTTGAATCTGCCGTAATCGTACCCGCCGTCCACGCTGACGTCGGCAAAAGCGGTTACGTTAAACACATTTAGTGCAAAAATGCAAGCAAGGGCAGATGACAAAATGTTTTTTAATTTCATTTTATAAATCCTCCCTTTCAAGCTTTCTGACACGACTTTCTTCGATAACGTTTTTGATTATGAGAATCAACAGAACGCATACAAACATAATTGTTGAAAGAGCGTTGATTTGCGGATTGATTTTTCTTCTGACCATGGAATAAATCGTTATGGATAGTGTCTGTGACGACGCACCCGCCGTAAAATACGAAATAACAAAGTCGTCGATTGAATATGTCATAGCCATAAGGAATCCCGAAATTACGCCCGGCATAATTTCAGGCAAAACCGCCTTCCAAAACGCCTGAAAAGGCGAACACCCCAAGTCTTGCGCTGCTTCGTACAGGTGAGGGTTCATTTGTCTTAATTTCGGCATAACGCTTAAAATAACATACGGCGTACTAAAGGTTATGTGTCCGATAACAAGGGTAACAAATCCAAATTCAAAATCAATAAAGTTTCTGAAAAAGATGAAAAGAAGCATCATTGAAATACCCGTAACAATTTCAGGGTTAAGAATCGGAATATAGTTTATGTTCATAACGATTGTGCGTGAAACCTTTTTCATTCTGTGAATACCAAGCGCCGCCATTGTTCCCAAAATTGTGGAAATAACCGTTGAAACAAACGCCACTTGCAAAGTTGTAACAAGGGACGAAATAATCAAATCGTTGTGCAAAAGTTCTTTGTACCATTTCAGAGAAAATCCCGTGAAAGTCGAACCTTTTTTGGATTCGTTAAAACTGAAAACGATAAGAACTATGATAGGCAGGTACAAAAACAAAAAGATAAGGAAAAGGTAGAGTTTTGAAAACAGTTTTTTGAAATTCATATAATCATACCCTCCATTTCTTCGTCGTCGCCGAACTGGTTCATAAGTGCCATAATCATCAAAATGAAAACCATCAGCACAATAGAAATAGAAGCGCCCAAGTTAAGGTTGTACGAAGTACCCAAAATCTGCTGTTCGATAAGGTCACCGATAAGCATATTCGAGCCGCCGCCCAACATTCTTGAAATTATAAACGTAGAAACCGACGGAACAAACACCATCGTAATACCCGTCATAATTCCCGATTTACTAAGAGGAATTATAACTTTCATAAGAACCTGTCGACCGCTACTGCCCAAATCCTGTGCCGCTTCGATTACGGATTTATCAATCTTTGTCATGACCGAATACAAAGGCAGAATCATAAACGGCAAATAGTTGTACACCATGCCCAAAACGATAGCGCCCTGTGTGTTTATCATTTCAAAAGGTCCAAGACCGAAAAATCCCAAAATTTTGTTAATTACGCCGTTTGTTTCCAAAAGGGTCATCCAAGCGTAAGTTCTCAAAAGAAAGTTCATCCACATCGGAAGCATTACAAGTAAAAGCATTGTGGATTGTTTTCTTGTTTCCAATCTGGAAAGAATATAAGCCAAAGGGTACGCAATAACAAGACACACCGCCGTTGCGATTACGGAAAGCCATATTGAACGGAAGAATATGTTTGTGTATTGTCCCATTTTTGACAGATTATCAATAGAAAAATTGCCGTCAAAGTCGGTTAAACCGTAATAAAAAACCAATCCTAACGGCACAACAACAAAAACTGCCATCCATACCAAATATGGGGCAGCAGCAAGTTTATTTTTCATATGCCCATTTCCTTTCGGTATAGATTATTCAACTGTTTTGTGCATGATATGAATGTCCATCGGCGCAATTCTCATGCCGACGTTTGTGCCGACTTCTTCGCACTTTGTGGAATGAACAAGCCATTTAAAATCAAGGCTGTCGATAACCATTTCGTAATGAACGCCCTTGAAAATAACGCTTTCGACCACGCCCTCAATATGCCCCTGAATCGTCGGAACAATTTCAATATCTTCCGGTCTTATAACCACATCGACCATTTCGTTTGTGTCAAAACCTCTGTCAACGCACTCAAATTCTTTTCCCGCAAATTCTACAAGAAAATCTTTTTTCATCATGCCGTTGACAATGTTGCTTTCGCCGATAAAATCGGCAACAAAAGCGTTCACAGGTTCGTTGTAAATATCCACGGGCGTACCCACCTGCTGAATATTTCCGTCTTTCATAACCACCACCGTGTCGCTCATGGTCAAAGCTTCTTCTTGGTCGTGTGTAACGTAGATAAACGTAATTTCAAGGCTCTGTTGAATTTTCTTTAACTCAACCTGCATTTCTTTTCTTAATTTTAAGTCCAAAGCCCCCAAAGGTTCGTCCAAAAGCAAAACTTTCGGCTGATTAACCAAAGCTCTGGCAATTGCAACTCTCTGTTGCTGACCGCCCGAAAGTTTAAGAATAGAACGTTTTTCGTAACCTTCAAGGTTTACCAGTTTAAGCATTTCCTTAACTTTTGCCTTAATTTCGCTTGCAGGCAATTTTTTAAGTTTCAATCCGAACGCAATGTTGTCGTACACATTAAGGTGTGGGAACAAAGCGTATCTTTGGAACACCGTGTTTACGTTACGTTTGTGCGGGGGAACGTCGTTGATTCTTTCCCCACCGAAGAATACATCTCCGCTGTCGGCGTTCAAAAAACCGCCGATAATTCTCAAAGTCGTGGTCTTTCCACAGCCTGATGGTCCCAAAAGCGTAACAAATTCTTTGTCCTTTATGTCAAGGTTAATACTTTTAAGAATCTGTTCGCCGTCAAATTCAACCACAATGTCTTTCAGGCTGATTATTGTACCGTTATTGTTTTCCATAGCATTACCGCCTTTCGCAAAAAAATGATATGCAATAAAAATACAATTTCGCAGATATTGCAACATATATAAATATAGAGAAAAATCAAGCATTTGTCAAGCTTTTTTGAGAAATTTATAAAAAAATCGCAAAATTCCACGAAAAACGGCGAAATTTTGCGAAATTTAACGAAAAAAGGCGTTTTTTTAAAACTTCTACTTTAACAAACTCTCTCCCAACAGCAAAATATCATCAATTTCCGCCAAATCGACCTTTCTGTCGTCGTCAAAAGAGTAAATTGCGGTGTATTGGTCAAGGTGGTTGCCCTCGTCGTCGGTGTTGTGCAGGTCGGAAACGCTGTCAAATTTTATTTGTGTGCCTGCTTTTGTGACCAAAACAATGTCGTCAACGGACGGTTTTGCTCCCAAAACGTTCAGAGCGTCAGAAAACGAAGCGTTAGAACCGCTGACAACTAACATTCCCGCTCCATTTTGGGAATAATCAAAACAATAATTTCCGAAATCGACGTCGGTTTTTGCACTTATTTCAAGTTTGCCTTTAAAAACCACTTCGTCGGTGTATTCGTCATATCCTACAAAATCGGTTTCGTTCTCAGGTTCTCTTAACTTGTTGAAATTCTCAACCGACACATAAATCTCCGAGCCTTTTTTTACAAAACCCCCGTTAAACGAAACGGACATACTTATGTTTTCCCCCGAAACAATAATGTAGGCTATGTTCTCAATATTAACCTCTTTGCCGTTTACGGTGGCGGTTACGTTGGGGGAAGAATATGTTCCGTCGGGTACGTCAAGGGTGTTTTTGGCGTTTATCACCGAGAAAAATACGTTTGAATAATCGCTGTAAATATTCATATCCATAATGTTTTCAAACGTGTTTGAAACAATTTCGCAGGATATGTTTTCGGCGGTTGAAACAATAGGGCGTGAAACGGACAGGGAATTGTCCGTTGTGGTTTTTGTCTTATCCGAAGAACCGTCGTTGTTGCAAGCGCCAAACGAAAGGGCGGTCAGGGCAAAAAACGCAGTTAAAATCACTTTGTTTATTTTCATGGAAAAACCTCTTTTTAATGTAATTTTACATTTAAATAATACCACATAAGAAAAGTATTGTCAATCTTTTTTACAATAGATAACTTGTTGTTGACACCCAATAGTATGTGTGCTATAATAAAACTGAAGTTACATTATAACATTGGGAGAGTGGATAATTTGAGCGAAACTGTTGTAAAAATCGACAATCTTGTTAAAGAATACAAGGAATTAAGGGCGCTGGACGGGTTGTGCCTTGAAATCAAAAAAGGGGAGATTTTCGGACTTTTGGGGCCTAACGGCTCCGGCAAAACGACAACCATTAACTGTCTGTTGTCACTTTTGAGTTTTAACGAGGGAAATATCGAAATTTTCGGCGAAAAAATGACCCCCGTAAGTTACGAAATTAAACGGAAAATCGGTATTATTGCCCAAAATGTGGCGGTTTTTGACGAACTTTCGGTTAAGGAAAATATCGACTATTTTTGCGGACTTTATATCACAGACAAGGAAAAACGCAAACAGTATGTCAACGAAGCCATAGAATTTGCGGGGCTTGAAGATTATGTTAAATTTAAACCCAAAAAACTGTCGGGCGGACTTTTGCGCAGATTAAACATTGCTTGCGGAATCGCTCACAAACCGGAACTTATCATTCTTGACGAACCGACTGTTGCGGTAGACCCCCAGAGCCGAAACAAAATTCTGGAGGGAATTGTTGAACTTAACAAAGGCGGAGCTACGATAATTTACACGTCGCATTATATGGAAGAAGTTGAACAAATTTGCACCCGAATTGCGATTATGGACAAGGGCAAAAAAATTGCGGAGGGAACAAACGAAGAACTTAAAAAGCTTGTAAAAAATACCGAAACGGTGGAAATTGAAATTCAAAATCCAAAGGACGAAATCAAAGGTCAGATTGGAATTTTGCCACACGTTTATCAGGTGGAATACAAAGACGGCAAACTTTGTGTTAAGTGCAGCGGCGGAAAACACAATCTTATGAGAATACTTGAAGTTTTGCAGAAAAACGACGTGCATTTCGGCAGAGTTATTTCCGAAGTCCCGACGTTAAACGACGTTTTTCTGGAGATTACGGGCAAACAACTCAGGGATTAAAAGGGGTAGAATATGTTTTTACATAATTTTAAATATGAATTTAAAACCACGGTTTTGCAAAAAGATATTGTGTTTTGGGTAATACTTTTTCCTATAATTTTGGGAACGCTTTTCAAAGTGGCGTTTGGAAATATTACGGAGCAGACAAAATTCAATGCTGTTCCCGTGGCGGTTGTGAACATTGGCGAAAACGAAATTTTCCAAAACGTTTTGGACGAAGTTTCGGACGGCGAAAACCCTCTTTTGAAAGTTACGAAATGCGACGAAAACAAGGCGTTGAAGCTTTTGGACGAACACAAAATCGACGGTGTAATTTATGCTGACGACTTGTCCGTGACCACATATACAAGTGGGATTAACCAGACAATTGTAAAAAGTTTTTTGGAACAGTATAAATCAAGCGAAGCCGTAATTAAAGATACCATTGCTAACAATCCTCAAAAAATCGGGGAAGTGTCACAGGTTTTTTATGACGACAGAGTTATTAACGAAAGCGTAAAACTCACCGACGGAAAATGGGACGAAATGGTAAATTATTTTTATAACCTTATTGCTATGACAGGGCTGTTTTGCAGTTATATCGGGTTGTCGGTGTGCGTGAAAAATCAGGGGAATATTTCGGATTTGGGCGCACGAAAGTGTTGCAGTCCCGTAAAAAAATCCGTGTCTGTCGCAGCAGGTCTTTGTGCGGCGCTTTTTATCAGCGGAATTTGCATGGTAATTTGCGTAACTTTTTTAAGGTTCGGTCTTGGAATTTATTTCGGAAACAGGCTTTTGTTGGTGTATTTTACGGCGATTATGTCGGGTTTTATCGGCGTGGGTCTGGGATTTTTTGTGGGTGCAATCAGTAAAATGAAAGAAAGCGCCAAAATCGGTATGCTTACTTGCGTGTCGCTGTTTTTGTGCTTTTTAAGCGGACTTATGGTTTCGCAAATGAAAGGTATTGTGGAAAACAAAATGCCGATTTTCAACGACGTAAACCCGTCGGCGATTATTACGGACGCTTTTTGCTGTCTTAATGTGTACGACGATTTGAAAATTTATGTTGCAAAAATTTTGTCAATGCTTGTGGAATGTGTGATTTTCTTCGCTTTGGGATTTTTCCTGACGAGAAAAAGGAAGTACGATTCATTGTAAATGGGGGAGAATTTATGCAGATTTTCAAATTATTCTTTAAAATTTTCAAATCTAAAATTGTTATGACTTTTGCGTACATTATCGTTTTTCTGATTCTTGTAACCGTGCTTACAAATACAGGTGAAGAAAACAACACTTTTGTACAGACAAATGTGGATTTTGCGATTGTTGATATGGACAAAACCGATTCAAGCAAGGCGTTGTCGAATTATCTTTGTCAAAACAACACTCTTGTTGACGTGGGTAAAGAAAAGTACGATATTTTGGACGCCTTGTTCAACGAACGTATCCACTATGCTTTGGTGATTAAAGAGGGTTTTGAGGAAAAACTGGCAAAAGGCGATATTTCGGGTGCTTTTGAAAATTATCAAAGTCCGAATAATTCAAGCGGTCAGATTTTGTCCGGTCAGATTGAACGTTTTGCAAAAACAGCCTGTGCTTTTGTTGTGGAGGGAAACGACGTTAAAACAGCCACCCAAAAGACCGCAAAAGTCTTGGAGGACAGCGTTTCGGTGACAATTAAAACGGCGGAAAACACCGAAAATACGGATTTTAGCCATAATGCAATGTATTATTATCAATATCTGAGTTATATCCTTATTTCGGTGATTATGACAGTAATTTGTCCCGTGCTGTTGGTGATGAACAAAAAGGACATCAAAGACAGAACCAACTGTTCGTGCGTGAAGTTTTCAAGTCGGTCTGTTCAAACGGCTGTCGCAAGCGTAGTGTGTTGTGTGGCTGTGTGGGCGGTTTTTAACGTTGCGGGCATAATCATAAACCAACCTGCTTTTGGTGAAAAGCTGTTTTTGGCGGCACTTAACAGCTTTGTTGTTATGCTTATAAGCTTAGGGTTGAGTTTGGTAGTTTTAAATTTTATAAAAAGCGAAAATTCCGTGGGCATGATTTCCAACATAGTCGGACTGGGAATGAGTTTTTTGTGTGGCGTTTTCGTTCCTCAAAGTCTGCTTGGGGACAAGGTTCTGTCGGTGACAAAGTTTTTGCCGTTGTATTGGTATGTTAAAGTAACGGATATGCTTGGCGGTGTTTCGGACGTGGCTTTTGATTTTGGGGTCTGCCTAAGATATATCGCCGTTGAGTTTGCTTTTTGCGTGATAATTTTTGCGATTTGGATAATTGGTTCGGCGGTTAATAAGACGAAAAACTAAGGAAAAACGGAGATTTTTATGGTTAAAGAAATTGTAAAAGACGTTATCTTTTTGGGAAGAAAATCCGCCGAAGCTTCGGCGGAAGATGTGCAAATCGGCGAAGATTTGTTGGACACTTTGCGGGCAAATTCCCATAGGTGCGTGGGTCTTGCGGCGAATATGATAGGCGTTTTAAAGAGGGTTATCGCCGTAAATGACGGGGGAAAATTCGTGGTGATGTTTAACCCGAAAATTTTAAAATCTTCAAAAGTTTTCCAAACTCAAGAGGGGTGTTTGTCCCTTGACGGGGTGAGGGAAACGAAAAGGTACGAAAATATTAAGGTTGAATATTTTAATGAAAAATTTCAGAAAAGAATCAAAACTTTTTCGGGGTTTACGGCGCAGATTATTCAGCACGAAATCGACCATTGCGACGGCATAATTATTTAAGTTTTAAAATGTTTACAAACTAATTTTCAAAAAAGGCTTGCAAAATGAATTTAGATGTGCTATAATATTGGAGTTGTAAATGTTTTGGAGATATACCCAAGTGGTTGAAGGGTCCGGATTCGAAATCCGGTAGGTCGGCAACAGCCGGCGCTAGGGTTCAAATCCCTATATCTCCGCCAGAAAAAAGCACTTAGCGAAAAGCTAAGTGCTTTTTTCAACGTACAAAATCCTATGGGGTTTTGTACACTTCACTTTGTGCGAAGCACAAAATTTCACTTCAACGACGTTGAAATTTCACATCAGTTTTTGCTGATATTTCACTTTATATGCAAAACTTCCTAAAGTATTAAAATAATGCGTTCACCCTGCTTGAAGTAACGCTATGCGTAGTGAAGAAGTTTTTTTAAGGCACACTTAACTTCGCTTTTTCTTCCAAAAACAAGATTTAACCGTTTACGGCGTGGAATAATTGTCCAAAAACACAGGCAAAACCATACAAAACAGCCTAGCAATCTTCGGACTGCTAGGCTGTTTTTAATTATGGATTTTTCGCAAAAGAAAAGCTAAGTCTACTTTTCTTCTTTTTCTCCGCTCTGGTCGGCAGGTGCGTCAGGCTTCTTCACATTTGGCTTAATCTGACGAACTTCGTTTCTGAATCCTGCCAAAATCGAGTTATCTTTTACCGCAAGTTTGTAGTTATCAATATTGAATTTTTTATCGAAAATCTTGATGTTAAGAGGTATCATCTGGACGTTTTTCTTGTTGTCAGCGTCCATGCAAGGACCCGGAGAAACGCACAAAACAAGGTCGCTGATGTCGTCTTTCGGCAATTCTCTCAATGAAAATACCAACGCACCCCACACAATAACCTTTCGTGTGAAAGAACCTTCCGAAACATGAATAATCTTTTTGGATTTTGAATCCCAAACAAAGATTACGCCTGCCTGACCGTTGTTGCTGCAACACCAACACAGCACCAATCTGCCCTGAACATATGCGCCAATGGCATTTATCAAAGATTTTGAGCCGTTTTTCCAATAAGGGGCAATGTCCTCAAACATAATCGGGTATTTTTCCCCGTCCATTTCCACGTTAATAATCGCCACGTCGCTTTCTGCCCTTGTCACTTTGATTTCGGGCATTTTTGGGGTTTCCTGCTTGATTTCTTCGTTAGCCATATTCCATAATTCCTTTCTATTTTTCAATTTTCATTGATATGTCAAACGCCTTTACCGAGTGGGTCAACGCACCCATAGAGATAATGTCAACGCCCGTTTCGGCAATAGCACGAATTGTCTTGCTCGTAACATTTCCCGACGCTTCAAGTTTGGCTTTTCCGTTTGTAATTTCAACCGCTTCTTTCATCTGCTCGCACGACATATTGTCAAGCATAATAATTTCGCAACCTACGTCCAAAGCTTCCCTTAACTGTTCAAGATTCTGAACCTCAACTTCGATTTTTACCGTGTGCCCCATTTTTTCACGCAAAGCGTTTACGGCGTTTGTAATGCTTCCGTATGCGTCCAAATGGGTGTCTTTAAGCATAGCGCAATCCGAAAGATTGTATCGGTGGTTTTTTCCGCCGCCAACCGTTACGGCATATTTTTGCAAAACTCTAAGTCCCGGCAAAGTTTTTCTTGTTTCCGCAATTGACGCCCTTGTTCCCTTGACAAGCTCCACGCACTCGTTGGTTGCGGTTGCGATTCCCGACATATGCTGAACCAAATTAAGTGCGGTTCTTTCACCCTTTAGCAAAGCTCTGGTCTTTGCCGTGATTTTTGCGATAATGTCGCCTTTTTTAACTTTTTGCCCGTCTTTTATTAAAATTTCATAACTTGCATTGTCGTCAAGAAGCTTAAAAACTCGCATTGCAACGTCGATTCCGCAAAGAACGCCGTCGTCTTTTGCAACATACTTTGCCGTCGAAATTTTGTCGTCGTCAACCAAATAATCCGTGGTTACGTCGATATAATTTATATCTTCAAGCAAAGCTTTTTTAATTATATCATCAATCTGAAATTGCATTAAAACCATAATTTTGTACCCTTTCGTTTATTTGTCTGACGTGGTAAGTTCCGCATTTTCCGAAACAATTTTGTTTGCTTCACTAAGGACGATATAAGCTACCGTTGCCAGCGAATGAGCTTCCACATAGTTTATGTTCTTTAAAAATTTGCCGTTTTCAAGCATATTTTTAATTTCCGTAACACGTTCCAAACCTGTTGGAATCGCCGAAACATTCGGCATTACAAAGTAGGAATTTTGCATAATCGCCCTGATTTCCGTTTTGATTCCCGCAGGAACAGTCGGATAATCCGACGTATCTTCAAATTTAAATTCTTCAAAATATGTATCGTCTTTGTTAATTTTCTTGTTAATTTCCGTTGCGGCACGGCGTGAGAAAACCAATCCCTCCAACAACGAATTTGACGCCAGACGGTTGTTCCCGTGAACACCGGTGTGCGAACATTCACCGCAAGCATAAAGCCTGTCAACCGAGGTTTTTGCGCAGGTGTTTACGTCGATTCCGCCCATAAGATAGTGGTGACAAGGGAAAATCGGAATTAAATCCTTAGTCATGTCGTAACCCAGTTTCAGAAGATTTCGGTAAATCATAGGGAAACGGTTTTTAATAAACTCGCTGTCTTTGTGGGTGATGTCAAGATAGAACTTGTCGCTGCCTGTTTTTTGCGCTTCAAACATGATAGAGTGTGAAACAACGTCACGGGGAGCAAGCTCCAGTCGTTTGTCGTAATTGTGCATAAAGCGTTCTTTGTTGCAGTTTTTAAGGTATGCGCCCTCACCACGAACAGCTTCGGAAATAAGAAAACATTCTCTTGACACATGGTCGTTAAAGGCTGTCGGGTGGAACTGGATATAACTTAGGTTCTTGATTTTTGCACCCAATTTGTACGCAAAAGCGATTCCGTCGCCTGTTGCAATCGCCGAATTTGTGGTGTAACGGTAAACACGACCGATTCCGCCTGTACACATCACCGCATAATGGCAGTTGTAATTGTCCTTTTTGCCGTCACGTTCAATTTCAAATGTAAATCCCGTTGAAGTTTTGGCAACGTCGCTTATCAGAGCGTTTTCCAAAATTTCTACGTTAGGCAAAGTTTTAACGTATTCTAAAAGTTTTGTTAAAATTTCAAAACCTGTTGCGTCTTTGTGGTGAAAAATACGGTGCTTAGAGTGACCGCCCTCTAATGTGCGGTGATAGTCGCCGTCCTTTTTTTTGTCAAAATCCACCCCAAGAGAGATGATTTTTGCAATGTCGATTTGTGCTTCGTTCACCAAAATATCCGTTGCAATCGGGTCGTTTTCAAACCCGCCCGCAATGAACGTGTCGTCTTTGTGGGCTTTTGGCGAATCCTGTGGCGAATCGTAAACGCCTGCGATTCCGCCCTGTGCCAGAGCGGTGTTGCAAAGGGTGAGTTCACGTTTTGACACAATAAGAATTTTAAGGTCGCTGTCAAGATTTATTGCGGAATAAAGTCCTGCAATGCCACTTCCGGCGATAATTACGTCATAATTTTTCATAGAATATCAAACCCCGAATAGATTTAATTTTTCAAGTGTGACTTTCAAACAAAAGACTACACTTATTTTATTTTACCATATTTTTCGTCGAATTTCTACACCTTTGGGAATAATAATGTAAACTTTGTGATAATATGTCAACGTGCATAACCAAAAACAAAAAAATCCCACTTTACATGGCGTAGAGCGGGATATGTTAAATGTCTTTAAAATACGAGCTGTTTTGCGTCAGCCCCAAAATATAGTCGGTGTTTGTTTTGTAAAATTCCGCAAGGCTTATTAAAATGTCCGTGGGAATGTCACGTTGACCCAATTCGTAATTGCTGTAAACCTGTTGGGAGCAGTTGAGCGCCTTTGCAATGTCTTTTTGTTTTAAATTTTTACTTTCACGCAATTGACGTAAACGTTCGTAAACCATTGCAAACACCTCTTTGATGATAATATTATGTTTCATATTACATCATAGCATACAAATGTTTGATAAGGTATAATTTACAACAAATTGCAGTAAAACAATTATCAGATTTTGTCTATTATTTACAAAAATTATAAATTATGACTGTCAACGATTGACTTTTGACAATAATAGGTTTAAAATAAATGTATAAAACGACATTGTTCGTGTTTTTTAAATGTGGGGAGGAATAATTGTGCAAAACTGTAAAAATTGCGGAATTGAAAATTCGGATTCGGCAAAGTTTTGTAAAGGGTGCGGAACAAGTATAAATAATGAAGTAACAATGCATAATCCTGTTTTGAAAGATTCAAAAGATGTTATACCTGAAACAAAACCGCAAAATGAATATAAAGATATAAGTAAAATATTTTATTTAATCTCTTTTGTTGCTTTTTTTATTAAATCATTTCCAGGAATTTTGACATTTCTTTCAAGAATAAATCTTATAATATACTCCGAAGATTTATATATGGTATTGAATCATGAAGTATCGTTGTGCATTTATGTAGTGGTAGATTTAGTATTCCTACTTTCAAGTATTATGGTTATTGTAACAAAAGCTACTAACTTAAAGTATGGTAAAAAAATAAGAAATCAATATTCGGTGTATTGTCCTAAATGTAATGAGTACACTTTTCACAATAAGTACAGCGTATGTGATTCATGTGATTACGACATAAGGATATATAGTATTATTACGATAATTTATTATAGCCTGGCTTTAGCTTTTTGGTGTTGTGGACTTGTTTATATCATTGTGTATATGGATTTTGAAGCACCGTATTTGACAACAAATGAATGGTTCAATGAATGGTTCAATGAATATTGTCATAATTCATATTTCTATTATTTTTTGCGCAGATATTTTGCAACTTCATATTATTCTTTGGGAAGTTTAATTCCAATGCTTATTTCTCTATGCTCTGCGTTATTTTTCTACCCAACAAGGCTTGCTCGTCGTACCGAACATAATTCGTCAAAACTAATTTTTGTTTTAAATTTGCTTCTGGGTTGGACAGTTATTATGTGGGTAATACTTCTAATTTGGGCAAATCTGGGTGCAAATAGGCAAAGTGAGGAGAAGAAAGTAAAAAATCAAGGTAAATCGATTATTATTATCGGAATTTTGGTTTTGGTTATTACAATTACTTTATGTGTAATATTTGCTATTTTCAGATATTATGCGAATGAATCGTATCATTATTCCGAACGCTATATAACAAGGCACCCTCTTGATTCTTGGGGTTATTCACGAGCCGAGCAATATCTTGAAGAAATGGAACACTATAGTTCACTTAGTACAACAACCGGCATAGTTGGTGGAATTTTTAGTGCGGTATTTATTCTTGTTGGTTGTATCAGATTAAATTCAAAACCAAAAGTTGTAACACAGGTAGTTCAGCAATCGTCACATACGTTATCCGAACCGCCTAAAACTACACAGGAAAAGTTTGAGGAACTTCAACAGCTTTTGTTAAAGGGAATCATCACTCAACAAGAATATGATGAAAAACGAAAAGAAATATTATCGAAAATATAGTTTTAACCCTTATTTGCACGGGTGCTATTAAGGACAAAATAGAAAACGGGAGGTATAAATAATGAGAAAAAAAGGAAGAATTATGGCGTTGGCGTTGTCAATGCTTATGCTGTGTTCATGCGGTGAATCTGACCGAAGCGACAGAAACAAATCCTCTTTAAACGACAAACTCAATTCTTCAATGGCTAATATGTCGGAGTTGTACAGAAAAGTATGCAATTATCAAATTTATTCATATTGGTGTAAAAATGAAAGCGAATTTGGGTTTTATGATGTTGTAGAAAATAAATATTATCCTATTAGTTCATTATCATATGAAGTTGATGAAATATCGTATAACGGTTTTATTTCTTTTTGCGAATATGACGATTGGTATGGCGGTAAATATGGCTTTATGAATAGCGATGGTGAAATTGTGATAGAAGCACAATATGCTGAAGTTAGACCTTTCACCGAATCAGGACTATCTGCTGTTGCAAAAGGACTTTATACCGGTACTTCAGATGATTTATACGGATATATTAACACAGACGGCGAATATGTTATAGAGCCAGAATATCGGAAAGTTACAAATTTTTCAAAAGACGGGATTGCTTTTGTAATTCTTCCTGATTCAAATAAAGGAAATTATATTGATACAGAGGGAAATGTGATTTCAAAACTGGAAAAATTTGATTATAAAGATTCACAAACGTTTTCTGAATATGGCGTTGCATTTACAGGCATAACAGACGAAAACACCTACGGTTTAATAGATACTAAAGGAAACTGGATTTATAAGTTTGAAGCAAATTATGGTGTAGATTGCATTTATCATGGGGATAATTATTATACTTTTTCTTATGATGATAATGATTATCTAGTTTGCGGTGATGGAAAAACTATAAATCTACAAGAAAAAGGATGGGAAATAGACGGAAAATCAAAAGATAATAGATTAGTTGCTTATGACGAATATACGAGTGAATATGGTGAATTAAACTTAAAAACTCAAAAATTTGAACCAATTTCCCAAGAACTCAAGGAAGCCTTATCGTGGTACAATGAAGTTTACGAAGATTATATTTTTTATGGGTCAAATTATAGGGACACTTATTTAAACGGTCATACTTATGAGAATCCCAAAGATTCAGACGGACACGGGTGTTTAGTTGATATTAGCCACAATGTAGTTACTGAAAAAGACGCTGAATACTCATTGGTAGAACCTTATAGTCTTGAATGTTGGTAACCCCCAAAAACGTCCAAATAATTAACGCCACCTTTATAGGTGGCGTTTTTTGTTAAGATTCTAAATTTGCCCAAAAGACGTTGCTTATCAACGATAAGTTAATCCGTAGTCGTTTTCGTATGCTACGCCGTATTTTTCATAATAACCCCTGTTTGTGAAATAATACGGCGTGTCGCTGTCGCTTAGGAGCATTTCGGGGAGATTTATCAGCAAAAAGCAAAAGCCGAACATGACAACTATTGCCAAAAGCCATTGCTTTAACGTCGGGCGTGGTTTTTTTGAAAAGAAAAGTTCCTTTGCAAGCAAAACCGCCACAGGCAAAAAGCCAAACAACGACGTCCCCAGCCCAGGCGAATACAAAACATTCATTCCGTATTGCGAAAAAGTCGCCATGTCGTTATATCCGATAACAACGTGAATCCCCACTTCAAACGCAGAAAACAGCATAACCGCAATGGCGCTTGTTTTGCGAAAACCCCAGAATTTCAGCACAACGCAACCCAAAATCACCCCGCCGAAATTTGTTATCATGTCCGTCAGTCGGCTCATGGGATAACTGCTCAAAATCTGCGAACCGTGGCTTAGGTTGTACGAATAATGCAATCCTCCAGGGAAAACCCATTCTTCCAAAACGTGCAAAACCAAAACTATTATTGCCATAGTGCAAAGTATGTTGATTTTATCCCACTTTTTAAAATTTCTGTAAACTTTAAAGCTTAAAAATATGGCGATACCCGACATAACGTAAAGCCACACCGAAAGCCAACCGTTGATAATTGTTTCCATAAAATAAAATCCTCCTGAAATTTCTTTGATAATATTGTAGCATAAATGTTTTTGTGTTACAATAGATTACAAACCAACGCTACAAAAAACGGAGATTTTGTAGCGAAAATTACCCAAAAGGAAGTGCGAAAATGATACATTTTAACGACAACAAACGTGCAAATCTTTCTGCACAACTGATTTTTGACGGATTGTGCAAATGCTTAAAAAACAAAAGTTTTAACGAAGTCACAATTACGGACGTTCAAAAGGCTTCAACCGTTGCCCGAAGCACTTTTTACAGGCTTTTTGACAACCTTTTGGACGTGCTTTGCTGGAAGTGCGATTTGTGTTTTCAAAAGGCTTTGGAGTTTGATTTTACGGAATTTAACGAGTGGGAACTGGTCAGAGGATATTTTGAATATTGGACGAAAAACAGCGAGATTTTGGAAGTTTTGGTTGACAACAATATGTCAGACTTGATTGCGACGTATCATTTGAAAAACGCCGAAAAACTGGCGAAATCCTACGGGACTTTGCCTGATATGGACGAGGAAGATTTGCGCTATTTTATGGCGATTCGCACAGGCGTAACCGTGGGGGTTTTAAAAGCTTGGGTTAAGGGCGGAAAAAAACAGTCTGCGCAACAGCTTTCGGAAATTTTGAAAAAACAGTTCATTCTTTTGGCAAAAGAAATCAAGACTACCAACGAGTAAAAGAAAATTTATAAAAAATTTACAAACAAAGAAAAATAATTTTTTTTGCCACAGAATATTTGACATAACGGGGATTATATGCTAAAATATAACATGAGAAATTTTGTGTTAAATTATGGTTTATAAGAAATATACTATTTTAAATATATAGAGCTGATGAAGGAGATATTTTGTAATGATAATTCTTGACGATTTGAAAAACGAACTTGAAGATTTGCGACCTGAAATCGAAGAGTTGTACAATGTTTTGAATATTAAAAACCTTAAAATGGAAATTGAGGAGCTTAACCAAATGTCGGCTCTGCCTGATTTTTGGAATAATCCTGAAAATTCCCAGAAAGTTACGCAAAAACTTCGCACGTTGGAAAACAAAGTTGAAAAATATGAAAAACTTAGCGAAAATTTTGAAGATACGCTTGTTATGATTCAGCTTGCAAGCGAGGAAAACGACGAAGAAATGGTTGAGGAAATTAAGGCGGAAATCGGCAAAATCAAAGAAACCGTTGACCAGCTGACTTTGACCACGCTTCTAAGCGGTGAGTACGACAGCCTTAACGCCATTGTGACTTTTCACGCAGGGGCAGGGGGAACAGAGGCGCAGGACTGGACGGAAATGCTTTTCAGAATGTACACCCGTTGGGGCGAAAAAAAGGGTCTTAAAGTTACGACAATGGATATTCTGGAGGGCAACGACGCAGGTTTTAAAAGTGCGGTTGTTATGTTTGAGGGCGAAAACGCCTACGGTTATTTGAAAAGCGAAGCGGGGATTCACCGTCTTGTAAGAATTTCGCCGTTTGACAGTTCGGGAAGCAGACACACGTCGTTTTCGGCGGTGGACGTGACCCCCGAAATCACCGCAGACGTTGACGTGGAAATCAGACCCGAAGATTTGCAGGTGGACACATACCGTGCAAGCGGTGCGGGCGGACAGCACATTAACAAAACTTCGTCGGCTGTTCGTATAACCCACATTCCGACGGGAATTGTATGCGCTTGTCAGACCCAACGTTCCCAATTTCAGAACAAAGATTATGCCATGAAAATGCTTAAATCGAAACTTATCGAGATAAAAGAGCGTGAACATTTGGAAAAAATCGAAGATATCAAGGGCGTTCATAAGGAAATTGCGTGGGGCGCACAGATTCGTTCGTATGTTTTTATGCCGTATACTTTGGTCAAAGACCACCGCACAGGTTACGAACAGGGCAATGTTTCGGCGGTTATGGACGGCGATTTGGACGGATTCATCAATGCTTATCTGAAAGGTCTTTCTCAGGGAACTTTGAATAAAACTGAATAGTTTTTAATTTTTTGGCGAAAAACTGTTGACATTTGACAAATAATGTTATACAATTAGATTGAGGGATAAACTGTCCGAATTTTAGGATTTTTACCGATTATTTGCCGAAAAATTCGGAAATATTCGGGTTTTGAAATTTACAAATGTTAATTATTTCACAAACAGCGATACGAAACAAAATATATAATATTTGTTAAGAGAATAGTAACAATACGACTAAATGGGTGTAAAATATCTATGGTATTTTAATAAAAAATATACGATGGGTATTTGTGTGGAAAATTGAGGAAGTTTTATGACTAATAAGGAAGTTAGCAAGCTTGGGAAAAAGGATTTACTCGAAATTTTGTACTTTATGCGAAAGGAAATTGACGCATTAAAGGACGAAAACGATATGCTTAAAACCAAGATTGAGGAAGAAACGAAAAACGACAAACTTAGCGACGCTTTGGAACGCATTGACCGAATCGAAGCGAAACTTGACTTCATAATGGATAAATTCAAATGAGTAATAAAAACACCGCAAAAGTAAATCTTTCTCACAACACTATCCCGACCACCGACCAGCTTTTGGGCGAAATTAAACGACTTAACCGTGTAAAAAGCGTCAGACATATTGTTTTCAGCACGTTGTCGTCGCTTTTGGTTGTAGGGGCTATTGCCGTGCTTATTTCGGTGATGTTTTTGCCTGTACTCAGAGTTACGGGAACAAGCATGACCCCGAATCTTAACAACGAAGAACTTGTTGTGTGCAACAAAACAGGCACATTCAAACAAGGGGACATAATCGCATTTTATCATAACAACAAAATTCTTCTTAAACGTGTCATAGGCGTTTCGGGAGATATTATTGATATTGACGTGGACGGAAATGTTTCGGTGAACGGTACGGTTTTGGACGAGCCGTACATTACGGACAAGGCGTTGGGGGAATGTGACATTGAATTTCCGTACCAAGTGCCTGACAAACGTGTTTTTGTAATGGGCGACCACCGTTCAACGTCCATAGACAGCCGTTCGTCGCAAATCGGTTGCGTCAACGAAGAATCAATTATCGGCAAAGTTTTTCTGAGGGTTTACCCACTTGACGAGATTGAATTTATTTAAGATTATGACAACTCTACAATTCAGAGAGGAGATAACATATATATGCAGACCAGCAAAGGAATACGCAGATTTGTTAAAAGCCATAAAGACAAACAGCATTGGCTTATAGCAATGATAATTTTGTCGCTTGTTGTGGCGGTTACGGTTGTATCAAGCTTGATTATGCCGGGTATAACAATTTCAAATGACCCAAACAACATTGCTACTTATATGGAAGGTAAAACTCCTATTAAAATCGGTGAAGGCAATAACAAAATCAATGACGTTTTGTTTGAACCTTATCCGAATCAGGAAGATAATCTTGATTCCAAAACAGGTACGTTTGAAATCGCTTATGACCTTGATAAAGGACAGCTCACATTGGAATCAAATATTATTACATACCAGTTGCCTGCCGACGTTTTGGCGACAATTGAGGTTGACCCTGAATATTTCAGCACTGCTCACAAAATTTACGACGACGGTAAATTGGCGGGTGAGTTTACCATAGACCAAAACGGACTTGTAACCATTATTTGTGCCGAAAGCTATATTAAAGAGAATCAAACAAATCTTGATACAAGCGGCGCTCACGGTACGTTTAAATTTAAAGCAACCGTAAAACGTGACAAGGATAACAGCGGCGACGTTGACCTTGACTTCGGTATAAGTGGCGAAAACCCTGATGTAACGGTTGGTTTTAAGGACAGAACCCTCAGCGTTGAAAAACAAGGTTCTCTTAGCGACGACAAAAAAACTGCTCAATGGACAATTATTGTCAGAAACCCTGACGAACACGACTTAGGCGGTTATACCATTGCAGATAAAATGTTTGCTAATTCAACGGATTTTTCGTCGGAATACGGAACGCTTAACGAGGACGGTTCGTTTACGTTTAACGAGGGTGTTAATGACCAAAAAATTGAAATCAGTTATACAACATCTCTTTCGCAAGACCAGATTGTTAATGCTGATTGGAATAAATTGGTGAACGAAGTAACGCTTACACCTGACGACCCGGAAGAAGAGGAAGTTAATGACACGGCAGAAGTGCCTGTCGGTGGATTGATTAACATTTCAAAATCGGGTACGGCAAATTACGACGATATGACAAACCCGTCAATCGACTGGAAAATCAATGTCAGCAACCCGAACGGTTACGACCTTGACGGCATAATTATTAAGGACGAAGCATTTAAGTATCTGTCTATTGGTGACGTTACGTTGCCTGATGGCGTTTCGGGAAGTCTTGATACCGAAAAAGGAACGCTTACACTTAGCGGTTCTTATACGGGCGAAAATCTGGAGATTACATATAAATCTACGAAAGACGATAAAGGAAACGACATTGCAATCGGCAGTTATGTATATAACAAAGCAAGTATTGTTAAAAAAGACGAAAACACCGAGTACACGTCGGGTGACGTTAGCGTTGATTACAAACCGTTTACTTTTGAAAAGAACGGAAGCGTAGACAACGCCAAAGATACAATTAAATGGACTGTCAAAATCTGGGGCGAAGCTATAAAAGATTTTGAAAACTATGTTGTCAAAGATGAAATGTTCGCAAATGCTAAGGGCGACATAACTCTTAGTTTTCAATGGAATAAGGGAACACAGACAATTACGCCTGATTCAGACGGTAAATTTACTATTCCGTCGCTAACTGATGATAACGGCAAAATTAACTATGACGGTATCGAAATCACGTTTACAACGTCGGCTTCGGACTTAGCAGACGACGACGGCTATGTTAAAAACACAGCAGAGTTGTATAACCCGGACGGTGAAAAAATTAAAGACGTTGAAACCACGGTTAAGTATGAAGAATATGAACCGCAAAGTAAACTTGATAAGTATTCGGCGAAAAAGGAAAATATCGACGACAACGAAGATAAGTTCAAAATTGAACATAAGTATTATCTCACTCAGGAAGCGGGCGTAACTGCGCAGACTTTGACTGATACGCTCACCGGCACCGACGGCGCATTGCATTATATTTCAAAAGAACAGGCGTTGGCTATGACGGTCAAGGGCAGGTTGTCTACTACGGAAAACAATTGGCAAAGAGAAGAATTGGATTCGTCGTTGTACACTTTGACATTCTATGACAAAGACGGAGAAGTAATTGATTTTTCTGATGAAGAAAACGCAAATGCACAGGCTGTTAAATTTACGTTGGAACTCAAAGAGGGAATAGAGCCAACGGACGAACGCACTTATGTTGATATTGAAGTTTATTATTTCGCAACGGCGGACGCTTCGGGCAACGACGTAAAATCCGGAACAGTCAAGTTTACAAACGAGGTTAAAACCGACAGCGACCAGACCATTGACACAACCAACAACACCAAAACAATTGAACATAAGAAAATTGATTATACTGACACACCGTATAAAAAGGTAGACGCTGTAAACAAGCTGAACGAAAGCACAATTTCAAACGGCGATTTGGAAACGGTGACTATCGACGGCAAAAAGCATTATGTTCTGGGTTGGTACGTTGTGCTAAATGAAAACGGAAACTATAATGGCAAAAATCATCTTAAATTTACTGACGTACTTCCTGAGGGATTTGAACTTTACGGAGATGTCAAGTGTTATTGGGGTGTTGGATTAACAGGAGCGTCAAGCGGAAATTATAATCCAAGTAACATTTCTTACCATGAAAATACAACCGATAATTGGTATGATTATTACTTTACAGAAACTTCAAACGACATTCAGACGGTTACTATTTTCCTGAGTGGTACGCTTAATAGTGAAACAACACTTTATTACGAAGCTGTGATTCCTGTTGAAGAACTTGACAAAATGTTCAAGGACAACAACGGCACACTTGAATTGAAAAACACATTTGACGACATCAACGACAAGTATGACCCTGTTACGCAGACCGAAACAATCAATCAAGGTCAGCTTAACAAAGAATCAATTACAGAGGGAATCGCAAGCAAATACAAAAAGTACGAAGTTGAAGTGAACCCGAACGGCGCATACCTCAACGACGGAAGCCCAATTGTTTTGAACGACGTATTCAAAACCCAAAGTTGTACAAATGACGGCACTAAGTATTATTGCTATGACAAAGGTGCGGTGAACGTTCGACTTGAATACATAAAGGTGTACGAAGTTTCCGAGGACGGCACACGAAAAGAGATAAATTCCGGCGAATGGAGTTATATTTTCGATAACCAGCCACCTGAGAAAACCGTGACGTACACATACAAAGATTTTACAAAGTCAGATGATTACACCTTTACTCAGGATAATGTTCAGCTTATCAAGGGTACGACTATCACATTTAAGTTTAAAGGTACGCCTATGCCTGACTGGGGCGGATTTAACTATTACTTCAACGGAGATACGAATTTACCGCAAAATAACTGGACTGAAAAAAATTCGTTTACAACTGACGACGAAGGAAACGTAATTGCAAAAGTCACTTTATCTCAGGATTGCGAAGCGGGAAAATTGTATGTGAAAACAGCTAATTTCACCGCTGATAGCGTTGAAGTTTCCTTTGACCATATCGAACATGATTATGCGGCAAAACTTGACGTAACTGTTCCTGACGGTAAAAAACTTGTTGTTGAGTATATGTTCTATTGCGAACCTAACGAATACGCAAACGATTATGTGGGCGTTGTCAACACCGTAGAATCAAACATCAACTCCAGCACATCAACTTCCGAAGTAGGCGACAACCTTGCTTTGGTAGGCAGCGGTGGCGGTACGATTACAACAAAAACGGGATTGACTGTTAAAAAGGTTGACGTAGGTTCGTATTCAACAAAACTTGAAGCGGAATTTAAACTTTACAAGTACGATTCCACAAATAATGTTTGGGTTCCCGCAAAGGAATATAAAGAACCGACAAGCGACAAAACAACCGACATTTATGACGCTGTTTGGGGCGAATCAACTGACGAAGCCGCAACCTTTAAGACAACAGGCGGTTCGTACAACGTAAATCTCACAACAAACAGTTTGTACAAACTTGTTGAAGTGACGCCTCCGACAGGTTACGTCAAAAATGATAATCCGATTTACTTTACATACGGAACTTATGCAGGAAATTATCCTGACGGCGTAACTTCCACAACGGTAAATAAGATTATCGACAACGGTAACTTGAATGTAACTAACTTCCGCAAAACCAACATCACGGTGAACAAAATCTGGGATTCGGGCGACCATTCAAACGACAGCGTTAAGGTTAAACTTTATCGTTCAACCAAACACGTTACTATCGGATTCCCGAGTGATGAGGACATGGTGGAAGTAACCCCAGACGAAGTTATCGAAATTAACGCTTCTAAAAACTGGACCTACACTTGGTCGGATTTGCCGACAGGCGACGACAAGGGCAATGCTTATTACTATTATGTCAAGGAAATTTCCTACACAGTAGGCGGAGAAGAAAACACCGTAGGCACGGGAGATTATTCAACCTACTATACAGGAAACGGTGTAAACTATTCTGACGAAAACACGGCGATTGAAATTTTGAACTCAATCGGGTTGCAAGTTAAGAAAGAATGGGTTGACAAAAACAACAAAACCATGGAACCGGGCGCAACAAGTGTAAACTTTACGCTTTACAGGTCGCTTACACCGAACAGCTTGTCACTTCCGAGTGACGCTGAAAAGGTGTCAATCAACGACTTAACCGATTTTACGCTTAACGCCGAAAACGAATGGACAATGATGTTTACCGACCTTGCAAAAACTGATGACGACGGAAAAACCTACTATTATTATGTAGTAGAAACCACCGAAACCGACGGATTTACCGTGCATTATATCGGCAACGGCAAAGAGGGAACGGGCGTTATCACAATCCGAAACCAGTCCGACAAGTCTATCGACACGGGCGTGGAACTTCCGCACACAGGCGGAAACGGCACAACATTTTATTTCGTAATTGGTTTTGCAATAATTGTTTCGGCAGTTATTTCAATTCTGATAAATAACAAACAAAAATCAAAGGAGTAGAAGAAATGAACAAAAACACATTTAAAAAAGCACTCGTTGCTTTTGTTGCAGCTATGACAATGGTTGCCGCAACTGTACCTGCTTATGCAGACGAAAACCCAACAGGGTCAATCACAATCTCTAACAAAGACACAGCAGACCACACATACTATGCTTATCAGGTATTCTCCGGAACATACTCAGGCGGTGTTCTTACTGACATTGAGTGGGGTAACGGCGTTACTCCTGGCAGTTTGCTCCAAGCTTTGAAAGATGACACAACAATCGGTTCTGATTTTGCAAATTGCACAACTGCTTCTGACGTTGCTGGAGTTTTGGCAGAAAAGAATACTGACGCAAATTTTGTAAAGGCATTTGCAAAAATTGCTTACAAAAAAGTAGATTCAGTTAACAAAATTGCTGAAAGCACAAACGACAAGTTTACTGGTCTTGCAGACGGTTACTACCTTGTTTGTGAAGAATCACTTGATGATAGCGCTTATGCAGCTATGACAGCTATAATTCTTGAAGTTGTCGGCGGTAATGATGTTCCTGTCGAAGCTAAGTCATCTGTTCCTACACTTACAAAGAACATTCTTGAAGATGGAACAAAGAAGAACGTTTCCGACTACAACATCGGCGACGAAATCACATTTGTTCTTGAAGCAACACTTTCTGATATCAACGACTACGAAACATACAAACTCGTATTCAATGATACATACGACGCAGGTCTTACATTTAATGCAATCACATCTGTAAAGGTTGGCGACACAACTCTTACAGCTGAACAGTACACAAAAGCAGACGTTACAAACGGCTTTAATTTGACAATTGCTGACGTTAAGACATATGGTGCTACAAACGGTACTAAGGTAACTGTTACATACACAGCTAAGCTTAACGAAAACGCAGTTATCGGAGGCAATGGTAACGAAAACGAATGTGACCTTTCATTCTCAAACAATCCAAATGCTGAAGGCGAAGGCAAAACACCAAAGGACAATGCAAAGGTTTATTCATTTGAACTTGATGTAAACAAGGTAAATGAAAGTGGCACAACTCTTGCAGGCGCTAAGTTTATTCTTTCGAGAAGTAACGTTAGCGACGCTACAGAGTATGCTGTAGTTGAAAACAACAAGCTTACAGGTTGGACAACAACTGAAGCTGACGCAACAGTTTTCACAACAGAAAATGACGGAAAAATCACAGTTAAGGGTCTTGACGCAGGTACATATTCACTTATCGAAAAAGAAGCTCCTGCAGGCTATAACAAGCTTACTGACCCTATTACAGTAGAAATTAAAGCAACATACGATGACACAACTCTTACTCTTACAACTTTAGAAGCTACAAATAGCAAATCTGTTGATAAAGCTACAGGTATTGTTACTTACGAAGTAGAAAACAAGAGCGGTAACTCACTTCCAACAACAGGTGGTATCGGTACAACAATCTTCTTCGTAACAGGTGGAGTAATTGTTGCAGGCGCAGCAGTTGTACTTATCATTAAGAAAAGAATTAACAACGTTGACTAATTATTAAATCCTAAGAAGTGCTACCACCTTGCGTGGTAGCCATTAGGGAGGGTTCCATGAGAAAGAAAAAGGATATAATATCAACCGTTGTGTTGGTTTTGCTCATTCTGGTGGGGCTCTCCGTAATGCTTTATCCTATAGTCAGCGATTGGGTTAACTCAAAAACCCAATCACGACTGGTGGAAAATTACGACCAACAGGTTTCAAAAATGGACGAAAGCCAGTACGAGGAGTTTTTTAACAAGGCAAACGAGTATAATAAAAAACTTAACGACATTCATTCGCCCTTGACAAATTATGACGAAATTGACGGATATGAAAGTGTTTTGGATATTACAGGCACGGGAATTATGGGTTATGTGACGATTCCGCAAATTGATGTGGAACTTCCCATTTACCACGGCACAACTGTGGAAATTTTGTCCCTTGCGGCAGGTCACTTGCAGGGTTCGTCTTTGCCTGTGGGCGGTCAGTCAACTCATGCGGTTATTTCCGCTCACCGAGGTTTGCCAACGTCCAAACTTTTCAGCGATTTGGATATGCTCTGCGAGGGAGATGTTTTCACCGTAACCGTCCTTAACCAGACATTAACCTACAAAGTTGACAAAATCTCTATCGTTAAACCTTACGAGCTTGAAAATCTTGCTGTGGAAAACGGCAAAGATTACGTTACGCTTATGACGTGTACGCCTTATGGCATTAACACCCACCGACTTTTGGTTCGTGGGGTGCGAATTGAAACCGAAGAAGCTGAAAAACTTTTGCGAATAACCGCAGACGCAACAAAAGTTGATAATATGTTGGTTGTTCCGTTTTTTGCCGTTCCGCTTTTGATTGTTTTAATCATAATTTGGACGGTTGGCGGTCGCAAAAAGGCTAAGTTACCTTTAGAAATAGAGTATGAGTTTTATGATAAATAAACAGGAGGCGATTTTTTGAAAAAAACATTCCGAAAAGTTTTGACCGCTTTATCTTGCGGTTTGGTTGCTCTGATGTCAGGCGTGACCGCTTTTGCAGATGAAACTTATCAAAAATCCATTGAAATTGTGTGCGAAAACGACGGAATTGTTATGGAAAATCTTGAACTTTCCATCTATTCCTGTGCAGAAAACCGAAATATGGAATATTTTCTTAATGACGATTTTGCAAACAGCGGTGTGATTTTTGACAGTTCTTCGTCCTCTGCATTGCAGTCCACCGCCAACAGCCTTGCAAACGTGGTTTTGTCCGACCAAATTTCGCCTTTGCAATCTGTTACAACGGACGAATACGGAAAAGCACAGTTTTCAAATCTCCAAAACGGAGTTTACCTTATTTGCGGTCAGACTTTTTCCACGAATACTACAGAGTTTAAGTTTTCACCAATGATTGTGGAAATTTCGTATGCTACAGAGGATTTGGTTATCAGTTACGGAAAATTCACCGCAACCGATATTCCTCAACCTGAAAAAACACGTTATTCCGTTAAAAAAATCTGGAAATCCGAAAGCGATGATTCTCTTGCACGTCCGACTTCTATTTCCGTTGAGATTTATTGTGACGGCGAACTTTTCGACACAGTTATACTTAATTCCGAGAACAACTGGTCAGCTTTTTGGGAATCTGACCAAACAGACGTACAATGGAGCGTCAAGGAAATTGACATTCCGACAGATTACACGGTCAGCTATTCAAACGATGGCACAGCTTTTGAGGTTGTTAATACCTATTCAAAAACCACTCCGCCACCTGCTGACAACCCACCGTCTGAACCTGACATTCCGCAGACCGGTCAACTTTGGTGGCCTGTTCCACTTATGATTATTGCGGGAATCCTCTTTGTTGCTCTTGGTTTGAAAATCGGTTTTAAAGGTGAAAAAGAATAAATGAGAAAGAAAATTTCCGTTATTTTTGTAATAATAGGGGCTTTGCTGATTTTTTCGGCGTTAGCCCTTGTTTTATTTAATGTAACTAAAGCGAAAAAATGCACAGAAACCGCTCAAAATGTCCTTGTTCAGATGAAAAATTCCATGCCGATTGAGTATTTTCCTAATAAAGAACAAGAAAAATTTGAACAAATTATCGTTGATGAAATATATCCCGAAATTCCTGAATATATTGAAATTGACGGAAATAAATTTATCGGTTATATCAGAATCGAAAAAATCGGCGTTGAGCTTCCCGTTATGCAAGATTGGAGCTACGAAAAAATGGACGTTTCGCCTTGCGTGTATAAAGGAAGTCTTGACGAAAAAAATCTCATTGTTATGGCGCATAATTACAGCGGTTTTTTCATTGATTTAAAGGATTTGTCATCTGACGATTTGGTGGAATTTGTAAAATGTTCGGGGGAAGTTTTACAGTTTAAAGTTACAAATATTGAACTAATTGCCGGTTATGACGGCGAAACTCTTGTCGGAGATGAGGAAAATTGGGATTTAACTTTGCTAACCTGTAATTACAGCGGACGAAGCAGAGTAGTTGTGAGAACTTTACAAATTTAATTTTTTATGAAATGGGTGTAAATTTTGTTATTTGTTTTTAACAGTATTCTTCTTGGAATCGGTCTTGCTATGGACGCTTTTTCCGTTTCTTTGGCTAACGGACTTAACGAACCTCAAATGAAAAAGTCTAAAATTTTGGCAATTGCGGGTACTTTTGGATTTTTTCAGGCGCTTATGCCAATGCTTGGGTGGGTTTGTATTCACACTATTGTTGAAAAATTCACGTCTTTTGAGAAATTTATTCCGTACATAGCGTTGATTTTGCTATCGTACATAGGTGTAAAAATGATTATCGACGGCATTAAACAGAATAATTCCGACGACGACCAGCCGAAAACAACGGGTTTTGGACTTTTGATGGTTCAAGGCGTGGCAACGTCAATCGACGCATTGTCGGTTGGTTTCACCATTGCCGAACAACCGCTGATTATGGCGTTCGCAAGTGCAATGATTATTGCAGCCGTAACCTTTATCATCTGCGTTTGCGGAGTTCTTATCGGAAAGAAATTCGGAACAAAACTTTCAAACAAAGCTTCGATTTTAGGCGGAGTTATCCTCGTTGTAATCGGAATCGAAATTTTCATTACATAAATTTTTCGGTGGCGAACAATTTTGCCACCTTTTTTAATAAATCAGTTGCAAGAACCACGAAAATGTGTTATAATACTCTTAAAGCAAAAAAATGGCTTTTTTCGGAGCTTTACAGCTTTTGTTTGCTAAATGCAAACTTATGGTATTGTCTAACTGTAAAGCATAAGTGCTGTTTTATTGATTGCGTTTAGATAACAGTTAATACGACTGAAAATTCACTAAAAATTTATATAAAATTTAAAATCAAGGAGCGTTTTTATGAAAAAAACTAATTATCTTATAATTGCAATTGCGGTTTGTTTGGTATTCTGCGGTTGTAATGAGAATAAAAAAGCTAAAAAAACCGAAACAACAACTCCGACTGTGACAACGGTTGTAACAACTTCATCTGTCGTGACTGCGACTACAACTGCGCCAAATGACGAGGACGTTATAGGTACGACTACTCCGAGAAACACCGAAGTTTCACAGACTGATTCTTCGGCAAATTCACAAACTAATTCTGCACAAAAGGACACCCAAAAGAATACTACAACTACGGTTACCGAAACAGAGTTACCGGAGCTTTCTTTTGAAAAACCTGATACTGTAACAAGTAAAAAAGACGATTCAAAGAACACGACTACGACAACGACCAAAGTTTCTGAATCGCCTAAAAACACCACAACTACGAGCGCAAAACAGGACAAAACAAGTAGCACTACAACCGCAACCAATGCACCTGAAACAAATATAACTTCAAAAGAAAACAAACCAATCCAGCTTCCGTTTGTTCCGGCACATTAACGAGAGGAAACAAAATGCCTACAGAATTTAAAATTGAAATTGCACAAAAAGTCATAAAAATTTCTGCTGTTAATGACTTTGTAAAAGAGTATTGCAAGGATTTTTTGACTGAAAAAAAAGCCGATTTTTCCATTGAAATATCTCAAAATGACATTTTGTCCGAACAGACCAAAACGGGTGTTACATACTCTGAACCGTATTTGGAAACTTTGGCGGTTTACCGAAAAATTTCGGAAATAATGCCTTATTACAACACAATTTTGTTTCACGGCTCCGTTGTGGCGGTTGACGGGGTGGGGTATATGTTTACTGCAAAAAGTGGCGTAGGAAAATCTACGCATACCCGACTTTGGCGTGAGTATTTCGGCGAACGTGCCTTTATGGTGAACGACGACAAGCCTATGATTATGTCTGAAAACGGCGAAATTTCGGCGTTCGGAACGCCGTGGAACGGCAAACACAAACTTTCTGCCAATTGCAAAGTGCCACTTAAAGCCATTTGTTACTTAACAAGGGGCGAAAATAATCACATTGAAAGAATCACACCCCAAGAGATTTACCCGATTCTTTTGCAACAAAGTTACCGACCGCATGACATAGAAGCATACACAAAAAGTTTAAAAATTATCGACGAGATAATGAATAATGTAAAATTTTATAAGCTAGCTTGTAACATTTCTTCGCAAGCGGTGGAGATTGCATACAACGGAATGAAAGAAAACACGGAGGTTTAATATGAAACTTAAAGAAGGATTTATAACACACGTTTCAAATGACGAACACATAATGGTTTCCGCAGGTACGACTGCTTTTAATGGCGTTGTCAGAAGCAACAAAAGTGCGGGCGATATTATCGAATTGTTGAAAAGTGAAACAAATAAAGAAAATATTGTCATTGAATTGTTAAATAAGTACGACGCACCTGCTGATTTAATTAGCAAAGACGTTGAAAACGTTCTGTTACAGCTTAGAAAAATAGGTGCAATTGATGAATAAGTCAACATTTGAAAACGAAATTAACAAAGGTAGCCTGACATACACTTGCAAAGGTGTTAGTATGCTACCTCTTTTACGTCAAGGTAAAGATTTATTCACAATTCAGAAACCTAAAGGTCGGCTGAAAAAGTATGATGTGGCGTTGTACCGCCGAAACAGCGACTATGTATTGCACCGTGTTGTTGAGGTTAGGGAAAACGACTATGTGATTTTGGGAGATAATTGCCTGAATAAGGAATACGGTATCACGGACGAACAAATTATCGGCGTAATGACGTCATTTGTGCGTAATTCTAAAGAATGCTCGGTTGATAACAAAGTTTATAAAGCATTTTCAATTTTTTGGTATAAGATTTATCCATTGCGAAAACTTTATAAGAAATCAAAACAAAAAGTTAAAAATATATTAAAGAAATTACTACATAAGTAATTATTTTATCAGTTTGGAAGTGAAAAATTGAATAAGATTTACCACCAACTTGTATATTTATCTGCTTGCGGAGTAAACAAAAAGTCGCTGTCAACAGAATTTATTAAGAATGTAGACATAGAAAATTTATACAAACTGTCTTCTTCTTTGTCTATCGACGCTCTAGTGGGGAGCGTTTTGAAAAAATCTAACGTTGAAATTCCTAAAATATGGGAAGAAAACATTCAGAAATCTGTTAGAAAAACTATTCTTTTTGACGCCGAAAGACAAAAAATTTGCAATTATTTTGAAGAAAACAAAATCTGGTATGTTCCCCTAAAAGGCGTGATTTTAAAGGACTTTTACCCGTCTTTGGGGCTTAGGCAAATGTCCGACAATGACATTTGGTTTGACAAGTCCTACGAAAATCAGGTTCATGATTTTATGTTGTCTTTGGGGTACAGTTGCAAAAGCAAAGGCAAATGTCATCATAACAGTTATGAAAAATTGCCCGTGTACAGTTTTGAACTCCATACGACGCTTTTTGACGATTTTGATAACAAAAAAACATATTCATATTACGAAAACACAAAGAAAACTTTAATAAAAAGCGAAAATTCACAATCACGTTACAACTTTTCAGATGAAGATTTTTACGTTTATATTCTCTCACACGCCTACAAGCACTATAAAAAAGGCGGAACGGGGTTGAGAAGTCTGCTTGATTACTACGTTTTTTTGAAGAACAAGCCTGATTTGGATTTTTCTTATGTGGAATCGGCTTGCAAACAGTTGGGAATTTATGACTATGAACAAACAAGCCGACGTCTTTGCAAAAAAGTTTTTGATGAAAATATTCCGGACAACGCAGAAGATTTTGAAAAACTTTTGTCCGCTGAAGAAATGGAAATACTTTGTTATTACATCACTTCTATGACCTACGGCACGATTGAAAGGCACTATGAAAACAGATTCAACGAATTATCAAAAAATACAAAATATGTTAAATTGAAATATGTTTTGTCCCGAATTTTTCCAAATTTAGATTTTTATAAAGTACATTATCCGTTTTTTTACAGGCACAAAATTCTTTTACCGTTCGCTTGGATTTACAGGCTTGTAAAAGGCTTGACTGTTAATGTCAAAAAGAATATCCGAGAGTTAAAATATATTAAAAAAATAAAAAAATAAGACGGCTATTTAACCGTCTTATTGCAAACAAAATGTTCCCCGTCGTATGGCAGGGAACATTTTTTCTTAGCCTTTTATAAATGTGAACGTAACTTCGATTGTGTCGATATAGTCGTCGAACTCGTTGAAATCAACTGCCAAAGGCGAAGCGTCGGTTAAGTCGCCGTCATAAGACCTTGCTTCGTCTGGAACTTTTGAAACCCACTCGTTGTAAAAGTTTACTCTGGTGCAGATTCCGTTGTCCGACGTGGTATAAGGTTTGCCCGTTAATTCAAATTTTTCGCCGTTGATAAGAACTTCGTCGATTCTGACTGTGTAATTCGGGAAAAGCTTTTCGCCGTTGGAAATTCCCAGAGCCGAGAAAGCTGTGCCGATTGTACCGTTAAGCTGGGTAAAATCAAGGGCAACCGTGTATGTGCCTTCGCCAGTAATTTCTACGTTTGTTGCCACAACTCCGCCACTTCTGGAGGTCGGGTCATAGTCGTCGCCTACGCAGTAATTTGTACTCCAGTCGGAACTTTGGTACATAATCCACGCTACTGCCTTATCGTCGGCAGGCAAAATTGCGTTTTCTTGCTGGAACGCTTCGTCAGCTGCGGCATATGTTTCGTCTATCTGCGTTTTAGCCTGATTTTTAATTTCGTCGTCGCTTAGTTTCGACTGTTCTTTATAACTTCTCTTTGCAAAAAGTTCTTCGATTTCAGGGTCTACAATTTGTGCGTCAAGTCGAACATAATGGTTGCTGCAATCCCACAAAACAGGGCAGAAGTTGTAATAATCGCAGTTGTCAAGGAAATTGTTATACCATTTAAGTGCGTCATTTTTGGTTTTGCTTGAACCTGTCATAACAGCATATTCGCCGATAATAACGCCCACGCCCTGTTCGGTGAATTTTGACATTTTTTCAAGAAGAGTGTTCATTTCTTCATAATCCTTAACCGAACCCCATGTGTCACGTCCTGCCTGGTCGCCACCGCAGTAATCCCACGGTGTATAATAGTGAACCGAGATAAGGAGCTTGTCTTTGGCTGTGTCGGTCGGCATTTTGAATCTGTCGTCGCAGGTCATAGTAATATCTGTGTTGTAACCTGCGATAAGCAAAAATCTGTTTTCGTTGTTTCCGCCGGATTTTCTGATTGTATCAACAAATGTCTGGTTAATGAGATTTGTCATTTCGTAACATTCGTCCTGATTAAGAGCGCCTGAATCTTTGCAAATATCCTTGTCATTAAGTCTGTCGCCCAGTTCTTCGTTAGCGCCCTCAAAAATCAGCTTATCGGAATAATTCTGGAATCTGTCGGCAATCTGTTCCCACATTGTAACGTACATTTTCATGGCTTCGTCACGGGTTTCTTGATTTTCCGAACCGAACATACCCCACCAGCCACCGTCCCAGTGGTCGTTGATAATAACATACATATCGTTGTCAAGGGCATAATTTACAACCGTTTCCACTCTGTCCATGTAAATTTCCGCAATTTCGTAATTTCCGTCCTCGTAATAACTCATTGCGTTTGTCCATGCAATCGGGATTCTCAACGTGTCAAATCCGCTTTCTTTCATGCCGTCAATCATTCGTTTTGAAGTTTCAGGCTGACCCCACGCAGTTTCGGATTCTTCCGGCCAAATGTCGTCGTTTCCGTATCTGTGAGTATACGCTTCAAGGGTGTTTCCCAGGTTTGTGCCGTTTCCCATGAGTTTTGTAAGTTCCAGAGCGGTCAAATCTTTTTCAACATTGCCGTTGTCGTTTGTTGCCACATTGCCTTTGTTTACGGCTTTTGTTGTGGTCTTTTTGTCGTCGTTTCCGCTGCAACCCGTTGCAACAATTCCCGTGCAAAGAGCAAGTGCAGTTAGAACCGAAGTGATTTTTTTCATCTTCATAAAAATTACCTCCGATAAATTATCTGATGAATTTATTTTTTTATTTAATTCTTTGCACGGTTTAGCTAAAAACAGTCGTGCAAATTATTTAATAAACATAAATGATTGAAGTTCAAACAAGGCTTTTTCTTTAAAATACGGAGCAGTCCAGCCCTCGGTTTCAACAGTCGGTTTAAAGAAAATTGCGTGTCTGCCGCAAAGTTTTTTAACTCGGATTTTGTAAATTCCGTCGCCTGTGCCGATTTCACCGCTGCCGATTTCTTCGCCGTTTTCGTAATCGTCCGCAATAACGTGAAGTCTGCACTTGTTACCCAAACCACGGATTTTCACGCACAAAACCATAGTTTCGGAAGAAAAATCTTCTCCAAAGTCAAAATATTTGTATCCGATAATGTCGTCGTGTCTGATATTTACAATCGGGCGGTTGAAAAGGTCAAGCTCCGTAATAAAGCTTCCGCCTTTGAGAACGCACGCAATGTCGGCAGGGGTATCTTTGTACGGATTCAGAGCGTCCTCAAATCCCAGCGAAGTCATTTCTACCGGTGGAATTGTGCCGTCAGGAAGAATCTGAATTTTTTCAACGCAAGCACGTCTTGACATTATGGAATTGTTTGTCATTCTGTGGTAGAAAATGTAATATTGCCCGTTTATGCAAGCAATAGAGCCGTGGTTGTTTCCGCCGTGAAAATCCACGCCGTTGTCAACGATATATCCTTTATATTCGTATGGTCCTTGCGGTTTGTCGGCGATAGCATACGCAAGTCTGCTTCCGTGACAAGGGGAATAAATCATGTAATATTTACCGTTGATTTTTCTCGGACTGGACGCTTCAAAAAATCTTTGTTCCTGTGGGGCGTTGTCCGTGTCGTCTATAACATGGTGTTTAAGGCTTCCGTCCACAATTTCGTACATATTTTCAGGGTTAATTTCGTTCATGTGAGATTCCGTAAAGCCATAGTAAATATAAACTTTGCCGTCGTCGTCAACCAAAACCCCTGCGTCGTTGTAAATTCCGTCGTCGCCCTCGTTTCCGTCGGTGTATTTGTATTTTGACAAAAGTTTAAACGGACCTTCGGGTTTATCCGAAACGCCCACACAACCTTTTGAACCGACAATGTACGCATAAAGATAGTATTTTCCGTCTTTTTCCACCACGTCAGGAGCAAAAAGTTCGCTGGTCGTCCAATCTGATGTATCGGATTTGTGGTCGTGGTCGTCCCGTGTGTGAAAACTGTCCCCGTGACAAACCCAGTTATTCAGGTCGTCAATGGGTGCAGACCACACTTTCAGTTTAAAATCGCAGAACACGTCACACGCCACTCGGTCGTGCGACCCGTAAATGTACACTCTGTCACCGAAAACTCTCGGTTCGCCGTCTGGAATATATTCCCACAGCGGTAAAAATGGATTAGCCATATGTAAAAAACTCCTTTGCTGTTTAATTTCAATTTCAGTATATCACAGCAAAACGGAATTTTCAATAACAAATCCCCACATTTTAGGTGACATTTTGTGCAAATTTCACCTTTAAAAAATTATGTAAAAATGACAAAATGCTGTTTAATATTTTCATATTAAAAACTTTTTCGATATTCCGTAGGGGTTTGTCCGCAGTATTTTTTAAATTGTCGCATAAATCCGTATACGTTTGTATAACCGCACTTGACGGAAATTTCTTCTATGGTCATATTTGTTGACGCCAAAAGTCTTTTTGCACGGCTTAGGCGTCCGTTAATTATGTCCGTAATAACGCTGACGCCGAACATTTTTTTATAAAGGTGCTGAAATCCCGAACGGCTCATGCCTGCGTCCCTTGCGAGAGAATCTATGTCGTCGATAGCGTCAGGAAACGAATAAATCTTCGTGCGCAAATGGGTCAGAGCCGAATTTTTTTCAATCAGGGATTTTGTGGAAACATACGATTTTGTTTGTATGCTTCGGCTGATTTTTCTAAAAAGAATGTGCGAATACAAATCCTCGATTTCTTTGTGGTGAACGTCCACGGAATAATGTTCATACGTCATAATATGCACAATTTGGGACAATTCGTCGATATTTCCCAGATGAATTACTTCGTCAATGGGTATAGAAAGGCTGTTGAAATATTCACGTTCTTTGCCATGTCCCTCCCAAAAATAAAACCAGTCGTCGGCGTATTTGTCGTCCAGAGCCATGTATTTAATCGGTGTGGTAGGTGAAATCAAAATGCACGAATTGGCATTTGTGTGGGTTTCAACGCCGTTAATCACGAAAATAGCGGTGGTTTTGATTAACAGAAAAAGCCAGCACCCCGGCCCGTCGGGTCTGTCCATCATAAAATCTTTTCCGTGAGAATGATTAAAACCAATAGAACCTATATCCATCGAATTAACCTCCTGTAAAATATATTTTTATTCTAACACATCTTTTTAATTATTTCAACCAATATTTCATTTTTCTTTTGATTTAACCGAAATAAAGGAATATTACACAAAAAAGGGGTGGTGTCTTTTGTGTAAAATGACCTTTGAGAATTGTTTCAAATAATGATATAATTATAATCAGAGAGAATGGACATAAAATGCAACCTGAATAGAAAGGAAAAATGTTATGATTTTTAACAACGGTGACTATGTGGTTTATGCGGGAAACGAAGTTTGCAGATACAGCGGAGTGGTTGAAAAATGTTTTGACGGAGTTAATAAGCAGGAATACTGTATGCTTGTTCCTGTGTATTCGTCAAATTCTGCATATTATCTTCCTGTGCAAAAATGCGACGAAAAAATCAGACATATTCTTTCAAAATCCGAAATCGAAAGCATAATTTCAACAACCAAAGGTGAAAAAATTCCGTGGAACAGCGACAAAAACGCCCGCAAAATCGAATTTTCCCAGATTGTGCGTTCAAATAATTTCCGACAAATTTTTATGATGTTAAAAACTATTTACGACGAGAAAAAATCTCTGGAACAACGTGGCAAAAAGCTGTTTTCCGCAGACGAAAAAGCCTTTAACGAGGGCGAAAGACTTGTCAGACAGGAATTTTCCATTGTGCTTGACATGAACGAAAACGAAGTGGACGACTATTTGCGAAATTGCTTCGGAAATTAGTAAAAATTAACAAAAAATACTTGAATTTACCTCTGCTGTGTGTTAAAGTTAGAAAAAATACATAGCGGAGGTTTTGTTTATGAAACTTAAAATTGATAAAACGAAAAAACTTAGCCACATCAACGCCGAAATTTACGGACATTTTTCCGAACATCTGGGAAGATGTATTTATAATGGTATTTATGTTGGGGAAAACAGCCAAATTCCAAACAAAAACGGAATGAGAAGCGACGTTGTAGAGGCACTTAGGGAGATAAAAATTCCCGTTTTGAGATGGCCGGGTGGGTGTTTTGCCGACGAATACCATTGGAAAGACGGAATCGGCGAAAAGAGCAGTCGTAAAAAGATGATTAACACCCATTGGGGCGGTGTGGTCGAGGACAACAGCTTCGGTACTCACGAATTTTTTGAACTTTGCGAACAGCTTGACTGCCAGCCTTATGTTGCGGGAAATCTGGGCAGCGGTACGGTGCAGGAACTTGCGGAATGGGTGGAGTACATGACCTTTGACGGGGTTTCGCCAATGGCGGATTTGCGAAAGAAAAATGGCAGGGAAAAGCCGTGGAAACTTAAATATTTAGGTATCGGCAACGAAAACTGGGGTTGTGGCGGAAATATGCGCCCTGAATATTACGCCGACGAATACAGACGCTATCAGACCTATTGCCGAAATTTCAGCGGAAACGACCTTTTTAAGATTGCGTGTGGACCGAACGCCGATGACTACAACTGGACGGATACGCTTTTGTCAATTGTTAAAAATTGGCACACCAGAGCTATTTCACTTCATTATTATACGGTGCCGACAGGGGATTGGTCGCATAAAGGTTCGGCGACGGTTTTCGACGACAACGAATACTATAACACCATAAAATCAACCCTCTACATGGACGAAATTATTACAAAACACTCTGAAATTATGGATAAACACGACCCCGAAAACAAAATCGGGCTTATTGTTGACGAATGGGGTTGCTGGTATGACGTTGAGGAGGGGACTAACCCCGGATTTTTGTACCAGCAAAATTCAATGCGTGACGCCATAGTTTCGGCGATAAATCTTAACATTTTCAACAATCACTCCGACCGTGTGATTATGGCAAACCTTGCTCAAGTTGTGAATGTTTTGCAGTCGGTTATCCTGACAGACGGGGATAAAATGGTGAAAACACCGACGTATTATGTGTTTAAAATGTTTTTGCCACACCAAAATTCAACGCTTTTGAATGTTGAATGTAACGAGGAAAAATACGTTTCGGATAAAAAAATCCCGAAAATTTCAAAGTCTGCTTCTATTGACGACGACGGAAAAGTGTGCGTGACAATTTCAAATTGTTCACTTGACGAGGAAGAACAGGTGGAAATTCAGATTGATAACGCAAAATCTGTTTCGGCTAAGATTATTAAGGCTGAAAAAGTCACGGATTTTAACGACTTTGACGAGGAAGAAAAGGTTACGCTTAGGGACTATCACGCTGAAATTTCAGACGGCAAAGTTTTGGTTAATGTGCCTGCTTGCAGCGTTGTTTCGGTGGAAATTTGCTAATGAAAATAAAGTGCAAAAAGTGTCTTTTGGAAGAACTTGACAAAGACGTGTACATTGAAAATTTAATAAATTATATAGAAAATTATCCTGCCGACAAAAAAGCCGACAGCAAAATCTACGAAAAACGCCTTGAACTTTGCAAAGGCTGTGACAACTTATCCGACGGAATGTGTTCGTTGTGCGGGTGTTTTGTCCAGCTTAGGGCGGTTAAGAAAAATATGTACTGCCCGAACGTTCCGAAAAAATGGTAGGGAGATTTTTAAAATTTCAGTCACTAGTTTGGGAAATTCTGAATAATATACCTTAGAGGGTTTAAATCTTCAAAAAATATGTTAGGAGGAATTTTATGAGCGATTATACAAACGGCGGTTTTAAAGAAGCTGTGTGCGTTGAGGCAATGAGAATTTTCGATTCATGCTCCGACAAGGACTGTTTGGAGGATTTGGAAGTTACTCTTTCGGCTGACGACCAGACCACCGTTGAGGCGGCAAATTTTATCAAGGCAAAGTGCGTTGAGGTTTCAAACGTAACGTTCGCAATCGACCCCGTACCTTTTAACAAAGGCTTTTTTACGGTTGATATTACTTATACCTTTTCGGTAGACATTGACGCATACGCTACGGCAACTTCTACGCCTACTACGGTAACGGGTACGGCGACGTTTAACAAAAAAGTTATTCTTTTCGGCAGCGACGGCTCCACAAAGAGTTTTTCGTCGGACGACACCACAACCCCCGAACTTGTTGGGTGTGGGTGTTATTCAACTTTGCCCCGTGCAACCGTCAGCGTGGTTGAACCTATTGTCCTTGAAGCGTCGCTGAAGTGCCAATTCCCGTACAACCAGCGACCTTGCGCCGATTATGACGGTCAGAGTTGCACCTGTACTTTGCCGACCTGTCCCGACCAAACAACCTGTACAACAAGGCGTGTTTACATTACAATCGGTATGTTTACAATTGTTTCACTTTCACGTCCTGTGCCAATGCTTATGCCGGCGTATGATTATTGTATTCCCGACAAACAATGCAGTAACAACACCGATTCGCCTTGCGAACTTTTTGAAAAAATTCAGTTTCCGACAAATGAATTTTTTCCTCGTGGCTTAGACAACGACAACCATAATTGCGGTTGTAATTCAGCCACCGAACAAAACTGATTTTGAAAGGTTGTGCCTAAAAGCACAGCCTTTTTTGTTTTGGAATATTTTTTTGTAAAAATCATACTATTTAAAAAGGGCGGTGACGGTATGGTTTGCAGTTTGTCGGAAATTAAGAACAAAGAGGTCGTAAACGTGAAAACGGGCTTGAAAATCGGCTATGTTGACGACGTTCAAATTGATACTTCGCTGTCAAGCGTGGTATCGTTGGTGATTTACGGGCGACCGAGATGTATGGGAATTTTGGGCAGAGAGGACGATATTGTTATTAAATGTGAAAATATCCAGCTTATCGGGGAGGATACGATTTTGGTAAAATTTGATGATGAGATAATTTTCACAAAATCGAAAACTATTTCTATAGAAAATTTGTTGAAATAAACAAAGAAAAAACTATTGAAATTTTTGTTTATAAATGATATAATATATAGGCAATTCACACACAGGTGTTTTGTACAGGTCCTTGTTTGTGCCAAACGCAAGGTGAGTGCAGTTTTTCAAACCCTGTGGAGGAAATTTGTAAAAATTTAAAAACCAAAAAACAGGAGGAAACTACAATGGGAGTAGTATCAATGAAACAGCTTCTTGAAGCCGGCGTACATTTCGGTCACCAGACAAGAAGATGGAATCCAAAAATGGCACCTTACATTTTCACAGAAAGAAACGGTATTTACATCATCGACCTTCAGAAAACAGTTAAGAAGCTCGAAGACGCTTATATGTTCATTCGTGAAGTGTCAGCTAACGGCGGCGAAGTTCTTTTCGTAGGAACAAAGAAGCAGGCTAGCGAATCAGTTAAAGAAGAAGCTATCAGAGCAAACGCTCACTATGTAAACGCAAGATGGCTCGGCGGTATGATGACAAACTTTAAGACAATCCAGAGAAGAATCAAAAGACTTGAACAGCTCCACGAAATGGAAAACGACGGTACTTTTGAACTTCTTCCAAAGAAAGAAGTTGTTAAGCTTTGTCTTGAAATCGAAAAGCTCGAAAAATACCTCGGCGGTATTAAGACAATGAAGAAGCTCCCTGGAGCGCTCTTTATCGTTGACCCAAGAAAAGAAAAGATTGCAGTAGCAGAAGCTAAGAAGCTTGGTATTCCGGTTGTTGCTATTGTTGACACAAACTGTGACCCTGACGATATCGATTATGTTATCCCTGGTAACGACGACGCTATCAGAGCTGTAAAACTTATTGCAGGCGCTATGGCTGACGCTATTATCGAAGGCAGACAGGGCGAACAGGAAGCTGTTGAAGAAACAGAAGAAGTTAGCGAATAATTTTGAAAATATAGGCAGACCTAACAAAAAGTCTGCCTTAATTTCGATATACTAAATTAGGAGGAATATCAAAATGGCAATTGGTGTTAAGGAAATTAAAGAACTTATGACCCTCACAGGCGTAGGTATGATGGACTGTAAAAAAGCTCTTGTTGAAGCTGACGGTGATACAGAAAAGGCTATCCTTATTCTTAGAGAAAAAGGACTTGCTACACAGGCTAAAAAGAGCGGTAGAGTTGCTGCAGAAGGTATCGTTACTTCTGTTGTTGAAGGCAACGTAGGTGTTGTTCTCGAAGTTAATATCGAAACAGACTTTGCTGCAAACAATGACGAATTTAAGGCTTTCGTTAATAACGTAGCTAAGACAATTATTGAAAAGAACCCTGCTGACGTTGACGCTCTTAAAGCAACAATCATCAGCGGTGGCGACAAGACTGTTGAAGAAACTTTGCAGGATTTGTTTATCAAGATTAGAGAAAACATGGTTATCAGACGTTTCAAGAGAATGGAAGGCGTTTTGGTTCCTTACGTTCACGGTGCAGGTAGCATTGGCGTTATGGTAAAGGTTGATACAGACCTCGACGCTGAAAAGGTATTTGACACAGCTAAAGACTGCGCACTTCAGGTTGCTGCTATGAACCCTGCTTACCTCAAGAGAGAGGACGTTCCTGCTTCTGTTCTTGACGAAGAAAAGAACATTATCCTTTCACAGATGGCTGAAGACCCTAAGATGGCTAACAAGCCTGAACAGGTTAGAGTTAAGATTGCTGAAGGTAAAATCGGCAAATACTACTCAGAAAACTGCTTGCTCGAACAGGCATTTGTTAAGGACGACAAGGTTTCGGTTGGCAAATACGTTGAAAACAACGCTAAGGCTTTGGGCGGAAAAATTTCTATCGTTGAATTTGTTCGTTTTGAAAGAGGCGAAGGCGTAGAAAAGAAAGAGGACGATTTTGCTGCCGAAGTTGCTGCTATGACAGGCAATAAGTAATTATCTTTTGACTTTTTAAGGTGAAAGCTTTTGGGCTTTCACCTTTTTGCTTTTGTGTGTAAAATTTGCTCCCAAAGTTTGACTTTATCGTGTAAAATGATGAAATGTATGTGATAAATTGCCCTTTGCTATTGACTTTGAGAATAAATAGTTGTAAAATATCATAGGACAATTAAGTCGTGTTTAACAGATTAAATATTGAGTTATTCGGTTATTTATCATTTGGAGGAAATTATGGAAACAGATAGAATTACAAGATTCAAAAGATTTTTGTATAATAATGCTCTCTTTCTAACTTTTGTTTTTTCGTCGCTCTTTAACGCATACTTGCTCAGAGCGTTTACAGTTAAAAATTACATCAGCCTTATGCCGATTTTGGCGGATATGGTGATAATTATGCTTGTAGGTTCGGTGGGATTTGCTATCAAAAACCCTAAAAAACGCATAATTTATTATTGTATTTGGAGCTTCGTTTTCGATTTTGTCTGCGTGGCAAATTCGATTTATTACACAAATTATCGTTCGTTTATTTCCATTTCGCTTCTTTCGACCGCTTCGCAGCTTGGGGGCGTAATGGACGCCGTTACGGAAAACATTATGGAGGTCAAAGACCTTACATTTATCTGGTCGCTTGTGGCTTTGATTGTGGTTTATGTCTACCTTACAAAACGCAAGGAAAACTATTTTAATAACGTCCGTCGCAGAGAAATCCGCAAAAACAACGTCCTTTGGTCGCTTGTGACGGCTCTCATCTGCCTTGTGATTTTTGCGTTTAACCTTACTTCAACCGACGTTTCCCGCCTTGCAAAACAATGGAACAGAGAATACGTTCTTTCTCGCTTTGGGGTTTATACATACCAAATTAGCGACACCGTTTCAAGCATTAAGGCAAAATTCAACGTGCTTTTCGGATATGAAGAAAACAGAGAACTTTTTGAAGAATTTTTTGAAGAAAAACTTAAAGAAAACGGTCAGGAACAAAAAGAAACAAACGCCTACACCGGAATTTTTGAGGGTAAAAATATTATCACGATTCATGCCGAAAGTATTCAGCAGTTCTGTTTGGGAACGTCTTTTAACGGGGAAGAATTAACACCGAATCTTAATAAACTTGCGTCGGAGGGAATTTATTTTTCAAATTTCTATGCGCAAGAAAGCGTCGGTACAAGTTCCGACACCGAATTTACTTTCGCAACCTCTCTTATGCCTGCGTCAAGCGGTACGGTTGCTATTAACTATTGGGACAGACAATACGTCACTACTCAAAAAATGTTGAAAGACATGGGATATTTTACGTTCAGTATGCACGGAAACAACGGCTCTTACTGGAATAGAATAAATCTGCATAATTCTTTGGGTTATGAAAAATTCTATAACTACGAAACGGATTTTGTAATCGACGAAGTAATCGGTCTGGGTCTTAGCGACAAGTCGTTTTTCAAACAGTCAATTTCCAAAATTAAGGAAATAAGCGAGCAAAACGAAAAATTCTACGGCACTATGATTATGCTTACAAACCATACGCCGTTTACGGATATTGAAAACGGACATTCCGACTACAGCGTGACTTTCGATTATATGAAGTATAACGAACAAACGGGGGAATACGAACTCACGTCCGCTCCGTTCCTTGAAGAAACAAAATTGGGAAGCTACCTTAAATCCGTTCACTATGCCGACGAAGCAATCGGTCAGTTTATCCAAGACCTTGACAACGAGGGACTTTTGGAAAATACCGTAATTGTCCTTTATGGCGACCATGACGCAAAAGTTAAGGAAGAATTTTACGAACTTTACTATAACTATAACCCTTTTACCGACGAAATGGTGGACGAGGACAGCGACGCTTATATCCCTGTTGACGACTTCGCTTACAGCGTCAACAGAAAAGTTCCGTTTATTATCTGGACGAAAAATCAAGAGGAATATACCCCTGTTGAAATCGACAAAGTAATGGGTATGTACGATTGTCAGCCTACGCTGGGTAATATGTTCGGCTTTAACAACGAATATGCTTTGGGACACGACATTTTCAGCTATGACGATGACGAAGAAAATATGGTTATCCTTTCAAACGGAAACTTTATCACTGATACGATTTACTACAACAGCCAAAAAGATTCATATATGGATTTGACGGGTTACGAAAATGTGGCTGTTAATGTTTCGTGCAATATGCAGTTTAAAGATATGAAACCCGAAGAAATTTTCTCCGACCGCTACGAAGATTATAAAACTTTGCAAAATGAAAACTATTGTCAGTCGGCTTATTCTTCACGAATCGACAACGAAGTGGTGACTAAGGATTATATTTCTTCAAAAAGCGAAATAGCGGAGCAGAGAATAACCATTTCAAATGCTATAATTTTCTACGATATGATTAAGCGTTTGGAGGACGAGGGCGTATCGTTTAACGACATGATTAAGGTTAATACCACGTCGCCTAGCACAAATGTGCCGACAAACGAAATCGACGCAAAAATTGAGGACGAAACCACAACCACAACAACCGCTCCGAATAACCCTATCGCCCCCGCAACAAGTCTTACGGAATAAAACAAAACCTCGTCTTGAAAAAAAGACGAGGTTATTTTTTGCAAAAAAATAAGCCGTCGTAAAAATGACAGCTTAATTTCTTTTTAACTTTCTTAGATGGCTCTTGTAACCTTACCTGAACGGAGACATCTTGAGCAAGCGTTAACGTGACAAGGAGTACCGTTGATAACAGCCTTAACTCTCTTTACGTTAGGCTTCCAAGTTCTGTTTGTTCTTCTGTGTGAGTGGGATACCTTAATTCCGAAAGTTACACCCTTTCCGCAAAAATCGCATTTTGCCATTAGGTTGCACCTCCTTTTCTTTATACAATAAATTGCAACATTAGAATTATAACAGATTTCAAAAAAAAAAGCAAGTGGTTTTTACAACTTTTTTAAAATTGTTAATATTTTCAGTAGAATAAATAATTTTCTGCCCTAAAATCACTTTTTACTCTTGTAATTTCTACAAAAATATGTTATAATGTATCCTGAGTAATTTTGAATTTTCGCACAAATCGCTAATACAGAAAGGAAACACAAATGAATTTTTTCAATAATCTTACCACAATCGACGGCATAATTCAAATCGGAGTTCACCTTATAATAATTTTTATGATTTTGCCTATACACGAAGCCGCACACGCTTTTGTGGCGTATAAAATGGGCGACATGACCGCTTATTATAAGGGCAGACTTACCATAAATCCACTTGCACATATTGACCCTATCGGTGCGCTGTGCTTGCTTTTGACGGGCTACGGCTGGGCTAAACCTGTGCCGATTAACCCTTTGAAATTTAAAAATTACCGTGGCGGAATTGCTCTTACGGCTCTCGCAGGTCCTCTTTCAAACCTTATCGTGGGATTTATCGGCATGATTGCGTACCGTGTTCTTATTGAAATTCCGTATTCGTTGGAAACTTTGATAGATTACGCTAACCAAGAGGGTGTGCTGTATTATGTGCTTTTCTTCTTGCAGTATTTTATCGTAATAAACATCGGTCTTGCGATTTTTAACCTTATCCCGATTCCGCCACTTGACGGCTCGAAAATTTTAAGCTATTTCACACCTGCGTCATTTGATTATAAAATCGCCCAGTACCAACAATATATTTACATCGGCTTTTTGGTTGTAATGTTTTCGGGCATTTTAGATACGCCGTTGTATTTTATCAGAGAACTTATTTGGAATCTGTTTGTTTTCCTGACAAACTGGGTGCCATATGTTGTGGGAATTTTCATATAAAATTTGAAACGGATTAACTTTTATGAGTACACTTAACTTTAAACTTGAAAAATTTGAAGGACCGCTTGACTTGCTTCTTCATCTTATTTCAAAACATAAACTTAATATTTATGATATAGAAATTTCCCTTTTGCTGGAACAATATCTTGCTTATATCGACGGGCTTCACCAACAGGATTTTGAACTTGCGGGAGAATTTCTGGAAATGGCGGCTAGGCTTGTTTATATCAAAACCGTGTCCCTTTTGCCAAAACCTAACGAAGCGGAAGAATTAAAGAGGGAACTTGAGGGTACGCTTATTGAGTATTCTCTTTGCAAGCAAGCAGCCGAACGACTTAAACAACAATATATCGGCGGTGAAATTTTTGTCCGCAAACCTGTTGTAATCCCAATGGACAAAACCTATACCCGAACTCACGAACCGTACATTCTGACTGACGCTTATATGGGAATTTCCGTTAAGGAGCGTAAATTCACACCGCTGAAAGCTGACGTTTTCAAACCCCTTGTTACCAAACGTGTGGTGTCTGTTACGTCACGGGTTTTCTATATTTTGCGAAAACTTTACAACAACGAAACTTTCAAAATGGACGACCTTTACAAGGGATTGACGGACGTTTCCGAACGTGTGGCTACATTTTTGGCGGTGTTGGAACTGACAAAAAACGGCAGAATTTTAATAAGCGACGACAATACCGAAATTTGCCTTGAAAGACGTGCTAAAACGTCGGCAAAGCTTAATTTGGAGGATAATAATGCAAATAGAAGAAAAAATATCGGTGATTGAGGCAATAATTTTTTCAAGCGGCGACCCTATCGAAACCGATAAAATTGCCTTTGCCGCCGAAGTGGAAACCGAAACCGTGGAAAAACTTATTCGCCTTTTAAACGATAGATACGAAAAAACAAATTCCGCCTTGCGTGTTGTTAAACTGGGCGAATCATACCAGATGACAACGGAAACAAAGTACGCTTCGTATGTTAAAAATGCTTTGGAAACCAAGAAAAATTCCGCACTTTCTCAGGCGGCTTTGGAAGCTTTGACAATTGTTGCGTATAACCAGCCCGTCACCAAAAGCTTCGTGGAGCAGGTGCGTGGCGTAGACAGTTCGGGCGTTATTAACGCTTTGGTGGAAAAGGAACTTTTGGAAGAAGCAGGCAGACTTGATTTGCCCGGACGACCTGTTGCCTATCGCACAACCGCAAACTTTTTAAGGTGTTTTAAACTCGAAAGCATAGACCAACTTCCACCGCTTCCGACCCACGACGAACAAATTACTATGGACGAAATATCGGCGGAAAATTAAGAAAACCTGTTTTGAAAAAGGAGATGAGGGCGTATTATAGTGCTGAAAATTTTGCTGTGGGTTTTGCTGGGACTTGTTGCCCTCGTTGTTGTTTTGTTGCATTTTTCGGTGCGGGCGTTTGTTAAATTTGACGGCAAAAACGCAGACGTTAAGGTTAAGTATCTGTTTTTTACCCTCTACCCACGCCCCGAAAAAAAGAATAAAACAACTCAAATAACAAAAACTAGTATTGCTTCGGACGAAAGCAATACGCAAATTGTTACCGATTCTTCGGGCGAAATCCAGCCTGAAAATGTTAATATTAAACCCGACGAAGGGGTTATTGAAAAAGAAAGTTCTTCGCAACCGACAGAAGAATTAAATCCACCCCCAAAACACAAAGTTGCGGAAAACAAGGAAAATAAGGAAAATAAACAGTCCTTAAAAGATAAAATTAACGATTATAAAGAAAAATGGCGTAAAATTAAACCTTATGTTCCTATGTCGTGGAAAAGCGTTAAAAAACTTCTCAAAACCATACGTTTTACCCACACCGATATCGAAATTACAACGGGCAAAGAGGACGCATACGACAGCGCAATGTTTTACGGCAAAGTAAACGCCGCACTTTACAACGGACTTGCTTTGCTTGGCGAAATTTTTACAATGCACTATAAGTCAACGAAAGTAAATTGTGTGTTTAACCGAGATACTTTGGATTTTTCCGTGGAAACTCAGGTGCGCGTCAGACCGTCGGCTGTGATTGCCATAGCTTTTTGTACCCTTGTTAATTATTTGAAAATCTATCTTAAACAACGCAAAATCAATAAAAAATTAAATGAAACGGAGAGTGCTGAAAATGAACGAACAGCAAAAGCTTGAAGGTTTGGTATCAAGTGCAATGGAAAAAATTAAGGAATTGGTGGACTGCGAAACCATTATCGGAAAACCTATTACCGTAGGCGACGGAACAACGATTATCCCTGTGTCCAAAGTTTCTCTTGGCTTTGCAACGGGCGGAAGCGATTTGCCGTCGAAAAATGCAAAAGACCTTTTCGGTGGCGGTTCGGGTGCAGGCGTTTCAATTTCGCCAATCGCTTTTATTGCAATTTCAAACGGCGAAGTTAAACTTTTACAGCTTTCTATGAACGCCGACAAAGGCAATGCAATTGTTAATATGGTGCCTGAGGTTATCGACAAAATTACGGATTTTATAAATAAGAAAAAGGAAGAAAATCCAAACGTGGAATAACTTTCAAGGCGTGATTCAGAATTAAATTTATTTGTCCACCCATACTAATTGTACACAAAAACGGGGGTGGATTGAATGAAAAAATTCGTTTTTAAAAATATATCCTTATGCCTTTGCACGGCGGTTTTTCTTTTGAATTTTGCAAATTTTACAACTTCCGTGGCGGACATTGAAATTTCCGCCCGGTCGTCAATTGTTATCGAAGCACGGACGGGTAGAGTAGTTTATGAAAAAAACGCCTATGAAACACGCCCTATGGCTTCCACAACCAAAATTATGTCAACTCTCATTGCTCTTGAACAACCGAACCTTGACGAATATTTTACTGTGGATAGCGAAGCTATCAAAGTCGAAGGTTCTTCAATGGGACTTAAAGAGGGCGACCAAGTGACGTTGCGAACGCTTTGTTATGGAATGATGTTACCCAGCGGTAATGATTCGGCAAACGCAACGGCTGTGAAAATTGCGGGAAGCATTGAAAAATTTGCGGATATGATGAACGAAAAAGCGTCGGAAATCGGACTTGAAAATACTCATTTTGTCACGCCGTCGGGACTTGACGACGACACGGACGACCATTATTCCACGGCGTATGATATGGCAAAATTGACGGCTTATGCAATGCAAAATGAGGAATTTCGTCAAATTTGCGGTTGTGCAAACGCAAAAGTAACCTTTGGAAATCCGCCTTTTGACAGGTGGCTTACGAACAACAACAAGCTTTTGAATATGTGCGACGGCGTTGTGGGGGTTAAAACAGGCTTTACCGATAAGGCGAAACGTTGCCTTGTTTCAGCGTGCGAGCGTGACGGCGTAACACTTATCTGCGTTACACTTAATGCTCCCGACGACTGGAACGACCATATAAAATTGTATGAATATGGGTTTGCAAAAATTAAAAATTATGCTTTGCCTTGCGAATTCGGACAGCTTAAAGCAAATGTTGTGGGCGGAAAATCCGACAGCGTTTATGTAAAAATGTCAAAAACACCTACTGCGTCTTTGTTTTTCGACGAATTGGCAAAAGTTAAAACCGAAGTTTTGCTTGACGGATTTTATTATGCCCCGATTATTGACGGCGAAATTTTGGGAAAAGTGAATTTTTACGTTGACGGGCAACTTGTTCAAACCGTTGACCTTGTTGCAACAAGCGAAGTGGCGGTTTACCAAACCGACGAAAACAGCGTGGTTAAAAAGGCGTTGATAAAAATTAAGGATTATTTAAAATTGTAAACGAAAAAGGGGAAACCTTTTTTCGTTACATAAAATTACTGTAGGGATTACAGAAAGGAAATGTTTATGGAAAAAATCAGAATTCAGAAAATTATTGCCGAAAGCGGATACTGTTCACGAAGAAAGGCAGAGGAGCTTATTTCCGCAAACCGTGTTCAGGTAAACGGCAGACCGTGCAAGCTTGGGGATAAGGCTTTGCCAAAGGATATTATCAGCATTGACGGTGAAAATCTTTATATTCCTAAGAAAAAGGATATGTATTACATAATGCTCCACAAACCCCGTGGATATGTAACAACAATGTCCGACGAACTTGACAGAAAGTGCGTTATCGACCTGCTTGACGGCATTGACGAGCGTGTTTACCCGATTGGTCGTCTTGACCGAAATTCCGAGGGGCTTTTGCTGTTTACAAACGACGGAAAATTTGCAAACGATATTATGCACCCGTCAAAACATATCACAAAGACCTACCGTGTAACCGTGCGCCCTGACGTTACCGACGAACAGCTTGTCCAACTTTCTGAGGGTGTTGAAATTGACGGACGAAAGACTTTGCCGTGTACAATTACGGTTTTGGATAAACAGCCGGGCAGAGTGGTTATGCAAATGGTAATCAAAGAGGGCAGGAACCGTCAGATAAGAAAAATGTGCGAAGCCGTGGGACTTGAAGTCGCAAGGCTTAAAAGAACGGCTATCGGTCCTGTAAAACTGGGAATGTTAAAACCGGGGGAATACCGTGAGCTTAAACCTGACGAATTGCGAGCTTTACGAAACGCACTTTCAAAGAAAAACGGGTAGGGAAGAAAAATGCTTGAAATTTTACAGACGAAAAATTTTGAAAAATATATCCCGCAACTTGAAAAAATGGGTATAATTGAAAATTTTCCTAACGTTGTGGAAGCAACCGACAAGGACGAAATTTTGGGAATCGGGATTTATCACTTTGACAGCGACGGAGTGGTTTTGGACGAAATTTCGGCAAACGGCGATTTGTACCTTTATGACGGAATAGTCCGTGCAATACTTTTTTTGGCAATGATGAAAGGAATCGACGTTGCAAAATTCAATCTTTCGGATATGACTAATGCCACAAAGTTGGGTTTTGTGAAAAATGGTGAAAAAATCCTATCGCCTGTTACGAGTTTTATGTCTAAATGTAAAAGTTGTGGAAAATAATTTGTTAGTTTCTTGTCAAAGTCAAAAAAATGTAGTATAATAAAACTATGAATTTAAATTTTAAAGATAGGTGGAATTTTTTATGAGAAAGTTCAATATTAACGTAAACGGAAAAGCTTATAACGTAGAGGTTGAAGAAGTTACAAACGGCGCTGCTCCTGTTGCTACACCTGTTGCTGCTGCTCCTGCTGCCGCACCTGTATCTGCTGACGGTGAAAAGGTTACATCACCAATGCCGGGAACAATTCTTGACATCAAAGTAAACGTTGGCGACAGCGTTTCGGCAGGTCAGGCTATCTTCGTTTTGGAAGCTATGAAAATGGAAAACGACATCAACGCTCCATGCGCAGGTAAAGTTCTCAGCATTAACACAACAAAGGGTTCTGCTGTTGAAACTGGTACAGTTCTTGCTGTAATCGGATAACTTTTTTACATATCACACGAAAGGACTAAATTCTATGTCAAAGCTTAAAATTACCGAAACTGTTCTTCGTGACGCTCATCAGTCACTTCTTGCAACAAGAATGACAATGGACGAAATGCGTCCGATTCTTTCAAAAATGGACAAAATCGGGTTTTATTCTGCCGAAGTCTGGGGCGGTGCAACGTTTGATTCATGCCTGAGATTTCTTAACGAAGACCCGTGGGAAAGACTTCGTATAATCAGAAACGAAATGCCTAATACTAAACTTCAAATGCTGTTCAGAGGACAGAATATGTTGGGTTATAGACATTACGCCGACGACCTTGTAGAGTATTTTGTACAAAAATCTGTTGCAAACGGTATTGATATTATCAGAATTTTTGACGCCCTTAACGACATCAGAAACCTCGAAACATCAATAAAGGCTGCTAAAAAAGAGGGCGCACACGCACAGGTTGCTATTTCGTATACTTTGGGCGAAGTGTTCACCCATGATTATTATGTAAATTACGCAAAGCAGATTGAAAACGCAGGCGCAGATTCAATTTGTATTAAGGATATGGCGGCACTTCTCACACCTTATGAGGCTGAAACCCTTACAAGAGATTTGAAAAAGGCTGTTAAAATCCCTGTACAGTTACATACACATTACACATCGGGACTTGCTTCAATGTGTATTATGAAAGCTGTTGAGGCAGGGGTTGACGTGGTTGATACAGCAATGTCACCGCTCGCATTGGGAACATCACACGCTCCGACAGAATCTATTGTTGCTGCATTTCAAGGCACACAGTACGATACGGGCATTGACTTAAAGGCCCTCACAGAAGTTAGAGATTACTTTATGACATTGAGAAAGAAATATATCGACAGCGGACTTCTTGACCCTAAAATGCTTGCAACAGACGCAAACGCTCTTATTTATCAGGTTCCGGGCGGTATGCTCTCAAATCTTCTTTCGCAGCTTAAACAGGCTGGAAAGGCTGACCAGTTCGACGAGGTTCTTAAAGAAGTTCCGAGAGTTCGTAAAGATTCAGGTTACCCACCACTTGTTACACCTACTTCCCAGATTGTGGGAACGCAGGCTGTGTTTAACGTAATTATGGGCGAAAGATATAAGACTGTTACTAAGGAATTTAAGGGGCTTGTTAAGGGCGAATATGGTAAAACTCCTGTTGAAATTTCGCCTGAATTTCAGAAGAAAATTTTGGGCGACGAGGAACCTATCACCTGCCGTCCTGCAGACCTTTTGAAACCTGAACTTGAAGAAATGAAGAAAGAATGTGCGGAATGGACTCAACAGGACGAGGACGTTCTTAGCTATGCAATGTTCCCGAAGGTTGCTCCTAAGTTCTTCGAGGCTAGAAAGAACGGCGCACTTGATAACCAGTCAGGCACTTCTGATATGGTAATTAAGATTACGGAAGTATAATTTATAAAAAATTTACAAAGTGCAGAATTTGACAAAAAAATTCTGCACTTTTTTTGTGAATTTTTCCGAAGTTATTGAAAAAAATAACTGTATGTGGTAAAATAAGTGTAAAGTCGTTGGCTTAATAATTGGGTATTTTGAAATTTGCGAAAGGGGAGTGCTGTGTGAAAGTTTTAAAAAGAATTTTTTGTGGGGTTATCGCCTGTTTTGTAGCTGTATTTGGCAGTTTGGTAGGCCTTTGCGACGAAAATCAACCGAAAAGTGTTACGATTTTAGGTGATTCAATCGCAAGCGGTTACGGTTTGGAAAATTATTCCGTTGAGGATAAATCGAAATGTGAAAGTTATGGAAATCTTTTGAAAAAATATTTTGAAATTTCCGACGAAAACTATTCAAATTTTGCCCTTGACGGGCAAACATCAGACGAGTTGTATAAAAATCTTCTCAACGGAAATTATGACGACAGTTTAAAAAACGACTTGGTGATTATTTCCATAGGCGGAAATGATTTGTTAAGTGTGATTTTGGGTGAAAATTCTCCGCTTTTTGAAAAAACACAAATAGATAAATTTCTAAGCGGTGAAATGGGACTAATGCAGGCGTTACAGGGTGCTGATTTGATAGGAATTGTGAAAGAAATTTCCGTTAAATCCGACGAAAAAGTGTCTGAATTTAGCCAAAATATTCCGCTTATAATCGACTATGTTAAGTCTGAAAATCCCCACGCCCAAATTGTTCTCCAAAACCTCTATAACCCCATGAATACGGGGGTTGAAGCGATTGATACGGTGTACGCAACAAGTATTTCTAAGCTAAACAACGCAATTTCGCAGGTTGACGGCGTGGTGATTTGCGACGTTTTCAGCAGTTTTGCACAAAGTGAAGCTAGTCTTATTCAACGGGATTTCACCCACCCGAACAGCGACGGACATAAGCTGATTTTTGAAACAATGAAAACAACCGTCGCTGAAAACTGTAACTTTTCTTATGAAAAACAGGCAATATCGGACAATGTATCTAATAAAAATTTACAGAAAAATAAACTTTTGTTAATTTTGTCCGTACTAATAATAGTTACGATTTTGGTTGTTGGTTACGTTTTCAATGTCAAAAAGCGAAAAAAACGTTCCTGAAACCCATAAAAATTTGGATTATCGACCTATTGACGAGGGCAGGGGAAAAGTTGTATAATTATCTTAGTAAGACTTTGGAGGACATTTATGGACACGATTATTTCTGCGTCTTTGCTTGGTGCAAACCTTGCGGACTTAAAAAATGAAATGAAAAAAGCCGAAATCGGTGGGGTTGATTGGCTTCATTTTGACGTTATGGACGGCTGTTTTGTGGATAATATCAGCTTCGGTCTGCCTGTTTTAAAGTGCATTGACAAGGAAACCGATATGTTTTTGGACGTTCATTTGATGATTGAAAATCCCGAAAAATACGTTGAAAAGTTCTGCGATTTTGGGGGGGATTTGGTAAATTTTCATATTGAAGCCACAAATTGTCCTGAAAAATGTATTCAAATGATTAAATCTAAGGGCAAAATGGTTGGAATTTCCATAAAGCCTGACACCCCAATTCAAACCGTTTTGCCATATCTTGATAAAATTGACATGGTGCTTGTCATGACGGTTGAACCCGGCTTCGGCGGTCAGTCCTTTATGAACAGCACGGTTGACAAAATCAGGGAGCTTCGCGAGGAAATAACACGACGTAACCTGAACGTTCACGTTCAGGTGGACGGCGGAATCAACGCCAAAACCTGCGAAATTGTAAAAAATGCAGGGGCTGATGTGCTGGTTTCGGGTTCGTATATTTTTGGTGCAGCCGAACTTGGGGAAGCCGTTATGTCACTTCGCTAAGGACTTCCAGAGCGTTGTTTTTTATAATCAACGTCCAATTTTCCGTGTGTTCTTCAGTTTGAAACAGCAGAAATTCCTCATCACTAACTTTTTTGAAGTTTTCAACAACCAAAGAAGTAAAATCCTTACAGAAGTTTCGTGAATTTTCAATTAAAACTCTAAATTTGCTTGGACAATTTTTGCAACAGTAGAGCGAGCTTTTATATGTTTTGTTAATCTCTTTAAGCTTTTTGGCAAATTCAAAAAGCTTGAGGGGATTTTCTGTTTCTATAATTAAATATGATGTTGTGTTTTTGCTTTTTTTGTTGGAAAAATAAAGAATACAGCCGTTTTCCCCTAAGTCAAAAATTTCCACATAAACATTTTTTGCAAAATTCTCCCCAAAATAGTTATAAATCATAGAAAAAAACAGCTTCGTAGACAAATCTTCGGTTTGCAAGCTTTCAAATGACACGCCAAAATGTTCCATCTCCTTGAATGAAATATGAACTTTCATTGTACTTTCGCTTAGTTTCACAATTTCCACAAAATTCCCCCTAAAAAAAGTCCCTGCGAAAACACAGGGACTAATCTATTTCACGAACCACAGAAATGCCAAAACAAAAGCTCCCCTATGGGCAAAAATGCCACTTTTTGCTTTGCAAAAAACCGAAATTTTTTGACTTTCTCTCGGCTCGTTACTACATATTATTCCGCCAAAACGCAAGGTTTACACGAATAAATTTCTGGCAAAAAAATGTGAAAAATTAAATCCAACACCAAAATTTTTACAAAAAAAGGACTTGCTTCACCAAAAGCAAGTCCGATTTTTCTTAGAAATTATTTATATTCGATTGAGAGAACGTTGAAGTATGGTGTTGCTTTCGTTTCGTCTGTGTTGTCCCAACCGAGAGCCGTAACTGTGATTGTTGAGCCTTCGGCAATGTCAACTTCAACTTCGAGGTTTTCGTCGGTCCACATAACTTCACATTCATCAGTTTTCAAACCAATGTCATCAGATGTGTCGTCTTCAGTACCCATTTTATCAACAGTTATGTCCCATGTAACAGCGGCGCCGATAACAGCGTGCCAATCATTGTTGCCGTCTTTGTCGGTTACACAGAATTTAAATGTGCAATAATCGTTCCAGTACGCTGCGTCTGTTCCCTCAACGCCGATTGGTTCAAAAGTGATAACAGCCTTTGTTACGTCGGCAGGAGCAGGTTCGGAAGTGAATGGCTCGTTATAGCTAACGCCTGCGAGCGCTTCTCTTGGTTCGTCAACAGGGTCATCAACAGGTTCGTCTTCAATCGGGTCTGTTTCCGCAGGAGTTGTAGTTGTTTCTGCTGTTGTTGTAGTAGCAGCAGTTGTAGTTGTTGTAGTTGTTTCCTCGGAGCTGTCCTCTTTGTCGCCGCAAGCTGTGAACAATCCAACAGACATTGTAAGTGCAAGAGCGATAGCTGAAATTTTTTTCATTGACATATGTATGTCCTCCTATCAATAGTATAAACACATTTTAACAAATATCATCTGTAATTTCAATAGCTAATTTGCACAAAACCTCTGCATAAAATTGTGCGGTTTAACTAAAACAACCCACAAAAAAAGACCTCCCGAAAGGGAAGTCCTTTTTATAGATTTAAGTATAAATTACTTTCTCTTCTTAGTAGCAACTACTGCAGCGCCTGAAACAGCAAGACCTGCAAGAGCGATACCAGCAAGACCTGTGCTTGTGTTGTCGTCCTTAGGAGCTGTGTCGCCGTCTGTAGATGGTGTTTCGTCTGTTGAAGGTGCGTCTGTTGAAGGATCGTTAGCGCTGATACCCATGTCAAAATCAACACCGGTCATGTCAACCTTGAAGTAAGGTTCGTCTGGGTTTGAATCCCAACCAAGAGCAATAACTTCTACTGTTGAACCAGCTGTTACGTCATATTCGAGAACGCAGTCTTCTGAGCAGTCACCCCACATAACGTTTTCAAATTCAGCAGTTGTAAACTTAGTGTCGTCTGTGTCGTCGTCAGGTGTACCGTTGTCATCAACAGTAACGTCCCATGTTACAGAACCGCCAACTACGCAGTCATATGTCTTGTTGCCGGCAGCGTCTGTGATAGCAATCTTAACACAGCACCAGTCGTTCCAACCAGCGTTAGGGTTGTTGTCCTGTTCGCCCTGAAGAATACCTGTAAGCGTGATTTTAGCTTTGCCGTCTGCCTTAACTGTAGCCTGGAAAGGTGTGTTGTAGCAAACTTCTACAGCGTCAGCTGAAGCAACAACCATTGTTGATACTGCCATAGCTGTAGCAGCTACGCCAGCGAGAATTCTTTTAAGTTTCATAATTAAAACTTCCTTTCAAAATATTTTATACTTATATTTTACAAAAAATCGATTACATTTACAAGATGATAATTGTACAAAATTTGCCCGAGTTTCTTATACAACTTGCACAATTATTACATATTTTTATCACTTTTCTATCAAATATCAACCTAAGTCAATGAAATTTAACGTTTTTTCAGTCAAAAATCAAGCCAAAATTATTCAATAAAATATAAAAATATGAAACTATCCTTGTTTCTTTTTTTGCATTTTTGCGCAGATTTTTACCGCAAATTTTTTAGTAACAAGGCGTTGAGCAAACACGCTGAGTTTCATAATTGTCAGCGGAACAATAATTGTTTTGCCTTTGAACATTTTTTTTACGGCGTATTCGGCACATTTTTGCGAAGATATGGATTTAATGTTAAATTTTACACCCGCAACGGCATTGAATTCGGTGTCAACAGGTCCCGGACACAACGCACCCACATAAACGTGGCTGTTTTCTTCCTTTAATTCTTGGGAAATGCCCATTGTAAGGCTTGTAACGTAGGCTTTTGTGGCATAATATGTCGCCATATACGGACCTGCGGGCATTAAACCTGCCGACGAAGCCACATTTAAAATACGTCCCTCGTCTTTTTCCTTAAAATCTTTTAAGAAAATTTTGGTAAGTGTGTGCAAAGCCTTGACATTTACGTCAATCATTGACAGTTCTTTGTTAATGTCGGTTTGAGTAAATTCACCAAAATCGCCAAATCCTGCACAATTTACCAAAATATTTACGTCTTTGTCCTTAACTTTGTTGTACAATTCAACACAATTTTCGGTTGAACTCAAATCTGCCGTTATAACCTGAGCGTTTTTCAGCTGTTTTTTCAGTTCAACCAGCCTGTCCTCACGTCTTGCGCAGAGGATAAGTTCATAGCCACGCTTGTCAAGTTCACGGGCAATATCTCTGCCGATTCCCGAACTTGCGCCGGTTATTAACGCTATTTTTTCTCTCATAAATTACTCCTTTTGGAAAATAAAAGTATACAAGTTAATATTACCATATATATAATGTATATTCAACATGATATTTGAAAATTTTCTGAAATTTAGTAAAATGTGTTGCTAATGTCCGCTTATTATTGACAAAACTTTCAAAAGGTACTATAATTTAAATGTAATTTTTTTATGAAAGAATGGTTTGAATGTTGGAATTTTCGGAATTGAAAAATTTTAAAAATATGCTTAGTTCTCTTGTTATTTTCAGAAAATTATTGAAAAATGAACTTTTTATCAGCTTGTCCGATTTGCTGGAAATTCTGGACGAAGATACATACGAACACGACAAAATCCGTGCTTATTGCGGTTTTGTGGGCATACTGTATAAACATGGTCAGAATCTTACCGAGTATGTTCTGAAAATTGTTTTGGAGGACGAAAACGACTATGTTTTAAAACGTGGAAGCGGCGAAAAGGCGGGTACGTTTGAAAACGAAAGTCTGGCTAATGAGCTTCTTATTTTGGAAAAAATCGCACAAATTCCGTGTGAATTTTTTGTTGAAAAAATTAATTACGACGGCTTTTTACCACGTTATGCCACTACAAAGCTTGATTTTTCACAGCTTTATGCACAACGTTTGCTTAATATTCATAAAATTGGATTTGGAGTATTTTCAACTCATCATGTGTTTGTTATGGGCGAAAATGGGCTTGAACCTGTGGATTTTCCCGACGATACAAGGCTTTCGTCACTTTCGGGGTACGAGGACGAACGCAAAGAGGTTATCGACAACACCCTTGCGTTGTTAAATTCAAAACCTGCCAACAATTGCTTGTTGTACGGCGATTGCGGAACGGGAAAATCTTCCACGGTAAAGGCGATAGCCAACGAGTATAAAAATCAAGGTCTAAGACTTATTGAAATCAAGAAAAAACAGTTGCACCTTATCCCGAAAATTATCGAAAGAATCGGCAGAAATCCGCTGAAATTCATACTTTTTATCGACGATTTGTCTTTTTCCGAGGACGACGACGATTACGCAGCTCTCAAAGCCGCTCTGGAGGGGTCGGTTGCGTCAAGTTCGCCGAACATGGTGATTTATGCCACTTCAAACCGCCGTCACCTTGTCAAAGAAACTTTTTCTTCACGTCAAGGGGACGAATTGCACTTTAACGACACCGTTCAGGAACTTATGTCTTTGTCGGAACGTTTTGGGTTGACGGTTACGTTCATGAAACCCGACAAGAAACTTTATTTAGATATTGTTAACAAACTTGCACATGACTATGATATAAAAATGTCCCAAGATGAACTTTTTACAAAAGCCGAAGCTTTTGCACTTTCACGAAGCGGACGTTCGCCAAGATGTGCAAAACAGTTTATCGAACATTTGAAAGGAACTGAACAGTAAAATGAGTTTTGAAATTATAAAGGTAAAATCCGAGGAAATTCCTCTTTTGGCACAGCTTGCAAGTGAAATTTGGAATCAGCATTTTCCCCCGATAATAGGGCAGAATCAGGTTGATTATATGGTGGAAAATTTCCAGTCGGAAAAGGCTATGTTAAAGCAAATTCAACAGGGCTACGAGTATTATTTTATGTGTATCGACGGTGAGAATCAAGGGTATTTCGGGATTCAACCCCAGTCCGACGGAACGCTGTTTTTGTCAAAACTTTATTTAAGACAGTCCCAAAGAGGGAACGGCTATGCAAGGAAATGTTTTGAGATTATGAAAGAAATTTGTAGGGAACGTGAATATTCTAAAATTTGGCTGACCGTCAACAAACACAACGACGCAACCATTGAAATTTACAAAAAATTCGGCATGAAAATCACAAAAAGTCAGGTTTGCGACATTGGAAACGGCTATGTTATGGACGATTATGTTTTTGAGTATGATATTTAATTTTTTACGCTCACTTTTGTGGGCGTTTTTTGTGAGATAACCCCCGTGGGACTTTACAATTTTTAAAATTTGTGTTATATTTATCTTAATTGTAAAACGTGAGGAGCATTTTATGGTACTGAGTATCGAAAATTTGTATAAATATTTTAACGGCGAAGCCCTTTTGAAAGACGTAAACGTCACAATTGAGGACAACGACCGTATTGGTTTGATTGGGCGAAACGGTTGCGGAAAATCTACGTTGTTGAAAATTATCACAGGCATGGAGAATTTTGACAAAACGCCCGACGGCAAAGGAAGTGTTTCGCTGTCGAACAACGTGACTGTCGGATTTTTGCAACAGAACAGCGGGCTTGACAATTTTTGTACAATTGGCGAAGAAATGAAAAAGCCGTTTGCACAGCTTATTGAAATTTTAGAAAAAATGAAAGAATATGAACAAAAAATGCCTTTGGTAAAGGGCGCTGAGTTTGAAAAAATGTCAAACGAATACGCCGAACTTTGTTCGTATTTTGAAGCGAGGGACGGATATAACATAAATGTTAAAATCAATACTATATTAAATGGTATGGGTTTTGGCGACAAAGGGCGTGACAGGGTTATTCACACCCTTAGCGGTGGGGAAAAAACCCGTCTTGCTATGGCTAAGCTTCTTTTGGAAGAACCGAATTTGCTTATTCTTGACGAGCCGACAAACCACCTTGATTTTGAAACTTTGATGTGGCTTGAGGACTATTTAAAGTCGTACAAAGGTGCGATTTTGATTGTTTCACATGACAGATATTTTCTGAACAAACTTTGCAATAAAATATGGGAAATTTCCGCAAAAAAACTTGTGGCGTACAGGGGCGATTATTCATCGTATCTTGTGCAAAAAGAAATGAACACCGCCCGCCAAATTAAGGAATATGAAGCGCAACAAAAGGAAATCGCAAAACTTGAAGATTATATTGCACGAAACAAGGTTCGTGCTTCGACGGCTGTACAGGCGAAGAGCAGGGAAAAGATTCTTGAAAAAATGGAAATTTTGGAAAAACCCGAAACATACGAAAAACCACCTAAAATCAAACTTGAATACGACATTGCACCGCCAAAGGAAGTGCTTGTTGTCAACGGTTGCGAAGTTGTGGTCGGTGAGGGCGAAAAGAAGAAAGTGCTTATCGAAAATTTTGATTTTAACGTCAGACGTGGGGAAAAAGTTGCGATTGTGGGCGCAAACGGTATCGGAAAAACTTCGATTTTAAAGCTTATTCAGGGAATTATTCCACATGAAAAGGGCAAAATCAACTGGGCAAACAATGTTAAAATCGCTTATTTTGAACAGGAAAACACCGAACTAAACATTCACAACACGGTTATGGAAGAACTTCACCGCCGTTTTCCAAGACTTAGCGATTTGGAAATCCGAAAGGTTTTGGGAAGCGTTTTGCTTAACGGGGAAAATGTTTTCAAACCGGTGGGCGTCATAAGCGGCGGCGAACGTGCTAAGCTGTGTTTTGCAATTATGATGTTAAAACGTGGCAATGTTTTGGTGCTTGACGAACCGACAAACCACCTTGACCTTGCGACGAAAGAAGTTTTGGAAGAAGCGTTGGAAAAATATGACGGAACCATAATTTTGGTTTCTCACGACAGATATTTGCTTAACAAAATTTCCACCAGAACCGTTGAGGTTTCGCATAACACGGCGACTTCGTTTGACGGGAATTTCGACGCTTATCTTGAAAACAAAAAGGCTTTGTCCGATATGGCGCAAAAGGAAATTTTTGCAAAAAAACAAGAAGAACAACTGCAGAAAACTCAAGAATCCAAGCAAAAACAGTACCGCACAAAGGAACAACGTGCTTTGGACGCAAAACGAAAGCTTAGGGTTAAAAAATTGGAAAACGAAATTGAACAGATTGAAACGGAAATTTCACAGCTTGAAAAGGAAATTTCTTCTCCCGAAATTGCGTCCGATTATGAAATTATGAAAGAAAAATGCTTGAATCTTGAAAACCTGAAAAACGTTCTTAATGAAAAAATGGACGAATGGGCGCAACTGGGATAATCCCACTTTTAAGGTTAAAAACACAAAAATTTTCTGTGCAATTTGCAAAAAAAATCTTGACAATGGCGTTTTAATATGGTATATTTAATGTAAGAATATGAAACAGTCTTTTTCTAATTTCAGGAGGTGCAAAAATGACTGAATTTTCCTATCCGATTCTGAATGAAGAAGTTGATTTGCCTTTTTATGTAACGGGCATTGGCGCAATTGATACCGAATGGCACGTTAAACGTGACGAGGGTTTTGTGTATAACCAGATTATTTACTGCGTGAGAGGTCAGGGAAAACTGTTCCTTGACGGTCAGGAATATGTTATCGAAGCCGGAAAAGGGTTCTTTTTGCCAAAGGGCGTTCCTCATGAGTATTACGCTACGCAGGATATTTGGGAAAATCACTGGGTTTCGTTTGACGGGTACGCTGTTGAGGACTTGTTAAAAACCATAAAATTCGACAAGGCAAAGGTGTTTGAAATATCCAGCCTTTCTTCCGTGGACGCAATGTTCAAAAAAATGTTGTATTTGTTGAAAACCAACTATTTTTACAGCGGTTTTCAATGTTCGTCAATGTTTTACCAATTTTTACTGGAGCTTCACCGTTATGTAAATCTCCAGTCGTCGCCTAACGAAAGCTTTAAAATTAAACAGCTTCAGCCTGTTGTGGATTATATCGATAACAATTTCAGAAACAATATCGAACTTAAAGACCTTGCGGAAACGGTGGATTTGTCACCGCAGTATTTGTGCAGACTTTTTAAGGAATGTTTTAATTTAAGACCGTTTGAATACCTTGCTCGCAAGCGTATTCAAGAAGCGAAAAATCTCCTTATTGAGGGCAACAAAACCATTAACGACATTGCGTTGGAGATTGGTTATTGCGATTGCAGCTATTTCTGTGCGGTTTTCAAAAAACACGAAATGCTTTCTCCGGCGGAATTCAGAACGCTTCACAAAAGATAAACAAAAAAGACAACGCTTGTTTTCAAACGTTGTCTTTGTTTTTTCTAGCTGAACATATTGGACATTCCGTCAATAACTTCGCCTACGGCTTTTATAGCTTTTCCCGTGCTGTGCTTGATTTTGTTTTTCTGCTTTGATGTGGCGTTTGCGATTGTGTATGTCATTACGCCCGTCGCAAGTCCCACGGAAACGCCTTTCATAACTGACGACATTTTCAAAAAAATCCCCCCTTTAAAAAGATTTCCGAACTTATTATTTGCACAAATCTTTTTTATATGAGAGAATATTTTCGCCAATTTTTAATTTTAAATCGAAATAAAATGCGGTTTGCGGTTTTCAAAGTATGTTATGTACTTAAATCCCGCTTTTTTTGCGATTTCACCGCCCTCAAAAATGCCTTTTCCCACGTCCTCGACAAAGTGGCTGTCAGAACCTAAACTCAATATTTCGCCGCCTAAATCTTTGTAAAGCTTGACGTATTCGTATGTAGGAAAAGTATTTTTGTAACTTTGTCTAAGCCCCGACGTGTTGATTTCGATTCCTTTGCCGTTTTGAATTATCACCTTGAAAATTTCTTCGATAATGTCGTCATAAGGCTTTAAATCCACTTTTATGCCAAAAGCTCCCTCAACATATCGCAAAACATAGGTCAAATGCCCCAAAATGTCAAATTTTCCCCATAGACACATTTTATGAATTTCGGTGAAATATCTTTCTAAAAGCTGTTTAATTTCATCTTGCGTAAATTTTTTGTAATCTAAAAACGCAAAATCTTCGGTTTTAGGTAACTGGTGCATTGAGCCGATAACAAAGTCAAGTCGGCTGTCCGCAACGATTTTTTCGGCAATTTCCACGTCCTGCAAAGGCTGTCCCATTTCAACACCACATATAAGTTTTATTTTGTCGCTGTATTGCTGTTTTAATTTTGTAACGCACGAAACAGAATTTTCAAAATCTTTGCCAAAATCGAAAAATCTGTATGTGTTTTCGCCTACATAGTGGCTTTCGTCGTACCACCTGTTGCACTCGCAATGGTCGGTAACAGCGTAAGCTTCTAGCCCCAAAGAAATCGCTTTTTCAATCATTTTGTTAATGTCAGCCTCGCTGTCAACGGAAAATTCGGTGTGTGTGTGACAGTCTATAAGTCCGTTTAAATTCATAATTATACCTCTTTTTGTAAATATGGTTATATAAAAATATTCTCTTTTCGTATATTATAACAAATTTTTGTGCTGTTGTCCATAAAAATTCAAACAAAAATGCACCAAATGTTTAGTTGCATTTTTTGTGTAAATGTGATATAATTAAAGGAAGCTTATTGTAATTGTAGGGGAGTGCCTCGGATTACAGAATAAAATTAAGACAAACAAGCGGAGGTAAAAATAATGAGAGCAGTTATTACAGTTATCGGACACGACGCAGTGGGGATTCTTTCAAAGGTTTCAACACGTTGTTCAGAGTACGAAGCAAATGTTATTGAGGTAACACAGTCTGTTTTGCAAGATATGTTTGCAATGATTATGCTTGTTGATATTTCAAAAATTAACAAGCCTTTTGCGGAACTTGCTGACAGCATGACCGAACTGGGTGAAAGTCTGGGACTTAAAATACATACAATGCACGAAGATATTTTCAATTGTATGCACCATATCTAATAAATTTTTCGGAGGAATATAATGCTTAACGTTTATGATATTCTGGAAACTATCAGAATGATTCAGGACGAATGTCTTGACATCAGAACTATTACAATGGGAATTTCACTTCTCGATTGTATCGACAGCGACATCAACGTTGCTTGCGAAAATGTTTATAACAAAATTACAAGATGTGCCAAAGACCTTGTAAAGGTTGCGAACGATATTTCTAAGGAATTGGGTATTCCGATTATCAACAAGAGAATTTCCGTAACACCTATCGCAATCGTGTCGGCGGCTTGCAAATGTTCACCTGTTCCGTTTGCACACGCTATGGACAGAGCCGCAAAAGCTGTTGGCGTTGACCTTATCGGCGGTTATTCCGCACTTGTTCAAAAGGGATTTTCGGCAGGCGATATTGAGCTTATCAACTCAATTCCCGAAGCACTTAAAACAACGGAAAAAGTATGTTCGTCTGTCAGCGTAGGTTCTACAAAGGCAGGTATCAACCTTGACGCTTGTAAAATGATGGGTAGAATTATCAAGGAATGTGCCGAGGAAACCGTTGATAGCGCTTGTTTCGGTGCCGCAAAACTTGTTGTTTTCTGCAACCCTGTTGAGGATAACCCATTTATGGCGGGAGCGTTCCACGGTGTTGGCGAACCTGACGTTATGATTAACGTTGGCGTGTCGGGTCCGGGCGTTGTTCGTTCGGCTTTGGCAAAATACCCTGACGCAAATATCACGGAAATTTCGGATATTATCAAAAAGACTTCTTATAAAATTACAAGAATCGGACAGCTTGTCGGTGTGACAGCTTCCGAAAGACTCGGCGTTCCGTTTGGAATCGTTGACCTTTCACTTGCTCCAACTCCTGCCGTTGGCGACTCGGTAGCTCATATTCTTGAAGAAATCGGTCTTGAAAGATGTGGTACTCACGGCACAACAGCAACCCTTGCTTTGCTTAACGACGCAGTTAAAAAGGGCGGTGTTATGGCTTGTTCAAGTATCGGCGGACTTTCGGGTGCGTTTATCCCTGTTTCCGAGGACGCAGGTATGATTGACGCTGCTAAGAGCGGTTGTTTGACAATTGAAAAACTCGAAGCAATGACGGCTGTTTGCTCCGTGGGTCTTGACATGATTGTTGTTCCGGGCGATACAGAGCCGGACACAATTTCCGCAATTATCGCCGACGAAGCCGCTATCGGTATGGTAAACACCAAAACAACGGCTGTACGAATTATTCCTGCAATCGGCAAAGAGGTTGGGGAAGAACTTGACTGGGGCGGACTTTTCGGTTGCGGTCCTGTTATGCCACTTAAAAAGGAATCACCGTCTAAGTTTATAAATCGTGGCGGACAAATTCCCGCACCGCTTCACAGCCTTAAAAACTAATAAAAATATTCCCGACTTCACAAAAAGTCGGGATTTTTTTGCGCAAAAAACCGCCGTTTTCTTTTGGAAAACAGCGGTTAAATTTTTGCTTTACAGACTGTCGATATATCCGTTTACGAATCTGACTATTGTTAATGCGTCTTTAATCGTAACTTCACCGTCGCCCGTAACGTCCCCAAGTTTAAGCTGGGATTCGTCAAGGGTAACGTACCCGTTTACGAATCTGACAATTGTTAATGCGTCCTTAATCGTAATTTGACCGTCGCCCGTAACGTCCCCTTTGACGGTTTCGCCCTCGGACGGGGAAGTGGTGGATTGAGGTTTTGTGACTTTTAAGGTGTAACTTCGTACAAGTCCGCTGGTGGACTTGACCTGAACAACAAAAGTATTTTCACCTGTTTTCAGGGTGAATTTTCCTGTGCCTGTGACTGTTGCCTTTGAATTGTTTGCCGTTGCCGTGATGTTAATTGAGGAAACATTTTCGCCAACGGTCAGAGTGTACGAATTTTTAAATCTATCAAATGTCGGGGAAATTGTTTGCCCCTCAACAGAAAGGCTGTCTAAATAATTGTTGTTGTTGCCTGTTTTGGTCGGCAATTCGCAGGCAGAATCGGGCATATTGTTGTAAATCGGAATTTTAAATTCCAGAGCGGAATTAAAAAGTTCTTCAGGATATGCACGTTTCATAATTTTAGCTTCGCTTTCGGCAGCTTGAATATTTGTCATATATTGGTGAACATAATATCCGTTTCCGCCGTCCACAACGTCAAATTTCTGCAAATAAAGTGTGTCTTGTTCTTTGTTTATGTAACCCGTGCCAATCCAAATTGAACCGCCCACAATGGACTTGTACTGATTTGTCCACGGAAGCAAATATTTTTCGTTGGTTGTCGAAGCATACTTCGCACCGTTTTCAACCGCCGTCGCCGTGCTTGACGTAAACGCCTGAATGTTGAAAAAATTAAAATATCCGGGGTATTTTGCCACAGTACCCGTCGCAAGGGAACTTCCGCTTGTTCCTTGTTCCTGCAAGGCTCTTGAAGCAAGGTGGTACGGGCTAACCCCCGATTTTTTCGCTGCGTCCATGAAAGTTTTTGAATATGTAATGGTTTCGTTGGTGTCAGGGGTTACAAATTCGCCTTTCATAAATGAATTTTGCAAAAGTTTTTTAACGTTTTCTTCGGTGTGAACGCTTGAATTGTACGACAGATTTTCAAACATAAGGATATAATCTTCGCTTAGGAAATTTCGTGGGTCAAGGTAGTATTTAACTATGGCTTCGCTTGCGGCAAACCAGCTTGAACCGTCAAGTCCGATATAATACCCGCCTGTGAAATTGTATGCGCCTTTTTCCATTGAACGCCACGATTCCGGGGCGGATTTGTTAATAAGCGCTCTGCCCAAAACCATTTCGTTTTTAACCACGTCGTTCCAGTCAAGGTTTGTTTTTTGTGCGGTAAAAATCCATTCAGGGTGGATTTGGTGTAATTTTCGCAAAGATTCTTTATAACTTTCGGGAAAACCCTGTTTGTCAAGGTATTCTTCAAAATCTGCGTCAGGCGTGTACTGACCGCCTGAATTGTCGTCGCCCGTTTGGGTGTTGTCGTCTTTGTCTGAATCGCCTGTTGAAGTTGTGATAATTTTAATGTAACTTGTTGACGCATAACCTGTTACGGTTGTGTTTGACGAAGTAAATGAAATTTTGTAAAAACTTCCCTCTGTGCCTAAAATAGTCACAATGTCGTTGTTGTATAATTTGCTGATAACCGTTGCGGACGTGGACGGCTTGTTTCGGACGTTAAGGTACGAACCTGAATTTATTCCGTAAACCTGCCCCGTTTTTGCGTCGGTTGCGCCTGCGGTTACGACTGAACCAGCCAACAGCGTGAACGTCATAACAACAGCCATGAGTATAAATTTTAATCGTTTTGTAACTTTCATATAATTCTCATACTTAAAAAGTATGCCTCCAAATTTCAAAAAACTTTATTCCACTATAATTATAGTACATTTACACACAGCTTGTCAAGGGTTTTTGGGCGATTTTTGCGGATTTTAGGGAGTTTTTGCAAAAGAAAGAAGTTTACAAAAAATTTACAACCGCATATCTGGTAAAGATTACAAATTTATTACAACATCTGGTGGTCGGGGCAAATTTTTATTGCGGTTAAGGTGAAAAACAAGTGCGTTTTTTGTTGACAAGATTTTTGTTGTGTGTTATACTGAAATTTAAGTTATTGCGTCGATTAACAGAGAAAATACGGAGGCAACCCAGTATGAAATTAAAAATAAGTAAAGTTTTTTTGTGTATATTAACAATTTTGACAATAATTGTCACGTCTGCTTTTTCGGTTTTCGGAGCGGATTCCTGCAAAGTTACGCTTTCTGCGTCAAAATCTTCAATTAAAGCGGGCGAAGAAGTGACAATTTCCGTAACCCTTGCTCCGTCGTCAAAGGGCGTTGGCGGATTTAATTTTTCCGTAACCTATGACACGTCAAAATTTGAATTTGTGTCAGGCGAAAAGGGAAGCGGTTATGAAAATATCACCTTGTATAAGGGTGCTGCGGGTGTTTCGGGATATAATTCCGACAACGTTAAACAGTCAAATAAAATCGCAACTTTTAAATTTAAGGCAAAATCAAACATCAGCGGAAAAGTTGCTTTTTCTGTTAATACAAAAGAACTTTTCTATGTGGACGATACAAGCGATTATGTGGATATAACCCCGACCGTTTCAAAAGCAAATGTTTCCGTTGAATCGGCACAGACAACTACTACCACAACGAAAAAAACTACAACCACGACCACAACAAAGAAAACCACAACCACTACCACGACAAAGAAAACAACTACTACAACGACAACAAAAAAGAAAACAACGACTACAACAACTACGCCAAAAAAGACTACCACAACTACGACCACACCGAAGAAAACAACCACGACTACGACCACACCGAAGCAGACCACAACAACCACAACGCCTGTTACGGTTACGTCACTGACTACGACTACACCGCCTGAAACGGTTACTACGCCTACGGAAACAACAACGGTTGCGACCACAACCCCTGCTGAAACCACTACGGAAGAAACAACCACAACGACGGCGGAAATTAAAATTCCCGAAAATTTTGATACATATATGTTTAAATATGTTTACGACAGCGTGGACGTTTTCGCCGAAAACGAGGACAGCAATTTTGTTTTCGACCTTTCGGAATATGTGGACGATTTTTCAAAAAGCTATGACCTGACCGTTTATGTTCAGGTGGACGGGGACGTTAATGCTTCGGTTGCGTACAACATGGACGGACAATGGACGCAAAATTATTTCAAAACTTCCGATAAAATCGCCGAGTGGAACGTGGAAAACATTAAACTTGAAGATTATGATACCTTAATACATATTCCTGTGTATTTTATGTCAACAGGCACAACATATATTGTGGGTGCCGTGGTTGTAAAAGACAGCCAAACAGGTGAAATTTTGTATAACGGTCTTGAAAAAATTTCCACACCGCCGACTGAAAATCCGGAATCAACCACAACTTTGCCGCCGCAAACAACACCTGACGGCACGGAAGATTTATCAAAATTTACACAGAACAGCTCAACGACAGTTAAAAACAATTCACCGCAGGAAAAAACAATTCTGCCGTATTTGATTGTCATAATTATACCCGTGCTGTTTTTAGTTGTATCGGGACTTTTGATTGTTATTATAATTAAAAATATCACCGACGCAAAGAAAAATAACCAATCTGACGATGAATAATTAAAGCTCTCAGGACTATTCCTGAGAGCTTTTTTGTCTTTCTAAGGATTCTTTGTAGGAAAAACCGCACCCACAATAATTTTGTCGGTATAACCCATACTGTTTTGAAAGTTCGATTGAACGTTTATAACCGTTTTTCTTTTTAAAATCCGACGGCAAAAATTTCAGATTAAGGCTGTTTGCAATGCTTTCTCCGATTTCGTTTAACTTTTGGGAGTTTTTTAGCGGACTTATGGTGAGAGTGGTGCAAAAATAGTCATATCCGCCTTTTAGACATTCTTCTGCGGTTTTCAAAAGTCGCAGTTCATAACAGGCAAAACACCGCTTCCCACCCTCACGAACATTTTCCAGACCTTTGACGGCGGAAAAAAATTCGTTTGGGTCATATTGGGTTTGAACAAGTTTTACAGGATATTTCAGGGGCATTTGTTCAATCAACCGCTTCACTTCTGATTGGCGATAATCAAATTCCGCTTTTGAATTTATGTTCGGGTTGTAAAAAAACACCGTAATATCGAAATATTCGTTTAAATATTCAAGACAATAACTTGAACACGGCGCACAACAAGCGTGTAATAAAAGTCTAGGTCGGTCTGAACCCAGATTCTTAATAATGCTGTCTAATTCTCTTTGATAATTTCTTTTATCCATTTTAAAAAATCCTTTTGAGTTTTGTTAAGACAATTATACACCAAAAATATTTTTTTTGCAACAAAAAAAGCAGACGATTTCGTCTGCTTTTTGATTTTAAATTTTGTCTGCGATAAGGCTACCCATTTCGGTACAAGTTACAAGCTTCATTCCGTCGCTCATAATGTCGCCCGTTCTGTAACCCTCGTTGAGAACCTTGTCAACAGCGTTTTCGATTGCGTCTGCTTCCTTTGACATATCAAACGAATATCTTAACATCATTGCAACCGACAGAATTGTGGCAATAGGGTTTGCCTTGTTCTGACCTGCAATGTCAGGTGCAGAGCCGTGGATTGGTTCGTAAAGTCCGAGGGAAGTTTCGCCGAGAGACGCCGACGGAATCATTCCCAAAGAGCCTGTAATCATTGACGCTTCGTCCGAAAGAATGTCGCCAAATAGATTTTCCGTAACAATTACGTCAAACTGCGCAGGGTTTCTAACCAACTGCATTGCTGTGTTGTCCACCAAAATGTCGGAAAATTCAACGTCTGGGTATTCGCTTGCAACTTTGTGTGCAACCTCACGCCAAAGTCTTGACGAATCCAAAACGTTTGCCTTGTCTACCGAATGAACCTTGCTTCGGCGTTTTTTCGCCATGTCAAACGCCACACGGCAGATTCTTTCTACCTCGTAATCGCTGTATGCCATTGAATCGCACGCAGTTTTAATTCCGTTTTCGTCAACTTTGGTTTCACGTTTTCCGAAGTATGCTCCGCCGATAAGCTCACGGACAATTACTAAATCAAGCCCGTTTTTGGTGATTTCTTCTTTCAATGGACAAGCACCTGAAAGGGCAGGAATGAGTTTTGCAGGTCGTATATTTGCAAAAAGCTTTAACGCACCACGAATCCCCAAAAGTCCGGCTTCTGGACGCATATTTCCCGCTAAGTTGTCCCACTTTGGACCACCTACGGCACCCAAAAGCACGCTGTCCGACTTCAAACAAATGTCAATTGTTTCCTGTGGCAAAGGCACGCCCACCGTGTCAATGGCAATTCCGCCCATTAAAACGTCGGTGTATTCAAATGTGTGACCGAATTTTTCGCCCACTTTGTCTAACACCTTTTGCGCTTCGGTGACGATTTCAGGGCCGATTCCGTCGCCTTTAATAACTGCAATTTTTTTGTTCATAAAAATCCCTCTTATCTTAATTTTTCTTATTTTCCTGTAATTTTGAAATAAGGTCAAAGTTGATTTCCGCACCGCCTACGGTTTCAGAAACTTCCGAAACAATTACAAAAGCGTTGGGGTCGTACTGTGCAACAATTCGCTTAACCTGACCGATTTCAAATCTGTTTACAACACAAAGAATGATTTTCTTTTCTTCCTTTGAGTAAACTCCGTGGGCTGTAAAAACCGTACAGCCACGTCCAAGCTCCTCGTTTAATTTTTTAGCAAGCTCTATGTAGTTTGACGTGAAAATTTCCACGGATTTAGCCTTGTCAAGACCTTCGACAACAAAGTCAACAGCTTTAATTCCTACGGCGTATGTGATTATGGAATAAAGTGGAATCAGCCAGCTGTGGAAAATCAATGCGGAAATTGAGTACAGCGCAATGTTGTATGCCATAACAAACGTGCCGACTGTACAGCCGATTCTTTTGGAAAATATAACCGCCATAACTTCCACGCCGTCAATCGCTCCGCCAAAACGAATAACCATACCGCTGCCGATACCCGACAAAAGACCGCCGAAAATCGCCGACAAAAGCTTGTCGTCGCCTGTAAAAGGCGAACCGTTTGTAAAATCAATCGGCAAAATATTTCGGAATAACAGCGAACCTAACGAATAAATTGTTATTGCGTAAAGGGAATAAACCACAAATTCAAAACCAAGCTTTTTCCACCCCAGAATAAAAAACGGGAAGTTAAGCACAATAAGAAACAGCGACATTACCAAAAAATCGGGCGTTATGATGTCAAGCAAAAATGCCGTACCCGAAATTCCGCTGTCAAGAAGTTCCACGGGGGCTAAAAACAGCGTAACACCGATTGCGTTAATAATACCTGCGATTGTCAGCATTAAAAAGTTTGAAAATTTTAAATTTGTTTTTTTCTTCATTATTACTCCTTTTCTTATTTAATTTAGCCTAGTCTTTTAGGGAATTTAAAAGACCGTTCTTGTTGATGATGTTAATTAAAAATTCAGGGAACGCCTGACCTTTGTAGGTTTCGTTTCGAGTAACATTTGTGATAATTCCGCTGTCAAAGTCAATTTCCACTTCGTCGCCGTCCTGAATTTTTTCGCTTGCTTCGGCACATTCGATAATCGGCAAACCGATATTTATTGCGTTTCTGTAAAAAATTCGTGCAAAGGTTTTTGCGATAACACACGAAATTCCGCTTTCTTTTATGGCAATCGGAGCGTGTTCTCTTGACGAACCACAACCGAAGTTAGCCTGTGCCACCATAATGTCGCCAGCCTTAACCTTTTTTACAAAATCTACGTCAATGTCCTCCATACAATGTTCAGCAAGCTCTTTGTGGTTTGCCGTATTCAAATATCTTGCAGGAATAATTACGTCCGTGTCAACGTTGTCACCGTATTTGTGTACTTTTCCGTATGCTTTCATAACTTAAACCTCCTACATAACTTCGCTTGGCTGTGAAATTTTGCCTGTGATAGCTGACGCTGCGGCAACAACAGGCGAAGCAAGGTAAACTTCGCTTTCAGGGTGTCCCATACGTCCTACAAAGTTTCTGTTTGTTGTGGCAACAGCACGTTCGCCCTTTGCCAAAATGCCCATGTGTCCGCCAAGACACGGACCACAGGTAGGTGTGGAAACAACGCACCCTGCGTCAATGAAAATGTCGAAAAGGCCCTCGTTCATTGCCATTTTCCAGATTTTCTGGGTTGCGGGAATAACAATACATCTCACGCTTTTAGCAATTTTTTTGCCTTTCAAAATTTCTGCCGCCGCTCTTAAATCCTCAATTCTTCCGTTTGTGCAAGAACCGATAACAACTTGGTCGATAGCCACGTCGCCGATTTCGTCGAAAGTTTTTGCATTTTCAGGTAAATGTGGAAATGCAACAGTTGGTTTAATTTCACTTAAATCAATGTGGTAAACTTCGTCGTATTCTGCGTCGGCGTCCGCCGTGAAAATCTTAAATTCTCTGTCGGTCTTTTCCTTAACGTATGCAATCGTCTTTTCATCGACTTCAAAAATTCCGTTTTTAGCTCCTGCTTCGATAGCCATATTCGCCATACAAAGTCTGTCCTCAACGGTTAAATTGTGAACGCCCTCACCCACAAATTCCATTGATTTGTACAATGCTCCGTCAACTCCGATTTTGCCGATAATGTGCAAAATTACGTCCTTTGCCGAGGAGAATTTTTGCAATTTTCCTGTAAGGACAAACTTAATAGCCGACGGAACTTTGAACCATGCTTTTCCTGTTGCCATACCTGCACACATATCCGTTGAGCCTACGCCTGTGGAAAACGCACCCAATGCTCCGTATGTACAAGTGTGCGAATCTGCACCGATTACTAAATCGCCCGGGATAACCAATCCTTTTTCAGGCAAAAGTGCGTGTTCAATGCCCATATCTCCCACGTCGTAAAAGTGGTCAATGTCGTACTTTGTGCAAAAATCTCTGCATTGCTTGCACTGCGTCGCAGCCTTGATGTCCTTGTTTGGGGTAAAATGGTCCATAACCATTGTTACTTTTGTTTTGTCGAAAATGCTGTCGAATCCTGCCTTGTTAAATTCGTTTATAGCAACAGGAGAGGTTACGTCATTTCCAAGCACTAGGTCAAGATTTGCCATAACAAGCTGTCCTGCTTCAACCTTGTCAAGTCCTGAGTGATATGCAAGTATTTTTTGCGTCATTGTCATACCCATAATAAAAATCTCCTTAAATATTTATATTTTATACCCATATTATATCACAAATTGTGCTATAATTAAAATACATATTTGGAATAATAAAAATAACCGTTAGTTATACATTAAAGCAGGTGATTATTATGGAGCAAAATTTAAACCAGTACAGAATTTTTTACGCAGTCGCACAGGCAGGGAGTATTTCAAAAGCAAGCGAAAATCTTTACATTTCCCAGCCTGCCGTCAGCAAAAGCATTTCTAAACTTGAAGAATCTCTGGACGCTGTTTTGTTAAAACGTTCACGAAAAGGCATAACCCTCACCGATGAGGGGGAAACGTTGTACGAACAGCTAAGAATCGCTTTTTCAGCAATTGAAGCAGGGGAGAAAAAGATTAAAAATCTTCATGATTTAGGAATAGGAAAAATCAAAATCGGCGTTCCCGCAAGTCTTTGCCGAAAACTGCTTGTACCGTTTTTGAAAGGTTTTATCGAAGAAAATCCCCACATACGAATCACTATAGACAACCAGTCAACAGCCAAAACCTTAAAGGCGCTTGAACAGGGAAAAATCGAAACCGCCCTTGTCGTAAAACACGACGGGGAAGATTTCGGGGAGGGTTTTATCCCCGTCAGCGAATTGGAGGACGTTTTTGTGGCGAATCCCAAATATATCGAAAATCTTAAAAAACGTATCGGAAACCCCGACGCAGACACAATTTCCATACTTGAACAGGCAAACTTAATGCTTTTGGACGAGGAAAATGTTTCACGGGTTTTTGTGGATAATTATTTAAACCAAAACGGCATTGCGGCAAACAAAACTCTTGAAGTGACAAACATGGATTTGCTTATCGATTTTGCGAAAATCGGTATGGGGGTTTCGTGCGTTATTAAAGAGGTTGCCCAAAAGGAACTTAAAGAGGGAAGCATTGTCGAACTTCCTCTAAGAACCCCTATGAATAAAAGGTCGGTGGGTTTTATTTTCCCAAAAGAAAACTTAACCGTGCCGTCTGTTGCAAAATTCCGCAAATTTATCGTGGAAAATAAAAACAAAATCGTGTCGGAGCTTGAAAAGTGATGAAAACGCTTATTTTTAACGGTTCTCCCCGAAAAAACGGAGATACGGCAAAGCTTTTGGAAGTTTTGCGTGAAAATCTTTCGGGGGAAATTCTGGTTGTAAACTGCTATTTTGACAACATATCGCCGTGCGTTGATTGTCGCAAATGCCGTGAAATTAACGCTTGCGTGATAGATGATTATATGCAACAGGTCTACCCGTTTTTGGAAAAATGTGACAACGTTGTGGTTGCGACGCCTATTTATTTCAGCCAGCCGACAGGACGATATTTTGACGTTGCAAGCAGGTTTCAAAGGTATTTTTCACAGGATTTTTTTGCTAAAAAGCCTTGTAATATTAAACCTAAAATCGGCGGTTTAATTCTGGTGGGTGGCGGCACGGGAAACCCCGAAAACGCCGAAAAAAGTATAAAAATCACCCTCAAAATGATAAACACAACCCGATTTTTGCCCACGGTTGTATTCCACAACACCGACAAAATTTCGGCAAAAGACGACCAAAAAGCACAAAACGACGTGAAAAATCTCGCTGTAATGCTAAACGAAATTGCATAAATTTAAGCCCTTTGATTTTTTGTCAAAGGGCTTTTTTGCTACCAATTTTTGTTTTCTTTTTCGCAGTTGTGCTGTTTTTTGCGTTCTTCCACCATTTTCACAAACCACTCAACCATACTAGGGTCGGTGTGTGAAAAGAAACTGCTTTCGTTTTTGTCAAGGCTTGAAATAACGTCCATTTCCTGTTTAGAAAGTTCAAAATCAAACACGTTGAAATTTTCTTCCATACGCTCTTTGTGGGTGGATTTTGGGATAACGATAATTCCACGCTGTAAATGCCACCTCAAAATCACCTGTGCAACGGTTTTGTTGTGCTTTTTGCCGATTTCTTCAAGCTGTTCAAGTTCAAACATTCCACCACGACCCTCACCGAACGGCGCCCACGCTTCGAGTTTTAAACCGTATTTTTCGTTCCATTTCAAAGCTTCGGTTTGCTGGTTGTGAGGGTGGATTTCGATTTGGTTTATCATTGGCTTAATTTTGCAAAATGACGCAAGGTCAATCATTCGGTCTGGGTAGAAATTTGAAATTCCTATCGCCTTTAGTTTTCCCTCGGTGTATAAATCTTCCAAAGCTCTCCAAGCACCGTAATAGTCCCCGAACGGCTGGTGCAATAGCATAAGGTCAATGTAGTCGGTTTTTAATTTTTCCAAAGAATCAAGCACGGATTTTTTACATTCATCATAGCCGTAATGCTCAATCCACACCTTGCTTGTGATGAAAATTTCCTCTCGTGGAATTTCGCTTTTGGCGATTGCATTTCCCACTTCTTCCTCGTTAAAATAGCTCTGTGCTGTGTCGATAAGCCTGTATCCCACGTCAAGTGCGTCCAAAACACAACGCTCGCACTCGTCCTTTGTCACCTGATATACGCCATAGCCAAGCTGTGGCATTTTTACTCCGTTTGAAAGCGTAATGTAATTCATAAATACCACTCCTTAATAACAGCTTTTCAAAATTTCTAAAATGTCCTTTTCGTTAAGCTCCTTGTAGCCACCGCCTAAAACTGTGGAGTTTGCAATTTTTTCAAGCATATCTTCTGTTGCTCCAACTTCACGCAGGGAAGTCGGAATGCCCATTTCCTTTATAAATTCCGAAAGCTTTTCAATTCCTGCAAGTGCAATTTCCTCGTCAGTTAAATTTTCTCCCGAAACGTCCCACACATTTCTTGCAAATCGTACAAACTTCGCCAAACCGTACTTGTAAATGAATTTATAGTACGGAATTGAAATAATCGCAAGACCGATTCCGTGGGCGCAGTCGGTGTATGCTCCCAACTGGTGTTCAATCATATGAACTTCCCAGTCCTGCATTTTTGAAAGTCCCGTAACCGTGTTAAGTCCGAGAGTTGCACACCACATAATGTTGCTCCTAGCTTCGTAGTCCTCGGCATTTACCAATGCTTTTCTTGTGGAATTTATCAAATTTCTCATAATACCCTCGATAACGTAGTCGGTGGTGTTGTCGTCATCACCGCTGAAATACTGTTCGCAAAGATGAGAAAAAATATCGAAAATTCCACTTACCATTTGGTACTTAGGCACGGAATAGGTATATTCAGGGTTCAAAATCGAAAATTTAGGGTAAACGTCCGGCCCGAAAACTCGACCGTTCTTAATCATTTTCTCCTCGTGAGTAATAACCGACCCACCGTTCATTTCAGACCCTGTGCCTGCCATCGTCAAAATGCTTGCAACAGGAACAATTTTGTTGGTAACAGGTTCGTATTTTTCCCAATACTTTTCCCACGGGTCGCCCTCGCAATATGCCGACACCGAAATGCCCTTTGAACAGTCTATTACCGAGCCACCGCCTACTGCTAAAATAAGGTCGATATTATTTTCACGGACAAGCCTTGCACCCTCCATCATTTGGTTATAGCTAGGGTTAGACTTTATTCCTGCAAGCTCGGTTACATTTTTGTCGCAAGCCTTTAAAATTTCCATTACCTTATCGTAAAGACCGATTTTTTTAATTGAATTTTTGCCGTAAACAAGCAAAATGTTTTTGCCGTAGCTTTTAAGCTCGTTTTCTAAATTTTCAATAGAATTTTTCCCGAAATAAATCTTCGTAGGGTTATAGTAGGTAAAATCAAATTTCATAAGCCAATCTCCTTTTTCAACTAGATATTTTTGCCCATTTCGTAGGCTTTTTTCATATGTATTGTGTCCTTAACTTCGCCTTTATCGTATACGCCTGTGCCGTAAATTATGCCCATTTCCTTTGCACCCTCGACACATTCTGCGTACCCTCTAAAGCAAGCAAGAGTTGTGTCCATCGAGGATTTTTCACCGTCCGCAGCAGTCATTATGTAGTAAAATTCCTTGTCCTTAACCTCTGTCCAACGACAAACTGTTCGGTCGATAACTGCCTTTAGCTGTGCGTCAATAGAATAAAAATACACAGGGCTTGCAAGTACGATTACGTCTGCGTTTATAAGCTTTTCCATAATTTCAGCCATATCGTCCTTAATTGCACACTCGCCGTTGTGATTTGCACAATAATAACAGCCCATACAATAGCCGATTTTTTTCTCGGAAACTCTGATTTTTTCAACCTCGTTTCCGCTTTCCATTGCACCTCTCATAAACTCATCGCACAAAATGTCCGAATTTCCACATTTTCTCGGACTTCCAGACAAAATCAAAACTTTTTTACTCATTTTAAATCAATCCTCCTATTGACATTTTAAAAGATTTGGTGTAATCTTTACATATATTATACAACTTAAAGCTGACTTTAAGTCAAGCACTTTTTATGAAATTTTTCTCGGAGGAAAAGCTTTATGACATACACGGTAGGAGAAATGGCAAAAAAACTGGGCGTGACTGCTTCAACGCTAAGGTATTACGACAAAGAGGGACTTTTGCCCTTTGTACAGCGTTCGGCAGGCGGCATACGACATTTTACTGACGAAGATTACGAGTGGTTACAGATTATTAAATGCCTAAAGCAAACGGGTATGCAACTTAAAGACATACGCACTTTTGTAAATATGGCGATAAAGGGCGACGAAACAATTGAACCACGTCTTGAACTTATAAACCGACAGCGACAATCGGTAAAAAATCAAATTCAACAGCTTGAACAAACCCTTAAAACTCTGGACTATAAAAAGTGGTTTTACGAAACGGCGAAAAAGTACGGTACTACGCATTTTCCTTGCGACGAACTTCCCGAAGAATACGCACAGGTGAGAAAAGATTTAAAAGGGTAAACAAAACGGCTTAGTGAAAAATCACTTAGCCGTTTTTTTATCAGTCAATTTCTTTTAAAGCCTTTGCAAGTTGGTCAGGGCAGGACGTTTGCTTGAATCCGCAGGTGATACCCTCCAGTTTTTTGATTACGTCCTCAACTTTCATTCCGTCTACAAGCGAGCCGATTCCTTTAAGGTTTCCGTTGCAGCCGCCTATAAATTCAACATTTTTTACAATTCCGTCCTCAACTTCAAAGTGAATTTCTCTTGAACAAGTTCCTTTAGTTTTAAATGTGTATTGCATTTTTTTGCTCCTTTTCTCTTTTTAAATTCTTGCGACGCCTGTTTCTTTTGCCGCCTTTGCCACAGCCTTTGCTACGGCAATAGGAACATTTCGGTCAAATGCGTTTGGCAAAATAAAATCCGCATTTAACGCTTCGTCGCTGACGCAACTTGCGATAGCTTTTGCCGCTGCAAGTTTCATTTCTTCGTTAATGTCTGAAGCTCTCACAGACAGCGCACCCTTGAAAATTCCCGGAAAAGCCACCACGTTGTTAATCTGGTTCGGAAAATCGCTTCTGCCCGTTCCAACAACAAATGCACCTGCTTTTTTTGCAACGTCAGGCATAATTTCGGGAACAGGGTTTGCCATAGCGAAAATTATAGGTTTTTCAGCCATGGATTTTACCATTTCTTCCGTAACCAAATTCGGTTTTGAAACCCCCACAAAAGCGTCAGCACCCTTTAATGCGTCGGCTAAACTTCCTTTCAGGCGGTTTTTGTTTGAAACTTTGGAAATTTCTTCATGGGCAGGGTTTTGGAATTTGTCGCCCTCGCAGATTATTCCGTTTATGTCAACCATAATAAGATTGCCGACGTTAAGTGACAGCAAAAGTTTTCCGATTGCAATTCCCGCTGCACCCGCACCGTTTATTACAACAGTCATTTCCTCAAACTTTTTGTTGCAAACTTTGCAAGCGTTCATAAGACCTGCGCCCACGACAATTGCCGTGCCGTGCTGGTCGTCGTGAAATACGGGAATGTCAAGTTTTTCTTTAAGTTTTTTTTCAATTTCAAAACATCTTGGCGCAGCAATATCTTCAAGGTTTATTCCGCCGAAGCTGTCCGAAATAAGTTCGATTGTGCGTACAATTTCGTCCACGTCTTTGGATTTTATACACAGAGGAAATGCGTCAACCCCCGCAAATTCCTTGAACAAAGCACATTTGCCCTCCATAACGGGCATACCTGCCAGACCCCCTATGTCGCCCAAACCCAAAACAGCCGTTCCGTCGGTAATAACCGCAACAAGATTTGCACGTCGGGTCAGTTCATAGGATAAGTCGGGGTTTTTCTGAATTTCAAGACAAGGTTGCGCAACGCCCGGCGTGTATGCGTGGGTCAAGCTATCCGAATCGTTAATCTCAACTCTGGAAACAACCTCGATTTTGCCTTTCCATTCTTTGTGCTTTTGAAGTGATGATTGCATAATGTCCATTGTTTTTGCCTCTTTTGTAATTTATTTTTTCATGTTAGCAGAGATAAGTGCCAACAGTTTTTGCAAATTCTCATCATCTGTAACATTGCTTCCGATGTGCGAAGGCACCATATTGTACTGTCCGTGAAAATCCGAACCGCCCGTAACAATAAGATTGTACTTGTTTGCGATTTCCAACAAGGTTTTGCGTTTTTCTTCGTCGGCGGTGTAATGATTCACTTCGATTCCGTCGATTTTGCCTTTTTCCGCAAGTTCCACCAAAAGTTCGATGTTATCAAAAAGATAAGGGTGCGCCATAACCGCAACGCCCCTTGACGAATGAATAAGGTCTATGACAAAATTCACGTCAGGGTATTCTCTCGTAACTATGCACGAACCTGTTTTTCTGTTAAAAAGTTCGTCGTCAAGTTCGCCGTAAAGTTCGGTTGCGTAACCGTAATTAACAAGCGCTCTCATGATATGCTGTTTGAAAATACTTTTACTGCCTTTGCAATATTTAAGAACCGCTTCGGGCGGAATAGGGTATTTTTCGATAACCTTGTTTATCATATCTTTTGCGCATGATTTTCTGATTTCGCAGGATTTAAGGCACAAACCCTCTAATCTGTCGGGTTTTTGCGGTGCATAACAAAGAATATGTACCTTTGAATTTTTGCTTTTGTCCCACGCCGAAAGTTCGACGCCTGTAATAATTTTAACCCCGTATCTTTCCCCTAAAATCGCTGCTCTGCTTGTTGACGAAAGTGTGTCGTGGTCGGTGATTGATAAATAATCAAGTCCCATGCGTTTGCTCTGCATGATTACTTCCTCAATCCCCAACGAACCGTCCGAAAGCGTTGTGTGACAATGTAAATCGCCTATCATAATGTTATCCTTTCCATAACCTGAAAAAAAGGTTAAGTTTGAAAATTTTAAAAAGATATTGGTAAGTCGCATTAGTTACAATATATAAAGTTACTTATTTATTATACCAATTTTTTTAAACAATTTCAAGTCTTTTTTATAAATTTTAACTTTGGAATATTTTGGGTGATATTTTCGGGGTAATTATCTTTGAATTTTGGTTTAACCGAAGAATTTTTGCGCAAACCACACGTCTTTTATTTCAAAAGTTTTGTGGTTTAAATAGTCCAGACAACCGCTGTCGGTGGTAAAATCAAACGTCAGCGAATAGGAACACAACGCCTGTGTTTTCACGCCGTATTTTACGTTTACTTTGTTTACGCCGTATTTTCCGTCGCCTAAAAGGGGACAGCCGATATACGCCATGTGCGCCCTGATTTGGTGGGTTCTGCCTGTGATGAGGTCAACTTCCACCAGAGCCAGATTTTCGTTTGTTTTCAAAACTTTGTAGTCGGTGATAATCGTTTTGTTAAACTTAGTTTTTTTGTCCGAAATTCTCACGGTGTTTGTGCTTTCGTTCTTTTCAAGATACGCCGTCAGCCTGTCCTTTTTTTTCGGTGGAACGTTTATCGTCACGCACAAATATTTTTTGTGAAGCTCTCTGTCCTTGATTTTCTGGTTTAAAATTCTAAGACTTTCGGCGTTTTTTGCACAAATAACAATCCCCGAAGTGTTTCGGTCAATTCTGTTGCAAAGGCTGGGTGCAAACGAAAGTTCCTCTTGCGGGTCGTATTCGCCTTTTTCGTACAAATAACGGTGGATTCTGTTTATCAAAGTATCGCACCCGCCCTCGTTGTCCTCGTGAACCACCAAACCGCATTTTTTGTTTATAAGCATAATATTTTCGTCCTCGTAAACAATATCTATATCAGCTGACGCAAACATAAATTGTGGTTTTGAGGTGTTTTCGTCGAAAAATTCGTCGTTTATGTAAAGCTGTACAACGTCGCCCTCGCATAGCCTTGTGGAAATTTCGCAACGTTTTCCGTTGACCTTAATGCGTTTTAGTCGGATATATTTGTAAAGAAGATTTTTCGGAAGCTTTTTAACGGATTTGCTTAAAAATTTATCAAGTCGTTGGTCTGCGTCGTTTTTGTTTATTTTAAACTCTTTCATAATTTGTTCCTCATGTGATTTTCGGTTTTAAAAGATATTCTTAACAAAAACATTTTACTTCATTTTGAGTTTTTTTTCAACCGTTTTTTATAAATTACTATTTACTTTTTAAAAAAATGTAGTATAATAACTTATAGAATATGTGGACATTTGTTTCTTTTTAACATTGTTTAACGTAAATTTTGGGTTGTCCCATTGATATTAAAGGATAATTATTATGGATAAATTTCATTTGGTTTCAGATTATAAGCTGTCGGGCGACCAACCCGAAGCGGTGCAAAAGCTTGTTGACGGCATAAAGAAAGGTTATAAAGAACAAACCCTTTTGGGGGTTACGGGTTCGGGCAAAACATTCACAATGGCTAACGTTATCGAAAAGGTAAACCGTCCGACCCTTGTGCTTGCACATAATAAAATTCTCGCAGCCCAACTTTGCAGCGAATTTAAGGAGTTTTTTCCCGACAATGCCGTGGAATATTTTGTTTCGTATTATGACTACTATCAGCCTGAAGCGTATATTCCAAGCAAGGACGTTTATATCGAAAAGGACAGTTCCGTAAATGACGAAATCGACAAGCTAAGACACTCTGCCACAACGGCTCTTGCTGAAAGACGTGACGTAATTATCGTGGCGAGCGTGTCGTGTA
>CAYZOV010000003.1:0-112440 GCA_964480525.1 uncultured Ruminococcus sp.
CAATTTTTGAAAGTTCTGCGCCGGCGTTATATAACGCCTCTAACTGTTTTCGATCATCGTAGGTAAAATATTTGCAAGTAATAAGGTTGTCCTCCTTTCCTTTTTCGGCCAAAAAAAATAATGTGCGAAAGGTAGGCCTTTCACACATTCAAGTGTTGGTTTCGAGGCTTTTTACCTTTCGCACATAGTATAAAACTTTTTAAATTCAAAAAAATAAACCTAAACTATTTGCTTTTTTTTAGAAAATATGTTATACTAAATCTGTATGTAAAAAAAGGAGGGGATTTTTGTGGATATTTCAAAAGGCGATATTCTTTTAATGAAAAAAAAGCACCCTTGCGGAGCGTCCAGAATGATTGTTCTCCGTTCGGGAATGGACTTCAAACTTAAATGCGAGGGTTGCGGTCGTGAATTTATGATTGCACGTTCAAAAGCCGAAAAAAATATTAAATCGGTTCTTAAAAACAACGGTGAACCATAGCTACGCTTTAATTTTACGGTTAATAAATAAAATATGTTGAAAAGGAAAGAATAAATAATGCTTGATAAACTTAGAAATATTGAAGATAAATATAACGAAATTAACGAAAAACTAATGCAACCTGAAATTATCAATAATAATGAACTTTATAGAAATTACATGAAAGAATATAAAGACCTCACACCGCTTATGGAAAAATTTCAGGAATACAAATCAGCTAAAGCTTCGTTTGATGAAGCGGTGGAACTTTTGGACGCAGGCGGTTTGGAAAAAGATTTTAAAGAAATGGTTCAAATGCAATATGACGAATCAAAAGAAGATATGGAAAAGCTAAACGAAGAATTAAAAATTTTGCTTTTGCCAAAGGACCCTAACGATTCCAAAAACGTTATTGTTGAAATCCGTGGCGGAGCAGGTGGCGAAGAAGCGGCACTTTTTGCAAATTCTTTGTACAGAATGTATACTATGTATGCCGCTGCTAAGGGCTGGAAAGTTGAGGTTATGAACGCTAACGAAACCGAACTTGGTGGATTTAAGGAAATTTCATTTATGATTGAGGGCGACGGAGCATATTCAAGACTTAAATACGAAAGTGGCGTTCACCGTGTACAGCGTGTTCCTGAAACCGAATCGCAGGGAAGAATCCATACATCAACTGTTACGGTTGCCGTAATGCCTGAAGCTGACGAGGTTGAGCTTGAAATTAACGACAAGGATTTGAAAATCGACGTGTTCCGTTCTTCGGGTGCAGGCGGTCAGCATATTAACAAAACTTCGTCTGCTATTCGTGTAACACATTTGCCGACAGGTATGGTTGTTGAATGTCAGGACGAGCGTTCGCAGTATAAAAATAAGGACAAGGCGCTTAAAGTTTTGCGTTCAAGACTTTTGGAGCAAAAACAGGCAGAACACGATAACGAAATTGCCGCCGAAAGACGTTCACAGGTTGGTACAGGCGACAGAAGTGAGAGAATCAGAACATACAACTATCCTGAAAGCCGTATCAGCGACCATAGAATCGGTTTAACGCTTTATAAACTTGAATCTATCCTTAACGGAAATCTTGACGAAGTTATTGACGCACTTGCAACAGCCGACCAAGTTGCAAAACTTTCTGCACAAGAAGGTGCTGAATAATGAAAACTTATGACACTCAGGTGCTTGAACCAACCGAAGAAAGTATCAAACTTGCAGGCGAACTTTTGAGAAATGGCGAACTTGTTGGAATACCTACCGAAACAGTTTACGGACTGGGCGGAAACGCACTTGAAAGCAGTTCGGCAGAAAAGATTTTTAAGGCAAAGGGCAGACCGTCTGACAATCCGTTGATTGTTCATATTACCGAGATTGATGACATAAAGCCTTTGGTGACGGATTTTCCGTTGCTTGCTCAAAAATGTGCTGAAAGATTCTGGCCCGGACCTTTAACAATGATTTTGCCAAAGTCGGAAAAAATTCCACCTCAAACAAGTGGCGGACTTGACACAGTAGGCATAAGAATGCCGTCCGACAAAATCGCACGAGCTATAATTAAATCGGCAGGTGTGCCGATTGCCGCCCCGTCTGCTAACCTTTCGGGAAGTCCAAGCCCTACCGAGGCTGTACACGTTTACGAGGATATGAATGGCAGAATACCTTTGATTATAGACGGAAAAAATTCAGCAGTCGGCGTAGAATCTACTGTTATTTCTTTTGAAAAAAACTCAATCCGTATATTAAGACCCGGGTTTATTTCCGCAGAGGATTTGACAGAGGTTACGCCAAATGTAATAATTGACGACGGTGTAATTCATATGCTGGGCAAAGACGTTGTGGCAAAGTCACCCGGAATGAAATATCGACATTATTCGCCTAAAGCCGAGGTTATAATCATTGACGGTAATCTTGAAAATTACGAAAAATTTATCAAAGAAAATGCCGATGAAACAGATTATTGTATGATTTTTGATAACGACAAGCTGAACGTTAGAAATTCGATAATTAAATATGGTAAGAACAGCGAGGAACAGGCTGTTAAGCTGTTTTCTACATTGAGAAAGCTTGACGAATTGGGCGTAAAACGTGCGTATGCCAGATGTCCTGAAAAAAACGGCGTTGGACTTGCGGTGTACAACCGACTTTTAAGAGCGGCAGGTTTTCAGGTTATAAAGGTTTAAAAAGTTGGTGATGTTGTGAAAAAATATATAACAGTAGGTTTAACAGGACAAAGTGGTGCAGGCAAAACAACGGTTAGTGACGAATTTTTAAAAAACGGCTTTTATATAATTAACTGCGACGAGGTTTCCCGAAAAGTTACGAAAGCGGGAAGTGGGTGTTGCAAAGCACTTAGTGTTATTTTTCCTACCTGTTTTAACCGTGAGCTTGAGCTTGACAGAAAGAAGCTGGGTGAAATTGTTTTTAGCGATAAAGAAAAATTAGAACAACTAAACAAAACGATTTTTCCGTACATAATTGAATATATAAATAATATAATAGCTGACGCTGTGGAAAATGGCGAAAGACTTATTTTGATTGACGCACCGACGCTTTTTGAAGCGAAAATGGAAAATTCCTGCGACTATGTGGTCAGCGTTGTTGCCGATTACGGTTTGCGATTAAAACGTATTTGCCAACGTGACAGTTTAACGCAAATTCAGGCTGAAAACCGTCTTTGCTCACAAAAAAGCGAGGAGTTTTTCAGAGAAAAATCAGATTTTATTATTGAAAACAACACCGACCTTGAAACAGTTATTAAACAGACGCAAAACGTAATAAACGAACTAAAGGAGATGGCAAATGTCCGTAAAACAGATAAAGAGAAAAAAGAAACGGATTCATTGGATATTTAAGATTATTATACTGGTTGCGATTTTCATTTTTTGTTCTAATCTTATTCCAAAGGTTACTAAAAATGAAATTTATCCCAAAGAATATGAGGAATATGTACTTAAATACAGTAAAGAATATAACATAGACCACAATTTTATTTTTGCGATTATTAAAACCGAAAGCAACTTTGACGCAATGGCACAGTCCGAAGTAGGCGCAAGAGGACTTATGCAAATTATGGAAGAAGCTTACGATTGGGCAAAATTTAAAATCAAAGACGAAAGGGATATTACTTACGACCAGATGTTTGAACCAGAATATAACATTGAATACGGTTGTTTTATGCTAGGGTATTATTATGAAAAATACGGCTTGTTTGAACTGGCTGCCGCTGCGTATCATTCAGGTATGACAACGGTTGACAATTGGATTTCTGACGGGACAATTTCACTTGACAATTTTGACGTTGAGGATATTCCTGCGGGAAAAACAAAACACTACGTCACAAAAGTTATGCGTTATTACCAGTCGTATTTAAATTTATATGAAAATTAAATCTGAAAGGATAGATAATTATGGAAAATGAAAACAAGAAAAGCGAAGTTGAAGTTTTGAAAGAAAAGCTTTTTTCTTCTCCGAAAAACGCAGTACAGCTTTTGTCGGAAGACAAAATCAAAAAAGCTGACAAATTCTGCGAAAAATACAAACAGTTTCTTGATAACGCAAAGACCGAAAGAGAAGCTGTAAAAGAAGCGGTTGCTATCGCTAAGGAAAACGGTTTTGAAAAGTATTCTAAAAACAAAAAATATAAAGCAGGGGAAAAGTTTTATTCTATTAACAGAGGAAAAGCACTTATCCTCTGCACAATGGGTACAGAGCCTTTGGAAAACGGCGTAAAAATCAACGCCGCACATATCGATTCCCCACGAATTGACCTTAAACAGCACCCACTTTACGAGGATAACGAACTTGCACTTTTCAAAACTCACTACTACGGCGGAATTAAAAAGTATCAATGGACAACTATTCCTCTTGCACTTCACGGTGTGGTTATCAAGTCTAACCGTGACAAGGTTATTGTTAATATCGGTGAGGACGACAACGACCCTGTATTTTGTATAACAGACCTGCTTCCGCACCTTGCTACAAATCAGATGAAGCGTACTCTTAACGAGGGAATCAAGGGCGAAGAACTTAATATTCTTATCGGTTCAAGGCCTTTCAAAGATGATAAAGGTTCAGAACTTGTAAAGCTTAACATTATGAAAATCCTTAACGAAAAGTACGGTATTGTTGAGGACGATTTTGTTTCGGCAGAGCTTGAAGCTGTTCCTGCTGTTAAAGCAAGAGATATCGGTTTTGACAGAAGTATGGTGGGTGCATACGGACAGGACGACAGAGTGTGCGCTTATACCGCATTAAGAGCAGCCGTTAAGTGTGACGCTCCAAAGAAAACTTGCATTACCGTTCTTGCAGACAAGGAAGAAACGGGAAGCGACGGAAACACAGGTCTTAACAGTTCGTTCCTTAAATATTTCATTTTTGACCTTGCACAGTCACAGGGCTGTCAGGGTACAACCGTAATCTCAAATTCAGAATGTCTTTCGGCTGACGTAAATGCAGCACTTGACCCTACATTCCCGGAAGTTTTGGAATCAAGAAACTGTTCAAGAATTAACTACGGTGTTGTTGTAACTAAGTTTACAGGTGCAAGAGGTAAATCAGGCACATCTGACGCTTCGGCGGAATTTGTGGGCAAAGTTAGAAATCTTCTTGATAAGGAAGGCGTAATTTGGCAGACAGGCGAACTTGGTAAAGTTGACGAAGGCGGCGGTGGAACAGTCGCTATGTATATTGCAAACCTTAATATTGACGTTATCGACGTGGGTGTTCCTGTTCTTTCAATGCACGCACCGTTTGAAATTACTTCAAAAATTGACACATATATGGCTTACAAGGCATTTGTTGCTTTCTTTAACGAATAATTTTTAGTATATCAAAACCTTAATCAATTTTTCGGTTAAGGTTTTATTTTTTTGTGTGCATAATTTCGACAGTTTTGTCCGTAGGAAAAGCCTATAATTAAAACAGGGAGGGAAAATATGAAAACAATTTACATAGATATACTTTTGCTTACAAATTTTGCCGTAAATCTTGCATTTTTAAGCATAACTAAAAAGATAACCCACGGATTTGCCACTAAAAAATCAATTTTGCTTGCTTCTGTAATCGGAAGCTTTTCTTCTCTTGTAATTTTGTTTTCCAACAGTTTTTTGTGTTGGGGGTTTAAAATTCTGCTGTTTCTTTTGGAAATAATTATTTCGTTTAAAGAAAAATCGGTTAAGAAAATTCTGAAAATTTCCTTTGTGCTGTTAATGGTAAACATTACCTACTATGGATTATGTATTATTTTTTGGAATTTGTTTGACAGAAAAATTTTCTATATAAATAATCTAACGGTGTATTTTGATATTGACGTTTTATCGCTGATTTTCCTGACAACTTTTTTCTATGTGCTGATTTGCGGTTTTGAGTTTGTTAAAACAAAATACTTCGATAAAAATAAATTCTATGTGGCGTCTTTTTGTCTTAACGAAAAAGAATATTCATTTGACGGTGTTTCCGATACGGCAAATAATTTGGTGGACTTATTCTATAACAAACCCGTGGCGGTTGTGCTAAGCAAAAACCTTTTTACGGATTTGTCACTTGATAAAACAAATAACGAATCCTTTCTTCAAATGTATAATCTTCACGTTATCCCTTGTAAAACCGTAAATTCAAACGGCATAATTTATGTTACAAAACCTATGAAAATTCAGATTAAAGACAACACGGATATAACAAATTGCGAAGTGTGTATTGGAATATCAGATAAAGTATCCGACAATGAAAAATGTATATTTAACCCGAAAATTTTATTTTAAGGAGATAGATTTTATGAACAGATTTAAAAGATTTTTGTTAAGGCTGAAATTAAGGCTTTTTAGCGGACTTGATGAAATTCACTACATAAACGGCGCTGACAACCTGCCGCCGCCTTTATCAAAAGACGACGAACAAAAGGCTCTGAAACTTTTGGAAGAGGGCAACACCAAAGGCAGGGAACTGTTGATTATTCACAATTTGCGGTTGGTAGTTTACATTGCAAAAAAATTTGAATCCACGGGAATTGGCATTGAAGATTTAATTTCTATTGGCACAATCGGACTTATAAAGGCTGTGAAAACTTTTAAAACCGATAAAAATATTAAACTTGCAACTTATGCTTCAAGGTGTATTGAAAACGAAATTTTAATGTATTTAAGAAAAACCACTCAACATAAAAACGATATTTCCATTGACGAACCTTTGAATTATGATTCAGAGGGCAACGAACTTTTACTTTCAGATGTTTTGGGAACAGATAGCGACATGGTGATTAGGGGGATAGAAAGCGAAGTGGAAATTGAACTCTTGCTGAAAGAAATTTCAAAACTTAACGACCGTGAAAGGCAAATTATGGAAATGCGTTTCGGACTGGGGAAGTATAAAAAAGAACTCACCCAAAAGCAGGTTGCGGATATTGTGGGCATATCCCAGTCGTACATATCAAGGCTTGAAAAGAGAATAATTAAACAGCTTAAAGAAAACCTTGAAAAAATCTGTTAAAAATCATTTTAAACTGTTTTTAATCTTTTCAAGTGCGCCTTTTTCAAGTCTGGAAACCTGCGCTTGGGAAATGCCGATTTCTTTTGCAACCTCAACTTGCGTTTTTCCTTGATAAAAACGCAAATTCAGTATTTTCTTTTCACGGGGTAAAAGGTCGGAAATAGCTTCTTTTATCGCCAATTCTTCAAGCCACGACAAATCGTCGTTTTTGTCACCCACTTGGTCTAAAACATACAAAGTATCTCCCGAATCGGAAAAAACAGGCTCGTACAAAGAAATAGGGTCGGTGATTGATTCCAACGCCGTAACAACGTCGCTTCGTTCCACGCCGATTTCTTTTGCGATTTCGTCTATGGTCGGTTCTTTTTGAAACTTTGCCATGTATTTTTCTTTCGCCTGCATGGCTTTGTACGCTGTGTCTTTGATTGAACGACTGACCTTTATAGGCGAATTATCTCTTAAATAACGCCTGACTTCGCCCATAATTAAAGGTACTGCGTATGTGGAGAATCTCACGTCCATATCGGTGTTAAAGTTGTCTACGGCTTTTAATAAACCGATAACCCCCACTTGAAAAATATCGTCAAAATTTTCTCCACGTCCTGAAAAACGCTGTATTATGCTTAAAACAAGCCTTAAATTGCCTACCACCAGCTTGTCACGGGCGTTTTTGTCGCCATTTTGCGCCAATTTTAACAGTTCGATTTTTTCCGATTCTTTTAAAACTTTCAGTTCCGACGTGTTTATACCGCTTATTTCAACTTTGTTGTATTGCATTATAATTTCTCCGTTTTTTACTAAATTATTACCCCAAAAGAAAAGGCTTATGCAATGATTCTTGCGGTATTTTTTGCCAGATTAACATCCGTAAATCGTGTTAATTTTTTGTCAAGAATATCTTGACAGCTTAATAATTATTTGCTATAATAATCTAAGAAAATTATGCCTGTTTTCGGCGTAAATTTGAATGGAGGAATATATATGTTTAAGCTTAAAAAACACAGACGTTCTTTGGCTTTTGTTTCGGCTGTTGCTATGACATTAACAATGCTTTTGTATTTGCCTGTCGGCACTTTTACAAACAATGATAATAAATTATTGGCAAACGCCGAAGAAACAACTACAGAGGATAACAACGGCTTTTTAGAGGACGGAAAATACGAATCAGCTGTTTATATCAATTCTTCAAACTATGAAGAATACGGTCTTAGTGACGAATATATCGGATTTTATGCTATTGAAAATGCAGGACAGCTTTACTGGTTTGCAGAACTTATAAATAGTGTTCCGTATTATTCCACCTATCCAGACTGGAGTATCCTTGAATCGTGTGCCGTTTTGGTGAACGATATTGTGGTCAATGAAAATGTCTTGGACGATGATGGCTTTGAACAACCGGGTGACTATAGATATTGGAACCCTATTGGGGGTATGATGGCGTTTCCTTTTGAGGGAACTTTCGACGGAAACGGTCACACCATAAGCGGTTTATATTGTTACGTTAATTATTCTTCCGGTGATGAATCATATGCCGGCTTAATTGGTGTTGCAGATAGTGAAACAATAAAGAATGTGGGCGTTATCGATTCGTACTTTTGCGGTAATTATTGCGGAAGTATTGTAGCAATAAATCAAGGCGGTTCGATTGAAAACTGTTTTAGCATTTGTTATGTAGAAGGTCCGACGTATATAGGCGGATTAGTAGGAATAAATGGTGACAACGATAATAATGGTACATACGGCACTATTAGAAATTGTTATACTTCGTGTGTATGTCAAAAAACATCTGGAAATCAAAAAGCCGGTAATTTTTGTTACAGCAATTACGAAAATTGTACAATTGAAAACTGTTATGTGGATAGTGATAAGAATTATTACGAAAATGATGACATATATAGAGATGAAGGAAATTCAACATTATACAGCGTATCAAGTGATGAATTTGCAAGTGGTCAGGTGGCGGTTGGGCTTCAGCAGGGACAGGATTCAGATGATACAATTGCTTGGGGACAGACACTTTCTGGCAAAGACGTGGAAAAATATCCGACTTTGGGTGGCAAAATAGTTTACAAAGTCACCAACTGTCAGGGTGATTATGATTATAGCAATACCACCGACGGTCATAAATATGACGAAAAGGGATTTTGTATCTATGATGATACCCATTACGAACCTGCAAACAGAAATTCAAGCGGAAATTATGAAATTTCAAACGCAGGACAGCTTTATTGGTTTGCCGACAAAGTAAACAATAATAATTATGCAAGTGAAAAAGCTGTTTTGACGGAAAATATCGTTATAAACAAGTCTGTTCTTAAATCGGACGGCACACCAAACAGCGGTGATTTTAAACAATGGACGCCAATCGGTTTGGATTATGACGCTTGTTATACCGGAATATTTGACGGACAAGGACATACTATCAGCGGTCTTTATTGCACATATGATGACGATTTTGTGGGATTGTTCGGTTATGTAAAGAACGCTACAATCAAAAATGTAGTCATTGTAGATTCGTATATCAAAGGTACACAATATGTGGGGCTATTTGTGGCGAAGCATACAGCTCCACAATCACCAAATGTTATAACTCTTCCACATTAGAATCAATTTCGGAATCGACATCAACGTCTGTCGGCGGAATTTGCGGTTATGTAAACAATGGCGTAGGTGCTTCTGAAATTTCCTATTGTTATAATCTGGGTAAAATCTACTCAAAAACAATAGCCAACAGTTTAAGCGCCCGTGCAGGCGGTATTTGCGGTGAATTATATAGCGGAAGTTATGGTGCAAGCGATAACACCAGCGGTACATCTTCGATTCTGTATTGCTACAATAATGCAAGCGTCGAATCACGCAGTTCTTTTACTTCATACGCAGGCGGAATCGTCGGTTATAACTATACGGGAACAGTTAATAATTGTTACAATAATGCAAGCGTTGAATCAACAAGTTCTTCAAGTTATTCGTCTACATACGCAGGCGGAATCGTCGGTTATAACTATACGGGAACAATTAAGAAATGTTATTTTAATAACAGTATTATCAGCACATTGGCTTTATACGGATATAATTACGATAGCGCTTATGCTTCTTCTGAAAGTTCTATTGAAGATAGCGAGGGATTGCCGACTGAATCGTTCGCTAGCGGTGAGGTTGCATACAAGTTGGGTGAAAAATTCGGTCAGACTATCGGCACAGAAAAAACACCTGTGTTAGGTGGCAAAAAAGTTTACACGGCTATAAACTGTGCAGGTAAAAATTATTATTCAAACAGCGTAATTTCAGACATTTCAGAACACAGTTATGACAACGGATTTTGCAAAAACTGTGGCGAATGTCAGGCGGCAACCAAAAATTCCAACGGCGATTATGAAATTACAAACGCAGGACAGCTTTATTGGTTTGCCGACAAAGTAAACAATGATAACGATAATTATGCAAATGCAAACGCTGTTTTGACAAAGAATATTGTGATTAATAAAAATGTTCTTAACGCAGACGGCACACTTAACACAACAAATTCAAGCACTTTCAGAAAATGGACGCCGATAGGTATTTGTTATACTGATTCTGATACCGAGGCGTATATTCTAAATACTTATGGTGGCACATTTGACGGAAAAGGGTATACAATAAGCGGTCTTTATTATGATAACAGTATTTATGACGACGTAGGGTTGTTTGGCTATCTTGATAAAGCAACAATTAAGAATCTTGGCGTGATTGATTCATACTTCGGCGTAACTGATTCTTGGGACGTTGGCGGAATTTGCGGTTTGGGTAAAGATTCTACAATTGAAAAATGTTATACTAAAGTTACTATTGCTGTAACGACCGATAATACGGAAATTAACTGTCTTTATGTTGGCGGATTATGTGGAACAATTCAGGGCGGTAATACAAATACAAAAGTAAACGATTGTTACAGCATGGCGAATATTACCGTAAATGATTCAAGAATTTTTGATGAGTATGATACTTCATATGCAGGTGGCACAGTTGATTATGCACCTTGTATCGGTGGAGTTGTAGGATATAGTTCTTCAGGTGCAATTTCAAACAGTTATTTTGTGGGAACGTTGTCGTTGACAGGCAATAACGGAGAACATACCGGTGGCGTGTGCGGAACAGCTTTTTATGGTAGCGTGAAGAATTGTTATTATGATTCGACGCTTTACACAGGAGAATCAATTGGTAAAAAAGAGTTAAGTGATTCGGATATACAAAACGTTGAGGGCAAAACCACTTCACAATTCAAAACAGGTGAAGTTGCTTATCTCCTTGATACCAAAATCAGAGCAACGGACAGCGATTTGGTTTGGTCGCAGACGTTAGGCACAGACACATACCCTGTTTTCGGTGATAATCATGTGTACGCAGATACGGACAGCAACGGTAACAGTTACTATTACAACCTAAGCGAATCCGACATTGCAAAAGTTGTGGGTTACACTCTCACACTTGACGGCACAATCGGTGTAAACTTCTACATGGTTGTAGACGAAAGCTACACGACTGACGGCACATACGCCGAAATTAAATGTAAAAATAAAACCCAAAAAGTATATCTTAAAGACGTTGAAAAAATCGACGGAACAAATATTTACATCTTCCCGTGCGAAGTTGCCGCACCTGATATGACGCAGAGTGTTACAATTCAGTTGAAGAATGATTCTAATACAAAGAATAGCGATACTTTCACTTTCACAGTTCAGGAATACGCTAAGTATATTTTAGAAAACCCAGATGATTTTGCAAGTTACGGTGACGAACTTATACCGCTGATTAAGGCAATGCTTAATTACGGTGCGACTGCACAGAAATACTTTGACGTTAATACTTCTAATCTTGCAAATTCTATCCTTTCTGACAGCGACAAGGCTATTCAGGAAGTGACGGTTTCGGACTTTGAAGATTATAAGTCGGATATTAAAAATAACGAAAGCGTTGGCAATTTTGTTTCGTTCCACCTTAATCTTAATTCCGTAACATCAATCAGAGAAAACTTTATTCCTGCCGAAAATGCTACAGATTTAAAATTCTATATTGGTGAAACACAACTTGACAATGATAATACAAAGGATATGTATTACTACAAGTCGGGCGAAAAGTATGTTTTGGTTATGTCAAACATCAACGCTCTTGACCTTGACACGGCGTATGAATTTAAAGTATCGTGTACAGTTGACAACGACGAAATTACCTCAACGGCAAAGGTTTCAACTTTCTCATACATTTACGCCGCACTTAGCCAGACTGATGAAAAGTATGACGTTCTGAAAGAAACCATGAAAGCACTTTACGGTTTTAATCAAAAAGCCGAAGCATACTCAACAGCACAAAACGAATAATTTAGGAGGAATTTTAAATGAAAGAAATTTATACAACCCCGACAATGGATATCACAGAGTTTGAATCGGAGGACATTATTAAAGCGAGTAATGCCACAGAAGATTTAGGGCAATAAAGAATAGCTATCTTTTAACAGACATCGCATTTGCGGTGTCTGTTTTTTTGTAAAAATAGTAGATATTGTTTTTTGCTTAAATGTTGCATTTGAAGAAAAAATGTGTTATAATAACCTTAAAGCAAAAAAGCTTCGCTTTTTTCGGAGCATTACTGCTCCTTGTTTGCTGTCGCAAACCGCTTTAAGAACATTTTAACGATTTAAGGTGCCGCCTTTCGGCTCATAAATGTAAAGCTAACGCTTTACATTTGGGTATTTTGTTTTGCCGTCAACACCGACGGCAATTTCGCAAAGCGAAACCACAAAAGTACCCGGTTTGTGGGGAATTTACAAATTAAAACTTTAAAGCGAAAAAGCTTTACGAACAACTTAAAGGATTGAAAAAACATGAGTGGAAAATTATTTGTATTAGAGGGGCTTGACGGAAGCGGAAAGTCCACACAATATGAACTTTTGCAACAATATTTAACCGACAAAAATGTGGATTTTAAGGCGATAAGTTTTCCTGATTACGAAAAGCCGTCGTCCACGTTGGTGAAAATGTATCTTGACGGAGATTTTTCAAAAAATGCGTCAGACATAAACGCCTACGCAGCGTCAAGTTTTTACGCTGTTGACAGGTATGCAAGCTATAAACTTTATTGGGAAAACGAATATAAAAGCGACAAATTTATCCTTGCTGCCAGATACGTTACATCAAATGCAATTTATCAAATGGTTAAGCTTTCGGAAGATAAATGGGACGAATATTTAAATTGGCTTGAAGAATACGAATATGAAAAACTTGAACTTCCAAAACCCGACAGAGTAATTTTTCTTGATATGCCTGTAGAGGTTTCGCAAAAGCTTTTAAGTGCAAGATACAAAGGCGACGAGAGTAAAAAGGATATTCACGAAGTTAATGTTGATTTTCTAAAATCCTGCCGAAAAGCGGCACTTTATACAGCAAAAAAACAGGGTTGGGCAGTTGTGCCGTGTAGTGACGGTGAAAATCCGCTTTCAATTGAGGAAATTTCAAATACATTAAAAACTTTTGTTAGCGAGATTCTTTAGTATAGATAGGAGTTTTATGTTAGAATTTAGAAACATACAGATTTCTGACAAAAAATGGATTGATGACCTTTTGGCTAGGTCGGATTTTATGGGTTGTGAATATTCCTTTGCCAATAACATGGCATGGCGTAGGCTTAGCGATTCGGTTATCACACGATATAAGGATTTTTATATTGTAGGAAGTATTGACTGCGACGAACCGTTTTTTACCTATCCTGCGGGTGAGGGTGATATTTTCGAGTTGATTGACGAACTTAAAGCTTATCTAAAGCCTACGGGTAAAAAGCTTGTTATTTCGTCTGTTTCAAAGGAAAATGTACAGCTTTTCAAAGAAAAATTCGGTGAAAAAATCACTGTCGAGGGTGACGAGGGGCATTTTGATTATATCTATAATGCTGAAGATTTAAGAAATATGAGTGGTAAAAAATTCCACTCAAAGAGAAACCATATAAAAAGATTTAAGGAAAATAATCTTTGGGAATTTCGTCCTTTGACCGAGGATTTATTTGATAAATGTATTGAGTTTGCAGTTAATTCCTACAATTTAAACAAGGACTATGACGATTTTTCCGCTGTGTGTGAACAATTTGCAATTCACACCTTTTTTGAAAATTACAAGATTTTTGGGTTGACTGGCGGAGTTTTGTTTGCAAATGACGAATTAGTCGGGTTTACAATCGGCGAAAAGATAAATTCCGACACTTTTGTCGTTCACATTGAAAAAGCAAGGGGCGACATTCAGGGTGCATATCCGACTTTGTGTAATGAATTTGCCAAAACTTTGTCTGATGATATTCGATTCATTAACAGGGAAGAAGATTTGGGAATAGAGGGATTGCGAAAGTCCAAACGCTCGTATAATCCAGCGTTTTTGCTTGAAAAATATGTTGTAACTTTTGAGGAGGAAAATATATGATATATGTTTTTATTGCTAACGGTTTTGAAGAAGTTGAAGCCTTAACGCCTGTTGATATTTTGCGTAGGTGCGAACTTGATGTTTGTACGGTAGGAATCGGTTCGCAAATAATCAAGGGCGCTCACGGAATTAGCGTTGTTACCGACACAGACGACGGCGAAATTATAATCGGCAAAGAAACTGACATGATTATTCTTCCGGGTGGTATGCCGGGAACACTTAATCTTGAAAAAAATCAGAATGTTCAAAACGCAATAGATTTTTGTATCGAAAATGATATTTATATCGGTGCAATCTGTGCCGCTCCGTCGATTTTAGGACATAAGGGATTGTTAAACGGTAAAAAAGCAACCTGTTTTCCGGGATTTGAAAACGAACTTGAGGGTGCCGAGGTGACAGGCGAACTTGTAACAGTTGACGGTAAAATTATCACAGCTAAGGGTGCAGGTGCGGCAATGAAGTTTGCGCTAAAACTTGCTGAAATTATGGCTGGTGAAAAACAGGCTAAGAAAACCGAGGCAGCTTTACAATGCAAGTAAAAACCAAAAACGCACAGCGTGAATTTTATAAAAATTTGCGTAAAAAAATTCCTCTGTCCGAAAAAAACGCACTTGATACTGCTGTTTTTGAGAACCTAAAAGCGTATGTGCAAAAGTATAAAAACAAAAAGATTTTGGTGTATGTTTCAAACGGATTTGAAATTGACACAATTTGTTTGATTAAATTTATGCTTGAAAACAGTTTTGCGGTGTATGTTCCAAAATGTTGTGACAACGACAACGTAATGAATTTTTACAAAATTTATTCATTTGATGATTTGAATAAAGGACATTTTGGGATTTTAGAGCCGACGGTACTTTCGGATAAATTATATGATTTTAAAGATACGATTTGTCTTGTACCTGCTGTTTGCTATGACAAAAAGGGCTATAGAATCGGATTTGGTAAAGGTTTTTACGATAGATTTTTTTACGAACACCCTGAAGTTTTTAAGGTCGGGGTGGGCTATGATAATTTTGTTATAGATGAAATTTATAAAAATGAAAATGACGTGCCTGTGGATATAATTATCACGGATACGAAGAATTAGAAATGGAGTTATTATGAACGAAAAGGATAACGAGCTTGACAAAATTTTAAATGAATATTCCGCCAAAAGCAAGGCGAACAGTTCTTCAATCGATGATTTAGACGCTTTGTTAGGTGGAATTTCGGCGAAAAACCAAGAAAATTCAGACGTTGCCGATATTGAAGAAACTCAAACTACATATGAAGAAGCAACAAAAGACGAACCAAACGTTGAAGAATCAGACATTTCCGACGAACAGGACATTGACGACAGTTCAACTATGGTTGTGCCAACCGCAACAAAAAATAATGATGAAACCTCTGCAATTAAACCTGTTGAGCCTAAGAAAAAGGAAACGAAAAAAGCAAAATCCAAAACCAAAATTAACAGTTCCATTTTTGTTGCTTTGATTGTTGTTTGCGTTGTGCTGACAATTTCTTTTGCGGTTGCCATTTTCGGAATCAACATGGGCATGGAATATTTGGGCGTCGGTAAAAAAGACGTGACAATTACAATAAATATTCCAAGCGGTTCAGGCTCATCTGAAATAACCCAGCTTTTGTACGATAACGGAATTATCGAAAACAAAACCTTGTTTAAAATTACGCTTAAAATTAAAAAAGCGGGGGCTTCGTTAAAACCAGGCGACGTAACACTTAAACCGTCAATGGGATATGATTCTATTATTCAAGAATTGTGTTCTATGCGTGAATCCTACGAAACCGTTTCTTTAACATTCCGAGAGGGAATATCCCTTTATGAAGTTGCACAGCTTTTACAGGAAAACGACGTTTGTTCGGCTGACGAATTTATATACGAGTTTAATTCGGAAAACTTTGGATACGCTTATGAAAACGAAATTTCAACAAGTGCTGAAAAATTCTACAAAAATGAGGGAATTTTCTTCCCTGAAACTTATTCGTTCTATGTTGACGATTCGGCTTATAACGTTGTGAGAAAAATTCGTGAACAGTTTGAAAAAGTAATGAACGAAAATGATTTGTACAGCAAAATAGAAAAATCAGGCTTTAGTTTTGAAGAAGTAATTATTCTTGCTTCTATTGTTCAGGGCGAAGCGGCAAATACAGAGGATATGAAGAACGTCGCTTCGGTGTTTATTAACAGACTTAATACGCCTGAAGAATTTCCTAAACTTCAGTCTGACGCTACGGATAATTATTATACAAACGTAATTGCTCCGCAAAACGGCGACACAACCTCTCTTGAAATGTTCAGGGATTCTTATGATACCTACGCCAAAAACGGGTTGCCGTCAGGCGCTATCGGAAATCCGGGCTTAGACGCAATTTTGGCTGTTGTTGACGCTCCGAAAACAAATTATTACTATTTCTGTTCAAACCTTTCTACAAAGGAATGTTTCTTTGCGGAAACTTTGTCAGAACACGAAGAAAATCTTGTAAAGGCTGGTTTAGTATAAATGAATAATTTTGAAAACTTAGAGGTTTTATCTCCTGTTGGTGATATGGACAGATTGCACGCAGCAATTGATTATGGCGCTGACGCAGTTTATTTGGGTATGCAGATGTTCGGAATGAGAGCCGCACCAAAGAATTTTACCGAGGAAACCTTAAAAACTGCTGTTGAGATTGCTCATCAAAAGGGTGTAAAAGTCTATTTAACGTGCAATACGCTTCCGAGAAATGATGAAATTGTGCATTTTGACAGATTTATCGAAGCGGCGATTAACGCAAAGGTTGACGCTTTAATAGCTAACGATATCGGAGTTTTCTCACTCATCAGAAAAAAAGCTCCTGATATGGAAATCCACGTTTCAACTCAAGCGGGAATTGTAAATTATGTTACGGCAAATGAATTTTACAATATGGGTGCTAAAAGAGTTGTACTTGCAAGGGAACTTTCACTTGATGAAATTGCGGAAATCCGTGCGAAAATTCCAAATGATTTGGAAATTGAATGTTTTGTTCACGGTGCAATGTGCGTCAGCTTTAGCGGAAGATGTCTGCTTTCAAATTATTTGGTTAATCGTGACGCAAACAGGGGCGAATGCGCTCAACCGTGCAGGTGGGGTTATCACCTTATGGAAGAAAAGCGTACCAACGAATTTTATCCTGTTTTTGAGGACGAAACGGGTACTTTTATTCTTAATGCCAAAGATATGTGTATGATTGACCACATCGACAAGCTTGCAAAAGCAGGCGTAAACAGCCTTAAAATCGAGGGCAGAGCAAAGTCAGACTATTATGTTTCGGTTGTTACAAACGCATACAGAAAGGCTGTGGATATTTTCAAGGCTGACCCTGATAATTTCAAACTTCCTGATTGGATTAGAGATGAAGTTTTCAAAATTTCACACAGAGATTATTGCACAGGATTTTTCTTTGGTCACCCAAAGGAATGTCGCCAATATTATGAAAATAGCGGTTATATTCGTGAGTATGACGTTGTGGGCGTAATTGATAAATGCGAAAACGGTAAAATTTATGCAACCCAGCGTAACAAGTTTAACAAGGGTGACGAGGTGGAAATTTTGTCGCCTGTTGGCGAACCTGTTAAAATTGTGGCTGAAAATCTTTTTGACGAAAAGGGAAATGAGATTGAAACAGCTAATCACGCAATGATGAAATTTATCCTTGAATGTGACAGGGAATTTCCTAAAAATGCTATAATCAGAATGAAAAAGAATGACAAATAAATTTGTTAACTAACCGAAAGATGTGTTGTAGTGAACTTTTTTAGAATTGAGGGAAATATTCGTGTTAAGATTAACTATAAAAAGTTAGTCATAGACGGCATTACTATGTACGAAGAAGAATTGAACACAATAGTTTTCGGAACATATAAAACACTTGAAGAAGCCAAAGAAGAACTGAAAAAATACCGTTCAAAAGTTTTGATAAAAGTATTTGCAAATTCGCAGAAAAATTATCTCATAGATGAGTATTACATTATGGAGTACAGAAATGATTCGGACGACCCAAACGACATAATAAAGGTTGGTTGCGTGTGTTTTGCAGACGGTTTGATGGAATCTTTGGAACAACAAGAAGAAATTGTCCGACGAGATGTTAAGCATAGAACATATTTTTAGTTTTAAAAGCTTGACAAGTGGTTTAATTTGTGCTATAATTAGAAAAATTTTAAAAGGCAATGACGAGAACAAGTAGATTTTGAAATAGGATTTTAGAGAGCTTTCGGGTGGTGCGAGAAAGTATCCGTTCAATTTTGAATACATCTTAACAGCCGATTTTCTGAAAATTTTTAAGTAGGTTAATCCGTTTGGCATACGTTATAATGCCTTTGAGGTTAGGAATTTTTCCTAACAAACTGAGGTGGTACCACGATAATTCGTCCTCTGATAAGTTTAATGCTTGTCAGAGGATTTTTTATTTAAATTACAGGAGGAATTTTTAAAATGACAGTTTTTGAAGAACTCAAAAGACGTGGGCTTTTGGCACAGCTTACGGACGAAGAAGAAATTAAAGAGCTTATTAACGCAGGTAAAGCTACGTTTTATATCGGATTTGACCCAACAGCAGACTCTTTGCACGTTGGACACTTTATGGCTCTTTGTCTTATGAAAAGACTTCAGATGGCGGGCAACAAGCCTATCGTTCTTATCGGTGGTGGAACAGCTATGATTGGCGACCCATCGGGTAAATCTGATATGCGTAAAATGATGACAAAGGAAACAATTCAGCATAATGTTGATTGCTTTAAAACTCAGATGAGCAGATTTATCGACTTTTCCGAGGACAAGGCTATTGTTGTAAATAATGCCGACTGGCTTTTGAACCTTAACTATGTTGAGGTTTTGAGAGATATCGGTCCACACTTTACAGTAAACAGAATGCTTGCTGCCGAGTGCTATAAGCAGAGAATGGAAAGAGGTCTTTCGTTCCTTGAATTTAACTATATGATTATGCAAAGCTACGACTTTTATATGCTTTTCCAAAAGTACGGCTGTAATATGCAGTTCGGTGGCGATGACCAATGGAGCAATATGCTCGGTGGTACTGAGCTTATCCGTAGAAAGCTCGGTAAAGACGCATACGCAATGACAATTACGCTTTTGCTTAATTCAGAGGGCAAAAAAATGGGCAAAACCGAAAAGGGTGCTGTTTGGCTTGACGCTGAGAAAACTTCGCCTTACGAGTTTTACCAGTACTGGAGAAATGTTGCTGACGCTGACGTTATCAAGTGCCTCAAACTTTTGACATTTGTACCGATTGAACAAATCGAAGAAATCGAAAAAACAATGGAGGGTGCTGAATTTAACAAGGCTAAGGAGCTTTTGGCGTTCGAGCTTACAAAGATGATTCACGGTGATGAAGAGGCACAAAAGGCACAGCAGACAGCTAAGGCTGTTTTCGGTGGCAAAGGCTCGGCAGAGGATATGCCGTCCACCACAATTTCAAAGGCTGACCTTGCTGACGGCAAAATCAATATCCTTGACCTTATGATGAAAGCCTCCCTTATTCCGTCAAAATCCGAGGGCAGACGACTTGTTGTTCAGGGTGGCGTGTCTGTTGATGACTTAAAAATCACCGACCCTAACGCACTTATTGAAATTAACGATAGCGTTGTAATTAAAAAGGGCAAAAAGGTTTTCCACAAAATCATTGCTGAATAAATCAATAAAAGGTACGGTTTTTACCGTACCTTTATTTTTTACAAAAATTTAAACTTCTTGTAAATATATATATATATATTTACATAAAATCTGAATAGTGGTAAAATTATGATATTAAATAAAACCATTAAAGGAGAAATGTTTTATGAAAAAGAAAATTTTGTTATGCTCAATAATCGCCACAATGCTCACTTCATTTGCGGGGTGTGGAAAAACGGATAATTCCAACGAAACCGACAAAACCACGTCAAAAGCGACTACCACGGCAACTACCACAACGCAAGCCACAACTGTTACTACGGCACCTATTGTTACAACCACCAAACCAGATGATACTTTGGACACGACCACCACAACACAGTCGAAAACAACAGAAAATGCTACTACATCAGATACCGAAAGTTCTGTAACAACCACGTCTGATAAATCAAATGAAACGACCACTTCAAAAAATGTTGAAACTTCAAAGCCAAACACAACAACTACAACTTCGACAAGCAAGAAACAGACAACTACAACAGTTACAAAAAAGCCTGTAACAACAACTACAACAAAAAAAGTTACAACAACGACTACTACGACAGCTAAGAAAACAACAACGACTGCAAAGCCTGCAACCAATCCACCTGAAACAACATCAATTCCGGCGTCAAAAATTCCAATTATTGAAAGTGAATATACCATAAAAGCTTGGGATGATATTACTATTGTTGATTTAAATAATTCCGGTTCCTGTATTGTTGGTATGAATGTAAAAAGCTCAAATAATCTTTCCGAAGATGATATTGTTTATGGATATAATATGTATGACGCTATAGTTTCGGCTGATATGCCAACTACTCTTACTGTAACCATAAAATGGGTGAATACCGATATTGATGAAAAGGCTCATTATTTTGAAACTACAACTATCGTTCACGTTGTTTAATATACTTATACAAAACTTAACCCCCAACCAAATAGGATGGGGGTATGTTTATCCGTTTTTCAAAATAATTTGTCGTATGTCAACGCCCTCAAAGCGTATTGGGTAAAATGAAGAAATTCGAGAGATAATGCGTTCGTTGTATTTTTGCGAAAGCTCGGTGTTATTGAAGTTTGTGGATATAATCATCGGTTTGCCCGAATTTATTCTGTCGTTGATTATGCTGTAAATTGCTGACGAGGTAAAGCTGTTTATAAACTCCGACCCCAAATCGTCCAAAATTACAAGGTCGGCATTAAAAAGCACTTCGGAGGTGTTTGTGCCGACATTATTAAATTGTTCGTTTTCAAGATTACGCAAAATGTTTTGTACGGTATCAAACACAACGTAAAAGCCTTTTTCGGTGAGCGATTTTGTAATGCACGACGACAAAAAGGTTTTGCCAAGACCTGTGCCACCTGTGAAGAAAAGTGACGGAGAATTTTTGCCGAAATTTTCTACATATTTTACGCAATAATTAAGTACGGCTGTCATTTGCTCTCTCATTGTAAAGCCGTTGTCGGTTTTGGTTAAGGGATAATATTCAAGCTTAAATTCTGCAAAATCGTGTAGCTGGATTTTACTTTTTTTGTTAAGCTCCTCTACCGAGATTTTTTTCGCCAGCTGGTCAAAGCACACGCAATATTTATCCCCCACAAATCCCGTGTCCTTGCATTTAGGGCAGGTGTACGGCACGTCCAAATAGTCCTCGGAATAGCCAAATTCCACCAAAAGGTCACGAATGGTCTGCTGGGTCATAAGATTATTTTGCTTAATTTTTTCGATAATTTCTCGCTTGTCGCCATTCCCCTCAATAATCGCTTTCGTAAGCTCCACCGAGGTGTTAAAAAGGGAATCGGACAAGGTTTTTATTTCGGGTGCAAGCCTTGCAATTTCGTCCACACGTCTGTCGTGTTCAGCCAAAGCGTTCATATATCTGTTGTTAAGTTCATCGTGAACCTTTTCCAAAATGTCGGTTTTGTAAGCCATATTTCCACCTCTTAGTCCTGTTTAAGATGTTTCAAAAGAAAATTCTTCTGAAACTCATCAATTTCGTTAATGTCGTATGTATGCTCTTTTTCCAAAGGAGCATTATTTTTTTGTGCAAAATTCTTGCTTTCGTTTTCTGCGTCCTTAACAGTCGAAATTCCTTTCGCTTTAAGATTAGTCAGAATTTTATCAATGTACGCAAAACTAAGCTTACCTGTTTTTTCTACACACTTGTCATATGCGTACTCCAAAAGCTCTTGGGAAAATCCCACAACGCTCCACGCATTTGCGTATTCCTGTTGCTTTTTAGAAAGTCTGATGTCGATACCAAATGCTCTTTTAACCATATTTTCATAAGAGTGATACTCGTTTAGCTTAATTATATGCTTTTCGATTTCTTCGTATGAAATAATTCCTTTGCCAAACCAATCCTTTGCCGTGGTTTTGATGTATGCCGAATTATCTTTGCCTATTGAAACACAGTATTCGCTTATAAGCAAAATAATAGCAGGGGAGTACCCACAGTCCTCGTAAATTTCCAAAAAATTAAGCTGGTCGCTGTAATTTACCCCACGTCCGATAACCGACTGGATTTCGTCAAAGAAAACCTTGAGGTCGCTGTCGTTGTTTATAATTTGTGCAATTTCGGAGGCTTTATATTTCTTGGTGTTTTCACGCTTTTTCTTCTCGTTAAAAATTTCAAGGGTCTTGTCGCTGACGCTGTTTGTTGTTACAATCGGCTCAAACCCTACAAAATCCTTTTTGTCGCTTTCTGCTTTAATTAAGCCTGTTTTGTTCCAAAACTCAATAGCACTAGCCACACAGCTTGGCTCAATCCCACAAATTTCAGATATTTTTTCATCTGAAATTTCCTCATCGCCATATGAAAACAAGCACAGTAAAACCTTTACAAAATTTCCGTCGGCTTGTTTTAAGTATTTATCCACCACATTACAGGGAACATTAAAAAATCTTCCACTTGATTTAGTTTCTATCCTATAATTCATTTTAATCCTCACATTTATATTATTACACCTAGTATAACACAATTCGATTTAATTTTCAATGATAAAATACAAAAAATATCTGCATTATTTTTCTTTTTTTGACCCTAAAGGTGTTGAAATTTTCTTTGAAATGTGCTATACTAATTTTAATTGATTTCAAATTAGGAGATTTACATTGGAAAAACTTTTTAAGTATAGCGATACACAGCTTGACAAGTCCCTTAGCCGTCTTGTGGACATAATTAACAACACTTTTTCCGACAGACAACCACTTTGCTACTTGCATTCTTACGGCTGTCAGCAGAATGTTTCGGACGGTGAAAAAATTCAGCAAATGCTCTTTAATGCAGGATTTGGGTTTACAAATTCCACTGAGAATGCTGATTTAATCATCTTAAACACCTGTGCAGTCAGAGAAAATGCCGAAGATAAGGTTTTTGGAGTTGTAGGGAATTTCAAGCACCTCAAGGAGAAAAATCCTAACCTTGTTATTGGAATTTGCGGTTGTATGGCACAGCAGGAGAGCATTGCACAAAGAATAAAGGAAACATACAAGCAGGTTGACCTTGTGTTTGGAACATACGCATACAAGGACTTGTTTGATATGCTGTGCGAAATTTATCAAAATCACAAGCGTGTGTTTAATATTGAGGAAAAAGCCGGTGAAATCTGCGAAGAAATCAAACAGCACAGAACCGACAAGGTTAAAGCTTCGGTGCCTATAATGTATGGGTGCAATAACTTTTGTACATACTGTATTGTTCCGTATGTGCGTGGTCGTGAGCGTAGCCGTGACTTTGAACAGGTGGTTTGTGAGGTCAAAAAGCTTGTTGACGAGGGCTACAAGGAAATAACGCTCTTGGGACAAAACGTAAATTCCTATGCGTATGATTTTCCTAAGCTTTTGAGAGAAATCGACAAAATAGACGGGCATTACAGAATACGTTTTGTAAGCTCCCACCCGAAGGACGCAAGCAAGGAGCTTATAGACACGATAATTAACAGCAGGCATATTTGCAAACAGTTACATTTGCCTGTACAAGCAGGCTCTGACAGAATTTTAAAGCTTATGAACAGGCGATATACTGTTGATGATTATATGAAAATTGTTGAGTATGCTCGTGAAAAATCACCCGATTTTTGTTTGTCAACAGATATAATTGTGGGATTTCCAAGCGAAACTTACGAGGAATTTTGCCAAACAAAGAAGCTTATAAAGAAAGCGTCATACTATAATATTTTTTCGTATGTATATTCTAAGCGAAACGGCACAAAGGCGTGTGAAATGGACGACCCTATTTCCGATAAAGAAAAAGGAAAATGGCTCAGGGAACTTATTCTTGAACAGCGTGACACAGCCACCGAAATTAACAGTCGCTTTGTGGGAAGTGTCAAGGAAATACTTGTTGACGGCACAAGCTCGTCAGACGACACGTTGCTTGTGGGCAAAACCGACGAGGGGATTATTGTTGAGTTTAAGGGTGACAAAAAACTTGTCGGAGAATTTGTTAATGTTAAAATTATGAAAGCTATGAACTGGGCTTTGCTCGGTGAATTGGCTGAATAATATAAAAATAAAATTATTAAAAGGAGAATTACTATGAACGTAATCGAACTCGCAAGACAGCTCGGCGTAGCATTGCAGGCTGACGAAAGATTTAAGGCATTTACAGTTGCAAAGGATAACAACGATAACGACGCTGAACTTCAGGAAAAAATCGCACAGTTTAACGAATTGAGAAGACAGCTCAACGTTGAAATGGGCAAAGATGACAAGGACACCGAAACCATGACAAAACTTAACGGTGAAATTCAAAATGTTTACGGTGAAATTATGACAAGACCATCTATGATTGAGTACAATACAGCAAGAGAAGCTATTGATAAACTCCTTAATTCTGTAAACTTCATCATCACAATGGCTGCAAACGGCGAAGACCCAATGACTTGTCCTGAAGAACAGCCACATAGCTGTTCAGGTAGCTGTTCAACCTGTGGTGGTTGTCACTAATAAATAAATTTGATTTAAAGGAAGTGTGATTGCAAAGTGAAACTTTCAGAAGTAAATATTGCTGATTTAAGCCCTGCCATGCGACAGTATGTTGAAATTAAAAATAAATACAAAAAGCACATTCTGTTTTTCAGACTTGGTGACTTTTATGAAATGTTTTTCGACGACGCAATTACTGTTTCCAGAGAATTGGAACTAACTCTTACAGGGAAGGACTGTGGTTTGACCGACAGAGCGCCTATGTGTGGTATTCCGTACCATGCCTGTGACCTTTATCTTAAAAAGCTTATAGAAAAAGGCTATATGGTTGCTATTTGCGAGCAAACGGCAGACCCTTCTACTTGCAAGGGGCTTGTTCCGAGAGAGGTTGTGCGAGTTGTCACGCCGGGAACTCTTATCGAAAGTTCGCTTCTTGACGAAACATCAAACAACTATATATGTTCTTTTTATGGGGAAAACAAAGAATGTTCTATTTGTTTTGCCGATATTTCTACGGGCGAAGTACACCTGTTTAACATCAAAGGCAAAGAAATGACAAACGGTGCAATAAATGAACTTTCAAGATTTTCTCCTGTTGAACTTCTCTTTAATGACGCATTTTTAGGAAATAAAGAACTTAATAATTTCGTCCGTGACAAGCTTAAATGTACTGTCCAACTTTTGGATAATGACGATTTTTCTCCGAAAATTCACGAAGAGAGCGTTTTGAAACAATTTTCCGTTCAAAACTTTTCAGAACTGAAACTTGAAGAAGAAAGTTTAGGCGCATATGCCGTTACGGGTCTTTTCCAGTACATCAGCGATACCCAAAAAGCTTTGATTGGACGTTTTTCTAAAATACATTTTCACGACAGCGAACCGATTATGACAATCGGATTTACCGCAAGGCGTAACCTTGAACTTTGTGAAACTTTGAGAAACAAAGAAAAGAAAGGCTCGCTTTTGTGGGTGCTTGATTATACCAAAACTTCTATGGGTAAACGTATGCTCAAAACGTATTTGGAACAACCGCTTATCAGTCCCGCAAAAATTATTGACAGACTTGACGCTGTTGAACAGCTTATTAAATCGCCTGTTGAATTGGGCGAACTTGTCGAAGCTTTGTCGGGGGTTTATGACCTTGAACGACTTATGACAAGGGTAATGTACAAAACAGCCACACCTAGAGATGTTAAGGCTTTGTCCGTAACCGCTCTTGCATTGCCTAATATCAAAAATATTCTTTCGGGATTTAGTTCCAAACTGATAAAAAATGTAAACGAAAATATTTCCACCCTTGAAGCTGTTTCCAATCTTGTTGAAAACGCTATCGTTGACGAACCGCCTGTCAGCGTAAAAGACGGGGGCGTTATTAAAGAGGGATTCAATGAACAACTTGACGAACTTAGAAATATTATTTCAGGCGGAAAGGGAATAATTGAACAAATTGAAGAAAAAGAACGTCAGGCGACGGGAATTAAGAATTTAAAAATCGGCTATAACAAGGTTTTCGGTTATTATATCGAAGTAACAAAATCGTATCTTAACCTTGTTCCTGACAGATTTATCAGAAAACAGACCCTTGCAAATTGTGAAAGATATATCAGCGACGAACTCAAAGTTGCAGAGAATACTATTTTGGGTGCGTCTGATAAGGTCGTTAGTCTTGAACAGGAGATTTTTAACGAAATAAGAGATTTTCTCTCTACACAATTAAAACTTGTTCAGGAAACCGCTACTGCTGTTGCGACAATAGACGTGCTATGCTCGTTTGCAAAAACTTCAATGAACAACGGTTATACCAAACCTGAAATTGCTATCGACGGCATTATTAACATTAAAAACGGCAGACACCCTGTTGTTGAGCTTATGCAAAAAAATGAAATGTTTGTGCCAAACGATACATATCTTGATTTAACCGCAAACAGACTTGCAATTATTACAGGACCGAATATGTCGGGTAAATCCACATATATGCGACAGGTTGCTATCATTGTTCTTATGGCACAGATAGGTTGCTTTGTGCCTGCTGATTATGCGAAAATTTCAGTTGTTGACCAAATTTTTACCCGTGTGGGTGCGTCAGACGATTTGACTGCGGGTCAATCGACATTTATGGTTGAAATGGCAGAAGTAGCCGATATTTTAAAACACGCAACCAAAAACAGCCTTGTTATTCTGGACGAAGTGGGACGTGGTACGTCAACATTTGACGGAATAAGCATTGCCAGAGCGGTTACGGAATATATTTCAACTTCACGTTCTTTGGGGTGCAAAACATTGTTTGCAACGCATTATCACGAACTTATCGAACTTGAAAACGAACTTGTCGGCGTTAAAAATTTCAGCGTTGCCGTAACAAGACGTGGCGACGATATTAGATTTTTGCGTAAAATCGTTGAGGGCGGTGCTGATGAAAGTTACGGTATCGAAGTTGCTAAACTTGCTGGATTGCCTGCTAAAGTAATTTCCAGAGCAAAGGAACTTCTTTCTAAAATGGAAGTTGACAGTAAAACGAATGTTAAATCTAATGATGACAACGGACAACTTAGTTTTGACGCTATTAGCCAATCGATAGCAATGGACAGACTTCGCAAAACAAATATAGACGAACTTAGCGACAAAGAATTAAGAGGTTTTATTAAGGAGATTACAAAGTATCTTTAATCGAAAGGAAGTGGACGGAAAATGCCTAAAATTAACGTTTTGAAAAAAGAAATATCCGAACTTATCGCTGCAGGCGAAGTAATTGACCGTCCTGCTTCTGTTATAAAAGAACTTTTGGAAAACGCAATTGATTCGGGCGCAGATGTAATAACCGTTGAAATTAAAAACGGTGGCAGAACATATATGCGTGTTACGGACAACGGTTGCGGAATCGCAAAAAGTGACCTGCCTACGGCTTTTTTAAGACATGCAACAAGCAAAATCAACGAAAAATCCGATTTGGATAAAATTCTGACATTGGGTTTCAGAGGAGAAGCTCTTGCTTCGGTTGCCGCTGTTGCGAAAGTTGATGTTATTTCAAAAATGCCCGAAGAACAATTTGGCGCACATTATTCAATAGAGGGTTCGGAAGAAATTGTTTTAGAGGACAGCGGTTGTCAAAACGGTACAACTATCATAGTCAGAGATATTTTCTATAACGTTCCCGCAAGACTTAAATTTTTGAAAAAAGACGTTACAGAGGGAAATTCTGTTTGTGCTATTGTAAACAAAATTGCTATTTCTCACCCCGAAATTTCATTTAAACTTATCAGAGATAACAAGGTCGAACTTTTGACGGCAGGCGACGGAAAACTGTATTCGGCAATATATGCTGTTTTCGGAAAAGATTTTGCAAAAACGCTTATTCCCGTGGATTATTCCTGCGACGGAATCAAAGTTGTTGGGTATGTTTCTAAACCTCTTGAATCAAAAGCAAAGAGAAATTTTCAGAATTTTTACATAAATCACAGATATATTAAATCCGTAACTTGTATGGTTGCTATTGAAGAAGCATACAAAAACCAAATTATGGTCGGGAAATTTCCTGCGTGTGTTTTGTCACTTGAAATTCCACCGGAGTTAATTGACGTGAACGTTCACCCGACTAAAATAGAAGTTAGGTTTTCGGACGAAAAAGCTATATATAATGCGGTTTATTTTGCAACCAAAAACGCACTTTTACTTAACGATTCTACGACGGTTCTTGACGTAGAAAGGACTAAATACTTTACTTCAAAACAGCTTTACGACCTGCCGCCGAAAGAGCAGGGAAAACAGTTGACGTTTGACGTGTCGCAAAGTGTTCAAGATGTTTCAGAAAAAAAGCCTGAAAACAGTCCGACTTTTGAAAAGCAAAGTAGCGCTTATCCGAAATACGATTCTCATATTATATCTAACCCAAAAAATAATCAGCAAAAGCAAGAAAAAATAAACGAATTTAATAAGTATTTAAGCGAAATGCCTGTTCCAAACGAACCGATTATTTCTCAAAAGGCTGTGGATTATATTGAAAACGACAAAAACCCACTTGACGACGAACAGGTTGCAGACGTTCAGGAAATAATTCCCCCAAAACCTGCTGAAATTCCCGCTTTTAAGGTGATTTCGGACGACGAATCTAACGACGAACCGTCAGATAACGACGTAATGAGTTTTAAATATATAAATTCAAATTCATTTGTAAAAAAAGAAACCGAAAAGAAGCAGGAAGAAAAACAAATTGCAAAACCACGCCTTGTGGGTGAGGTTTTCAGAACATATATAATCGTGGAATATGACGGCGAAATGTACTTTGTTGATAAGCACGCCGCCCACGAAAGATATATTTTTGAACAGATAAAAAAACAGGAAAAAGTTCTTTCGGCGCAAATGTTTCTTGAACCGATTATTGTTATGCTGTCTTTTGAGGAATACGACGCTATTATTGCTAATCTTGACGAAATATCAAAATTGGGATTTGAGATTGAGGACGACGTAGCACCGGGGGTTGCGGTTAAGGGTATTCCGTCTGTTATTGAGGGAACAAACCCTAATGATATTATTCCCGAACTTGCAGAAAATTTTCTTCATTATAAAATTGACCCGCAACTTGACCTTGTGGACGAATTGTATCATTCAATCGCTTGTAAATCGGCAATAAAAGCTAATGATTATAACGATAACCGAGAACTTCAAAAGCTTATTGATATGGTTTTCTTTAATGATGAAATCAGATATTGCCCTCATGGCAGACCTGTAATGGTGAAACTTACAAAAAAAGATATAGAAAAACAGTTTAGAAGAGTTCTTTAAAGTTTGGAGTGAATTTTTTTGAAAATACCTCTGGTTGTTGTCGTTGGTCCTACTGCCTCAGGCAAAACGGCTATAGCGGTGGAAATCGCAAAGAAGTTTAACGGCGAAATAGTTTCGGCGGATTCCATGCAGATTTATAAAGGTATGAGTATTGCTACGGCAAAACCTACTGTGGAAGAAATGCAGGGAATTAAACATTATCTTATAGATTTTTTAGAACCCGAAAGGGATTTTTCGGTTGCCGATTATGTTAAACTTGCACGACAATCAATTGACGAAATATATTCAAAGGGCAAACTGCCGATTGTGGTCGGCGGAACAGGTTTGTATGTAAATTCTTTGATTGATAACGTTATTTTTGACGATACTTGCTCCAACACTAAACTTCGTGACGAGCTTTATAAAACCGCAAAAGAAAAAGGAAATCATTACCTTTGGGAAAAACTCAAAGAAATAGACCCTAAAACAGCTGACAAAGTTCACGAAAACAATCTTTCAAGAGTAGTTCGGGCAATTGAGGTTTTTAACGAAACAGGCGTACCACTTTCTCAACACAAAATTAACAGCCGTCGTGAAGAAACACCTTTTGATTTTGTCATAATAGGTCTGACTTTTTCGGACAGAAAAAAACTTTATGAAAGAATTGAAAAACGTGTTGACATTATGGCTGAAAATGGTATGATAGAAGAAGCAAGAGAAATATTTGATTCTTGCAAATTATCCACGGCACATCAGGCGATAGGATATAAAGAATTGATTCCGTACCTTGAGGGTAAAGATTCTTTGGAAAATTGTTTGGACAAAATTAAACTTGAAACCCGTCATTATGCCAAACGCCAGCTTACTTGGTTTAGACGTGATGACAGAATTAACTGGTTTGAAATCGACAAATTTGTAAATTATCAAGAATTTCAAAATAAAATTGAAAATTTTGTAGCCAAATCGAAAATTATGTGCTATAATAAAGAATGAGGATTTTTTAAGTCCTAATTTGTATTAAAATGTCAAATCAGAACTGAAAATTTCGGTTCTTTGAATAATTAAAAAGAAAAAGGAGTAATACAAAATGAACAAATCACTTAACTTACAAGACGTATTCCTTAACCAAGCAAGAAAAGAAAAAATTCTTGTAACAATTTTCTTGATGAACGGTTTTCAGTTTAAAGGAATGGTTAAAGGATTCGATAGTTATATCGTTATTCTTGACTGCGAGGGCAAACAGCAGGTTGTTTATAAACATGCTATTTCTACGATTGTGCCTTCACGCCAGATTAACGTGCTTGACAATAATTCATCTGTTGAAAACGAATCGGATTTTTAATTGTTATTTAAACAAGGATATACAAAATGAATACGACAACATCAAAACTTTTAAGAGGTCTTGTTATTGTAGTTTTTCTGATTTTTACGGTGTCAAGGGTTTATAACTCGCTGAAAGGGAATTATGAAACTGATGAAGCGGTTTTGTATAATGTAAACGAAAACATAGTTTTTGACGGAGTATTTGTGCGAAACGAAACCGTACTTACACAAAAAACCGACGGGGTTATCGATTATGTTTATCCCGACGGAAGCAAGCTGTCAAATTCTTCCGTAATCGCCAATGTTTACGAAAACGAACAGCAGATTTACGCAAAAAACAAAATTCAGGAACTTAAAAAAGAGCTTTCTAATCTTGAACACTCTCAAAATCCCGGAACAACTAACTATGCAAAACCTGAAACAATAAAGACGCAGATTGATGAAAAGTATCTTTTGCTGGCTGCAGCTATCGAAAATCAGGTCATGGACGACGTAGCGCTTTACAAAAGCGAGCTTAATTCGTTGATGAACTTGTATAATATCGTTACACGGTCGGAAACCGACTATGACGAAAGAAAAGCCGAACTTGAAGCGGAAATTGAAAAATATCAGAAACAGTACGCTTTACCGAAAACTGTTATTTCTACAGATACAACGGGATATTTCGTCAGTTCTGCGGACGGATATGAGGGTATTTTAAACAAAGAAAATCTTGATAATATCACAATTGATACCATAAATGATGTTATTGCGGGAAAAAATGCAAACAAACCCGAAAATACCATAGGTAAACTTTTTGATAGTTACGAATGTAAAATCGTGGGCGTTATCGACGCAACAAACAAGTTCCTTAAAGGGGATAATTTGAAAATCCGACTTGGAAATTCCGACGCAACATATGATGTCAGCGTTGACAGAATCATAAAAGAAACAGACGAAAAATGGATTGTTATTTTAGACTGTGACGCTATTGACGAAAAAATCGCTAATGAACGTGTGGAAAAAATCGAACTGATTTTCAATGAGTTTTCCGGACTTAAAGTTCCGAGAGAAGCTATAAAATTTAAGGAATTTAAAGAAACCGTAACAGACGACAACGGCGTTGAAACAACTCAAATGGTTAAGTACAAAGGCGTTTACGTTAAGCTTGGACAGGAAATTACCTTTAAAAAGATTGACGTAATTTACGAGGGCGACGATTTTGTTATTTCAAATAACGTGTCTGATACAGATTATTTGAATCTTTACGATCAAATTGTTCTTGAGGAGGTTAAAAGTAGTGACACCTGATAATAATTTGATAAATTTTAATAATATTGTTGATAATATTAATGAAGTATGTTATAATGTATCTGTTGCTAAGGATAAATATCGAAAGCCTGATGAAAATGTTCAGATTATGGCTGTAACTAAGACAGTTTTGCCAGAGATTGTTAATATTGCCGTCGATAATGGAATTACGCTTTTGGGTGAAAACCGTGTGCAGGAATTTTTATCAAAAAAAGATTTTTACGACAAACGCAGTCAGGTTCATTTTATCGGACATTTGCAGAGTAACAAGGTTAAGTATATTGTTAATGATGTTGAAATGATTCAATCTGTTGACAGCATTAAACTTGCGCAAGAAATCAACAGACAAGCTTTAAAGCACGATAAAGTTATGGATATTCTTGTTGAAATAAATATCGGTAACGAATTGAGCAAAAGCGGAGTTGACAAAAACGGTTTGTTTGAACTTGTAGAAAATATTTCACAACTGTCAAATGTTAAAATCAAAGGTCTTATGACTATTCCGCCGCCGTTGTGCGACGAAAGCGTTTTTGACGAAATGCGGGATATTTTTCTTGATTTAAAAGAAAAAAATATCGAAAATGTAAAAATGGATATTCTCTCTATGGGAATGTCGTCGGATTATGAAACGGCTATAAAGTACGGTTCAAATCTTGTCAGAATAGGAACAAAGCTCTTTGGAGCAAGAAAATATATGGAGGTAACTTAGAATGGGAATATTTAATTCTGTAAAGAAACTATTTGTTGGTGAGGGCGAATATTACGAAGATGAAAACGTTGACCCGATTTACACTAATGAGGAGTTCGACAATTATGCAAACGACAGAAAAAACAGAGAAGTAAAGATTGCGGCTACTACTACATTGCAGATTGTTCTTGCAAGACCGACGGATTTTTCGGAAGTTAAGTCAATCGGCGACGATATTAACGACCAAAAAACTGTTTTGCTTAACCTTGAAACAGTCAAGGCAGAAGATTCAAAGAGAATTCTTGACTTTCTTTCAGGCGTTGCGTATGCAAACGGCGCTGACATTAAGATGATGGCACAGAAAACATTTGCAATTATGCCAAGAAATGTCGGCTTTAGCGGCGTTGACCTTATGAGCGAACTTGAAAGCAACGGTTATAGCTTCTGATGAAATTTAATTTCTTCGGGATTAAACTTGACGACGAGGACGCAATTTTGTTTAGAAATATTTCGGACAAAATCGAACTTAGCGAAAAACATTTTTCTCCGAAGTATACTTTTTTCCTTGACGAACGTCAATGTCAGATGGTGAAAACCGTGCTGGAAAATTCGGGATTTGATAATTACGTTTTGTATGGTGGATATGAAAATGCAACAAGAAAAATTCTTGCATTGTGTCCGCCGTACAGTTGTGCAGATTTTTCCGAATTTCCGCTTAAAGCCATGACTTTGTCGTACAGAGATGTTGACGAAATTACTCACCGTGACGTTTTAGGAAGTATTATGTCGTTTAATGTGGAACGTAAAACAGTTGGCGATATAATTGTCGGCAAAGGAAAAAGCTGTGTTTTTCTTTACGAAACGGTTTTCGACGACGTTTTCGGAGGACTGAAAAAAATCGGCAAAGTTGGGGTTAAAGTTTCCGAAGGCTTTTGCGAAGATATTGTAAAAACCGAAAATTTTCAAGAAATTAAGGGAACTGTTGCTTCGCTTAGGCTTGATTGTGTGCTAAGTCTTGCATTGAATATCAGCAGAGAAAAATGTGTTGATTTGATTAAGCAAAAAGGCGTTGTTGTTAATTACCAAGAACAGTTTTCGGTTAATTACCAAATGAAAGAAAATGACGTATTCTCTGTGAGAGGTTATGGAAAATTCGTTTTTTCTCAGATTAACGGCACATCAAAAAAGAATAGATTACACATAAAAATCAAAAAATTTATTTAGGAGGACATTTTATAATGATGAATCCAAGAGAAATCAAAGACGCCAGATTTGAAAAGGCAACCTTTGGCTATAAGCCGGAAGAAGTTGAGGATTTTCTTAAAAAGGTTGCGGAATCTTATGCGGAAGTTCTCAGAGCAAGTCAGGAAAACGAAGCTAAGATTTTGAAACTTGTTGAGAAAATCAACGAGTACAGAGAAGACGAGGAAGCGATTAAGCAGACGCTTTTGACTGCTCAGAAATCAGCTAATCATATTCTTTCTGACGCAAAGTCCGAGGCTGAAAAGCTTATTGAGGACGCAAAAGCCGAACACGCTAAACTTATCGAAAAGAATAATCTCGAAGCAGAAAGAGTTGTAAACGAAAACAACGCCAGATGTGAAAGACTTATCAAAGAAACGGCTGAAAGAACCGAGCAGAAACTTGCTGCGATAAAACTTCAGCATGAAAATGCAAAAGACAACCTTGACAGAATGAAAATTGAGGTTACAAAGTTCAAAACACAGCTTGTTGATATGTATAACAAACAGCTTTCTTTCATTGCTGAACTTCCTGAACTCACCGAAGAAGAAATTCAGGCTGCTATTAAGGAAAAAACCGAAAGACTTAATGCAAAAAAAGCTTCGGTTGTAACTGAAAATGTTGTGGAAGAAGTTCCGATTATCAAGGAAAATGTAGCGACAAAGGAAGATTTGGGTTTTGCCGATACATATAAAAACGAACAACTCAGCGACTTGAAGTTCGGTAAAAATAATTAGTTATTTGAGGTTTTTATGTTTATTATTTCTTTATTTTTGATTTGTTTATTGATTGCCGTTGACCAGATTACTAAGCTTTTGGTTGTGAAACATATTGATTTGGGCGAAGTCATAAACATAATTAAAATAGGGCAAACAAAAATTTTCAGCTTAACTCACGTCAGAAACAAAGGCGCCGCATGGAGTTCGTTTTCCACAAAAACAACTGTGTTGACAATTGTAACTTTTTTGTTAATTATTGGTTTGCTTTTGCTTCTTTATGTTAATCCGGTTCAGAAAAAGATTATCGGCAGGAATATCAACGCTTTTGAAACCGTATCTTTTTCGCTGATTGTGGCAGGCGGTATTGGAAATATTATCGACAGAATCCGTTTAAAAGAAGTTGTGGATTTTATATGTGCGGATTTTATAGATTTTCCGATTTTTAATTTTGCAGATGTTTGCGTGGTTGTTGGTTGCATAATTTTTATAATTGATATTATATTTGCCGACATTAAGGAAAATAAACAGAAAAAGAGCCAGAATATTACTCATGGATAAATTTCAAATTACAGTAAATTCAGAACAAACAGATTTAAGAATTGATAAGCTTATTGCACAAAATTGCGACGAGCTTAGTCGTTCTGCTGTTCAAAAACTTATTGACAACAAAAGCGTTTTTGTAAATAATAAAATAGTTTCAAAAAATTACAAGGTTAAGGAAAATGATGTTGTGGGTTTTGAGATTCCGCAACCTGTTTTACTTGAAGCTGTGCCACAAAATATTCCTGTGGAAATTGTTTACGAGGACGACGATTTGCTTATCGTTAATAAACCTAAGGGAATGGTTGTCCACCCCGCTGCGGGAAATCCTGACGGAACGCTTGTAAACGCACTTTTGTATCATTGCGACGGCAAACTTTCGTCAATTAACGGAGTAATTCGTCCGGGAATAGTCCATAGAATTGATAAATACACCAGCGGACTTTTAATAGTTTGCAAAAACGATATTTCCCACAATTTTATTGCTGAGCAAATTAAAGAACATAGCTTTACCAGAGAGTATTATGCCGTAAATTTGGGACATTTTAAAGAACACACAGGCACAATTGACGCACCAATCGGCAGAGATAAATTTGACCGAAAAAAGATGTGCGTAACTCAACTTAATTCTAAAAATGCCGTTACTCATTATGAAGTTTTGGAAGAATTTAATGGTTATACTTTGACAAAATTTACTCTGGAAACAGGACGAACTCACCAAATCAGAGTTCATTCAGCGTATATCGGACGCCCTGTTTTGGGCGACGACGTTTACGGCAAACCTTTCAAGGGCATTGAAGGGCAGTGCCTACACGCAAAAAAAATTGGTTTTATCCACCCGAAAACAAAGGAATATATGGAGTTTGACAGCGAACTTCCTGATTATTTCCAATGGGTTTTAACCAAAATCGGACGAGGTTTTTAATGTTTGAAGATATTTCAAAAGTGATTTTTATCACGGATATGGACGGAACATTTCTTCCGTCAAACAAAATTGTAACTAAAAAAAATTTAGAAGCTGTCAGATGTTTTCAAGAGTTCGGTGGCAAATTTTCTATTGCAACCGGCAGAACGCTTTTTGCAACGCAAAACTATCTTGATACCGTAAAACCTGATTTTCCCGTAATCCTTTGCAACGGCGCTAATATTTATGATTATGAAAACAAAGAATATTTGTATAACAAATTTCTTTGCGACGAAGCTAAAGATTATGTACAACAAATGCTTGACAATTTTCCTACATTGTGTTGCGAAATTGTCACACTTGATGATGTTTACGTTCCTAAATACACACAAATCGAACTTGAACATATAAGCATTACAAAAATTCAGCCTAAGCTTGTTAAGAGTATTAAAGATATTAAAGGCAAATGGTGCAAGGTTTTGTTTTGCGACGAACCCGAAAACATTGACAAGTTAATCGATTATATAAATGCTAAAAAATATGACGGCGTGGAATTTGTCCGAAGTGCGACAACCTATCACGAAATGCTCCCGAAAGATATTTCAAAGGGAAATGCCATAAAAACATTACGAGAAATCTGTGATATTTCACAGTATACCGTTGTTTGTGCGGGGGATTTTTACAATGACGTTGAAATGCTCCGAAATGCAGATTTTGCATTTTGTCCGTCAAACGCTGCAGACGAGGTAAAGTCTGTGTGCGATGTGGTTTTGAAAAATTCTTGCGAACAGGACGCAATAGCCTGTGCAATCGAATTTATTATAGAAAAGTCTAAAAAATCTTTGGAGGTATAAATATGGACGCTACAATCAAAAAACAGCTTGAAATTACTGCTTGTAAAATTCGTATGGGAATTATCGAAGGAGTATTCAACGCTAAATCAGGTCACCCGGGTGGTTCGCTTTCAATAGCTGACACACTTACTTACCTTTATTTTAACAAAATGGCAGTTTTCCCTGAAAACCCTGATTGTGAAGAAAGAGATAGATTTGTGCTTTCAAAAGGTCATTGCGCACCTGCTCTTTACTCAACACTTGCACACAGAGGATTTTTCAGTACGGAAGAACTTAAATCTTTAAGACATATCGGCGCACTTTTGCAGGGTCACCCTTGTATTCATATTCCTGGTGTAGATATGTCGTCAGGTTCTCTCGGACAGGGTATTTCTGCGGCTTGCGGTATGGCTCTTTCGGGAAAACTTTCTAATAAATCATACAAAGTTTACACGGTTCTCGGCGACGGCGAAATCGAAGAAGGACAGGTTTGGGAAGCTGCTATGTTTGCAGCTCATTACAAACTTGACAATCTTGTAGCTATCGTTGACAACAACGGACTTCAGATTGACGGTAAAATTGACGAAGTATGTTCTCCGTATCCAATCGTTGATAAATTCAAGGCATTTGGCTGGCACGTTATCGAAATGGACGCTCACGATTTTGACGACATAGAACGTGCTTTCAGCGAAGCGGAAAAAATCGTTAATCAGCCTGTATGTATTGTTCAAAAGAGTACAAAGGGTAAGGGCGTTTCGTTTATGGAAAACAACGTTTCTTGGCATGGAGCTGCTCCTAATGCTGAACAGTACGAAATCGCTATGAACGAGCTTAAAAATACTTTAAAGGACTTGGAGGGTTAATCTTATGGCAGATGTAATTAAGAAGGCTACCAGAGAAAGCTACGGTGAGGCACTTGCTGAGCTTGGTGATAAATACGAAAATCTTTATGTTCTTGACGCTGACCTTGCTGCTGCAACAAAAACAGGTATTTTCAAGAAAAAGTTTCCTGAAAGATTCTTCGACTGTGGTATCGCAGAGGCTAATATGATGGGTGTTGCCGCAGGTATGGCTACAACAGGCAAAATTCCATTTGCTTCTACTTTTGCAATGTTCGCTTCGGGCAGAGCTTACGAAATCGTTAGAAACTCAATCGGTTATCCACATCTTAACGTTAAAATCGGTGCTACTCACGCAGGTATTTCAGTAGGTGAAGACGGTGCAACTCACCAGTGCAACGAGGATATTGCGCTTATGAGAACAATCCCTGGAATGACAATTATCAATCCTGCTGACGACGTTGAAGCTAAGGCTGCTGTTGAGGCTGCCATTCTTCACGATGGCCCTGTTTATATGCGATTCGGACGACTTGCTGCTCCTGTTTTCAATGACAAGGAAACCTACAAGTTTGAGCTTGGAAAGGGTATTAAACTCAAGGACGGTAAGGACGTTACAATTATTGCAACAGGTCTTATGGTTTCTGAGGCTTTGGAGGCTGCAAAGACTTTGGCAGATGATGGAATTGACGCAAGAGTAATCAACATTCACACAATCAAGCCTATCGACAAGGACATTATTATCGAAGCAGCTAAGGAAACAAGTGCTATTGTTACTGTTGAAGAACATAGCGTAATCGGTGGACTTGGTTCTGCTGTTTGCGACGTTCTTGCTGAAAATCACCCTGCAAAGGTTACTAAAATCGGCGTAAATGATGAGTACGGCTACTCAGGTCCTGCTGTTGAACTTTTGAAGAAGTTTGGACTTTGTGCCGAAAACATTGTTGCAACTGTTAAAAAGGCTATCAATAAGTAAAATTTTATTTAAGGCTGTAAATTTAGGTTTACAGCCTTTTTGTGTTTAAATTAACATTACCGCTCTTTTTAGAATATAATGCAAAAAAACATAAAAAGGGTTGGTTTTGGTGGTAAATTTAAATAAACATAACAAAAGAAAACTAAAAACATTATTTTTATTAACTATAATTATACTATCAGTAATATTTTTGTTACTTAATTATTTGGTACTGAATCATTACGAGGAAATTTCTGTGCAGGAAGGGAAGAAAAATTCTTCCGTAATACTATCAAAATGTATTTCCGAAGTAATCTTGAATAACGAATTTACTACCGAAGAACTTGTAAATATCAAATATAATGCTGACGGAGAAATTGTCTTTCTGGAAACAAACGCTGAAGCTGTAAACAAAATTCAGTTTGAACTTTTACAAAAAATTAACAATCAGTTTTCTGATACAAACAAGAACATTTGCAAAATTCCTTTGGGTACTCTGACAAATGTGCCCTTTTTAGTGGGCGAAGGTCCTGAAATTACGGTGAAATTCTCTCTGCAAGGTTCGGCGAAAGTTGAACTTGCAAGCAAATTCGATTCTGGCGGTCTGAATCAAACAATTCACAGAATTTACGCTCACATTGAAATTGATTTTTATAGCGTTTCTCCAATCGTAACTGACAATAACTGTTGTTCCTTTGATTTTTTGTTATGCGAATCTGTAATTGTAGGCGACGTTCCGTTGGGTTTTTCACAAATTCAAAGAAATATCTGAATATTTTGTTAAAAAGGGTATATTATTTTTTACTTTTGTGTTATAATATACCTTATGGGTATTTCTTAAATTAGTAGGACGGTAAAAATTATGAACTCTGAAAATGCAAAAACCAGAATAGATGAGCTTGTTGACAAACTTAATTATCATAGCTATAAGTATTATGTGCTTGATAATCCCGAAATTTCGGATTATGACTATGATATGCTACAAAATGAGTTAAAACAGCTTGAAAACGAATATCCCCAATTTGTACGCCAGGATTCACCAACACAGCGTGTGGGCGGGGAAGCGGTTTCGTCATTTGAAAAGGTTGCGCACAAAGTCCAAATGGGAAGCATTTCTGATGTTTTCTCGTTGTCGCAAGTTTCGGATTTTGTAAATAAAATAAATGAATCTGTTTCTAACCCTGAATTTGTTGTTGAACCGAAAATTGACGGACTTTCAGTTTCCCTTGAATACGAAAACGGCGAATTTGTGCGAGGTTCAACCCGTGGGGACGGTTTTGTTGGCGAAGATGTAACGCAAAATTTGAAAACAATATATTCAATCCCTATGAAATTATCCCAATCTGTTCCTTATTTAGAGGTCAGGGGCGAAGTTTATATGCCTAGAAAGACCTTTTTAAAGCTTGTTGAAGAACAGCTTGACAATGACGAACAGCCATTTAAAAATCCACGAAACGCAGCGGCAGGGTCGCTAAGACAAAAAGACCCGAAAATCACGGCAAAACGTAAGCTAGACATTTTTGTTTTTAATGTTCAGCAAATTGAGGGTGTTGAACTTAGTTCTCACAAAGAATCGCTGGATTATCTGAAAAAGCTTGGGTTTAAGACTATTCCGAATTACATCAGAGTGTCGGATTTTGAAAGCATTGAAAAGCGAATTAACCAAATCGGTGAGGAGCGTTTTTCTCTTGCGTATGATATTGACGGTGTTGTAATTAAGGTAGATGATTTTGAACAACGACAACAGCTTGGTGCAACAGCAAAAACTCCACGCTGGGCAGTTGCGTATAAATTTCCACCTGAAGAAAAGAAAACTAGACTTTTAGACATTGAGCTTAACGTAGGCAGAACAGGTAAAATCACACCTGTTGCTATTTTTGAACCTATTTTGCTTGCAGGAACAAGCGTTAGCCGTGCAACTTTACACAATCAGGATTTTATTAACGAAAAGCAGGTAAACATCGGTGATACAATTATCGTTAGAAAAGCAGGGGATATTATTCCCGAAGTGCTTGGCGTTAGCGTAAAGGGCGAAAATCCATTGCCTTATTCACTTCCGAGCAAATGTCCTGTGTGTGGAAGTGAAATAATAAAAAATGACGATGAAGCAGATGTTAGATGTCCTAATGTAAATTGTCCGTCGCAAATTTCACAAAGTATAATTCATTTTGCGTCTAAGGGTGCTATGAATATTGACGGACTTGGCCCTGCGATTGTGCAAACGCTACTCGACAACGGACTTATTAAATCTGTTGCTGACCTATACGAAATAACGGTCGATGATTTAATCGAGCTAGAAAATTTCAAAGAAAAATCTGCGAACAATCTTATTAAAGCTATTGAAAATTCTAAAAATAACACCCTTGACCGTCTTGTTTTCGGTCTTGGAGTGAGAAATATCGGACAGGCTTCGGCAAAGCTTTTGTGTGAAAAATTCGGCACGCTTGACAACATTATGAATGCCACAGACGATGAAATAGCTCAAATCGAGGGATTTGGCGAAATAATGGCACAGAGCGTTGTTAATGCGTTCAAAGAAGAACACATGACACAGCTTGTTGAAAGGCTGAAAAACTGCGGACTTAATACAAATTATGAAAAATCAGTTAAGGACAACCGTTTTGAGGGAATTACATTTGTTTTGACAGGAACTTTGCCAACATTAAAACGTGACGAAGCAAAAGCTATTATCGAAAGTTTTGGTGGAAAAGCAAGTGGGTCTGTTTCTAAAAAAACAAGCTATGTTCTTGCAGGTGAGGACGCAGGAAACAAGCTGGTTAAAGCTCAACAATTAGGAATTAGAATCATTTCGGAAGAAGAATTTTTTGAAATGACTAAATAAAAAAATCATTTGGAGGTTAAATATATGAACATTGACATCAGGCATATTGCAAAGCTTTCAAGACTTCGCATTGAAGATGAAAAAATAGCAAAGTTTGAAAAGGATATGCAAAATATAGTTGATATGGTCGAAAAGCTCCCTGACATTAACGACGAGCTTACACTTGACGAAAACAACGCTATGACTCTTCGTGAGGACAAAGCGGTAACAAACAAATACACCCGTCAGGAACTTATGCAAAACGCTCCGTCCGTAAAGGCAGGCTGTCTTGTTGTTCCTAAAACGGTAGAATAGAGGTGCAAAATGGAACTTTATAACAAATCAGCTGTCGAGCTTTCGTCAATGCTTAAATCAAAGGAAATCAGCTCGGTAGAGCTTACAAATGATGTGTTTCAGCGTATTGAAAACGTTGAGGACAAGGTTGAAGCATACGTTACACTAGATAAGGAAAACGCTCTTGAAAAGGCAAAGCATATTGACGAAAAAATTTCAAATGGCGAAAATCTTCACCCGCTTGCAGGTATTCCAATAGGTATTAAGGATAATATTTCCACCAAAGGACTTAGAACTACCTGTTCATCAAAAATGCTTGAAAATTATGTGCCACCATTTAATGCAACGGTAATGGATAAAATTAACAATGCAGGAATGATTGTCACAGGTAAGCTTAATATGGACGAATTTGCAATGGGTTCTTCCACAGAAAATTCTTATTTTAAGAAAACCAAAAACCCGTTTGACTTAACAAGAATTCCGGGTGGTTCGTCAGGTGGTTCGGCTGCTGCTGTTGCTGCAAGAGAAGCTATTGTTTCTTTGGGGTCAGATACAGGTGGCTCAATCAGACAGCCTGCGTCATATTGTGGCGTGGTAGGCTTAAAGCCAACATACGGTACGGTTTCAAGATACGGACTTGTTGCTTTTGCGTCATCTCTTGACCAGATTGGACCAATCGGAAAATGCGTTGAGGACGTGGCTATGCTCCAGTCGTTAATTAACGGATATGACAAAATGGACGCTACGTCTGCTTACAGAGAATATCCTGATTACAAGTCTATGCTTTCAACAGACGTAAAAGGTCTTAGAATTGGACTTCCAAAGGAATACTTTGGTGACGGAATTGATGAAAATGTAAAGAGTGCTGTTCTTAACGCAGTTAAAGAGCTTGAAAAACAGGGAGCTATTGTTAAGGAAATTTCGTTGCCGTCCACAGATTACGCACTTTCGTCATACTATATTATTTCTTCAGCAGAAGCCTCATCAAACCTTGCACGTTATGACGGCGTTAAGTATGGTTTCCGTGCTGAAAATTACGACAACCTTATTGATATGTACGAAAAAACACGTTCCGAGGGTTTTGGTGACGAGGTTAAGAGAAGAATTCTTTTGGGTACATTTGTGCTTAGCTCGGGATTTTATGACGGATACTATAAAAAAGCTAAGCTTTCACAAAGAAAGATTTCTGCCGAATTTTCCGAGAGCTTTAAGGATATTGATGTTATTGCAACACCTACTGTTCCGTCAACAGCATTCAAAATCGGTGAAAATGTCGATGACCCGTTGAAAATGTACGCAACAGACATTTGTACTGTTACAATCAATATCGCAGGACTTCCTGCAATCAGCGTTCCTTGTGGATACGACAATTCGGAACTTCCTATCGGCTTGCAGTTAATTGGTGATAAATTTACCGAGGACAAGCTTTTGAATACGGCATATGCTTATGAAAAGCTTTTTGGTGGATTTAAACTCCCAACACTTTAAAATTTTATAGAAAGGCTATGTACTTATGAATAAAGATTATGAAGTAGTTATCGGTCTTGAAACTCACGCTGAGCTTTCTACCGAATCTAAAATTTACTGTGACTGTAAGAATGCTTTCGGACTTGAGGTAAACTCACAGGTTTGCCCAATTTGTATGGGTATGCCGGGCACTTTGCCGACCCTTAATGAAAAGGTTGTAGATTACGCAATTATGATGGGTCACGCACTTAATTGTTCAATCAACCGTGTAAGCAAGCAGGACAGAAAGAACTATTTTTATCCTGACCTACCAAAGGCTTATCAGATTTCACAGGACGAAACTCCACTTTGCCAGAATGGATATGTTGACATAATGGTAAACGGCGAAGAAAAGAGAATTGGTATCACCAGAATTCATATCGAAGAAGACGCAGGAAAACTTTTGCACTCGGATAAATTTGACGGCTGTTCTCTTGTCGACCTTAACAGATGTGGCGTTCCGCTTATTGAAATTGTTTCAGAGCCTGATATGAGAAGCTCCGAAGAAGCTAAGGCTTATTTGGAAACCTTGAAATCAATTTTGCAATATCTTGATATATGTGACTGTAAAATGCAGGAGGGTTCAATCCGTTGTGACGTAAACGTTTCTGTTCACAAAAAGGGAGAGCCGTTCGGTACAAGAACTGAAATGAAAAACGTAAACTCGTTCTCAGCCGCCGTAAGAGGCATTGATTATGAGGTTAAGCGTCAGATTGAGGTTCTTGAAAACGGTGGCACAATCATTCAGGAAACAAGACGTTGGGACGATGTTAAGGGCGAAAGCGTTTCCATGAGAAGCAAAGAGGATTCTCACGATTATAGATATTTCCCTGAACCTGACCTTAAAACCATTGTTGTTGAACAGGAAAAGGTAGACCATTTGAAAACTCTTATTCCTGAACTTCCGAACAAAAAAATCGTTAAGTATGTTAAGGAATATGGAATTTCGCAAAAGGACGCAACATTTATTGCTGAAAATATCGAAATTGCAAAGCTTTTTGACGGCTGTATGTCAAAGGGGCTGTATACAGCAAAATCCTACACAACGTGGATTTTGGGCGACTTTGTAGCTTATCTTAACGAAACGGGAAAATCCGTTTCACAGACAAATATTAACGCTGAAAACTTGACCGAACTTGTCGGATTGATTGAAAAGAATGTAATTTCAAACGCAAGTGGTAAAAAGATTTTTGCAATTATTGTCAAAGAAGATAAGAATATTAACGCTCTCATTGACGAAATGGGACTTGCACAGGTGTCGGACACATCTGCACTTGAAAAAATCGCTGAGGAGGTTCTTGCTAACAACGAAAAGTCAGTTGCCGACTATAAAAACGGTAAAACAAACGCATTGGGATTCCTTGTCGGTCAATGTATGAAAGCTTCAAAGGGTAAAGCAAATCCAACCATGATGAAAGAAATTATTCTTAAAAAACTATGCTAAAATTTTAAGCAACATCGAAATATCGGTGTTGCTTTTTTGTTTAAAAAAATCACCTTTGAGATTAAAGAAATTCTACACGGCAAAATATGAAAATTCTGTTTTTTTTTTTTGAATAAATCTTGACATCCGGATTCTTGTATAGTATAATGTTTTGTGAGAACACTTAGTGTTTGTTAATGAAACGGAGGAAATATATATGCTAAAGAATTTAAGAAAACCTGTGGCTTTCTTGTCAGCTGCTGCTATGACATTGACAATGCTTTTGTATTTGCCTGTGGCAACATTTACAAGCAATGACTATGGCACGTTTGTTAATGCCGATGATACAACCACAGACAACAACGGCTTTTTAGAGGACGGGAGCTACGAAGAGCCTACGAAAATCACAAATGACAATTTCAAGGATTTTAACTTGACAAGCAGTTATGTGGGTTATTATGCAATAGAAAACGCAGGTCAGCTTTATTGGTTTGCCGACAAAGTAAACAACGATAACGATAATTTTAAAGAGGCAAAAGCTGTTTTGACAGACAATATTGTTGTAAATAATGATATTTCAGAGGAAGATGGCAGAAGAGATTGGACGCCGATAGGTTGTTTTATTTATAATCCGACCGGCTATACGGAAAAAAACGTGTATTTCTCTGGTGTATTTGACGGAAATAGTCATACAATATCAGGACTTTACTTTTATAACACAAGTCAGGATAGTGTAGGTCTGTTTGGTCAAATCACCTCATCGGCAGTTATTAAAAATTTGGGCGTTGTCAATTCGTCAATCACAGGAAAAGGTTATGTCGGTGGTGTGTGTGGTAGTAATGAAGGAACCATTACAAATTGTTACAACACAGGCAATGTGACATGCAGTGTGACAGGCAATGCGACAGGCAATGGCAATGTTGGTGGTGTGTGTGGAGAGAATAAAGGCACAATCGAGAATTGTTATAATACAGGCACAGTAACCGCAAGTGATTCTTATGTTGGTGGCGTGTGTGGATGGAATTATGGCAAAATCACAAATTGTTACAACACAGGCAATTTGACAGGCGATGGCCATGTTGGTGGTGTGTGTGGTAGAAATACTAGAGGCACAATCGAGAATTGTTATAACGAAGGCACAGTAACCGGAAGTGGTAATTATGTTGGTGGCGTGTGCGGAGGTAATGATGAGGGTAATTCTAAAATTATAAATTGTTACAACACAGGCAATGTGACAGGAACCGGCGACTACTGTGTCGGTGGTGTGTGTGGAGAAAATGAAGGAACAATCAAAAGTTGCTACAACACAGCTAATGTAAAAGGAACTTGCTACAACGTAGGAGGTGTGTGTGGAAAAAATAGTTATGGTGGAACAATCGAAAACTGCTATAACACAGGTACAGTAACAGGCGAATCCTGGTATGATGGTGGTGTGTGTGGATATAATGGTGGTACATATAACAGCACAATCACAAATTGTTATAACACTGGCGATGTGTCAGGCAAAAAATATGTCGGTGGTGTTTGTGGAAATAATAGTAGTAGTGGCACAATCACAAATTGTTACTTCAACAGCACTAAATGTAAAAAAAGTGCAATTGGCAGTGATAGTGGTACAAAATCAAACGTGGAGGGCAAAGCAACATCAGCTTTTGAAAATGGCGAAGTTGCATATTTCTTGCAGGGCGAACAGACCGAGCAGGTTTGGGGTCAGAATTTGGACGTTGAGGGTAAGGATATAGACACTACTCCGAACTTCACGGGTGCAAAAGTTTATTGTTTAAAACCTACTGAAAGCAAGATTTATTCAAACCAGGAATATTTAGCAAAGCTTACGGGCTACACACTCACCCTTGACGGCACAATCGGTGTAAACTTCCATATGGCGTTGTCTGACGCAATTTTAAATAGCAACGATGCGTATGTTGAATTTACAGTAAATGGCAAGACGCAAAAAGTTTTTGTGAGCGAAGTAAAGGATAATACTTCTGACGGTTACTATGTGTTCCCGTGCTATGTAGCATCCCCTGATATGACCGCAGAAATCACCGCACAGCTTGTTTGCGGAGATTACAAAACGGAAAAATATACATATACTGTTCAAAATTACGCGGAGTATATCCTAAATAATAGTGATGACTACGACGCTGAAACAGTAGCACTTGTTAAGGCACTTTTAAACTACGGTGCTAACGCTCAAACCTACTTTAACAAGAATTCAGACAGCCTTGCTAACTCAATTCTCGAAGAAGCAGACAAGGCTATACAGGAAGTGACGGCTTCGGACTTTGAGAATTACAAGTCGGATATTAAAAACAACGAAAGCGTTGGAGAATTTGTTTCGTTCCACCTTAATCTTAATTCCGTAACATCAATCAGAGAAAACTTTATTCCTGCCGAAAATGCTACAGATTTAAAATTCTATATTGGTGAAACACAACTTGACAATGATAATACAAAGGATATGTATTACTACAAGTCGGGCGAAAAGTATGTTTTGGTTATGTCAAACATCAACGCTCTTGACCTTGACACGGCGTATGAATTTAAAGTATCGTGTACAGTTGACAACGACGAAATTACCTCAACGGCAAAGGTTTCAACTTTCTCATACATTTACGCCGCACTTAGCCAGACTGATGAAAAGTATGACGTTCTGAAAGAAACCATGAAAGCACTTTACGGTTTTAATCAAAAAGCCGAAGCATACTCAACAGCACAAAACGAATAATTTAGGAGGAATTTTAAATGAAAGAAATTTATACAACCCCGACAATGGATATCACAGAGTTTGAATCGGAGGACATTATTAAAGCGAGTAATGCCACAGAAGATTTAGGGCAATAAAGAATAGCTATCTTTTAACAGACATCGCATTTGCGATGTCTGTTTTTTTATCTAAAATAGTGAATCAAAAAACATTTATTACCGATAATTTCAATTTAATGTTAGATAATTGTTAATTTTGCCCTTTGGTCTTGAAAAATTTCGTAAAATATAGTATAATAAAAGCTTGAATATAGGGCAAGGAGGAAGTTTAAGTGTATAAAATTGTTACCAAAAGAGCGCTTAACAAATCTGTTGTGCTTATGGAGGTAGAAGCTCCGTTTATTGCAAAAAAAGCACAGGCAGGACAGTTTATAATATTCAGAGTAGATGAAAAAGGCGAAAGAATCCCGCTGACTATTGCTGATTACGATAGAGAAAAGGGAACAGTTACTATTATTTTCCAGACAATCGGGAATTCCACAAAACGTTTAGTACAGCTAGAAGAGGGCGACGAAATTTTGGATTTTGTAGGCCCGTTGGGTGTTGCTACAAAATTTGACGAAAACGTTAAAAAGGTTTGCGTTGTTGGTGGTGGAGTAGGCTGTGCTATTGCGTATCCACAGGCAAAGGCTTTGTTTAACGCAGGTGTCGAGGTTGATGTTATCGCAGGCTTTAGAAACAAGGATATTGTTATTCTTGAAAACGAAATGAAAATGGTTTGCCATAATTTGTATATCACCACAGACGACGGCTCTTACGGAATTAAAGGATTTGTAACTAATGTTCTTAAAGACCTTATCGAAAAGGAAAATAATTACGACTGTGTTGTCGCTATCGGACCTATTCCTATGATGAAGTTTGTTTGCGAGGTAACTAAGCCGTTTGGAATTAAGACTATTGTTTCACTTAACCCAATTATGGTTGACGGCACAGGTATGTGTGGTGGCTGTCGAGTTACAGTAGGCGGAAAAATTAAGTATGCGTGTGTTGACGGGCCTGACTTTGACGGTCACGAGGTTGACTTTGACGAGCTTATGAGAAGAAACAATACATACAAAAATCACGAGAAAAATCACATTTGCAGACTTACGGGAGGTGTCAGAAATGGCTAATATGTGTCCTACAAAAACTCCTGTAACGGAGCAAGACCCAAAAATCAGAGCCAGAAACTTCAAAGAGGTTTGTTTAGGTTATACCGAAGACGAAGCGGTTAACGAAGCAAAAAGATGTCTAAACTGTAAAAACAAACCTTGTATGAGTGGCTGTCCTGTGGGCGTTAGAATACCTGAATTTATTGAAAAAGTTGCAAACAGGGAATTTGAAGAAGCTTATAAAATTATCACTTCCACAAACAGTTTGCCCGCTATTTCAGGCAGAGTTTGTCCGCAGGAACGTCAATGCGAGGGTAAATGCGTTCGTGGAATTAAAGGCGAAAGCGTTTCTATCGGTCGCCTTGAAAGATTTTGTGCAGATTATGTTATGAAAAAAGGTGGAGTTTCCCACGAAAAGGCTGTTTCAAACGGTCATAGAGTGGCTGTTGTAGGTTCAGGTCCTGCCGGTCTTACCTGTGCAGGCGACTTGGCTAAGCTTGGTTACGAGGTTACAATTTTCGAGGCATTCCATACAGCAGGTGGAGTTTTGATGTACGGTATCCCTGAATTCAGACTTCCAAAGGCTATTGTTCAGGAAGAAATTGAAAACCTCAAGGCAATGGGCGTTAAGGTTATGACAAATATGGTTATCGGCAAAGTTTTGTCGGTGGACGAGCTTATCGAAAGTGGTTTTGAGGCTATTTTTATCGGCTCGGGTGCAGGACTTCCACGTTTTATGGGTATCGAGGGCGAGGGTCTTGTTGGCGTTTACTCGGCAAACGAATACCTTACACGAATTAACCTTATGAAAGCGTACCTTGATGATTACGATACGCCTGTTAAACATTCAAAGAATGTTGCTGTCGTAGGTGGTGGTAACGTAGCAATGGACGCTGCAAGAAGTGCAATGCGACTTGGTGCGGAAAATGTGTATATTGTTTACAGACGTTCGCTTGATGAACTTCCTGCTCGAAAGGAAGAGGTTCACCACGCTATGGAAGAGGGAATTGAGTTTAAGCTCCTCAATAATCCTGTTAAAATCGTTGGCGACGATGAGGGCAATGTTAAAGGAATTGAGTGCGTTGAAATGGTTCTCGGCGAACCTGACGCAAGTGGCAGACGTTCTCCAATTACTGTTGAGGGGTCAAACTTTGTCCTTGACGTTGACACAGTTATTATGGCTATCGGAACAAGCCCTAACCCATTGATTAAGTCAACTACTAAAGGATTGGAAACTAATCCTCGTGGCTGTTTAGTTGTAAATGACGAAATGGCAACAACCAAAGAGGGAGTTTACGCAGGTGGTGACGCTGTTACAGGTGCCGCAACCGTAATTTTGGCTATGGGCGCAGGGAAAACAGCAGCAAAGTCTATTGACGAATTTATTATGAATAAATAAATTAAAGGTCGGACTTTGTGTTCGACCTTTTTGTTTGGAGGAATAAATATGTGGTTTGTTTTTGCAATTTTGTCAGCCGTCTTTGCTTCACTGACCTCAATTTTAGCAAAAATCGGTATTGACGGAGTAAATTCTAACCTTGCTACTGCAATAAGAACTGTTGTAGTAGTTTTCATGGCTTGGGGAATGGTTTTTCTCACCGAAGCGCAGGGCGGAATAGGGGATATATCACGCAAAAGCTGGATTTTTCTTATACTTTCGGGGCTTGCAACGGGTGCTTCATGGTTGTGTTATTACAAAGCCTTGCAGATAGGCGAAGCTTCAAAGGTTGTGCCAATCGACAAGCTAAGCGTTGTTTTAACGCTGATACTTGCATTTGTTTTTCTTCACGAAAAATTTACAATCAAATCTCTTATAGGCTCAATTTTTATAACCGTAGGTACTCTAATAATGGTGCTTTAAAGAAAAAAGCTTGCAAAGGAATGTTCCCTTGCAAGCTTAATTTTTTATTCGTTTTTATTGCCGTATGCGTGCTTTTCCACATAGGCTAACATCTGATTGTACGTCAAAATTGACCATACAAACCCCAGAATTATGAATAAAAATATATACTCACTTTTCAAAACCACACCAATAATTAACAAAGCTAAAATTATAATCATTTCTATTGTTAGTTCAAAAGCATGGTCTTTTTTCCACTTCTTAGTGTAAAATTTCACCTTTTCGTCCGTTGAGAAAGCACTCTCCTCAAGTACAACCTTGATATTTTCCTCGGCTTTTTCTTTGAAAGCTTCATCACAAAGCTTTTGTCCGCTCAAAATTTCGTTGATACTAACGTCGTAGAATTTGCTCAACTCTACAAGCATTTCGATAGGTGGCATATAGTTTCCGTTTTCCCAACGTGATATGGTTTTGTTTGTTGTGCCGATAATTTCACCAAGCTGTTCCTGAGTAAGATTTTTTTCGTTTCGCAAACCTTTCAAAAAGCTCCCTATTTTGATTGTGTCCATTTAACCCCGTCCTTTCTTAGTAAAATAATAGCACTAAACAAGATTTTTGTATATACCACAAAAAGCGAATTGAAATTTTTCGGCTTAATTCACCTTGAATTCTTCAAATTGGTGCAATATCTTTATATCAACAAGAATATCGCACAATATACCCTCGGCTGTGTACTCCTCGGAAAATACTTTTCCCTCAGCTCGAACCTTGCTCAAAAGTCCTGCCTTGTCAAACGGCAAAAGCACTTTCATACGTTTTGCACTTTCGGGCAAAGCATTTGAAATTGCGTTTAGCAAACCGTCAAAGCCGACACCTTTTTTTGCCGAAATTTTCACAACATCGTCCGATGAGTTTTGGAAATCCATTTCATCAATGTACGGCACAAGGTCGCATTTGTTAAGCACTGTAACTACGGGAATATCCTCGCAGCCAAGTTCTTTTAAAAGTTCCAAAGTTACTTGTGCTTGCTCACGGAAATTGTCGTTTGAAGCGTCGCAAATGTGCAAAATAACGTCTGCGTTTGCTGCTTCCTCTAGTGTGGATTTAAAAGCTTCAACCAAATGGTGGGGAAGTCGTCTGATAAGCCCTACGGTATCAACAAGCATAACACTTCGTCCGTCAGGTAATTCTATTGCACGAGATGTGGTTTCGAGGGTTGCAAACAGCTTGTTTTCAGCCAAAACGCCTGCCTCGGTGAGAGCGTTTAGAAGTGTGGATTTTCCCACATTTGTGTAACCTACGATTGCACAAACAAGCACTCCGTCATTTTTTCGTCTGGCACGAGAAAATTCACGTCTTTTTTCAATTTCTTTTAGTTCTTCCGAAAGTGCCGAAATTCTGTTTCTTATGTGACGCTTGTCCGTTTCAAGCTTAGTTTCACCCGGACCTCTTGTTCCGATTCCACCGCCCAAACGTGACAGCTTAACGCCCATTCCCGCAAGTCGTGGCAGTCTATACTTGTTTTGTGCAAGTTCCACCTGCAATCGTCCCTCTTTGGTGGTTGCTCGTTGTGCAAAAATATCAAGAATAAGCATTGTTCGGTCGATAGTGTGGACGTTTGTAACAGATTCAATATTTCGTATTTGCGTAGCAGTCAGCTCGTGGTCAAAAATAATCTGGTCAATTTCTTCACGATTACAAATTTCAGCCATTTCTTCAAGACGACCGCTTCCGATACAAGTTGCGGTGTCAAACGTAGGTCGTTTTTGTGAAATTTTAACGATTACTTCACCGCCTGCCGTATTCGTTAATTCTTCAAGTTCGTCAAGTGAACTGTCAATATCATATTCGCCAATATCAACTGCTACAAGCATAATCTTTGGTGGTTTAATTTCAGTTTCAAACATAAAAATTTCTCCTTAGGAAAAATCACTCGATTACTTGATAATTTTCGCTTGCTTCTTCCTTTTTTACATATTCGGTTACATTCAAAACTTTGACTTTCAAAGGCTTTTGTCCCATATTTATTTGAATAATATCGCCTATTTTAACATCATAAGACGCACGGGCAATTTTTTCATTAACTAAAATTTTTCCGGCGTCGCAAGCTTCGTTTGCAACCGTTCTTCTTTTGATTAAACGTGTAACTTTTAGATATTTATCCAAACGCATTTTAATCAGTCCTTTCTAAAATAAAAAGCCCAATGCAATTACGCAAAGGGCTCATGAATTTGTCTAATTAAAAAATCAGATAAATTACTTAACGTCAACAGCTTTTTTGAGAGCAGCGCCAGCCTTGAAAGCAGGAACTTTCTTTGCAGGAACTTCAATCTTTTCCTTTGTAGAAGGATTGATTGCAGTTTTAGCCTTTCTATCTCTTACTTCAAATGAACCAAAACCAACGAGTGTAACTTTTTCACCCTTGATAAGTGCGTCAGTAATAGCTTCTGTAACTGTTGCGAGAGCCTTTTCAGCGTCTTTCTTTGAGTATTCGCCCTTTTCAGCAATAAGGTTTACGAGTTCTGTCTTTGTCATTGTTTTAACCTCCAAAATATTATTTATTTTTAGCTTTCTGCCAATAGACTTCAAGCTTATCTATGCCAAGAGATTTCATATCAATCCCATCTAGCCTTGTTAATTGTTCAACCTTTTTAAATCTTTGCGTAAATTTTTCGTTTGCTTTTTGTAAACATTCTTCTGCGTCCAATTCAGAAAGTCTTGCAACATTACAACAAGAAAAAATCAAATCGCCAAGTTCTTCTTCAATGTCGGCAGATTTTCCGTCTGCTATAGCCTTTTTAAGTTCATTAAGCTCGCTTTCAAGGGAATTAACGGCGTCGTTTAAATCCTTAAAATCCATTCCCGCTCTGCTTGCACGTTTTCCTAACTTTTGTCCACGCATTAAAGCAGGGAATACTTTCGGAACACTTTCTAAGGTATCGGAATACGTTTTTTGACCTTTGGTTTCTTTTTTTATGCTATCCCAGTTTTTCAAAACTTCGTCAGCGTTCTCAACCTTAACGTCACCGAAAACGTGAGGGTGACGAACAATAAGTTTTTTACAAACCTCGTCTGCAACGTCGTTGAGATTGAAATTATTCTTTTCCGTTTCAATTCCGCAATGAAAAACAACCTGTAAAAGCACGTCGCCAAGTTCTTCTCTAAGCATTGGAACGCTGTCCATGTCAATGGCTTCAAGCACCTCATAAACTTCTTCCAAAAAATCTTTTCGGATTGATTGGTGAGTTTGAACCTTATCCCACGGGCAACCGTTTTCACTTCTCAAAACTTTAACGATTTCAACCAAGTCGTACACATCATAATTGTCCTTGAACTGAAATTCTATCAATCTTCACATCTCCAATCCCCTTTAAAATAGGCATTTAACCCAGCCAAAAGGAAACGCTACTTAAATATAATAACCTAAATTGAAAGAAATTTCAATACCTTTTTTCAAAAATCTTTGAAAAAAAGTGCAATAATTTCATTTTTGGTTAAAGTACACAATACTTTGAGTGAAAAAATGTACAAAATGACAGCAAAAAATACTGAAATAACGAAAGAAAACATAAATTCAAGTCGCAAAATGAGAATTGAATATACAAATTTAGATAAATTAACACAAAAATAGCTTGCAAAAAATGGAATTACAAAAACATTTCTGTATGAAATTTTTAATTCTGATATTTTTATAAGTTCGTTTAATGACAAAATAAAAATCACCAAAAAACTTGCTGTAGTAGAAATTGCCGCACCCATAATATTTACTTTTGGATTTGAAACAAGAATTATGTTTAACAACAGCCTAACTCCGCTTGCTATTAACATAATTCTAACGCTGACAGCGGGTTTTGAGATTCCTTGAATTATACTGAAAAGCGGTGATGACATACACAAAAACACCATACCCGAACACAATATTTTAAGACTTTCGGAAATAGCGATAATTTCCGCTGTTTTTGCAGGGAATAAGATTTTTAAAATTTCGTCGCTGTATGTAAAAATACCCATAGCACACGGAAACGAAATAACCGCAGTCAACAAAAGCAGAGAATTTATTCTTTTTGAAACTTCACGTTTTTTCCCTTTTGCCCAGTTTTCTGAAATTATAGGCAGAATACTTTTTCCGAAAATTGAAGTTAGCGACGGAATCAATCCGAAAACAGTCATAGCTAACCCTGTGTACGACCCGTATATAAAATTCGGTATATCGCTTAACTTGACGGATAAACCTAATTTTGAGGTTAATATATGAGGAGAGGTCGCTAAAACTTTGCCCAAACAATGATTTATTGTTATAGTATCAATGAATCCTCCCAAAGTTGAAATACACGAAGCAAGTGCAATCGGATTTGACACAGAAAGAATTTTTTTCAGTATAATTTTAGTTTTTTCCGTCGATTTATCTTTGTTTAGCATTTCTTTGGTGATACCGTCGCCTGCAATTGTTTTCATTATTTCAAGTACAATAAGCGATATTAAATTAGCAATTGTTACGCCAAACACACACATTGCGGACACAAAAGGCAAACCTTTTATAAAAAATCTTTCGCTGTTATGATTTGCCCAAATGCCAAAACCTAAACCCAGAAAAATTTTAAACAAACTTTCAATAATTTCCGACACAGCTGTCGGCGTCATATTTCTTAAACCCTCGTAATAACCACGTTCTACAGAAAGAATACAGCCGATTAGAATACACGGACTTATGCTTATTGCCGACCACATTGCGTAGGGTTGTTTTAATACAAAATTACACAAAGGATATGCAATTGCAACGCTTATAAGAGTGAAAACAATTCCGTTGACAAAAAAGTACAGTAAAGCGGTCTTTCTTAGTTTTCTAACATTTTTGTACCTTTCAAACGCTATGTTTTCAGAAACCAGTTTCGCCATAGAAGTAGTAATTCCCGACACAGCTATGGAAAAAACAGGCATAAAAACAGAATACGCCATTGAATAATACCCGTAACCCGTTCCGCCGAGAATATTTGTCAGCGGAATTTTGTAAATAAGTCCTAAAATTTTTGTGACAACAACCATAATTATTAAAATTAAAGAACTTAACATGAAACTTTGTTTTTTCAAATAATCACTCCTGATATAATTTTTATGGTTTTATAAATTATATGACAAGCTTATAGGGAGAATTACTGAAAAAAATGCACAAAATCTTGAAAAATTACGAAAAAAGGCTTTAAATTTTTGGAAAAGTATGATATAATAATTATTAGCTTATCGGTTTTCGATTAGGCGTCTTGTTTTGCCGTGCTTAATCACAAAACAACTTTGTTTGTAAAGATTTTACGGTGGAATAACTTTAATTCAAAAAATTTATAATTGAAAGGATTTTTTTATGGATAAGAAACTTATTTTTAGTGGGATTCAGCCGACAGGCACTTTCACTCTGGGAAACTATATCGGCGCTATCCGAAATTGGGCGCCATTGCAGGAAGAATACAACTGTATTTATTCAATTGTGGATATGCACGCTATTACAGTTCGTCAAGACCCTGTAAAACTTCGCCAACATACCCTAGAAGCATATGCACTTATTCTTGCTTGCGGAATTGACCCTGATAAATCTATTGCATTTATCCAGAGCCACGTTAAAACTCATGCAGAACTCAATTGGATTTTGGCTTGTTCAACACAATTTGGTGAACTTTCACGAATGACCCAGTTTAAGGATAAATCCGCTAAACACGCTGATGACGTAAACGCAGGACTGTTTACATATCCTGTTTTAATGGCTGCTGATATTTTGGCTTATAATGCAGACCTTGTACCTGTTGGCGTTGACCAAAAACAGCACCTTGAACTTGCACGAAATATCGCACAGCGTTTTAACGCTAAGTATGGTGAATTTTTCACTGTGCCTGACCCATATATTCCAAAGGTAGGTGCAAAGGTTATGTCTTTGCAGGAGCCTACAAAGAAAATGTCCAAATCGGACGAAAACGCTAATTCGTGTATTCTTATTCTTGATGACAAGGATACTATTATTCGCAAATTCAAACGTGCCGTAACTGACAGCGAAGCCGAAGTTTGCTATCGTGAGGGCAAAGACGGAATTAACAATCTTATGACCATTTATTCCGCTGTTACAGATAAAACTTTTGCCGAAATTGAAAGTGAATTTGCAGGCAAAGGTTACGGTGATTTTAAACTTGCTGTGGGCGAAGCTGTTGCTGACCATTTACAGCCTGTCAGAGATAATTTCGCAAGAATTATTGCCGACAAGGCATATCTAAAGGATTGTTACACAAAGGGTGCTGAAAAGGCGTTGAGAATTTCACAAAAAACTGTTTCAAAAGTATACCGAAAAGTAGGTTTTGTTGACCAAAGATAACACATAAATTTAGGAGTTGAAAGAATGAAAAATGCATTTTTAAAAGACGCTCGCAGAGAAATTTTACATTCTTTCAGCAGATTTTTGTCTATATTTTTGATAGTTTTTCTAGGTGTTGGCTTTTATTCGGGAATAAATTCCACAATGCCGGACATGAAATACACGGCAGGTGAGTATTTTAAACAAACAGATTTAATGGATTTAAAACTTGTTTCCACATTAGGAATAAAAGCCGAGGATATTAAAAATATTAAAAAGCTTGATTTTGTGGACGGTGTTTCCGTTGGCTATTCAAAGGACGTATTTTATAAATACGACAGTAAAAACCTTGTTATAAAATTTATGTCGTTTAATGAAAACCACACCTTCGGAAATGATAATCTTAACAAACTTACGGTTTTGCAAGGAAGATTGCCTGAAAAAGCAGGGGAATGTGTTGTTGACGAAAAATTTATTAACTATAAACACGGATTTAAAATTGGCGACCAAATAACCGTTTCTTCGCCTTATGCCGATACTTCGATTGATGAAATTTTCACAACTGACACGTTTACTATTGTTGGGTATGTCACTACGCCATTGTACATTGGATACGAACGTGATAAAACCACCGTGGGAAACGGAAATGTGTCGGGTTATGTTTTCATAAACGAAAATGATTTTAACCTTGATTATTATTCCGAAATGTACATAACCCTGAAAAACTGCGATTTTGAGCCTTCTTCCGAAGAATATCTAGACGCTGTAAATGAAAACAGGCAAACAATTATAGATGTTTTTTCGCAAAGTGTAAATGAAAGATATGACTATTTGTTCAACTTGTACACAAATAAAATAAGTTCTGCCGAAAACAGCGTTTCTCAACTTGAAACTTTTTTAAACGCTGAACTTGATGATTTGTACGTTCAAAAAGCGTATTTGGAAAATCTTATTTCAGAATATGAAAAACAGTTTGATAATTCTTCAAGTAATCTTTTAAACCTTAAAATTTCAAAGGCTAAAGCGCTTTTGTCACAACTTGACGAACTGATTTACGCAAAAGAAAATAATGATACCGATAAACTTAACGAACTTAACGAAAAGCTTAATGATTATAAAGAAGAAATATTTCAATCAAAGACAGAACTTGAAAAACTATCTCAGCCTGTAATTTTGGATTATGACAGATTTTACAATTCAGACTATAGCTCTTTTGAGGGCGACGCCGAAAAAATACATTCTATAGGCAAAGTTTTTCCTTTGTTTTTTGTAATTGTTGCAGCTCTTGTTTGCCTTACAACCATGACCAGAATGATTGAAGAACAGCGTACCCAAATCGGTATTTATAAAGCTTTAGGTTACACTTCGTTTCAAATTGTTTTAAAATATTTAATTTATGGCGGAATAGGTGCTTTTTTCGGAAGTTTTTTAGGATACATTGTCGGGGTTAAAGTGTTACCTGCCGTAATTTTCAACTGTTATAAAATTTTATACAACATACCTTGTTTCTATACGCAAATAAATTGGAAAAACGCCTTTTTAATTTCCGTGTTTTCAACTTTTCTGACTTGCGTTGTGGTAATTTACAGTTGTTATAAAGAATTAAAAATTCAGCCGTCACAACTTATGAGACCGAAAAGTCCTAAGTCGGGCAGACGTGTTTTCTTGGAAAAATTTCCGTTTCTTTGGAATAAAATAAGTTTTATCGGCAAAGTCACCATACGAAATTTGTTAAGATACAAAAAGCGATTTTTAATGACCGTTTTCGGGGTCGCAGGGTGTACTGCGCTGATTCTGACGGGATTCGGATTAAAACATTCAATTTCCGCAATTTTGGATTTACAGTTTAACAAAGTTTTCTGCTACGATTCAATGGCTCTGATTGATTGTTCAAGTTATGATTCAGTACAGGTCTTGTCTGAAATATCGCAAATTAACGGGGTTGTTGATTGTGATTTGAGTTGTCAGGTCGGTTGTGAAATTCCAAATGGAATTGAAACCTATACAGGCACAATTGTTGTAGTTGATGATGTTACAAATATCTCAAAGTATGTAAACTTAATTGATGTCAACAACGGAAAAGCGTTAAATATAAATAACAACGGCGTAATAATTAACGAAAAACTTTCGCTTCTTTTAGATTTAAACGTAGGTGACGAAATCACCATTGATTTAGCAGATAAAGGAAAAGTGACTTTTACCGTTGACGGCATAACCGAAAATTACGCATTGCATTACATTTATATCAGCAAAGAATTATACGAAGAAAAGGTTGAAAGTCCAACATTTAACACTTGTTTTATCAATTATGACAGCAACAAAAGTTCGGAAGAACTTTCGGAAAACATACTGTCGATTGATGGTATTTTGGGGATAACAAACCTTGAAGATAACGGCAAATCTTTTGAAAAATCGCTTAAAAGTCTTACCGGCATAGTGTGGCTTTTGATTATTTGTGCAGGCGCTTTGGCTATGGTTGTGTTGTACAACTTGGCTAATATCAACATTACGGAACGGGTTAGAGAGATTGCCACAATCAAAGTTTTAGGTTTTTACGACAACGAAACCGACGGATATATTTTCAGAGAAAATATTTTTTCCGCACTTATAGGAATAATTTTAGGTTGGTTTTTCGGAAAATATCTACACAGATTCGTTGTTCAAACCGCCGAAGTTGACATAGTTATGTTTGACAGAACTCTTGAACTTTCGTCATATATAATTTCAGCACTTCTAACGCTATTATTTACTGCTGTTATTATTTTTATATTGCATTTTAAACTGAAAAAAGTGGATATGGTTTCCTCGCTTAAATCAGTTGAATAATATTAAAATCAGAAAGGATATAAATTTATGAAAAACGAAAACAACGGCGTTGTTATGACGCTATCACTAATTATCGGCTTTATTTTGGGAGCTTTAACAGGTTTGGGAATCGCATATCTTGTAAAGAAAAACGACGAAAAGAATGATTTTACGGCGTTTGACGACATTGATTGTGACGATTTGTTTGACGACTGCGACGATTATGAGGACGAGTGCAATTGTTACTCATTCTAAATTTTGCTTGAAAGGAATATAAAAATATGAAACTTGGAATGGTCGGACTTCCTAATGTAGGTAAGTCAACACTTTTTAATGCTTTGACAAACGCAGGAGCTGAATCTGCAAATTATCCGTTCTGCACAATCGAGCCAAACGTGGGTATTGTATCTGTACCTGACGAACGTCTTGACAAGCTTGCTGAAATGTATCACCCTGAAAAATTCACCCCTGCAACACTTGAATTTGTTGATATTGCAGGTCTTGTAAAGGGTGCGTCAAAGGGCGAAGGCTTGGGCAACAAATTTTTATCAAACATTCGTGAGGTTGACGCTATTGTTCACGTTGTGCGTTGCTTTGAGGACGACAATATTATCCACGTTGACGGCAACATTAACCCTGTTCGTGATATTGAAACTATCGACCTTGAACTTATTTTTGCCGACGTTGAGCTTATCGAACGAAAACTTGACCGTACAAAAAAAGCACTCAAAGGCGACAAGTCGTTGGCTAGTGCGGTAGATTTTCTTGAAGAATTAAAAAATCATCTTGAAAACGGAAAACCTGCCAGAGCATTTCCTATGGACGATGAACAAAAAGAATTTTTGAAAGAAACCCCGCTTCTTTCACTTAAACCTGTAATTTACGCAGCTAATATGAGCGAGGACGATTTTAGAAACAACATAGAAACAAACGAAAATTATAAAAAAGTTTGCGAAATTGCCGCTGAACAGGGAGCTGCCGTTTTGCCGATTTGCGCCCAAATTGAAGCTGAAATTTCCGATATGGACGCCGAGGACAAGGAAATGTTCCTTGCAGATTTGGGTCTTGAAATCAGCGGTCTTAACCGAATTATCAAAGAGGGCTATTCGCTTTTGGGACTTATTTCGTACCTCACCGCAGGACAGCCTGAAGTTCGAGCTTGGACAATTACAAAGGGAACTAAGGCTCCACAGGCGGCAGGAAAAATTCACACAGACTTTGAAAAAGGATTTATTCGTGCCGAAGTTGTGTCATTTGACGACCTTATGGCTTGTGGAAGTATGGCGAATGCTAAGGAAAAGGGACTTGTTCGACTTGAGGGCAAAGAGTACGTTATGAACGATGGAGATATTGTTCTTTTCAGATTTAACGTTTAATTTTAAAGGATTGTTGTAGCTATGGCTTTTGTTGAACTAAAAAATGTATATAAAAGATATAAAATGGGCGACTTGACCATAACTGCTTCGGACGGAGTTTCTTTTGAAATCCAAAAAGGAGAATTTTGTGTGATTCTGGGTTCTAGCGGAGCAGGGAAAACCACAATTTTAAACCTACTTGGCGGAATGGACACCTGTGACGAGGGCGAAATTATCGTTGACGGTTGTGATATTGCTAAATTTAATAAAAAACAGCTTGCAACTTTTCGGCGATACGATATAGGATTTGTTTTTCAGTTTTATAACCTTGTTAATAATTTAACTGCCAAAGAAAATGTGGAACTTGCTACACAAATTTCAAAGGACGCTATGTCGGCTGAAGAAGTGCTGAAAATGGTGGGTTTAGAAGATAGAATGAATAATTTCCCGTCCCAGCTTTCAGGTGGGGAACAACAGAGGGTTTCCATCGCAAGAGCATTGGCGAAACGTCCGAAACTTCTTCTTTGCGATGAACCGACAGGCGCACTTGATTATAACACAGGAAAATCCATTTTGAAACTTTTGCAAGATAGCTGTCGAAAAAACGGAATAACCGTTGTGGTGATTACGCACAATTCGGCGATTTCTCCCATTGCAGACAGAGTTATTACAATTAAAAACAGCAAAGTAGATTCCGTAGTTATTAACGAAAATCCTGTTGATATTGAAACAATCGAATGGTAAAAATAACGCAGACTGATTTTTTTCAGCCTGCGTTTTTGTTTAAAAAAAGAGAACGCACAATCTGTACGTTCTCTAAAATTTTATTGTCTGAGATATACGCCGTTTTCTTCGATATAGTCCTCCATATCGTCCTTGTAATCAAGGTGCAATGGGTCAATATCAAGTGCCTTTAATGCACGGGCGCCTATGTCGTGACGGAAATGAACCTTATCCCAAGTGATAGTTTCAACACCCTTGTAGGCATTTTCAATCGCACTTTGGAGCGTAAGTCCTGTTGAGGTAACACCCAAAACTCTGCCACCGTTAGTTAGGAATTTTCCGTCCGAAAGCTTTGTTCCTGCGTGGTAAACATTGCAAATAGTCTGACCCTTTTCGTCAAGACCCTTGATTTCATGTCCCTTTGGATAGCTTTCAGGATATCCTCCACTAGCCATAACTACGCAAGCACACGCACCGTTTTTCCACTTGATGTCAATTTCATCAAGCTTGTGGTTGTAAATCGCCTCAAAAATTTCAACCAAATCGCTGTCGAGCATTGGCAAAACAACCTGTGTTTCAGGGTCGCCAAATCGACAGTTGTATTCAATAACCTTAGGTCCCTTTGGTGTAAGCATAAGTCCAAAGTACAAACAGCCCTCAAAGGTACGTCCTTCGCTGTTCATAGCGTTCATTGTCGGAATGAAGATTTTTTCCATACATTCCTTTGCAATTTCTTCGGTGTAATAAGGGTTTGGCGAAATTGTTCCCATACCACCTGTGTTCAAGCCCTCGTCATTGTCGTATGCACGCTTGTGGTCCATTGACGAAATCATAGGTACGAGAGTTTTTCCGTCTGTGAAAGACAAAACGGAAACCTCAGGACCTGTGAGATATTCTTCGATAACAATTCTTGTACTGCTGTCACCGAATTTTTTGTTTTCAATCATCTCTCGAACTGCGTCAACAGCCTCTTGCTCGTTTTGTGCAATTATTACGCCTTTGCCAAGTGCAAGTCCGTCTGCCTTGATAACAGCAGGGTAGGAGTTTTGCGATTTTAGGTACTCGATAGCCTTTTCGCTGTCGGTAAACACCTCGTAAAACGCAGTCGGAATGTTGTATTTTTTCATTAAATCCTTTGAAAAAACTTTCGAGCCTTCGATAATTGCAGCACATTTTTTAGGTCCGAACGTCATAAAGCCCTCAGCCTGCAATGCGTCAACCATTCCCAAAACAAGTGGGTCGTCAGGTGCAACCACGACCATATCTACCGAAAGCTTTTTAGCTAACGCAACAACGCCCTCGATGTCTGTTGCACTTACGTCAAAACATTCAGCACCGCAAGCCGAAATTCCACCGTTTCCGGGTGTGCAATATACCTTGTCGCATTTTTTCGACTCCATAAGCTTCATAATAATTGCGTGTTCACGGCCTCCGCCACCAACAACTAATATGTTCATAATTTTTAATCCTTTCAAATTTTATATTATAATTAGTGATGGAAAAGACGAATTCCTGTGAATGCCATAGCCATATTGTATTTGTTGCAGGTTTCGATTACGTTATCATCTCTGATTGAACCACCTGGCTGTGCAACATAGGAAACTCCACTTTTTCTAGCTCTTTCAATATTATCGCCGAATGGGAAGAAAGCGTCCGAGCCAAGACATACGTCGGTGTTTTTAGCAAGCCATTCCTTTTGCTCAGCCTTTGTAAATACCTCAGGCTTAACCTTGAAGAAATTCTGCCAAACGCCTTCTGCAAGTACGTCCTCGTACTCGTCTGAAATGTAAACGTCAATAGTATTATCACGGTCTGCTCGTCTGATGTTGTCAACAAATTGTAAATTCAACACCTGTGGAGCCTGTCTGAGCCACCAGTTATCAGCCTTGTTTCCAGCGAGTCTTGTGCAGTGAATTCTCGACTGTTGACCTGCACCGATACCGATAGCCTGTCCGTCCTTAACATAGCAAACGCTGTTTGACTGTGTATATTTAAGTGTGATAAGTGAAATAATCAGGTCGATTTTCTTGTCATCAGGAATGTTCTTGTTTTCTGTTACAACATTTTCAAGAAGAGCGTTATTAATATCAAGCTCGTTTCTGCCTTGTTCAAATGTAACACCGTAAACCTGTTTTGTTTCGATTGGAGCAGGCTTGTAGTTAGGGTCAATTTTAATGATGTTGTATGTACCTTTTCTCTTTGATTTGAGAATTTCCAAAGCCTCGTCTGTGTAAGCAGGTGCAATAATTCCGTCTGAAACCTCTCTCTGAATCATTCTTGCTGTGCAAGCGTCACATTCGTCTGAAAGTGCGATAAAATCGCCGTATGACGACATTCTGTCAGCACCTCTAGCTCTTGCATAAGCACAAGCCATAGGTGAAAGTTCGCCCAAATCATCAACAAAGTAAATCTTTTTCAATGTGTCTGAAAGTGGCTTTCCAACGCCTGCTCCTGCCGGTGAAACGTGCTTAAATGATGTAGCAGCCACAAGACCTGTTGCTTTTTTAAGCTCGTTAACAAGCTGCCAGCCGTTAAATGCGTCAAGAAGATTGATATATCCGGGTTTTCCGTTCAAAACCTCAATAGGAAGGTCGCCGCCCTCAGCCATAAAAACTCTCGAAGGCTTTTGGTTAGGGTTACAGCCGTATTTTAAAAGCATTTCGTTTGCCATAATTTTACCACCTTTCAAAAATTACTTGTTTTTGTTTACGATTTTAGAAACAGCATTGCCTGTTTCAATGTCAATGTATCTTACAAAAAGTGAAACCTTGTTGTCCTCGTTGAGGTTTTCCCAAAGCGTCGAAGTGAACTGGTCGATGTCGTTTGGAATTTCTACCTTTTTAGGCTCGCCCTCAAAGCTTGGGAGAGGATTTCCGTCACCCATATATGTGTGAATAAAATGACCCTCGCCGTTGATTGGATTGTAGTAGCTGTAAGTAAATCTGTGAACGGACTCAGGATTGCCGTCATCTGATTTCAAAATAGACATTGCATAGTTGTATTTTCCGTTTTCAACGTGCATAATGCCCGAAATTCTAGGAGTAAAGTTTGGTGCGTCATCTTCGTATTCTCTGGTTCTCAAAGCCTGCTCGAAAGTGAGCTGTTTGTCCATAAGGTCGTAAATTGTGTCTGTCTGGTCGCCGTTTGTAACAATAGTCTTGTTTCCCAAAACTCTAACAGGTGAGTAAATAATAAGGTGTGGATCGGAAAGAAGTGATGGGTCGAATGCCTCGGTCTTAATTCCGTCCTCTGTTTCGGTGAAAACTCTGTTTCTTGAGTTTACACTTCTACCCATGATGAAATAGGCTGTTACAGCACTTTTTCCGTCCTCGGATTTGCCTATAACAATACCTCTGCCAGGGTACGAATTTTCTCTAAGCTCGTTTGCTAGATTGATTGTTTTCATAAACATACCTCCATAAAATTTATTTTTCCTAATTAAAAATTTTCCTAATCAACAAATGCTTTTCCGTCACGAATTGTAATTCTGTCCTCACAGAAAAGTGAAACTGCCTTTGGTAAAAGCTTCCACTCTACATTTTCCATAATTCTCTTTTGCAGAACTTCTGGTGTGTCATCGTTTTTAACTTCGACAACGCCTTGCAGAATTATAGCTCCTGCGTCCGTAAATTCGTTTACAAAATGAATTGTCGCACCCGAAACTTTTACACCGTATTCAAGAGCCTTTTCGTGAACCTTAATTCCGTAAAAACCATCTCCGCAGAATGATGGAATAAGGGCAGGGTGGACGTTTATAATTTTAAATGGATATGCCTTTGTAACACAAGCGTCAAGAATTGTCATAAAGCCTGCAAGTACAATAAGGTCTGCTTTTTGGTTTTCAAGCTCGGCTAAGAGAGCCTTGCTGTACGACAGCTTGTCGGCATATTCCTTTCGTGGAAGTACAACCGTGTCAATGCCTGCATTTTTCGCTCTTTCGAGGGCATACGCACCCTCCTTTGACGAGATAACGCAGGTGATTTTTCCGCCCTTGATTTCGCCACGATTTTCAGCGTCAATGAGAGCTTGTAAATTGGTTCCTCCACCCGAAACAAGAACAACTATATTTTTCATAGTTTCCTCCGATTATTCGATAATTACACCTTCGTCGCTTTCAACGAGTTCACCGAGAATGTATGCTTCTTCGCCTGTTGAATTGATAACTTCAACAGCTTTTTGAGCGTCAGCCTTGTCAACTGCAACAATCATACCAACACCCATATTAAATGTGTTGAACATATCTCTTTCAGGAATGTTTCCGACTTTCTGAAGAAGCTTGAAGATAGGAAGAACCTGAACGTCATCTTTCTTAATCTTTGCACTAAGTCCCTTTGGAAGTGAACGTGGAATGTTTTCGTAGAAACCGCCACCTGTGATGTGGGAAATTGACTTAACCTTTACTTCGTCAATAAGCTTCATAATAGCCTTAACGTAAATCTTTGTAGGTGTCAAAAGTGTTTCGCCGAGGGTCTTTCCACCAAGCTCGTCATATGTAGTCTTGAGTGTTTCTTCGCTTACGTCAAATACCTTTCTAACGAGTGAAAAGCCGTTCGAGTGAACGCCACTTGACTTGATAGCAACAAGAACGTCGCCGGCCTTTTGAGTATCAGGCTGTAAAATCTTATCCTTGTCTACAACACCAACAGAAAAACCTGCGAGGTCGTATTCGTCAACAGGGTAAAATCCTGGCATTTCGGCAGTTTCGCCACCGATTAAAGCACAGCCTGACTGTACACAGCCCTCTGCAACGCCCGAAACGATTTCAGCAACCTTTTCAGGATAGTTTTTGCCAACAGCAATGTAATCAAGGAAGAACTGTGGCTTTGCACCACAGCAAATAATGTCGTTTACACACATAGCTACACAGTCAATACCTACTGTGTCGTGCTTGTCCATCAAAAATGCAATCTTTAATTTTGTTCCAACGCCGTCTGTACCCGAAACCAAAACAGGTTTGTTAACACCTGTCATATCAAGCTCGAAAAGACCGCCGAAACCGCCAATTCCACTCAAAACGCCACTTGTCATTGTCTTTGCAACGTGCTGTTTCATAAGTTCGACAGCCTTGTAACCTGCTGTAACGTCTACTCCTGCTTCTTTATAGCTCTCTGAAAAACTCTTCATAAATTTATACCTTTCCTTTCAGCGTTTTATTTAACGCAATAATTTACTTTTAAAATTAACCTTTTCCGTTCCAACAGTATGTACAAAGCTTGCTTTCGTCCAAACCGATAGCCTTAATTGTACCACCGAGGGATTGATATTCAAGAGATGTAAGCTTTAATCTTTTGCAAATTTCATCTCTCATCTTGCGACCACGCTCCGTTTCGCCGTCGCAGTATTCTTCAATGTGTTTGGTGCCTTCTTCGCCCTCCAGTTCAAAAATAATCTGTCTTGCGATAAGCTCCATTTCCGAATTACTTCTTGAAAAGTTAAGAAATTTGCAACCGTACATAATCGGCGGACAAGCGCTTCGCATATGGACTTCCTTTGCACCGTTTTCGTAAAGAAATTCAACAGTTTCTCTCATCTGTGTACCTCTCACGATACTGTCGTCAACAAACAAAAGTCTTTTGCCCTCGATAAGTTCGTGAACAGGGATAAGCTTCATCTTTGCAACGTGGTTACGCATTTTTTGGCTCTGTGGCATAAAGCTACGAGGCCAAGTTGGCGTATATTTGATAAACGGTCTTGCAAACGGAATACCGCTCTTATTTGCATAACCGATAGCGTGAGGCACGCCCGAATCAGGTACACCGCAAACGTAATCTACATCAGGAAGTTTTCCGTGTTTCATATCGTATTCCGCCATAATTTCACCGTTTCGGGTACGCATTGTTTCAACTGTTACACCCTCGTAAACGGCATTTGGATAGCCGTAATATGTCCACATAAACGAGCAAATTTTCAAGTCGTCTGTTCCGTCGTCCAAAACTTTACAACTTTCGCTTGTCAATTCCACAATTTCGGCAGGTTTAAGTTCTTTATATGTAAAATACCCAAGCTTTTGAAATGCAAAGCTTTCAAGTGAAGCACAGAATCCCTCGCTGTTTTTACCTATAACAATTGGAAGTCGCCCTTGCTTATCTCTTGCACAAATGATGGAATCTTCGGTTAGAATCATCAACGATATTGTACCCACAACCTTTGACTGTGCATATTTGATTCCGTCAACCAAATTATCTTTTTGAGATATTAAAGCGCCTACCAACGATGAAGTGTTAATTTTACCGCTGCTCATAATTTCAAAGCTTGAACAACCGCTTTCAAGAAGTTCTTGCGAAAGTTCGTTTGCGTTGTTAATTACACCGATTGTGCAAATGGCATATAGACCGAATTTGCTTCTGACAAGAATAGGCTGGGGGTCGGAATCGCTTATGCAACCGATACAAAGATTTCCCACCATAGTATCAAGGTCCTTTTCAAATTTTGTACGAAAAGGTGAGTTTTCTATGCTGTGAAGTCCTCTCTGAAAACCTTTTTCTTTGTCAAACGCAGTCATACCGCCACGTCTTGTTCCTAAATGTGAATGATAGTCAGTTCCGAAAAAAACGTCCGTAACAACGTCTTTTTTTGAAATCGCACCAAAAAATCCTCCCATAATATTGACCGTCCCTGCCAACAGGACTAGTCCTCCTTTTTTGAAGATTTTTAAGCCTTATACATATTTTCTTTGGCATTGAAAAAATTCAGGCTTGAAGTTTAGTTAGTTTGTTATCAGATTTGTAGTAAAACGAATATTAAAGTTCTTTCAAAGCTTCCTGAAGTTTAAGTTCTTTTGCCTTAACGCCCTCAATCATGTCCTTTTTAGCCTGTTCAAGTTTTTGCGCCAAAGTTTCGTCAGAAAGCGAAAGCATTTGAATAGCAAGAATACCTGCGTTTTTAGCACCGTTTACCGCAACCGTTGCAACAGGAATTCCACTCGGCATTTGAACCGTTGCTAACAGTGCGTCAAGTCCGTCAAAGCTTGATTTGATAGGAATACCGATTACAGGCAAAGTAGTGTGACCTGCGATTACTCCTGCAAGATGTGCTGCCATACCTGCGGCACAGATAATTACCCCAAAACCGTTTTTCTTAGCATTTTCTGCAAATTCACTTGCAAGTTGTGGAGTTCTGTGTGCGCTCATAACGTGAACTTCATAAGGAACGCCATAAGCTTTAAGCTCCTTTACAGCTTCTTTAACGATTGGAAAATCGCTGTCAGAACCCATAATTACTGCTACTTTTTTCATAAATTACACCAATCCTTTCGCTTTTACAAAAACAAAAAGACTGCAAACTTTTGGGTTTACAGTCGTTTTTACTTAAAAATTTCGGCTATTTGAGTGCATAAAGCCGTAAACCGCCTTGAAATGCAAGTCGGCAGGGGAATAATAAACTGAAAAAATCTTAGCACTTTTCATAGTCATAAATCCTCACTCAATAGTCGTTAATCAGCCACCTATTTAAATAAGTAACTTCCTTAGAATATTTTACAACATATCAAGAAAAATTGCAACACATAAAAAGCAAGAATTTATAACAAAACAGTTAATAATTATTGTTAAATTTGCCAATACACTAGTATGTTAGCGTATTAAAACACCCCGAAACCCATTTGAATTGGTGTGTTTTGACTTTCGCCCATTGTTTCAACATAGGCTTTCAGTTCGTTTGATTGTGAAATACTCTTAGAATTGTTGATAAATTCATTTTTTTCATAAGACGTCAACCCGCAAAAACTCTTTCTTGATTTTTCGTTTTTTAACAAATGCGACGAGATTTTTTGCGGAATTTCACCGCCGAATGTATAATTTGTTCTATCCGTAAAAATCAGCTCCTTTTAAACTATTCTTTGCGGATATTTTGCGAATATTCATTGACAATAAACTGATTTAATGTTAAAATTAAGCTAAGAAAATATTTAAGGAGCAGTTATGGAAAATCTTTCAAATATAGGTACAATTAAGAAAATCTTTGAAAAACATAATTTTTCATTTTCCAAACAACTAGGGCAGAATTTTCTGGTAAATCCGTCTGTTTGCCCGAAAATCGCCGAAATGGGAAACGCAAAAAAAGGTTTTGGAATTATAGAAATAGGTACGGGAATCGGCGTTTTGACAAACGAACTGTGTAAACGTGCCGACAAGGTTGTGGCAATCGAAATCGACGACAGACTTATGCCTGTGCTTGACGAAACTTTGGCGGAATACGATAATATAAAAATTATCAATGCCGACGTTATGAAAACCGACTTGCATAAGCTTATCAAAGAAGAATTTGAGGGACTTGAAGTGGGAGTTTGTGCAAATTTGCCGTATTATATCACTTCGCCTATAATTATGATGTTGTTAGAAGAACGTTTGCCTATTAAATCAGTTACGGTAATGGTTCAAAAAGAAGCAGGCAAACGTCTTTGTTCGCCAATGGGTACAAGAGAAATGGGTGCTGTAACGGTGGCTGTAAACTATTTTTCAACGCCGAAAATTTTATTTAATGTTTCCCGTGGTAGCTTTATGCCCGCACCGAATGTGGATAGTTGTGTTGTGAGATTTGACATTAAGAGCAAAACCCCGGAGGGTGTGACTGATGAAAAATTCTTTTTCAAAACCGTGCGTGGCGCATTTGCACAGCGTAGAAAAACTTTGCTTAACTCCGTTTCGTCGTCAATGGGTATTGACAAAAAGAAAGTCGAAAATGCAATATTAAACTCAAATCTTCCGTCAGCTGTTCGACCTGAACAGTTATCTATGGAACAGTTTATACTTTTTGCGGAAAATCTGAAAAAAGAATTGTAAAAATTACATTTTAAGTATCAAAACCGACAAATTTTTACCAAGTGTTCGTTTATAATTTTCTATAATAACTTTTAAGTTAGAGATATAGAAAAAAAGGACGGACAACAAAAATGATTAAAACAAAAATTTTAAACGGTACGAACCAAAAAACAAACGCTTTAACTTTGCTTGCAGTGATAGTAATTTCTATGATTACAGCTAACAGTCGTATGGGCGGTTATTACGCTTTTACTAATGTTGCTGTGTCGGCTCTCTGCGGAAATTGGGGCGTTTTTTCGTTGCTTGCAAGTATTGCAACATACCTTTTGAACGGAACGTATTCCCAAAATATTGTGCAGATTACGTCAATAATCGCCATTGTTTCTTTAAAACTTCTTGCAAAAAAGAAAATTAAAACAATAACAAACTGTCTGCTGACCGTATTTTCTGTTCTGGCTTGTTCGGCGGCTTCGGTCATAGTCCAGAGCACAGACATAACGCTGATTATTTTCAGGCTTGTTTCGGCTGTATTTTGCGGTTGTTTGGTATTCATAACAACAGAATTATACGACAGTTTTAAAAGAACCCATAAAATTCACATTAAAGGCTTAAACGGCGTGAATGTTTTATTTATGTACATACTATCAATTACTACATTGTGTTCTTTATCGCTGTTTTCTCTTAATTTAGGCAGGGCGGTGGGAATACTTTCTTTGCTGATGTTTTCAAAAAAATACGGCATAAAAGGGGGAGGAATATTAGGCGGAATATTTACTTTTTCCGTAATTATGTTTTCCCCTGTTTTTGCTAAGAATATTTTATACATAACCGCTTCGTCCGTTTTGGCTGGAAGTTTGTCTGTTTTAGGTAATATTCCCATGGCGATAGCTTTTATTTTTTCTTCCGTTATAGGTCTTGCGACCGTAGGTTTTAATTCCGACACTTTTATGATTTTAACCGATATTTCTTGGGCTTGTATAATTTTTATAGTGTTGCCTTGCGAAATACAAAACAGATTGCTAAGTCTTTTTGTACACAAAGATACGAAAAATTCCAATCTGAAAAACACTTCGTTAAATTTTGTAAATATGCCTAATCAGGCGTTAAATGACATAAAAAAACGTATCGACGAAATTTCAAAAACACTTCCTCAATGCAATAAACTTAATGTTAATAACATAGAAAATATTTCACTTATGCGAAATTTGTTATCACAGCAACTTTCTGTCACTTGCGATTTGTTGACGGATATAGAAAACAACATTGCGGAAAATTCTCAACTGGATTTTAATCTGTCAAAACGTTGTGAGGGATTGTGTGTAAAATTTGGAATAACACCGCAAAAAGTAACGGTATTTCAGCACAACGACAGCAGGGTAGTGGAACTTTTTCTAAAATCCGAACCGTCTGCCGACATGATAAAATTCACCGTTGAATTAAGTGAAATTGTGGAATGTGACTTGGAAATGCCAAATATAATTAAAATCGGAAATTTATATAAGCTTAGTTTCTCAAAGTATTCAAATTATAAATTGTCCAATTATCTAATACAAAAAAACATAGAAAACGAAGAAGTCTGTGGCGATACTGTAGAAAGAATATGGCTTTCGTCGGACAAGTTTTTGGTAATTCTTTCAGACGGAATGGGAACGGGAAAAGGTGCAAAACTTGATTCTGCATTTGCGACAAGTTTGATTTTGCGTTTAATTTCTTCGGGAACTTCCGCACAAACAGCCATTAAACTTTCAAACTCTATTATGCGTGTCAAGGGTTGGAACGAATCATTTGCCACGGTTGACATAGGCATATTCGACCTGTATAAAGGGGAAGTTTCGTTTATTAAAAGCGGTGCGTCACCCAGTTATATTCTTCGTGACGGAAACATTATTAAAATCGAATGTGACAGCTTTCCTATCGGCATTTTGCCCGAAACGACTTTCACTTTAAACACATACAAACTTTTTGAAAACGACTATGTAATTGTATGTTCTGACGGTGTAATCGAACAGGCAGTTTTAAAATCTTCAAAAGAAATCGAAAAAAATTCTTTTTCATCTCAACAAACAGCCGAAATTATTACCGAATTAACTAAGCAACTAAGAGAAAAAGACCAACGAGATGATATTTCCGTGTTTGTTTCAAGGGTTTCTATGAGATAATTTAACCGAAAAAGTGCTAATTTTTTGTTTAATTGTTACGAATTTGGCGGTTATCTTTTGAAATGTTGATTAAATTTGTACAATATATACAAATCTGAATATCCTAATATGTGGAAATACTAAAAATATTACAAAAAGACTTGCTTTTTCGTTCAAAAAAGGTTAAAATAATACTAGGGTAGTTTTGGGCGTATTTTGTTGCTTGATTCTACATAATTGAAGATAAGTATTTCTGAAAGGATTGATTTTAAAATGGGAGGAAGTATTCCTGAAAATTATCAAGTGCCTTTGTATCTTTTCGGGGAGGGTACAAACTTTGAGGCATATAAGTTTTTCGGTGCGCACGTTGAAAAAAACGGCTGCTGGTTCAGAGTATGGGCGCCAAATGCAAAACAGGTTTCGCTTGTTGGAGATTTTAACAACTGGAACGAAAACGCTAATCCTATGAACAAAATCGGCGATACGGGTTCTTGGGAACTTTTCGTTGAGGGAATTAAGGAACTTGAAATATACAAGTACGCTGTTACGGGTGCTGACGGAAAAATGAATATGAAAGCCGACCCATACGGAACATATATGGAATGTAATCCGTCTACCGGTTCAAGAGTTTTCTCTATTGACGGTTACAAGTGGAAAGACCAAAAATGGATAGAAAGCAGAAACGGATATTACGACAAGCCGATGAATATTTATGAGGTTCACCTTAATTCGTGGAAACAACATGAGGACGGAAGCTTTTATACATATTCAGAATTTGTAAACGAAGCTATTCCGTATTTAAAAGAAATGGGATATACCCATATCGAATTTATGCCTTTGGCTGAATATCCGTTTGACGGAAGCTGGGGTTATCAGGGAATCGGATATTATGCCCCTACTTCACGTTTCGGAAACCCTAAGGAATTTATGGAAATGATTGATAAATTCCACCAGAATGATATTGCCGTTATTCTTGACTGGGTTCCTGCACATTTTCCAAAAGACCAAGCAGGTTTGTACGAATTTGACGGCGGAGCGTGTTATGAATACGCAGATATGAAAAAAGGCGAACATAAATCGTGGGGAACAAGAGTGTTTGATTATTCTAAACCACAGGTTATTTCGTTTTTGGTTTCAAATGCTTTGTATTGGCTTGATAAATACCACATTGACGGACTTCGTGTTGACGCAGTTGCTTCAATGCTTTATCTTGATTATGACAGACGTGACGGCGAATGGACGCCTAACAAAAACGGCGGAAACCAAAATCTTGAAGCTATTGAATTTTTCAAAACTCTTAACACCGCAGTTTTTGCAAGATTTCCAAGTGCAATGATGATTGCCGAAGAATCAACTGCTTTTCCTCTTGTTACAAAACCTGCGGACGTGGGCGGTTTAGGATTTAACTTCAAGTGGAATATGGGCTGGATGAACGATATGCTCAGATATATGTCTATGGACCCTATTAATCGTGGATTTAACCACAATATGCTGACCTTCTCGTTTTTCTACGCATTTTCCGAAAACTTTATTTTACCGATTTCACACGACGAAGTTGTACACGGAAAAGCTTCTCTTATTCAGAAAATGTGGGGACAGCCTGACCAGAAATTCCCGCAGGCAAAGGCTTTCATTGCGTATATGATGGCTCATCCGGGCAAAAAGCTTATGTTTATGGGCAGTGAATTTGCACAGTTTAGAGAGTGGGATTACGAAAACGGACTAGAATGGTTTATGCCTGAGAAGTTTGACGACCACAAAAATTATCAGCTTTTTGTCAAGAATATCAATAAGTTTTATAAGGAACATTCTCAGCTTTGGGAAATTGATTATTCGTGGGAAGGATTTAACTGGATTTCAAATGATGACTATAAGCAGTCGGTAATTATTTTCAGAAGAATTAACAAAAAAGGCGAAGAAATTATTGTTGTATGTAATTTCTGTCCGATTACACGGGAAATATACAGCTTTGGCGTTCCGTACAAAGGCAAATACACCGAAGTTATGAACACAATTTCCGCTGATGGAAGTCCTTGTACAAACGGTACTGTTAAGTCCGAGGACGTGCCTATGCACGGATATAACCAGTCCATAACTGTTGAAATTCCGGGATTTTCCGTTATGTATTTTACAGTTAAAAAAGATGAATCCGAAAAAAAATCATCAGCAAAAAAATCCGCTTCCAAAAAGACGGACAAAAATTAAGTTTTTAATGAAAATTAAAATAAAAAATTCTTAAATGGTGGGTGAATGTTTATGTTCAACAAAAAAGAATGTGTTGCAATGCTTTTGGCAGGCGGTCAGGGAAGCCGTTTGTATGCTTTGACCCAAAAGGTTGCAAAACCGGCAGTACCTTATGGTGCTAAATATCGTATTATTGATTTCCCATTGTCAAACTGCATAAACTCAGGAATTGACACAGTAGGCGTACTTACACAGTATCAGCCACTTGTACTTAACGAGTATATCGGTAACGGTCAGCCGTGGGACCTTGACAGAATACACGGTGGAGTTCATGTTTTACCTCCGTATCAAAAAGCTTCGGGAGCTGATTGGTATTCAGGTACGGCAAACGCTATTTATCAGAATATTGAATTTGTTGACAGATACGACCCTGAGTATGTAATTATTCTCTCAGGCGACCATATCTACAAAATGGATTATAACAAAATGCTTTCGTTCCACAAATCCAAAAACGCCGACGCAACAATTGCTGTTTTGGACGTTCCGATTGAAGAAGCTTCAAGATTCGGCATTATGATTACCGACGAGGACGACAACATTATCGACTTTGAGGAAAAACCTAAGAATCCACGTTCAACTTTGGCTTCAATGGGTATTTATATCTTTAACTGGCAGAAACTTCGTGCGGCTTTGATTGCTAACGAAAACGACCCGAACGCAACAAAAGACTTCGGTAAAAACATTATTCCTGATATGAAAGACGCAGGCGACAAGCTTGTAGCGTACAGATTTGACGGTTACTGGAAGGACGTTGGAACAATTGATTCGTTGTGGGAAGCAAATATGGACCTTATCAATCCTAATATTCCAATTGACCTTTACGACCCGGCTTGGAAAATTTATTCCAGAAACCCTGTAATGCCACCACAGAATATCGGTAAAAACGCTAAGATTCAAAATTCTATGGTAACAGAGGGTTGCAACATTGACGGAACTGTTGACTTTTCAATGATTTCCGACGGCGTAACAATCGAAAAAGGCGCTAAGGTTACGGATTCTATCCTTATGCCGGGTGCTGTTGTTAAGGCAGGAGCAGTTGTTGAATATTCAATTGTAGGTGAAAATTCTGTTATCGGTGAAAACGCTCATATCGGCGCAAGACCTGAGGATATGCCGGTGCGTGACGATTGGGGAATCGCCGTTGTCGGACACGGACTTAATATTTCAAACGGCTCTGTCGTTGCACCTAAACAGATTATTTCAGAAGATATGTAAGAAAGGGGAGCGGTTATAATGGCAGTAAATATGGGAAATGTACTCGGTCTTGTTTTTGCTAATATGCACGACACAACCGTTTCGGATTTAACCAAAAACAGAACAATGGGTTCTATTCTTTTCGGAGGTAGATACAGACTTATCGACTTTACTCTTTCAAATATGGTAAACAGTGGTATAAGTGATGTTGGAGTTATCACAAAGGCAAATTATCAGTCGCTTCTTGACCACCTCGGTTCAGCAAGAGAATGGGATTTGTCAAGAAAAAAAGGCGGACTTCACATTTTACCTCCGTTTTCAAACGTTGATTCAGGTCTTTACAGAGGTAGACTTGAAGCTCTCAACGGCGCAATGAGCTATATTAAATCTTCTCTTTGCGAATATGTTGTTCTTTCGGATTGCGATATTGTTACAAATATGGACTTTAAGCCTATTGTTGAACAGCACATTGAAACAGGTGCGGATATTACAATGGTTACAACCACAGGCGTATTCAATGCCGACCAGACAAGAAATGCTACGGTCGTAGCAGTCGGCAACGAAAGCAGAGTTCATGATGTACTTATTCGTTGCCCAATCAGCGGTCAATGCACAATGAGCCTTAATGTGTTTGTACTTAAAAAGGATTTTCTTATCGACCTTATTCAAAATTCTGTTGCAAGAGGTCTTTACAGTTTTGAAGAAGATGTTTTGCAGGCTAGGGTTAAGGAACTTAAAATTGTTTCATATGATTATACAAAATTCTATCGCAGAATTAACAGCCTTCTCGATTATTTCCACGCAAACCTCGACCTTATCGACGTAGAAAACTCAAAACAGCTTTTCCTTCCTAAACGTCCTATTTACACAAAGGTCAGAGATAATGCTCCGTCGAAGTACGGACTTGAAAGTTCGGTTACTAATTCGCTTATTGCCGACGGTTGCGTAATCGAAGGCGAAGTTGAAAACTGTGTTCTTTTCCGTGGCGTTAAAATCGGTAAAGGAACAAAGGTTAAAAATTCTATTCTTATGCAGGATACGGTTATCGGAAAAGACTGTGAAATTTCGTATGTTATTACCGATAAAAACGTTAATATCTGCAACAACAGACTTCTGACAAGCTCGGCTGTTTATCCTATGTATATCGGCAAAGGTGCGTCTGTTTAGTATTAAATTATCAAAGGGGGTATTCCATTGAATATTTTATATTGTTCAAGTGAGGCTCGTCCTTTTGCCGCTTCAGGGGGACTTGCTGACGTAGCCGGCTCTTTGCCAAAGGCTATAAACGACGAGGGCGGACACGATTGTCGTGTGGTTATGCCTTATTATGGCACAATTAAACCCGAACTCAAAGAACAGTGTCATTTTCTCACTAATTTCTCTGTGCCTGTTGCGTGGAGAAACCAATACTGTGGCGTTTTTGTCAGCGTTGTAAACGGAGTTACATATTATCTTCTCGACAACGAATACTACTTTAACAGAAACGGTCTTTATGGTTTTTATGATGACGCAGAAAGATTTGTTTTCTTTTCAAGAGCAATTCTCGAACTTCTTCATTACATAGACTTTAAGCCGAATGTTCTTTCGTGTAACGACTGGCAGACTGCTCTTGTGCCTGTTTATTACGATATTTTCTATCGTTATCAGCCGGGTTATGAAGATATTAAAACAGTATTTACTATCCATAATATCGCTTATCAGGGACAGTACGGTATGGATTTGCTCAACGACCTTATGGGTATTCCTGCGTACCATGCTTCGATTCTTGAATATGACGGCGACGTGAACTTTATGAAAGGCGCTATTGAATGTGCCGATAAAGTTACGACTGTATCGCCAACATACGCACAGGAAATTCTCGACCCGTGGTATGCTCACGGTCTTGACAGAATACTTTCTCAAAAACAGTATAAACTTTGCGGTTTCCTTAACGGTATTGACCTTGACGCAAACAATCCTGAAACTGACAAGGTTATTCCGAAGAATTATTCTGCAAAAGATAAATCAGGTAAAGCAATTTGTAAACAAAAACTTCTTGAAGAAATGGGAATTGCACCGGGAAATGAGCCTGTTATCGGTATTGTAACAAGATTTGTTTCGCATAAGGGACTTGACCTTGTTAAGTATGTATTTGAGGATATTATTCGTTTGGGATACAAGTTTGCAATTTTGGGTTCGGGCGAAAAAATCTATGAGGACTTTTTCTCTGAGATGAAATATCGTTACCCTGACCGTGTAGGACTAACAATCGGATTTGTACCTGATTTGTCAAAGAGAATTTACGCAGGTGCGGATATGTTCCTTATGCCGTCACAGAGCGAGCCTTGCGGACTTGCACAGATGATAGCTTTGAGATACGGAACAATTCCTATCGTCAGAGAAACGGGTGGATTGAAGGACAGCATTAAGGACGCAGGAGCTTTTGGTGGAAACGGATTTACCTTTAAAACCTATAATGCTCACGATATGCTTGACGCTTGTACTCGTGCAAGACATCTTTACGATTGTCAGCCTGAATGGGCGCAACTTGTTGCAAACGCATTTACTCAGGACTTCAGCTGGGAACGTTCTGCTAAGCTTTATATCGGACTTTATTCAGACATTCACTAAAATTTAGAATTTTTTAGGAAACCGTGGACTTTTTTTAGAAAAGGTCTACGGTTTTTCTTGCATTTATATCTAAAATATGCTACAATAAATAAAAGTATATTTTTAAGGAGCTTTAAGGTATGAATTATCATTTTAAAGATATTTTGGCTGTTTTGCCTACGGATAATGGCTATGAAGTTAAGCAGACCAATGTGTATGTTACGGACGATATTATATCAGGAATAGAAAATCCACCTGAGAATTTTGTGGCTGACCGTGTTTTTGACGGGAAAAACAAGCTTTTGAGCGTAGGTTTTATTAACGCTCATAACCACGCTTATATGTCGGTTTTCAGAAACTCGGCTGATGATGTTTTATTTGAGGAATGGTTAAACGAAAAAATTCTTCCAAAAGAGGATTTGCTCACAGATGAGGATTTGTACTGGGGAACTCAACTTTCGTGTCTTGAAATGCTAAAATCGGGAACAACCACTTTTCTTGATATGCACATTTCTAAAAACATCGTTCCAAAGGCTGTTACAGACGTTGGTATGCGTGCTGTAATTTCCAAAGGAATTGTCGGTGCAGGGAATGCACAATACGGAATGGACAGACTAGCGTGGGCAAAAGAGGAAATTGAAAACTATAAAGACCACCCTTTGCTTTCGTTTATGCTTGGCCCTCACGCAATTTATACCTGTGATGGGGATTATTTAAAAATCGTTACCGAAGAGGCTAAAAAGCTTGGCGTGGGACTTCATATTCATATGGACGAATCGCCTGTTGAACATCGTGAAGCACTTGAAAAGTACGGTATGACCCCTGTTGAATATGTAAATTCTCTGGGTGTGTTTGATGTAAAGACAATTTGCGCTCATTGTGTTCAGCTCACAGACAGCGATATTGACATTCTTGCTCAAAATGGCGTATCTGTTGCTGCAAATCCTGTTTCAAATTTAAAGCTTGCGAACGGAGTTGCACCAATTAAGAAAATGCTTGAAAAGGGGGTAAATGTGGCTCTTGGAACTGACGGCCCGGGAAGTAACAACGGTCAGAATATGTTTAGAGAGATGAATTTTCACTCGCTTTTGCATAAAGGAATCAATCACGACGCGGTAGCCGTGGGTGCTGTTGACACATACAAGTGTGCTACCATAAACGGTGCTAAGGCACTTAATCTTGAAAATATCGGAGAGCTTAAAATTGGAAACAAGGCTGACCTTTTTGTGATGGATATAAACCAGCCACAATTCTATCCGAGAAATAATATGCTCGGAGCTTTGTGCTATTCAGCAAGAGGTACCGAAATCGAAACGGTTATGGTAAACGGCAAAATTTTGATTGAAAACGGAAAATCTACTACACTAGACGAAGAAAAAATTTATTATAACGCAAGTAAGGTTATTGAAAGAATTTCAAAATAAAGGAGAAATAGTATGTCGGAAATCAGAGATGTTAATTTATGGGAAAGTGGCGAAAGAAAAATTTTGTGGGTAAAGCAGAATATGTGCTTGCTTAGAAATCTTGAGGAACGTTTTTCAAAAGAAAAGCCATTCGAGGGTAAAAAAATCGCACTTTCTGTTCACCTTGAAGCAAAAACAGCATACCTTTGTAAAGTGTTAGCGTCTGGTGGTGCCGAAATGTATGTAACAGGTAGCAATCCGCTTTCCACACAGGACGATGTGGCTGCTGCACTTGTTCACGCAGGGCTTAATGTATTTGCTTGGCACGGTGCAACCGAGGAGGAGTATTTCAGACACATTGATGAGGCTATAAAAATCGGTCCTGACATCATTATTGATGACGGTGGCGACCTCGTAAATCATATTCATAATAATCACCCTGAGCTTATTTCTAAGGTTCTCGGTGGCTGTGAAGAAACCACAACGGGTATTCATCGTCTTATCGCTATGGACAAGGAAAACAAGCTTAAATTCCCAATGGTTCTTGTAAATAACGCAAAGTGTAAGTATTTATTTGATAATCGTTATGGCACAGGTCAGTCTGTATGGGACGGAATAAACCGCACAACCAATCTTATTGTTGCAGGTAAAAATGTCGTTGTGGCAGGCTATGGCTGGTGTGGTAAGGGTGTAGCTATGCGAGCAAAAGGCTTGGGTGCAACGGTTATAGTTACGGAAATCGACCCTATCAAGGCTATCGAGGCTGTAATGGACGGCTTTAAGGTTATGCCTATGGAAGAAGCAGCAAAAATCGGCGACTTTTTCATAACTGTAACAGGCTGTCGTGACGTAATTACGGAAAAATCATTCCTCAATATGAAGGACGGTGCAATTTGTTGTAACGCAGGTCATTTTGACGTTGAGGTTGACGTGGCAGGTTTGAAGAAAATGGCTGTTGAAACTCGTGAAGCGAGAAACAACATTCAGGGCTATAAGCTTTCAAACGGTAATTGGATTTATGTAATTGCAGAGGGACGACTTGTAAACCTTGCGGCAGGTGACGGACACCCTGCTGAAATTATGGATATGTCATTTGCAATTCAGGCATTGTCGGCAAAATATATTGTTGATAACAACGGAAAATTTGACAAGATGATTGTTAATGTTCCTGAAAGTGTGGACAACGAAGTGGCACAGTATAAGCTTGACTATTGGAATATTGCTATTGATAAGCTGTCAGAAGAACAGTATGAATACCTCTATAATGTTTAACAAAAAAGTCACAACAGATTTGCTCTGCTGTGACTTTTGTTTTATTCTTCAATAAGTGCGTCTGCAAAAACCTTGTAAATGTCAGGGTGGGATTTTTGACTTCGTAACGGACGCATATTTACATCGGTTAAACAATGAGTTGTTTTGCCAATTGCCGACAATTTACCGCCTTGCGTTATGTTGAAAATTTCGTATGTCAGTTCGAGTTTGCAACCGTTGAATTTCGTAACTTTTGGATAAATTTCAAATTCGTCACCGAAACAAAGTGGGAATTTGTATTCACAATATGCCGACAACACAGGAATCCACACGCCCTCTGCTTCCATTTTGTCAAATGGGTAGCCCGCTTGCGACAGCATATCAATTCTGGATTCTTCCAAAAATCGGATATAATTTGAATGATGTACAATTGACATTTTGTCGGTTTCGTAATAATTAACTTTGCGTTTGTATGGTTTAAAAACGTTCATATTTTCCCCTCAACTTTCTATAAAACATTATAAATCAAAAAAATAATTTTGTAAAGTTTTTCTCTTAAAAATCCTATGAAATCCGAGAAGTTTATTTTTAAACAAATTGACAAGTATTTATTTTCGATGTATAATTATGATGATGAGATAATATAATGGAGGAAATAACATGAAAAAGCTTGTAAAATCCATAACCATAAAATCGTTAGTTGTTTTAAGCGTATTCAGTCTAACAGCCTGCAGTAACAATCAAACCGCCGATAAAAAAATTGCTACAACAAGTGCCGTAACAACCACATTGCCTATCGTTACAACCACAAAAACTGAAAATACAGTAACAACAAGTGGCACGGTTACAGCAGAACCCCCAGTAACAACCGCCTCAACAGTAACGACAAGTGCAACAACCACAACGTCAACGCCAGAAGAAACTACCACCACTACCAAAAAAGCTATTACAACTACAAAAAAGGTCACGACAACTACCGTAACCACAAAGAAAAATAATGTGACGACTACGACAACCACAAAGAAACCGAGTAATAACAATGACAACAGTAATAACAAAAATAAAACCCAAACAATGTGGGCATCGGAAGGCACATTTGTTGTGGACATAAATAACGGGTACTGGGACTATGCAGATAATTTAACTTTGTACAAGGGCGACAAAGTAACAGCGTACCCGAACGACACAGTAACAATCACCAAAAACGGCAAAAAGGTCAACTACACAAAAATCAAGATGATAGGAAACGCAGGAGGAACACAAACAATCTCAATAGACGGATATGTAGGATATGTGGAAACATCGTGCCTATCAACAAAGGAAATCAAGGTAACAAAAGTAACCGAATCAGATGTAAAAAAGCTTTGTGCTGAATTGCAGGAGTATTCAAATAGTTTGTCGGTATGGAAAACAAGGTATACTGAATCTATCTTTTATGGAAAACTCTTCAATGATTATGATGGATATTGCAAATGTTCAATCGAAGGAGCAACCCCCCTCCAACAGCTCGTGGCATACGGTGCCAAACTGGTATGTCGATTCAAGCATAACATATGATGAAATACTCAAAGACCTAAAAGAACAGCTTGATTACGAGTATAAACTTCTCCCTGACTCTCACCAAGTTATTTATTACAAATTAAGCAAAAATACAAATACAGGCAAAGAAAAGTGGGATATATATTTCCTCTATTAAGCAAAAGATTAAGCCACTAAGAAAAAAATCTTAGTGGCTTTTCTATTCAGTTCCATCAAAATAATGTGATAGAATTAGATGAAATTAAATTCAACACACGTCAGCGACCTTGCTGACAACATATAAAAGGAGAATCACTATGAAAGATGAAAAGACTAATGTAACTCAAACAACTGAAAACGAAAATGAAAAGAAGCGAAATAAGATTATAGCTTTGATTGCAGCTTTGCTTATGGCAGGTGTTATTACTTTTGCTACGGCTAAGGCTATGGCTAACTCTCACGGAATTTCAATGGACGAAATTGAAAAGAACACTACTACTTCCCAAGCAGTTACCACTACCGCACCAACAACGACAACAGCTCCATCAACATACGGAGAATACAACATTGACTGGACGGTAACGACAACTGAAGGACAGACATTCGCTGTAACAAACAAGGAAACCGTAATCTACACAGAAAGCAATACCGAGAGCGAGCAAGTAGCTACTTTGCCAGAGGGAACACAGCTTATCGTAGATGCTGAAAGCGAAGAAAACGGATTTACACAGGTAACAACCACAACAGGCGAAACAGGATATGTGTCGTCATCAAGCGTGTTGGACGTAAATGCTCAGACAACAACGCCAGTTGTGACAACAGTTCCGACAAATACCTCTGCTCCTGCAACTACAACAGTAGTAGCGACGACCACACCAAAAACCACCACAACAGTTACAAGCAAGAAGCCTACCACTACAACCACAACAACATCAAAGAAAAACACAACCACCACTAAGAAGAAAACAACGACTACGACAACCACAAAGAAAAAGGACAATTCGTCAAGCAACAGCTCGGTAAAGGGCGTAACCAAGTGGATTGGGTGGGAAACACACGGATTCACAGTAGGCAAAAATCTTGACTGGTGGGACAACGAGTATGACGTGGTACTCAAAGAAGGCGACCAGATTACAGCATACGAAACAGTAACAGTAAACACCAAGAACGGTGGGGACAGAACTCTCACAAAGGTAAAGATGTCAAACGGCAAATACACATATGTACTCGCAAGCGAAATCGTAGACGAAAAGCCATACATCGTAGAAATCACCGAATCAGATGTAAAAAAGCTTTGTGCTGAATTGCAGGAGTATTCAAATAGCATTTTTACCAAGCAGAATGACTATTCGCCAAAGGACACCGAGTGGATGGTAGAAAAGGAAAATGGTGACGGCTACCGTTGGGGAACATATGCCGAATATATCTCAAAGAAAACCCCCTCCAACAGCTCGTGGCATATTGTGTCTAACTGGTATGCAAAGCAACGTTCGCAAAATGGTATTACAACATATGAAAAGAAACTAAAAGCATTAAAAGACTCAATCGCATATGAATACACATATCTACCAAATAGCCACCAAGTAATTTACTATGAAAAAAATACCGACCCATATTCAGGAGAAGAAAGATTTCAGATTTACTTCCTTTATTAGACAAAATATATAGATTCACTTGACTAACTTGTCAATATATGATACAATGATTATAGTCAACAGAAAAATAACGTGCCTGCAAGCTTTTTCATCTGTTGACTACAAGAATATTATGTTGACAAAAAGTAAATATTTACTTTCCCACTTGACCTTTTAGTCGAAATATGATATAATTACCAATACAAAGTATAATATATGCAAGTTTTCTTTTATATTGCGGGGTTCGTACTTGTATTTTGTAGTGGGATACAATCCCCACGGTTCGTGAGCGAAACGTACTGAATCACTTGTGTTTAACACCATGAAACTGGTACTAAACGTTGCAAAATGCGAATAGATTCGCATTTGGAATATTAGGGCATGACCCTTATTAAATATTTTTTTAGTAGCTCTACTTTTCGATAAAATTTTGGTAAAATCAACCTAAAACTTGCACTCATTGAATATTTGAAACTATTAGACAAAGGTCGGTGGCAGAATATGAAAAAATCTCAAGGGTTTTCACTTGTGATTGTTTTATTGTTTGCCCTGAGTTTTGTCTTTTTGTCTTATATGCTTTCAAACGATAACAACACACAGATGAACATTGTCACAAAAGAAACCAAAGACGAAATAGAAACGGAATTTCCCATAGATTTAAATGTAATCACCAAAGAACAGCTTCTTGAAATTGACGGAATAGGCGAAAAAATTGCCGATAGTATTATCGAATACCGCACCAAAAACGGAAAATTTAACAACGTGGAAGAACTTATCAACATAAGCGGACTGGGCGAAAAGAGAATAGAAAAATTGAAAGAATATGTTTATGTAGAAAATCCTGTTTATACAGAAATAATAACCACAACAACCGTTAAGACCACGCCTACAGAGGTTTCTAAGACTGCAACCACAACAACCAAAGTTACTACCGCAAAAGTGACCACAACAAAAACGACTTCAAAAGCGACCACTACAACGGCGGTGAAAACACGCACTTTTGTAAACATTAACACAGCTTCGTTTGAAGAAATCCGTGACGGACTGCTCTTAACCGACCAACAGGCAATGGCTATTGTGGAACTTAGAAATAACATAGGTTATTTTTCAAATCCTCTTGAAATTCTTTATGCTACAAAACCTGATTCAGAAAAAGAAATGTTTTCGTTTGAAGATTATAATAAATTTAAAGATTATGTTTTAATTGAATAATTAAAGACGCTGATTTTTTCGGCGTCTTTTTTGTAACAACAAATTGAAGAACGTCATTTATTCGTGTAATAATTTTACTTTAATGGTTACAGAAATAATACAAATTATTTCGTAAATCAAACAAAAACCGAATATCGGTTGACATTACTAAAATATACTGTTATGATAACATTATATATTACATTTGAAGGAGGAATTACTTTGGCTGAAAATATGGGGCTTTGTCTGGGTTGTATGAATAAGCTTGATATTAACGGATTGTGTAATCATTGTGATTATGACCCTAAAACACCACAGGCTAAGTCTTACCTTAAAGCCGGAACGGTTCTGGACGATAGATATATTGTAGGTAGAATTTTATCCTTTAATGGCGAAGGTGTTTCGTATATCGGTTATGATAAAGTAGCCAGCGAAAAAGTCGTCGTTAGAGAATATTTTCCTGACACACTTTGCAGACGTGCCGAGGACAGCGACAGAATAATCGTAAATCAGGATTGCCTTGCAAAATACAAAACTTTTATGTCGGAATTTGCAGAAGTATACAAAGTTCTTTCAAGATTAAGAAATCTTCCGCATATTGTTCCTGCAGTTGATTTGTTTGCACAAAACAATACTACTTATGCGGTTTTGGAATACGTTGAGGGCGTTTCGTTGAAGAAATTTTTACAGGAAAATTCCGGCACATTAAGTTGGGAACAGGTTAAACGGATTTTTCCGCCTATTTTCACAACCCTTAGCATTATTCATAATGCGGGAATTGTACATAGAGGAATTTGTTCGGACAATATTCTTGTAACCGTCAAGGGAGAACTTAAACTTATAGGATTTTGTATCAGCTCTATCAGAACCATAAATACCGAGCTTAATTCCGAACTTTATTCCGGATATGCCGCTCCTGAACAGTATACTTCGCTTGATTGGCAGGGAACATGGACTGATGTATATTCAATTTGCGCTGTTTTGTACAGAATCTTAACGGGAACATTACCGCCTGAAGCACATTCCAGAGTTAATAACGACAGGATAATCGAACCAATACGAATTAACCCGTCAATACCTTATAATGTTTCGCAGGTAATTATGGAAGGCTTAACTGTTAAAGGAAATCAAAGAATCCAGTCAATAACCGAACTTGTAACAAAACTTTTTGAACAACCTCAATATGTGGAACACACCAAAGGCGCAACCCAAACTATTCCGATTACAAAAGTGGTTCCGAAAGAAAACGAAGCTTCTGCTTCAAAATCCGACGACAATTTTAAAACTATGTTGCCTACGATTTTGAGTGTTTCGGTTGTTGTTGTAATTATGTTTTTGGCGGTATTTTTGATTTATCAGATTTTCTTTGCAAAAGGCGCAAGTGATGATAACAAAAGCACAACTACAACTCCGCCACAGACCTCGTACACAATACAGACGATTACAACGCCTAATATAACTACGACAACTTCACCGCAAAATACACAGTTAGAACTTGGAAAAGGCGCTATTATGCCTAATGTTGTTAATCAGTATTACGAAAGCGTCAAGGCACTTTTGGAAAGAGATTTTGTTGTTGAATTTGCATATGAATATTCAAGCGAATATTTAACCGGCGTTATTATGAAACAAAGTATCGACCCTGATACCGAATATTCACCTGAAAACAAAAACAAGCTTGTAATTACTCTTTCGCAAGGTCCTGAATCGGTTATGATTCCTGATTATAAGGGTCTTACAAAGAATCAGTATATTGCAAAACTTGACGAATTAAAAATCAAATATACTGTTGTTAATTATGAAACAACAAGCGTATCTGAAGGAATCGTAGCGGGTGTTGACAAAAAGGTAGGAGAATATATCAGTATTAAAAATGCCGAAGTGCTGACTGTCAGCGTGGCGGTTAAGCCTGTTGAAAGCAGCTCGGATTCAAATAGCGAAAAGGATAATTCTCAATCTTCGTCAAATGAAAACACATCTTCGGGCGACGATTCTTCTGCAACAAACTAAAATATTAAAAAATGAAACTGCCGTTATTTTGTATCGGCAGTTTTATTCGGGGAAAAATTGCCTAAAAATCGAAAAAATTAGTAATAAAAGTTATTTAAAATGTAAAGAAAACGTTTTTACTCTTGACTTTGAGATTTGTCTGTGATAAAATTAACGAAGATATTAAACTAACGATTTATGTATATATGTATGAGTGGAGGAATTTGTTATGGCAAAAACTATCGGTGTACTTACAAGTGGCGGTGACGCTCCTGGAATGAACGCAGCTGTCAGAGCTGTTACCAGAGCTGCTCTTGCTAAGGGCATGAAAGTTTACGGTATCCGCAGAGGATATAACGGCTTGATTAACGGAGATATCGTTGAAATGAACGAAGATTCTGTTTCGGGAATCATCTCAAAAGGCGGTACTTGTCTTTTCACAGCCAGATGTAATGAGTTTAGATATCAAGAAGGTATCCTCAAAGGCAAAGCAAAATGCGAAGAACTTGGTATCGAAGGAATCGTTGTAATCGGCGGTGACGGTTCGTTCAGAGGTGCTGCCGACCTTTCTGCTGCAGGCATTAACTGTATCGGTATTCCTGGAACTATCGACAACGATATTAAATGTACTGAATACACAATCGGTTATGACACAGCTATGAACACAGCTATGGAAATGGTAGACAAGCTTAATGATACAGCTTCGTCACACGATAGATGTTCTGTTGTTGAAGTAATGGGAAGAAACGCAGGTTATCTTGCTGTAAACGTTGGTTGTGCTGTTGGCGCAGAAGCTGTTATCACACCTGAAGTACCGTTTGACCTTAACGACATTACAAAGAAGCTTGTTGACGCAAAGAACAAGGGCAAAACACACTTTGTAATTGTTGTTGCTGAAGGTGTAGGCAATTCGGAAAACATTGCAAGAACAATTCAGGACACAACAGGAATCGAAGCAAGAGCAACTATTCTCGGACACGTTCAGAGAGGTGGTTCACCAACTTGCAGAGATAGAGTAAACGCAACAAAAATGGGTTGTTATGCTGTTGACCTTCTTGAACAGGGAATCGGCAACAGAGTTGTTGGCATGATGAACAACAAGATTTATGATGTTGATATTCAGGAAGCACTCGCTATGACAAAACCATTTGAACAGGAAACATACGACGCAGTTGTTACAACAGCGTTCTAAATTTGATTTTTCACATTCCAGAGTAGAAAACCAAGCGTTAAGTGTCGCACAGACGGGGAGTTGTTGTGCGAACGAAAGGAATTTTTCTTGCGGTTTGGTTTTCGCATCCCGCTGAATGTATAATCGTAGCTTTTCATCAAAGCCCTTTATACATCTAAAGGAGTTGTACTCGTATTTGTATCAAGGAGGTATTTTAATGAAAAGCTTTTTTCTTATGTTTTCACAGTCGGCAAATGAAATGAAGAAAATTTCGACTTTGACTGTTTGCGGAATGATGATGGCACTTTCTATTGTGCTTAGAAATCTGGCGCTTAATATTACGGCAGATTTGCGCATAACTTTTTCTTTTTTCGGAATTATGGTTATTGCAATGCTTTATGGTCCCGTTGTGTGCGTTATTGCAAATGTGGGCGTTGATGTTCTGGGGTATTTCCTAGACGGTTTTAAAGCCAGAGATTATAATTTCGGACTTTTGGCTGTCAAAATACTAATGGCGTTAATTTACGGCATAATTCTATATAATAAGTCTACAGGAAAATCAATTATCATCAGCGGAATAATCGCCAGAATTATAGTTGTTATTCTGTGTAATCTTGTTCTTAATTCCTGCGTGCTTTATTATTGTTACACAAATAGAAATTTCCCGTTCATGACAGTAGGAGAATGGAATGCTTTTAAAATTTGGTTTACGCCACGTCTGGTAAAAAACGTCGTTATGTTGCCTATAGAAATGGCAATGATAGCTTTTTTACTGCCCGCTGTAAAAACCGCCTATAATAGAGTTTTTAAAAAAGCTTCAGCTTTATAAGTTTGAAAATTAGGTGAAATTATCTTAAAAATACTTGCTTTATTGTGCATTTTGTCGTATAATATAGTAGGTATTTATTTTTTACTGAAAGGAAGTTTTTTCTTATGATAAATGTAGGTTTCGTTGGGGCAGGCAATATGGGATTTGCCATAATGAAAGGGGTTAGTGAATATAACCTCGGTGATATTTCTCTTTTTGCATATGACCTTGATACCGAAAAACTTGCAAAACTTTCGCAATATGGCGTTAAATCCTGCGACAGCATTAAAGACGTTTTTGAGAAATGTAAATATGTATTTTTGGCAATTAAACCGCAACAGCTTGACGACGTTTTGGAAGAATGTAAAAACAGCGTTACAGAAAACACCGTTATGGTTTCAATTTGTGCGGGAATAACAGGGGAATACCTTAAATCTAAAACTATTCCTAATGCAAAAACGGTTCTTGTAATGCCGAATACACCGCTTCTTCTCGGTGAGGGTGCAACCGCTCTTGCAAAAGTAGAGCCAACATCTGACGAAGAATTTAAGCTTGTTTGCGATATTTTTTCGGCTTGCGGAAAAATCGCAGTTATCGATAAAGAAAAAATGAAAGAAATTATTGCCATAAACGGCTCCGGACCTGCGTTTATTTATCTTTACGCAAAAGCATTTATTGACTATGCAAAAAGCGTTGAAATTGAAGAAAATGTTGCAAAGGATTTGTTTGCGCAGACTTTGATTGGCTCTGCGAAGATGATTACGGACAGCGGATATACTCTTGACGAACTTATTACAATGGTTTCATCAAAGGGCGGAACAACTATCGCAGGACTTGAAAAACTCAGAGAGGGCAATTTGGAAAACACAGTAGATAATTGCTGTAAAGCTTGTACTAAAAGAGCCTACGAACTTTCAAAATAGAATATTTTCCTAAGACAAGCATATATTTTACTATCTTAAATCGGGAGTAAATTTATGCGAGTTAAAGAAAAGATTTTTATTAAAAACAATGCTTTTGAAATTGTATATTTATCCGTAATTCTTTCGGGAATTGTCGCCACAACGTTGCTTTTTTTGTTGGATTTAAAAGCTTATATTTTTCAGCAAAGTGTTCTTGTAGAAATTCAAGGAAAAATGGATTTTTTGATGATGTTTGCTAAGAGCTTTTTGCAAAATTCATGTTACATAGCGGTGTTGTTTATGTGCGGATTTTCGGCGGTTTTACAACCGATAATTTTTGCTTGCGGTTTTTTCAAAGGCGTTCAAATGGCAATTTCTATATTGTCCCTTTATCAACAAAACGGCATTAACGGAATTGCTTTATCTTTTGTGTTGATAATTATACCGTCGTTCTTTATAATTTTTGCACTTGTTGTCGGGGGCAGAGAAGCGTTTAATTTTTCCTGCAACCTTGCAGGGGCAGTTTTTACCGAAAAAAACTTTATAGGTTTAAAATATGCTTCAAAACTGTACGGAGTTAAGTTTTTAATTCTTGAAGCTTTTGTGGCAATTGGCGTTTTATCAAAGTGTTTTATAATTTTTTTACTACAATAATCAATATTTTTAGGAGTGTTTAAACTAATGGGATTGTTTGGCGGATATGAGAATGCCGGACCGGGTATTCCGAAAAGCGAATTAGAAAAGAAAGGTATTTTCAAATTTTTTGATATTTACAAAGGAAAATTCTGGAAACTTATTGAACTTAATTTGATATTTCTTCTTTTTTGTTTGCCAATAGTAACAATTGGACCTGCAATTGCGGCAATGACAAAAGTTACACGAAATTATACGCAAGAACGTCCTACTTTTTTGTGGCACGAATTTGTAAAAGCTTTTAAATCCAACTTCAAACAGTCGTTTATTATGGGACTTATAGACATTGTTTTTGTTGTTGCGGTTTTCTTTGCTATTCCGATATATAACGCTATGGCACAACAGCAAAGCTTTTTTTACATACCTTTTATAATCACGATAAGTATGATTTTCATTTTCCTTATGATGCATTTTTATATTTATCTGATGATTGTTTCCACTAATTTATCTTTAGGAAAAATTGTAAAAAATTCGTTTATTCTCGTTTCTCTTGGACTGAAAAGTTCGCTTTTAACCTTGCTTGCGGTATTTTTTATTGTGGCAATGCTGTTTCTGTTTTTACCGTATTCTTCTTTTTTAATGCCGTTTATCCCGTTTTCGTTAATTTCAATCGTAGTATCGTTTAACTGTTTTCCTGTTATCCGAAAATATGTTATTCAACCGTATTACGAACAACGTGGAGAAGAAAGCCCTGAATTTGATTTTAGAAAACAGGACGAAGATTCTGCATTGTTTGAGGACAGAGGAGGCACGGAAAAGCCTATAAAAGCAAAGAAAAAAGGAAAAGGCAAATATATTTCATAACAAAAATTACCTCTCGTTTTTCGAGAGGTTTTTTAATATTTAATCAAATTTCTCTCATAATATTTTTGTAATAAAAATTTACGGGAGGAATTTATTTGAAAAAATTTGTTGCAATTTTAACGTCGATGATTGCATTATTATTAAGCGGTTGTTCGGGACAGTCACCGCAAAAAATCGGTAATAAATCTCAAATAGGCACCGAAAACAGCGGTTCGGTTTTGAGAAAAGCCGACGACATTCAACCGCTTAACGCAGACGCAAAACTTTCAGAAAGCGAAATCGAACAGCTTGACAGAACAAAAATCGGGTACGGACAGGGAATTCAAGTTGACGAACAAAACAGAACTTTGGGTGCAATTGATTTTAACCGAAATTATTCAAAGTATGACGCAATGGCGATTGGCGAAAATGCCGAAGAAAAAGTTATAACCTTGACTTTTGACCAGGGATATGAAAACGGGTATACAAGCGTTATTCTTGACACTTTGAAAGAAAAAAATGTTAAGGCTGTATTTTTTGTACTGCAAGATTATGTGGAGAAGAATCCCGAACTTGTAAAAAGAATGATTGATGAGGGTCACGTTATAGGAAACCATTCGGTGAGCCATTATTCTATGCCTACGTTGAGCGGAGAAGATTGTAAAAAAGAAATAATTCAGCTTCATGAATATATGCTTGAAAATTTTAACTATGAAATGACCCATTTCAGACCGCCTATGGGAGAATATTCCGAATATTCTCTTGCACAAACTCAGGCTGTTGGTTATAAAACCGTTTTGTGGAGCTATGCTTATGCGGATTGGGACGTAACAGCCCAACCTGATTATGAAACGTCATATCAAAAACTTGTTACGGCATTGCACCCCGGAGCAATATATCTTCTTCATTCTGTTTCCAAAACAAATGCGGAAGTTTTGCCTGCGTTTATCGACAAAGTTATATCAATGGGATATGAATTTAAAGTTTAAAAAAAGTTCCTCATCTTTTTACAGGTGGGGAACTTTTTTCGCAGGGTTGACAATCATTGAGATGTAATGTATAATTTTACTGATAAAATGTCAAGCAGGTGGTATTATTAAGGATTTAACGTACATAGAAGAAATGATTCAGAACGAATTGTCGAAATACTCGTCAAGTATGACTGATACAACTTATGTAATGCAGTTAAAAGACAAATTGATTGAATTTATCGCAGAAAGTCCATTTGATATAAGACTTGTAAAATTTTACAGGAATAAGGATAAAACCCATAGTTTTGTATTAAAAACCTCTGTATTTGTATTCAACTGTCAAGCATATGAATTATTTAGCGAACTGTTTTCAAGATGTGTTTTTTCTTTTGACGTCGGAAAAATTGACGATAAAGATTTGTTTGTGACTGTTACGCTGAATAATAAACCGATTAAAAAGGAGCTGAACCGACAATTCGGATATACAAATACCAATTGTTTAATGCAGTTTCCCGAATATATTTCCTATATGTGTATCAGAGCAAAAGGTATTACACTAAGTCACTATTTTTGCAGCGAACTGAAAGAAAGTATTTATGATGTGGGAGTGAATTATTATATATTTCCTGAAATTGCCGACCAAATATACAGACTTATGAAAGTATGCGATTCTTTTACAATTTCAAAGAATACACCTATGCATTTTAATATACAATTTTGCGTAACAGCCGAAAAAATGAAAAATGCGTACAAGTATCTTGATGACGATGTGATATATTGGAAAGACGTCTAAACGTAAAAATGCCGATTTTTAGGGCAGGGGAGAAAAAAGCCCTTAGTCGTCCTGTTCGTTTTTAAACGACTTAATTTCTCTGGGTTTGTTTTCGTTTTTTACATTTGAAAGCGGTGACGCCTGAGAAGCTTCTCGCAAGTTTTTATCAGATAAATGGGTGTAAATTTCTGTTGTTGCTATGCTTTTGTGTCCCAAAATTTCTTTCAAAACCAAAGTATCAACGTTTCCGTGCTGATACATAAGCGTTGCGGCGGTATGTCTGAGTTTGTGAGTTGTTACGCCTAAATTGTCAAGACCTGATTTGGTGATGTTTTCTTCAACAATTTGCTGAACACGACGTTTGTCAATACGTTTTTTGTTTCGGGATAAAAATATTGCGTTCGGTTCGGACTCAACGTCGGGTCTGACTTTTAAATAATCTTCAAGAGCGTTAATGCAAGCGTCGTTAAGATAAATTATACGTTCTTTTCTGCCTTTACCGAATAACCTTAGAGTTTTGTTTTCACGGCTGTAGTCGTTAAAATTAAGTCCTACAAGTTCGCTAAGACGCATACCGCAGTTTAAAAATAAAACTAAAATACAAAAATCTCGCTCTTGATTATTTGATTTAACATTTTGTAATAATTGCAAACTTTCGTCTAAAGTGAGAAACTTCGGAAGTTTGCTTTTTATTCTCGGAAGTTCCAGATTATCCAAAGGGTTAGCGTCTATTAAATGTGCTTTTTGGTCAAGATAATGGAAGAACTGCTTTAATGACGAGGTTTTTCTTGCTCGTGTGGTTGTGGAATTGTTTCTGACGTTTTTCAAAAAGCCTAAGTATTCGTATGCGTCTGAAAGTGTGAATTTTCTTATAAGTTCCAAAGGCGTATCGATAACCTTAATTTCTTCGTAAACAGCGTCCTGCGGTACAAGACCATTTTTTATCTTTAAATAACGCAAAAATGTTCTTATATCAATATAATATGCTTCTTCAGTACGGTCGGCACGGTCACGAATGAGTACAAGATTTGTTAAGAAAGCCCGTAAATATTCCGGACAATCATTTAAGTATTCTTGTTTCATAAAATTATCCTTTCTGAAATTACTACTTGTTACGTTTAATTTTATAATATTTTTCTGGTTTTGTCAACAAATTTTGAAAGGGCATTGATTTTTCGTGCCTTAAATTTCCGCATATCCAATTTCACTAAATGAAAATTTAGTGAAATTCGGGGAATAGAAAATAACAGTTTAGAGTATTTATTGATGAAACTCAATGCAAATATCATTTATAATACTTCATAATAAAGCTTAATATATAAAAGATAAAATCGAACTCTTAAATAAAACTTTCGTTAATTATTAAAAAGTATTGAAATATTTTGATTTATATGTTATAATTACTTTAAAACATATTTGCGTTTTATAGTTTAAATTCAAAGATAATCATACATAAAAATACTAAATTACAAAAGAGAGGATTTTTAATATGCAAGCTACATTAACTAACGAACAGATTCAGACAATCCAAAATATTAAATCCATTATCAATGAAACAAAAAAAGTCATTATAGGCAAAGATGAAGTTATTATAAAAACTTTAATAGCAATCCTTGCAAAGGGTCACATTCTTTTTGATGATATTCCGGGCGTTGGAAAAACTTCTCTTGCGCTTGCTATTTCAAAGGCTTTATCCCTTGATTACAAGCGTTTACAGTTTACGCCGGACGTATTACCGTCAGATGTTACGGGTTTTACAATTTATAACAAAGATTCCCACACATTTGAATACAAGCCCGGTGCGGCATTGTGTAATTTATTTTTAGCTGATGAAATCAACAGAACTTCAAGCAAAACTCAATCTGCGCTTTTACAAATTATGGAAGAAAGTAAAATTACTATTGACGGCTTCACCAAAAACGCACCTGACCCGTACATTGTAATTGCAACCCAAAATCCAATTGGTTCTATCGGTACTCAAATGTTACCTGAATCGCAGCTTGACAGATTTATGATGAAACTTTCAATGGGTTATCCTGACCTTGAAAGTGAAATTGTCATGCTCAAATCCAAACAAAACAACAATCCTCTTGATACGGTTATGCCTGTGGTAACTTCTCAACAGCTCGCAGAAGCAAGAGAGGTTGTAGAAGGAATCTTCGTTTCGGACAAAGTGTATGAATACATTGCACAGCTTGTTAAAGCTTCTCGTGAACACCAATACGTCAAACTGGGCGTCAGTCCTCGTGGCGCCATAGCAATTGTTAATGCCACAAAAGCCACAGCATTATTCAAAGGAAGAAATTATGTACAGCCTGACGACGTAATATACACATTTAAAGATGTTGTTTCTCACAGAATACTTTTAAATACAAAAGCAAAACTTAACAACATAAGCGTTGATGATGTTGTAAATGACATTCTCGGTTCGGTTGAAACCCCAAAAGTCAGCAAGGCGGCGATTATATGATAGGTATAAAAATTTCATATGCTATACTCTTAGTTATTGCTGTTTTCTTTTACATTTTATATGTAGATGTTGCTTCGCTATTTTTATTGTTATTTTTAATAATTCTTCCGATTGCTTCGGGAATATTGTTTCATCTTTCAAAACATAAGTTGAAATTTACACTATGTTCTTCTTATGAAAGCGTTGAAAAATCAAACGGCATTGTTTATAATCTGCTTATTCAAAATACTTCCCTTGTTCCCTTTTCTTTTGGAAAAATTAGAATTAAGTATTATAATACTATGTCAAATAAAAACGAATATGTATTTATCAAAACTTTTATACCGCAAAAAAATACTGTTAAAATAAGTTTTGCAATTTCGTCGGAATACTCCGGTTGCGTCAGAGCGGAAATTGACAAGATTAAAATATATGATATTTTGCTGCTTTTTTCGCACAAAGAAAAGAAATATGACAATCCTTTTTACAAGGCTGACGTAACTGTTATGCCAAAACTTGTTGAAACATCAATAGAAGACGGATATAACAATTCAGAACAAAATGACAGCGACGTTATGTCAAAGACCAAAAAAGGTGACGACCCGTCGGAAATTTTCGATATTCACCAATATGTTGAAGGCGACAGACTTAACAGAGTGCATTGGAAACTGTCCGCCAGAGTTGACGAACTTTTTGTTAAAGATTTTTCTATGCCGATAAGCAATATGTGTTATATTATTTTTGATGGTGCCGGTGACTTTGAAACAAGCGAAAATGATAATCTGAAAGAAATTGACACCTGCCTTGACGGGGTTATGTCTTTTTCGTACAACCTTATAAAAAACAGTATTCCTCACGGAATTGTTTACAACAATAAATCTATCGGCAATTACAATTCAGTAGAAGTATTTGATTTTGACGATTGCAATAAAGCTGTCAAAATTTTAATTAACAACTGCGAAACCAAAAGCCAAATTATAGAAAGTTTTATTCTTAACGAGATGGAAAACAAATACGGACAGATTTTTTATTTCAGTCCGATTTTAGATGAAAAAGTTTTGAAATTTCTTGAAATTTACTGCGAAAAATTACGAATTACTGTTATAACAATAGGCGAAAAAGCCGAAATAATTCAGCGTGACAACTCTGATATGCAAATTTACAAAGTGATTTCCGGAGATTTCAAAGGCAGTTTTGAAAAAATCATTGCTGATTTTTAAGGTGACAACATTATGAAAAGAAATATAAATAAAGAGAAAAATCTCACATTAAGTCTTAATTCAGCATACGAAAAGGCAAAACCAACGAAGAAATATTCTTTGTTATTACGTTTTATTTTTGTGGCGATATTGTCGTTTTGCACCGTATTGATGTTTGAATCGTTTATTCATACTGACGCTCTGAACCTGTTTGTTTTGGGGTTGCTTTCGTTGCTGTTTACTTTGCTTTTTACGTCATTTAAAAGCAAAAAACTTACACTTAAAATCTTTTGTGCGGTGGCTATAGGTTTATTTATCGTACTTTTTTCTGTGAATTATACCTTAGTTTTCGACGGCTTTGTAAATATTATAAACAAATATCTTATTGTGACGGTTGAAAGCGACAGTTCGATAAAAAGTTTATCAGATTATGAACAAAGTATACAATACGCATATGCTCTGCTTTTAATGATTATTAACCTCGGACTTTGCAGTTCGTTGTATTACACATCAAGTTTTAAAGGTACTTTTTTTATAACGTTTCCTTTTTTTGAACTTGGCGCATATTGGGGACTTGTACCGAATTATGTAGCATTTTTTGTAATGCTGTTTTCATGGGCAATAAGCATGGGAATATCAAACACAGTTCAATCTAAAATCAGAAAAAAGTCGGATTTTTCATACAATTCCAAAACCAATAGCTTTGAAGTTTCATCAAAAACTGTTAAAAACGACAATTCAAATTATGCATTTGTATATACATTTGCTCTTTGTTGCGGCGTAACTGTTATTACACTTTTAGCTTCTGTTATTTTGGGAAACAGACCTGAAAGCGTTGACCAAGCAAGATATGAAATTAAAATGGCAATTGAAAACTTCAACGTTAAAGATGTTCCGCAGTATATAGAAAACATTGCGGAATCGATGACTTATTCAAGTAACAAAAAAATCGGTGCCACAAACAGCGGAAAACTCGGACGTTCAGACAAAATAACTTTTTCCAACAAAACTGTATTAAAAATTGAAATTGAAAGCGTTCGTTCTGACAGTTCCGCAAATCAAGACACACCGCTATATCTAAAAGGTTTTGTGGGAAGTTATTACACCGGAAACAGTTGGGAAGAATACGACACGGGAAGTTATTTGAACGAATATATTTTAGATAGTGGCGAAAATGATTTTAATTATCAAAATTACGGTTCTTTTATCTTAGAAAACGCAGTTGACGACAGAACTTTATCAAAAATGGAAAGCATTATCACAATAAAAAATGTGGGTGCGAACACAAAATATTTATACACGCCGTATTATGCTAATTTTCAAACAATTGATTATAAGGAAATTTACAAGGATTTTTACATTATTCCTAAATCCAAAGAATACACTTATAATTATTACACAGGACTTTCAAGCGATTCAATGCTAAAAAAATATAGTGCATTTTCAACATATAATTATTATGCACTTGCAAATTATCAAGATTTTGTTTTTGATAATTATTTGGATTATGATTTTGAAGTTATTCAATCAGCTTACAGGTATCTTTTTAGTAACTACGAATCCGAAATAAACAGATTTTTTGAAGTGGACGACTACGACGAGCTGACAAAGGCGCAAATTGCCGCAAATCTTATTAAAAAATACTTTGAAGAAAATTTCACATATTCCCTTGATGTTGGCAAAACTCCGTCTGATAAAGATTTTGTGCAATATTTTCTTGAAGAACAAAAAAGTGGCTCTTGCACTTATTTTGCCAGCGCAGGAACGCTTTTAATGAGAGCAATGGGAATTCCCGCAAGGTATGTAGAGGGATTTATGGTCGAAAACAGCCAGTTTTCAAAGGTTGACGACAAGACAATTAAAGCAAATGTTAAAGACAAAGACGGTCACGCATGGTGTGAAATATTTATATCCGACATTGGCTGGATTCCTGTTGAATTTACTGTAGGATACGAAAACGGACAAAATCCAAACTATACAGCAACAACGACTTCGGCAACTTATAGTGTTCAGTCACAGACAAAAACCGAAACCACCACTACAACAACTACAGAAAATATTACAAGTTCGTCCAAATCGCCTAACGGTGGCGTAGATACAAAGAATACAGTTACTTCCATTAGCAAAAACAACACTTCAACAGGTAATAAAGCCGATTACAGCCAAATATTTGTAACCACAGTACAAATTGTTTTAATAATTACATTTGTCTTATGCGTGTTGTTTATTTGGAAAACTGTATATAATCGTCGCCGAAAAGCAATTTTGAATCTTATAAACAATTCTGACAGAAGAATTGCTGTTAAAACAATGTACGACGAACTTTGCAAGATATTTAAAATTGTTGGAATCACTTTTGAAAAAAGCAAAACAGACATTCAAAACAGCGACAAAATCTATGATATGTTATCTAAAATCGGTGTGTCAATAGACAAGGAAAAGTTTGGTTTGTTTGTAGAATTGGCTGTTGAATCCGACATGAGCCGCAACTCTTTTTCAGAAGAAAGTTTTGACTTTGCAAATGAAGTTTTTGAGTTAATAACCTCGCAGTTATGGAACAATTTAACGCCAATCAGAAAGTTTAAAGCAAAATATATTAAATTCCTATACTAAGGCAAACAAATAAGCCACAACGAATATCCGTTGTGGCTTTATTTTTATGTGTCTAAAGGTTTATAAATTCAAATCTTCAACAGTTTTTGAAATTGCCTGTGCTATGGCTTTTGCGTATTCGTTGAAATTATCATCAAAAAGTGCATTGTCTTCGTCGTTGGTGATAAAACCTAATTCAACTAAACAGCTTGGCATATCTGTATCATAATTAACCTGATAATTATATGTAGGTTTGCCGATATAACCAAACTGAACGCCTCTGTTTTGAGAAACGCCAACACGTTCTAAGGCGTCAATAATGTTTTGTCCCAACAAAGTATCTTCGTAAATTTCTTTATTGGAAACCCAAATTTCTACCCCCTGCCCTACGTCAGCGGAATTTCGGTGAAGTGAAACAAACAAATCCGCTTCACATTCATTTGCTATGTCACATCTGTCGTCAAGAGAAACAAACTCGTCTGTGGTTCGTGAAGTTACTACTTCATAACCCATTTTTTCAAGCTCGTCCACAACAGCAAGAGCAATTATTAAATTGTCGTCTTTTTCAATTCTTGTTTCGTCCCAGTTGGTGCTTCCGCCATCATCTCCGCCATGTCCTGCGTCAATGAAAATTTTAGCTTTTGGTGTTTCAACATCTTCAATTACAGGTTGTTGCGTAGGTTTGTTGCCGTATGTTGAACTTTCTATTTTCTTATCCGTTAAGTTCTGTGTGGATTTAACTTTTTGTGTACCCGAACCTATGTAAACAATCATAGAAATACACCCGATAAGAACAACGGTAAATATAGCAACCGCAACTATAACTCTATCCCAAAGGATTACAGAAACGCCATTAGATGGCTTAGTAGATTTATTATTAAAATTCATTTTGTTTCCTCTTATGTTCGTAAATTTATTCCCCGATTTTGTTCCAACTTTGTAACTTGATATATTTCTTTCTCTATCAACTATTACAATTATAACACAGTTATTACATTTTGGCAACAATATTTTTGTGAATTTTTTCTATATTAGTTAATCTGCCAACAACCTTTCGTCGCAATATTCACAAATAAGGTTATCCCCTACTCCCACAAAAGATTTTGGCAAATAATGTTCGCTGTTTGTGATACATTTAGGATTTTTGCAACAACAATTATGTTCTTTACCGAAAAGCAATGGCGCAGGTTTCTGACTTTGTTCAAGAATCATCATTACTAATGCCATACGCACATACATGCCGTATTTAGCCTGCTTGAAATACATTGCTCTTGAATCATTGTCAACCTCAACAGCAATTTCGTCAACTCTCGGAAGCGGGTGCATAACAACAAGGTCAGGTTTAGCCTTTAACATTTTTTTATTGTCAAGGACGTAAACATTTTTTTGCTTTTCGTATTCTTCCTTTGAAGAAAAACGTTCTTGTTGAATCCTGGTCATATAAAGAACGTCAAGTTCGCCGATAACGTCTTCAAGTTTTTCAACTTCTTTAAACTGAACGCCGTGTGCGTTAAGAACGTCTTTGATATATGTAGGAAGCCTTAAAAAATCAGTAGAAATCAGTACAAACTTGTTGTTTTTATAGCACGAAAGCGCCTTGCAAAGTGAATGAACCGTTCTTCCGTTTTTTAAGTCGCCGCAAAGTCCGATAGTCAGATTGTCAAGTGTTCCTTTTTCTTCACGCAAAGTCAGCATATCGGTAAGAGTTTGAGTCGGGTGCAAATGTCCGCCGTCGCCTGCGTTGATTATCGGACAATCAGCAGACAATGCCGCCGCTTTTGCAGCCCCCGCAGTAGGGTGTCGCATAACCAAAATATCAGCATAGCTACTAACAATTTTAGTTGTGTCTTTCAAATTTTCGCCTTTAGCAACAGAAGAACTTGACGGATTGTCAAATCCTATAATCTGTCCGCCTAATCTTAGCATTGCTGTTTGGAAGGACATTTGCGTTCTGGTAGATGGCTCGTAAAATAGAGTTGCCATAATTTTGCCTTTGCATTTTTCCTGATAAGCTGTCGGGTTAGTCAAAATATCATGACCAAGCGCCACAATTTTGTTCCAAAACTCAACAGGATAATCGTTAAGGTCAATTAGGTTAGTAAATTTTTCACTCATTTTAATCGTCCTCCTAAAAAAATGCCTGTTCAAAAAACAAACAGGCACATATTCTTATTTAATTATAGCACTTGCATTAGTAAAAATCAATATCTTTATAAAATAAATATTATTGAGTTTGCAAAATGTTTTATCTTAAAAGTTGAAGCTTTTTCAAGTTTTCATCTGTTACAAAACTCGAAAAATTATACAGTACCAAAATCTGGTCATAATCTTTAACATCAATAACTGCACCCAACAGCAAAATACTACGCATATCCACCATAGTAATTTGCGAATAATGTTGAGTTAAAAACGGAACAAAACATTGCGCATAACTGTCTTTAATTATTAAAATTTTGTTTTCTTCCGGTAAATCGGTTTTGATATTCACCACAGGATACATTGCATTATCCAAAAAATAACTATACTTGTCTTTTTTGTCAAGATATTCATCAAAATACATACTATCATAAGTCCGAACGTCGTTTCCGGTGTTAACCGAAACTTCCGTTACGTTTACGCCGTTAGTGGTGAATTTTTCGATTATATCAGCTCCGTAACTGTCATAAAGAGCCTTTGAATAATAAGTTCCGTAAAAGCTTTTGCTGACAGGTTGAATATTATAGCTGTTAAGTTCAACAGGATTATACCCCATTTTTCGTATAGCAGCATTATATGTGATATACGCCCCATAAGTTGTCCAATGGTGGTCATTTTTATAATAAATTTTATCTTTTCGTGCAGAATAAAGCTTTGAGTAAACATTCAGAGTTGTAATATTATCGTTTAAGCTGAAATAAATATTATCTATTTCACTTTTTTGGTCGATATTTTCGTAATAATCAGGTATATCCTCTGAATAAATTCCCGAAGCAGTCGGAACAATCATTACATATGTAGGAACATTTGAAACTTCCGCCAAATGGTTAATTGCGTCAACAGACTTTGCCACAGTATCTTTATTATAGCCTGTGATAATTTCCGCAAATTTGTCGTCAAGCATATACACACCGTTAATGACTTGTTTTCCGATAAGTTTATCGGTTTTGGTTTTTACGGTAATAAGGCTTGTTCGCAAAGGAAAATGGTCTGAAATATATGCGTCAAACTTAGACATAAATCTATTGTCTTTATCGTTGTTAAAAATTTCAGAAAAAGATATTTGCGGAAATTCTTCAAGATAACGGTTTTCAGCTTCGGAAAAATCAGTTTTCGGCAGAATAATCGTAGTTACCATGAAGAATAGGAGTGTAAAGAAAAACAAACCGACTGAAATAATTTTCATTATTTTTTCCATAATACACCCTCCTAAAATCTAAAGTACAAAAACGGGTTATAGCTTTCGTTTACAAGATAAGCGGTGGACAAAAGCATAATTCCCAGTTGTACAAAAGGTTGACAAACAACGGTTAGTTTGCTGCTGATTTTTTTAATTACATCAATTGATTTTTTCACCAAATGGGTTGAACCGATAACACAAAGTAATAAAACAAAACCGTATGTGACCACCAAATATGTAGATTTTGCGTCATAGAATACTCTGTTTGCACCAAACATTGCTTTAAAATACTTATGTGCGTCGGTGAGAGTTTCGGTTTCAAAAAGAACCCAACCGAACAAAACCAAAACAAATGAATATATTACGCCAAAAAATTTCGGTATTTTAGCAATATACTTTCCGTAAACAAAACGTTCCAGAATTATAATAATTCCGAAGTATGCGCCCCACAAAACAAAGTTCCAACTTGAACCATGCCAAAATCCCGTTAAGCACCAAGTAATTGCAAGGTTTATTATTGTTCTTAAAGTGCCTTTACGGTTTCCGCCGAGAGGAATATAAACATAATCTCTGAACCAACCGCCCAAAGTCATGTGCCATCTACGCCAAAATTCAGAAATGGAAGTGGATAAATAAGGGTAATTAAAGTTTTGAGGGAAATCGAATCCAAGCATTTTTCCCATACCCACAGCCATATCGGAATAGCCTGAAAAATCAAAATAAATCTGGAACGCAAAAGCGATTATTCCAAGCCAAGCGGTAAAAACAGATATTTGAGTATAGTCCATTGCTTTTACTTCCGTCCACAGCAATCCGATATTGTTTGCAAGCAAAACTTTTTTTCCAAGTCCCGTAACAAATATGCCTATGCCGTCTGAAAGGTCGTCCAGCGTAACTTTTCTGTCGTCAAGACGTTCGCTGACTTCGTCGTAGGTAACAATCGGCCCTGCGACAATTTGAGGAAACATAGTTACAAACGCCATAAAGTTAATAAGATTTTTTTGTACTTTAATCTTTCTTCTGTAAAGGTCAATGGTATAAGACATACTCTGAAAAGTATAGAAAGAAATACCGATAGGAAGCGGAAGCTTCGGGTCAGGGATAGAAAGATTAAATATACTGTTCAAATTGTTTACAAAGAAAGAACTGTACTTAAATATTCCTAAAAGCGAAAGGTTCATCACGACGCTGACAATAAGACACACCGTGCGGGCTTTGTTGTTGTCGTCGAATTTGTGCATAATTCTTCCCGCAACATAATCTATGGCTGAGGACAGAATCATAATAAGCACATAAATCGGTTCGCCCCAAGCATAAAAAATCAAACCCGTAACAAGCAAAATGAAATTTTGAAATTTTTTGGGGGATATGTAATATATGCCTAATGTTATAGGCAGAAAAAAATACAAAAAAGTTAAGCTTGAAAATACCATTTTTATTTCTCCGTAAAATTATTTTGTTCGTTAATTTTGTTAATAATTTCTTTATATTGTTCCTTTGTCATAATTGTATTGACAAGTTCCAAAAGAGATTTTGTACTGACCAAAACCGGCAAATCAAGAGTTTGCAAAAAAGCTTTTCTTAAATTCGTGCTAAAAGGTTTTCCCGAAAGTCCGTCCTCGTAAAAATCAAGCGACGTAATCATTTCTTTCGGCTGATTTATTTTGCACCCAAGCAATCCGCATTTTGACAAAGAATCAACAAGAATTTGCTTGTCCATTCCTTCAACGCCGATTTTACCCTCTTTTGAAAAATCTTTTTTACGTTTTTCTTTGCCGAAAATTTCGGGAACATAAACGTTTATAATTTCGCCGTCTTTGGCAATATTTTTAATCATATTTCGGATTTTAAAACCCGCTGTATCTGAATCGGTCATAATGACTATTCCTGTCTTTTGAGCATAAAATCGAATTAGATTTTGTTTTTCTTTATCTTTAAACAGGCGAAAACCGTTCGTAACAATTATAGGGTCGTCAATAATCGACGAAAGTTTGATTTTGTCGTACTTCCCTTCTACAACAACGGCTTTACCCAAATGCAAAAGGCTGTCACTCATGAAAATTCACCTCACCCAAGCATTTGCACAATTGCCTTTTCAAGAATAAGGCGGTTGTCTGTTCTTTGAGATTTCATTGCTATGTCAGCCTGTGAAAGAATCTTCATACAACGTCTTATTCGTTTGGCAACAAATTCCGAACTTTCACGATAAGCGTTTGTTACGGCAAAACTTCTGAACTTAGGATAATTAAAATCCTCGCAAATTTGCGACGGTGATTTTCCTCTGGATTTACCCACAAAAGCTCTGTAAATATCGACAAAACTCATAGACATAGCGGACAAAATTTGAAATGAATCTGCTTGAAGTGAAAACAGTTCGTCAAGAAGTGAAAAAGTTTTCACGCTGTTTTTTTGAGCTATAGCCGAAGCAAGTTTAAAAACATCAGCTTCAAGTTTTCTAACGCAAAGGTTATCAATTATTTCATTTGTAATTTCGCCGTCGTTTACATAAGAAGTCAGTTTGTCAATTTCGTTGTTAATTAAAATCGTATCTCCGTTACATTTTTGTGCAAGGTATTCAGCAGATTTTTTAGAAATCACACTTCCCTTTTTAGTGACTTTTTGCGTAATAATTTTACTCATTTCGTTTACGGATTTTAAGCTGAAATCACATACAACACCGATTTTTGAACAAAAATCCACGAATTTCTGGTTTTTGTCGGTCAGTTTTGTTTTGGTTTTATATAAATCCACACCCGTAACGTAAAATATAACCACAGTTGTGTCGGGAAGATTTTGTAAAATCTGTGTTAAAAATTTATAATCCGTCGCAGAAATACTGTCGGCGTTAAAATCGTTTACCGAAATAACGTTTCTTTCGGAAAACATTGGATAAGCTTCGCAAACATCTGAAAAATACGACAAATCAAAACTACGTCCGTCGAAATGTTGGTGCGTCATCAAATCATCGCCTGACGGAACAACTTTTTTTAGCAATTTTTTTACATAGTTTTCTATCATAGCTACATCTTTTCCGTAAAAAAGATACAGTCCGGATATTTCGTTGTTTCTTATCTGTCTGCCAAGAGCAATATCATCAACCAAAGGCATATTGAAATTCTCCTTTTGTATAGTCTTTATTTGTAATTACATACCTATAAATTATACCGTTTTCGTTATCTTCGTTTAATTCATACGGAATACTAACCCGATTGTTTTCTGTTTCGACTGTTAGAGAATTTTCGCCCAAAACAACCTTTGCAAAATTATACTCAATCAAAATCGATTCATAAAACAATATACAGTTATCAATATTAAATTCCATAAAATCTGTGTTATTGAAATAGTACCCCTTTGCCCTTTCGTTGTTTTTAAAAGTAACAACACCTGAAAGCTCTTTTATGCCGTAGTATTCCAAAACTCTTATTGTACTGTCGGATATTTTTCCGTCATTATCAATTATAACAGCTTTTGAATTATTATTCAATACCAATGCAAAAGAATTTTTGTAATTTATAACAAAAACTTCGATTTTATTTCTGTTGTTGTATAATTGTATGGAATAAGTTAAAACAACGGCAGATATGCAAACCAACAAATATTTTATAACAGGCTTAAATTTTCTTTTAACCACAAAGAGCAAAACCGTAGATATAATGCAAATAACTAAAACAATTCTGACCGATTCATAACCCAACGGGACAGTTGAAAATTTAAGTTTTGCCAAATGTTTTGCAAAAAACGTTACAACAGAAACAAGTTTTCCCGCAACATCAAGACACGGTTCAATTGCAAATCCGAAAACCAACGGAATTGCACCCACCACAGTTAGCACCAACGCAGTTGTACACAACGGTAAAAATATCAGATTAAACAATACGGAAAATGCTGATATTTCGTTAAAATACATCAAAACAAATGGCGTGGAAACAACCCACACTACTATACAGCCAATAAAACTTTCAAAGACGTTTTTATATTTGCCGTTATATTTAAATTCCGATAAAACCTTTGGCGTAACAACAGCCATAGAAAAAGTTCCCGACATTGAAAGCAAAAATGAAGCGCTTCGGATTTTTTCGGGAGAAAAAATTGTCAGCAAAATTCCGCAAATTGCAAGAGTTGTCAGGCTGTCAGACTTGCGATTAACTAATTTTGAAAGATTAAAAATTGTCATCATAATTGCCGAACGTATAATTGAGGACGACATTCCGGCAAAAACAGCAAACAGAACAATGATAATCTCAACCAAAATAAGATTAGTCTTTTTGGAAACCTTTAATAATTGAAAAATATATGAAAATATAAAACTTATGATTACAAGGTGAGTACCCGAAACAGAAAATATGTGACCTATACCTACCTTGAAAAGTGCCGAACTTGTATAATCGTCCATATAATCACGATTACCACACAGCATTGCCCCAAGAAATGCACCGTTGTTATCAGAAACTTTGCGGACCAGTTCGTTATACACATTGTCGCTGAAATTTCGGATTGATTTAAGCAAATTAAAACCATTGCTTTTTATCTCTATATTTTGAGGATTTTGTGCGGTTAAATAAATTCCGTTTGGATTATTATAACTTTTAGAATTAAACGAAACGTTGTTATGTATTTCTTTATATGTAGCAATAAATGAAATATCGTCGTAGTATTCACAATCCTGATAAGGTGCAAAAAGCGTTATTGTAGTGGTTATTTTGTTTAATTTTCCTTTGGCGGTTATCAGCATGACATCATTTGAAGTATATTCGTAATCAATTACTTCACCGTGAAAATCCGCCGTAACGCCGTCATATTCCAACACATATTTGTTTGTTAAATATGCGTTGAAACCATACACCGCCATTGCTACAATCACCGAACATACGGAGGTTATAAAAATACGTTTATTTTTGAAATTAAATATAACCAGCACACCCAAAAACAACGTAAAAAACGCTGAACAAAGAAAAATATAGCGCACAGACAAAAAAGAGGCAAAAAACATACCCGCAAGATATGAAAATCCCACTAAAGCTGTTTTTCGCCTCATAAAAATCAGTCCTTAAATAATTTTTTATGCCATTTCGAGAGAAAGCTCTCTACCTGCGATAAGATGGAAATGCATATGGAACACAGTCTGACCTGCGTCTTTGCCACAATTATTCACAACTCTAAATCCGTTTTCAAGGTTTAATTCCTTAGCAAGCTTTGCGATAACCTCAAAAATGTGAGCTACAAGGTGCGAATTTTCAGGTGTAATTTCGCTTGCGTCAGCAATATGCTCCTTTGGAACAAGAAGATAATGAATAGGTGCAGCAGGGTTTATATCCTTAAAAACATACACCAAATCGTCCTCGTAAACCTTTGTTGATGGGATTTCACCGGCTATAATTTTACAAAAAAGACAATCGTTCATTTTACGCACAACCTTTCTGATTTATATGTTACTTTACAAATTCAGCAACGATATCATTAACACTATTAAGAGCGTCACCAATCTTGTTTATGTCACCAACGCCTGCCATTGCCGAATCAGGACGTCCGCCACCCTTACCGTTTGTAAGAGCAGATACCTTGCCGGCAATTTTGCCTGCGTGAACACCTTTAGCTACTGCGTCCTTGCCTGCGACAACAACAAAGTTACCCTTTGCACCGTCAATTCCTGCAATAACAGCAACCATATTAGGGTTATTACCCTTGATTTCATCGCCCATTTTTCTAAGAATATCAGGCTTAACATCGTTCATTGTAGCTGTAACTACCGAAACACCCTTTACGTCTGTTGGGTTTTCAAACATAGATTTAGCTTTCATATTAGAAATTTCGCTCTGCAAACTTTCCTTTTCCTTTTCAAGAGCCTTAACCTCGTTCATAACGCTTGCACATCTGTTTGTAAGTTCATTAGGATTTGCAACTTTAAGAATTTCGCAAGATTTAGAAATTGTTGAAATTTGCTCATCGAGAAGCTTCAAAACGCCTGTGCCAGTTACAGCCTCGATACGTCTTACACCCGATGCAACAGAGCTTTCGGAAACGATTTTGAAAAGTCCGATTTTTGCTGTGTTGTCGAGATGTGTACCACCACAGAATTCGATTGAGGCGTCACCCATTGTAACAACTCTAACAGTTTTGCCGTATTTTTCACCAAAAAGTGCCATAGCACCAAGCTTCTGTGCCTCTTCAATAGGCATTTCTTCCATTGTAATATTCAAAGCATTAAGGATATACTCGTTTACAAGGCTTTCAACCTCGTTCTTTTCGTCCTCAGTCATTGAACTAAAATGTGAAAAGTCAAATCTGAGCTTTTCATCATCAACAAGCTGACCTGCCTGATGAACGTGTTCGCCCAAAACATTTCTAAGTGCAGCCTGCAAAAGGTGCGCACAAGAATGGTTACGCATAATTGCAAAATGTCTTTCAACATCAACCTGCAATGTAGCATTGTCGCCAACCTTGATTTCACCACTAATAACAACAGCCTTGTGCGAAACCTTTCCTGCAACAGCTTTTTGAGTGTCAAGAACCTTAACCATTGCAGTATCGGTACAAATTACACCTGTGTCGCCAACCTGTCCACCACTTTCGGCATAGAAACAGGTCTGAGGAGTTACAATGTAAATTTCGCCACTTTCAGCATTTGCACTTTCGATAAGTTCGTTTTCAGTCGCAATAAAGTCAATAGTTGTGTCAATATTTAAAGTATCGTAGCCTACAAATTCGGTGTGATAATCCTTGTCAATCTTGTGGAAAACAGTTTCATCAGCACCCATATATTTTGAACCGCCTCTAGCCTTTCGAGCAGTTTCCTTTTGGATTTCCATCGCCTTTTTAAAGCCGTCCTCGTCACATCCAAGTCCCTTTTCCTCAAGAATTTCTCTTGTCAAATCAATCGGAAAACCATATGTGTCGGAAAGAACAAAGCACTTGTTTCCGTCAAGAACAGTTTCACCATTTGCTTTCATTTCGTCAATATAAGTGTTAAGAATTGCAATACCACGGTCGATTGTTTCGTTAAAATTCTTTTCTTCATTTGAAAGGAGCTTTACGATGTAATCATAATTTTCCTCAAGCTCGTTGTATTCGCTCTTTGAGTTATCCACAACAGTTTTTACAAGCTTTGTAAGGAACATTTCGTTAATTCCCAAAAGCTTTCCGTGACGGATAGCACGGCGAATAAGTCTACGCATAACATATCCTCTGCCCTCGTTTGATGGCAAAACTCCGTCAGACGCAAGGAAAGTAACAGCACGAATATGGTCTGTAATTACACGGATAGAGATATCCTTTTTGTGGTCAACACCGTATTCACAGCCTGCGATTTCACAAACGTGGTCACGAATTGCTTTAATTGTGTCAACGTCAAAAATCGAATTTACATTTTGGAGCATTGCAGCAAGTCTTTCAAGACCCATACCTGTGTCGATATTTTTCTGTGCAAGAGGTGTGTATGTTCCGTCCTCGTGTCTTTCAAACTGTGTAAATACCAAATTCCAAAATTCCATATATCTGTCGCAATCACAGCCTACTGTACAATCAGGCTTGCCACAGCCGTATTCTTCGCCACGGTCAAAATAAATTTCAGAACAAGGACCACAAGGGCCGTCAATTCCAGCCTCCCAGAAGTTGTCGTCTTTTCCCATTCTGAAAATCTTTTCCATTGGAAGTCCGATTTCTTCGTGCCAAATTTTTTCTGCCTCGTCATCGTCCTCGTAAACCGAAACAAAAAGTCTATCAACAGGAAGCTCCAAAACCTCGGTACAAAATTCCCAAGCCCACTGGATAGCCTCTCTCTTGAAGTATTCGCCAAACGACCAGTTTCCTAGCATTTCAAAGAATGTTCCGTGACGTGCTGTAATACCTACGTTTTCGATGTCACCTGTACGAATACATTTCTGACAGTCAGCCATTCTCACGCAAGGTGGAGTTTCTTGACCTGTAAAATAAGGTTTCAAAGGTGCCATACCTGCGTTAATCAAAAGCAAGCTGTTGTCATTTTGTGGGATAAGCGGAAAGCTTTTTACTCTGAGATGTCCCTTTGACTCGAAAAAATTAAGGTACATTTCTCTAAGCTCGTTAAGTCCTGTCCATTTCATAAAAATTCCTCCGTAAATACAAATTTTGCAATAAAAAAAGCCTCGTCCGAAAAATGGGACGAAACTAATCCGTGGTACCACCCAAATTACGGCTAAAAAAACCGTCACTTTGTTATCTTTAACGCAGATTTTACGCTGTGAGTTATTCCCTCACAAAGCTCAGGGACAGCCACCGAAACCAATTTTCAAAAACTTTCACCAAACGTTTTCTCTCTGTGGAAAATGCTTTTCGGATAATTCCTTCAAGGCTTTATTTATCAAATATACATTTAAATTATAACACAAATAGTGAAATTGTCAAGGGCTTTTACAAGATTTTTTGCACCTTGCGTATGTACAGCTGAATTTCAGATTATTGCCTTATGTATTGTCAGCATAACTTTTGCATTGATTGTCGGAAGTATATTCCGATGGATATCAATGTGGCGAACTGGTGGATTTGCTTTTCATTTTGTTTGATTTTTTGTATCATGGTTGCTATAAAACGACTCATTAAGTCGCAAAAAGGAACTCCCACGAGCAGATTAAGTCTGCTCGCAGGAGGTAATACATAGGCGGTGATACTGAAAATTTTAGTTTTCAATAATTGTAAATCACTTTTTTATGTTGGAATTTATTTCTTTCACTATCTCAATAACCGTAATTTGACCATCTACCAACATCTCGCAAATCGCTTGCC
>CAYZOV010000004.1:0-107884 GCA_964480525.1 uncultured Ruminococcus sp.
TGGGCGTTCGTGAGGGCGTTGAAGAGGACGGCAACAAGAAAAACAAGGCTGACTTTGTTTTGTGGTTTACAAAGTCCAAATTTGACGACCAGGAGCTAAAGTGGAACTCCCCGTGGGGCGTGGGATATCCGGGCTGGCACATCGAATGTTCGTGCATTTCAATGAAGCATTTGGGCGAATATTTGGACATACATTGCGGCGGAATTGACAACGCTTTTCCCCACCACACAAACGAAATCGCCCAGAGTGAGGCGTATCTCGGCCACGAATGGTGCAATTATTGGTTCCACGTTCATCATTTGAACACAAATAGTGGCAAAATGTCTAAATCAAAGGGCGAATTTTTAACCGTTTCGCTTTTGGAAAGCAAAGGTTACGACCCGCTTGTTTACAGATTTTTCTGCTTAAATTCCCATTATAGAAAATCTTTGGTATTTTCCTACGAAAACCTTGACAACGCTAAAATTGCGTATAACAAAATAATTGCAAAAATTGCTACATTTGTAAACGACGCAAACGGAGAAATTGATAAAGAAAGTTTTGAAAAACTTTACGAAAACTTTAAAAACGCACTTGATAACGATTTGAACACATCTCTTGCTGTAACTGCACTTTATGACGTGCTTAAAGCCGAGGTGAACGCTGTCACAAAGGTTGCGTTAATTAAGGAATTTGACAAAGTACTGTCCCTTGATTTGCTTGATAAGGCGAAAAACTACGGAACAGACGAGGTTTCACAAGAAATACCGAGTGAAGTTATGGCGCTTGTTGAGGAAAGAAAACAAGCCAGAGCCGACAAGAATTTTGCTCTTGCGGATAGCTTGCGTGACAAAATTTCAGAACTTGGCTATGTTATAAAAGAAACAAGACAAGGAACAGAAATTACTAAAAAGTAAAATTGTAATTAAGAAAGGATTAAACATGGATAAAGTACCTATGTCCAAAAAGACGAAAACCTACCAAACGGTTTTCAAATTTGCCCTTGTAATTTTTGCGTTTTTTGTTGTTTTCAGCATACTAATGGTGCCGTTTATGGACAGCAAAATCGATTATTCTAAGGCGGAATTTATTCAGGAAAACGTGCCGTCAGACGACGCAACGGTGGTTGTTTTTGAAACAACCGAAGGCACTTTCAAGGCGGTTTTGTACGAAAACGAAGCGCCAAAGTATTGCAAATATTTTAAAAATCTGGTAAAAGACGGCTATTTTGACGACACCTACGTTTGCACGATTATAAAAAATTCAGACGGTCAAAACGGCGGTTTTATCGGGGGAAGCAAGACAAAAGACGGTATGTCAAACGACGATACGAACACAAAAATGACAAAAATTGAGGTTTCAGAGAGCCTTTTGCCAATAAAAGGAAGCCTTTGTTCCCTTGTTAAACAGAAAGGTTTGTTTACAAATGCAAAAGCCGGGTCGGTGGTGACGTTTTTAAACGACGTAACCGACACGGCGGAGCTTGAAAAAAATCTGGCTGAAAACGGCGACGCCAACGGGTTGTCCCGTGTCACGGACGTTTTCAAAACCTACGGAGGTGTGCCGAACTATGTCCAAATGTACACGATTTTCGGTCAGGTTTACGACGGTTGGGAAACTTATGACAAAATCGTGAACAGTCAAATCGTTGACGAGGGCAAATCTGATGACGACGGCAAAAATTATTCACCGAAAGATGATATAAAATTCATAAAAGTTTATCTGTCAACATACGGCGAACAAAAGGAAAACGGCTATAATTTAAGCCTGAAAAACTAAACCTTTTTAAATAATGTTGAAAGGGAAGTATACAATGAACGGAAAACATTTGAATTTTAATCAAAGGTTACAAATCGAAACGCTGTATAACGTTGGCAAAAATCAAAGAGAAATAGCAAAGTATATTGGCTGTTCTCAATCTACGATTTCTCACGAACTTAAAAGGGGCGAATATATGCACCTTAATTCCGACTTTACATATTCAAAAAGATATTCGCCACAGTTTGCAGAGAAAAAGTATAGACAACACTTAAAGAATAAAGGACCACAACTTAAAATTGACAGAGATGTTGAATTATCTAATTTTGTTAAAGCTAAAATTGGTCAAGAAAATCTTTCTCCGAGGGCAACTATTAAAGAAATTGAGCGTCAAGGCGTATCATTTAAATCTCATATATCACACACAACTCTTTACAGATATATGGAAGAAGGCATAATTGCTAATACTACAGATAATATTAAATCGGACTTTCAAGCAATATGGAATATAATCGACATTAATGATAGCGTTGTAAAAGCACGTTGTTCAAAATGTGAGAATATTTGTTCTTTTGAAGAAAATCATTATTATAAGTATTGTCCTGAGTGTGGAACAAAAATGTGTAAGAAAAAAAGTGAGATGACTTGGTATGATATTGAAAAGAACAAAGACAAATTTCAAATTGGTGATGAAATCAAATGTCAGCTTAATAACGGAGCAGTCGCATACGCAGTTGTTGCTGCTACAAATTTTTACGATACTAATCAAATAGTTTTTGTTTTTAAGGACTGTATTGGCGATAAAAAAATAATGAACGAAAAAGCAATTAATGATGGTGGATGGCGTGATTGCAAAATACGAAAATATATTAATAAAGAAATTTACAGCTTATTACCTAAAGATTTAAAAGAAGTTATAAAACCTAGAATTATAGAGCAAAAAGAAATTGATGAGGTATATACGTCAGAAGATTATTTGTGGCTTTTATCTGATACGGAAGTGTTTGGGTACAACAACAGTATAAATATTGGCGACTCGCAGTTTCCATTATTTCTTAATAATAGCTATATAAAAAAATGTATGAATGGAAAAGAGTGTGGATATTGGTTACGTTCTGAAGATTATCCTGAATGTTTTGGCTTTGTGAATGCAGATGGAAGTTACAGTAATCAATATGCGTGTTTTCGTGGTGGAATTGTTGTTGGATTTTTAGTTTAAATTAATTTTGAAAAGAAATCACGTTTTTACAAAAATAATTTGTCCGATTAAGGACGTATATTCGGAGGTAATTAAAACGGCTGGGCATATATATTACAAGTTCGGTTTTACGCGCATGATTGGAAGAATCAGCGAGGAATATCAGGGCGACTGCTACGAATATGGTTTGTATTTGAAAACTGTTTAGTAGAATGTAAATAATTTGAAATAACATCTTTTTTGAAAGTTTTTAATCTATTGTAATAACTAAAAAAGTGCCGAGAATCTAAACTTAAAAAGATTCCGGCACATTTTTTTGCAATAAAAAAACACGATAGTTAAAAAACTATCGTGCCAATTGGTTGCGGGAGAAGGACTCGAACCTACGACCTTCGGGTTATGAGCCCGACGAGCTACCAACTGCTCCATCCCGCGATAAATATTATCCAAACCTCTCGCTTGGTACTAAATTATTATATCACAAACTTTTTCACTTGTCAACCCCTTTTTTAAAATTTCTCAAAAATTTTTTTGTTCTCTTTCACTCAACATTTAATATAGTATATCCGCCTCAAAAAAATTTATCCGTTTAAAGCAAAAAAGTGTTGACAATCATAAAAAATAGGTGTAAAATTAACTTGATAAATAACTAAAAGGAGCGTTTAACGTGAAAATTGCAATCGTCGGACTTGGGCTAATCGGTGGCTCGCTCGCAAAGGCTATTAAGAAAAATACCCACCATACCTGCTACGCTATCGATATAAATAAACAAACCATACTTTCGGCTGTTTCGCAGGAGGCTATCGACGGCGAAATTACGCCTGCCGAACTTTCTTGTTGCGACCTGACAATCGTCTGCCTTTATCCGCAGGCAACTGTTAAATTTATCACCGAAAATGTGCAGTTTTTCAAAAAAAATAGCATAGTTATCGACAGTTGCGGAATTAAACAGGCAATTGTTGACGGTTGCGAAAAAATTTTAACGGATAACAACGTGAACTTTATCGGCTGTCACCCAATGGCAGGTAGGGAATTTTCGGGATTTGATTATGCCGTGGATAACCTTTTTGATAAGGCTAGTTTTATCGTGGCAAAAACCGAAAACACCGACCCGACGGCTCTTGAAGTTGTAAAAAACCTTGCTCTTGAAATCGGTTTTCGCAAGGTGGTTATTTCAACCCCCGAAGAACACGACCGTGTAATTGCGTTTACAAGCCAGCTTGCTCATATTGTGTCAAGCGCTTATGTAAAATCGCCGTCGCTTATGAACCAATCGGGTTTTTCAGCGGGGAGCTTTAAGGACTTGACCCGTGTTGCAAAACTCAACGAGGATATGTGGACAAGCCTTTTTATGCTTAACAAAAATCCCCTTGTTGACGAAATTTCCCACATTATCGACCGACTTTCAGAGTACAAAACCGCTCTTGAAACCGACGACGCCCAAACTTTGCATACGCTTTTAAAACAGGGCAGGGAATTAAAGGAAAAATCTAACGAAAGCTTTTAAATTTTTCCATATATCGCCTAAAAAACTATTGACAAACACCCCACTTTTGTAGTATTATAAATATGTAATCGTTTTACAAAAAATAATTTGTCCGATTAAGGACGTATATTCGGAGGTATTAAAATGGCTGAATTTTTCAAGGGCATTTCTAAAATCCAGTACGAAGGCCCAAAATCAACTAACCCACTTGCATTCAAGTATTACAACCCAGATGAGGTTATCTGCGGTAAAACTATGAGAGAACAGCTCAAATTTGCTCTTTCATGGTGGCATACTATGGGTGGCGACGGAACAGATATGTTCGGTTGCGGTACAACTGACAAATCATGGGGCGAAACAACTCCCGAAGCTATTGCAAAAGCTAAGGTAAACGTTGCTTTTGAACTTATGGACAAACTTTCAATCGACTATTTCTGCTACCACGACCGTGACCTTTCACCGGAGTACGGCTCACTTGCTGAAACTAACGCAAAGTTTGACGAAATCGTAGATTACGTTGCTGAAATGATGAAACTAAACCCTAGCAAAAAGCTCCTTTGGGGTACTGCAAAATGTTTTGACCACCCAAGATATATGCACGGTGCAGGCACATCACCAAGTGCTGACGTTTTCGCTTATGCTGCCGCACAGATTAAAAAGGCTGTTGATTCTACAATCAAGCTCGGTGGTAAGGGTTATGTTTTCTGGGGTGGACGTGAAGGCTACGAAACACTTCTCAACACAAATATGGCTCTTGAACAGGACAATATGGCTAGACTTATGAGAATGACTGTTGACTATGCTCGTTCAAAGGGCTACACAGGTGATTTCTATATCGAACCAAAGCCAAAGGAGCCTACAAAGCACCAGTACGACTTTGACACAGCAACGGTTCTCGGATTTTTGAGAAAATACGGTCTTGAAAATGACTTCAAAATGAATATCGAAGCTAACCACGCAACACTTGCACAGCATACATTCCAGCACGAACTTCGTGTTGCCCGTGACAACGGCGTGTTCGGTTCAATCGACGCTAACCAGGGCGATATGCTCCTCGGTTGGGATACAGACCAGTTCCCGACAAACGTTTATGACGCTGCACTTTGTATGTACGAAGTTCTCAAAGCAGGCGGTTTCACAAACGGCGGTCTTAACTTTGACTCAAAGGCTAGACGTGGTTCGTACACAATGGAAGATATTTTCTACAGCTACATTGCAGGTATGGATACATTTGCTCTCGGTCTTAGAATTGCCGCTAAGATGATTGAGGACGGCAGACTTGACAAGTTTGTTGAGGATAGATACGCTTCGTGGAATACAGGTATCGGCGCTGATATTATTTCAGGCAAGGCTACTATGGAAGACCTTGAAAAGTACGCTCTCGAAAAGGGCGAAGTTGTTGACAGCCTTACATCAGGCAGACAGGAAATGCTCGAAAGCATTCTCAACAGCATTATGTTCACAATCTAACGATAACTACTTATTATTCCTTCATTTCCCACTCTCGGAAAATCTTTTTCGGGGGTGGGTTTTCCATAACCGAAAAACCCTTCGACATTTGCCGAAGGGTTCTTTTTAACCGTCTAATTTAACTTTTCTTAACCTTAATGCGTTTGTTACCACCGAAAATGATGACAAACTCATTGCCGCCGCACCAATCATCGGATTTAACAAAGGTCCGCCGAAAGCGTACAAAATACCACACGCAACAGGAATACCTAAGCTGTTGTAACAAAACGCCCAAAACAGATTTTGCTTGATGTTTTTCATCGTTGCATACGAAAGCCTGAACGCCTTGCATACGTCCAAAAGGTCGCTTTTCACCAAAACAAGGTCTGCACTTTCGATTGCCACGTCGGTTCCCGAACCTATGGCAATTCCCACGTCTGCCTGCGTCAAAGCCGGTGCGTCATTTATTCCGTCACCAACCATAGCCACCACCTGTCCGCCTTGTTGCAAATCCTTTATAACCTGCGCTTTTTGGTCGGGCAAAACGTTTGCGATAACCCTGTCAACCCCCACTTGCTTCGCAACCGCCTGTGCGGATTTTTCGTTGTCGCCCGTGAGCATTACAGTTTCTATTCCAAGACTTTTCAGAATTTTAATCGCTTCAAAACTTGTTTCCTTAACCGTGTCGCTTATTCCCAAACAACCAACGGCTCTGCCACCCACGGCAACCACCGAAACGGTCATGCCTTTTGCCGTCATCAAAGCAATTTTTTCTTCAATTTCCGAAACTTCTACTCTCGAAGCCTTGATAAAATCTTCCTTTGCAATAACCACACGTCTGCCGTAAATTTCGCCCTCAATTCCGTTTCCTGCAAGGTTTTTTGAATTTTCAGCCTGCAAAATTTCAACGCCCTGTTCTCTTGCAAAATCCACAATTGCCTTTGCCACAGGGTGAATTGACGTGCTTTCAAGAGTTCCCGCAAGGGTCAGAATTTCATTTTGCGAAACCCCACTCACAGCGTAAATTTCCGAAACGGACATTTCGCCTTTGGTGATTGTTCCCGTCTTGTCGAAAACTACGGTCTTAACTTTTTTTGTGTTCTCCAAAGCCTGTGCGTTTCTGAACAAAAGACCGTTTTCCGCACCTTTTCCCGTTGCGGTGATTATCGCCGTCGGCGTCGCAAGTCCCAACGCACATGGACACGCAATTACAAGCACGCTTATGAAAATTTTAAGGCTTAATTCAAAATCTTTCGTGGCTATAAACCAAATAACACCTGCCGCCAACGCAATGGCGATTACGCAGTTTACGAAAACTCCTGCCACCTTGTCCGCAAGCTTCGCAATAGGTGCTTTTGAACCGCTTGCTTCCTCGACCATTGTTATAATTTTTCCTAAAGACGTTTCCGCCCCCGTGCCTGACACAACGCAAATAACTTTGCCGTTTAAATTAAGCGTTCCCGCAAAAATTTTGTCGCCCGCAGATTTTTCCACAGGCAAACTTTCGCCCGTCAGCATTGCTTCGTCAACGGTGGTTGTTCCGTTTTCTATTATACCGTCGCAACAAAAACTTTCGGACGGCAAAACCACAACTTTGTCGCCTACAACAAGTTCTTCGGTGGAAATCTCCACCTCAACGCCGTTTCGCAAAACCCTCGCTGTGCTGGGGGATAATTCCACCAGCTTTCGTATTGCTTCGCTTGTTTTGTTTCTTGAATTTGATTCCAAAAATTTACCCAAAAGCACCAGAGCAATAATTATCGCCGAACTTTCAAAATATAAATGGTGTACTGCGTGTTCGTCGCCACCAAACAGCTTTACCGTGGAATAAACGCTGTAAATAAACGCCGACGACGTACCCACAGCCACCAGACTGTCCATGTTCGGGTGAAGCCTGAAAAGTTTTGAAAAACCGCTTGTATAAAACTTGTACCCCACGCCCATTACAGGAATCGCCAGACACATTTGCAAAATCGCAAAAGCCTTTGGGCTTTTGTCCGCCGTCACAAAAAACGGCAAACCCAACATTGTACCCATAGAAACGTAAAACAACGGCACAGCAAAAATAAACGCAACAATAAGCTTTATTTTCGCAATTTTCCTCTGTCGCTTTTTTTCTTCCTCACGCTGTTTTGCTTTCATCTTTTCGTCCACCACAAAAAAGCCTGCTTTTTTAATTGCACCCTCAAGGTCTGCATACGAAACCCTAGTTTCGTCATACTCTATAAAGGCTTTTTCCGTGGGCAAATTCACGCTTGCGGACACTCCGTCAAGCTTGTTCAACGCCTTTTCACACGCCGACGAACACGCCGCACAGTTCATTCCGCCTATAATTAAGGTACGGTTAATCATCGTTAAACCACCTCAAAATCTACGTCCCTAACAGCTTTTTTAACTGCGTCAACCACCGACACATCGCTGACCTTAACGGTCAAAAGGTTCTTTTTTGCACTGGCTTTTGCCTTTACAACCCCCTCAACGCTCATCGCAGCGTTTGCAACCGTCGCTTCACAATGAGAACAGGACATTCCGTTTACTGTAATATTTACTGTTTTGTTCATAACAAAAACTCCTTTTAAATTTTATATATTTCTATTTTACACCATTTTTGTATAATTTACTATAGTTATTTGTAAATAATTTTCGTTAGCCATGACTAACTGTCAAATTGTCGTTTAACCGCATATAATGTTTTAAAAGAAAAATTTTCTCCCCTATGTTTAAAAGCTTTGAAATTCGGCAAAACTAATTGTGAAATTAAAATTTGGAGTTGAGAAGAAATGACCGTTCACAGAGGAGAAATATATTACGCCGATTTAAGTCCCGTCGTCGGAAGCGAACAGGGTGGCGTCAGACCTGTTTTAATTGTGCAAAACGACATCGGAAACAAGCACAGCCCGACGGTTATCGCCGCCGCAATCACCAGCAAATGTGATAAAACCAAACTTCCTACACACATCGAGGTGGACGGGGCAGGGTGCGGACTTTCAAAAGATTCCGTTGTGCTTTTGGAACAAATCCGCACTCTTGACAAAAAACGCCTGAAAGAACGTATGGGCAAACTTGATTCAACCGCCATGACGCAGGTAAACAACGCTTTGTCTATAAGCTTCGGTCTGTTTTAACCGCTACTTAAAAATTTACACCTTAAAAAGAGTAGACTTTTTCTGCTCTTTTTTGTTGACATTATCCCGTTTAAATGCTATAATTAAAGTGCAAAATTTTTAAACTTAGGAAGTGCATTATGGGATTTTTAGATAACGTAATTAAAACTGCGAAAAATGTAAAAAAAATTGTCGATGATATTCAGGATAGCGCCGCCGCAAACACTCTGAATGAGAAAATCCACAGCGAATATCCGTCCGAAGTCACCTTGACTATGCCAATAGGAATTTCCGCAAGACTTTGTAACGAAAGCTTTTTTGACACGGATAACGACGGCAACAGCGTTGAAATCAAAACTTCAATGACCGTTGACAATCGTTTTCACCAATTTTCATCGGGTGCAGCCGAAATCGACATCAGCTTTGCATATTCTCCCGACATCACCGACCCCAACGAATGGGCAGAGTGGGACTTTGGCGTGCCTGCCATTTGCGTAGGTCAGGAGCCGTGGCTCAACGACGTTTTGATGGCTCACCTGAACGGCAAACCTTTGCCCAATAATTCGTCTGTTTCTAAGGTTTCGGGCGTTCAAAACATTCTCTACAAAACCACCCTCAAAAAGAACGATACCTACTATGTTTCGTACCATTTTCACCGTGGCTTTGACAAGAAAAACTTCTACCAGATTACCGCAAGCTATCCGCAAAATTTCGTGGGAAAACCAATCGAGAAAATTTTCACCGACGCTTTGGAGCTTGTCGCTTGCACCTATACCGAAAACAAGTAAAATTTAACCCTCAACTTTCACGTTGAGGGTTTTTTGATATTTTAATGTAACTGCAAATGCTCCTTTTCAAGCTCTTTAACAAGGTCGCAAAACTTCCACGATTGATTAAACCTCGTCACAACAGCCTTTAAATCCACCGAAACCTCAGCCTTTCGCATTTCAACCACAATTCGGTCGAGTGTTTTCCCGTCAATGTTACAAAACACAACGCACTCTTTTTCGGGTTTCTCGCACACCTCGTCCGAATTTTTCGTAAAACCGTTCCAGCCCGCTAAAAATCCCACCTGCTGACGCACTTCGTCCTCTTTTATTTCCTTAAACGAAATCCTGAAGCGTTCCAGCAAACGACTGATTTTTTCGGACTTTTCCCGTGGTATTCCGTACCACAACACCAACGGCTTTTGTGCCACAACTCTCGCTTTCATACACTACACCTCGTTTAAATTATCCCCCAAAGGCTTGACGATTATACCAACCTTTGCAAAAAATCTTACTAAAATTTCTCTGTCGCCTTTAAAAATTTCACTTTTTCCTATAATTTTATCGTCCTTGTAGGCGTTAAATTTTACATAAACTTCGTCATAATTCTCCGTGTAAAACCAATGAGCTTCAATGTACTCGTTTTTTACAGCGTAATAATTCACCGGCTTTAACTTCATAATTGCACCTATATCCGCCCGTGTTTCAATTAAAAATTCCTCAAAATCTTCAAAACAACAGTTAATTCTCTTGCTTTTTAATGTCAAAAGTCGCTTTTCCAACGCACTTTTTTCACTTTTTTGTTTCTTAAAAATTCCGAAAATCCCCATATCTTTTCTCCTAAACTTCACCGAAATTCATTTTTTCTCTGACTTTGTTTTCGATTTTTGTAAAAACTAACATAACCGCAACCCCCACAAAAATGCCCACAATCATACCGCCGATTACGTCCGTTGCGTAGTGGACGTGCAAATAAATTCTGGAAATTGCCATCAAAACCGCATACCCAAACGCAACGACACCCCATTTTTTGTTAAACATAAACACCGCCGTTGCACACGCAAATGAAGACGAAGAATGTCCCGACGGAAAACTTGACCCCGACGGAATACCAATCAAAAGCTTAATGTTCGGGTCAGCTACAAATGGACGTGTGCGGTCGAAAATTTCTTTCAGAACAAAGTTGTTTAAAAGTACGACGCTTAACAGACTAAGCATAACCGCAACCCCGATTTTTCGGGTCTTTTTGTGAATAAAAAACCCAAGTATAACCCCAATCCAAATTGCACCGCCGTTACCCGTGTATGTGATAGCTTTAAAAAATACGTCTAATATCCCACAGCTAATGCTTTCTAAAAAATCAAAAGCCACGCTGTCGATTTTGCTTATAATCTCCAATTATACGACCCCCACTATCATATTTTTAAACAACTTAATTTTACCACGTTTTTCTTAACAATTCAACCCTTTAGGGCAAAATAAAAACCTCGGCTGTAAAAACCGAGGTTTAATATTTTAAGCTTTAAGAATTAAGCAAGTTCAGCAAAGTACTTGATTGTTCTTACCATCTGTGATGTGTAAGAATTTTCGTTGTCGTACCATGAAACTACCTGTACTTCGTAAAGGTCGTCAGCAATCTTAGCAACCATTGTCTGTGTTGCGTCGAAGAGTGAACCGTACTTCATACCGATAACGTCTGAAGAAACGATTGCATCCTCGTTGTAGCCGTAGCTTTCTGAAGCAGCAGCCTTCATAGCAGCGTTAATGCCTTCCTTAGTAACGTCTGTACCCTTAACAACAGCTGTAAGGATTGTTGTAGAACCTGTTGGAACAGGAACTCTCTGTGCAGAACCGATAAGTTTGCCGTTAAGTTCAGGAATTACAAGACCGATAGCCTTAGCAGCACCTGTTGAGTTAGGAACGATGTTAGCAGCACCTGCTCTTGCTCTTCTCATATCACCCTTTCTGTGTGGGCCGTCGAGAATCATCTGGTCACCTGTGTAAGCGTGAATTGTACTCATAATACCGCTCTGGATTGGAGCATAGTCGTTAAGAGCCTTAGCCATAGGTGCAAGACAGTTTGTTGTGCAAGAAGCAGCAGAAATAATTGTGTCGTCCTTTGTAAGTGTATTTTCGTTTACTGAGAATACGATTGTTGGGAGGTCGTTACCAGCAGGAGCTGAAATAACTACCTTCTTAGCACCGGCGTCGATATGAGCCTGTGCCTTGTCCTTTGAGCAGTAGAAACCTGTACATTCGAGAACAACGTCAACACCGATTTCGCCCCAAGGAAGTTCCTTAGCGTTAGCCATAGCGTAAATCTTGAGTGTCTTTCCGTCAACTGTGATTGTACCTGCTTCGTCGTCTGCTTCTACTGTGTGAAGGTTTTCACCGATTCTACCACAGTAACCGCCCTGAGCTGTATCGTACTTGAGAAGCTGAGCGAGCATTGAAGGCTTTGTAAGGTCGTTGATTGCAACTACCTCGTAACCTTCTGCACCAAACATCTGTCTGAATGCAAGACGTCCAATACGTCCGAAACCATTAATAGCAACTTTAACTGACATAAAAGTTTACCTCCTAAAATTTTTCTAAATCTATTTTACACTATTTTGAATCATTTTGCAAGCACTTTGACAAAAAAATAACTGACTATTTTTAATTTCTACACAGTTTCTTTTTGTATATATTGCCAAAAAATACGTTTTGTTATCATATTTTTGCAAATTTATTAAGAAAATTTTTAAAAACTCGATAATCGGAATAATTAAACCCTCCCTACTTTGTAAAAACTTTACGTTTTTCTGTGAAAAATTTGATTCCTTTAAAATTTTGTAGGTCCTAACTTTACTTTTGCCGTGAATTTTTATAATTTTAACCTCACTTTTGATTGTTGCAATTTAAATCCGATTGTGCTAAAATAAAAATAGAACATTTGCGTGATATTTTTTGCATATACCTTATTATTATAACCACGGGAGAAACCTTAAATGAGAAAAATTTTTAAAAGTACGGCATTTTGGATTGTAACTTTTTTGTTAATTTTATCCACCTGCCTGACTGTAATAATTCTGAAACATAACACTCACGGAAACGTTGTAAAAGTGTATGTTGAGGACGAAATTTTTACCGAAATTCCCTTGAAAAACGACGGGGAATATCCAATAATAACCCAATACGGCACAAATATTTTGCAAATCAAGGACGGCGGTGTTCGTGTGCTGTCCGCCGACTGCCAAAACCAAATTTGCGTAAACGACGGGTGGGTTACACAACCCGATAAACCCTTGATTTGCGCCCCGCATAAGCTTGTCGTTATGATAGTGGACGATTCCGACAAAGGCGGTAACGACCTATGAAAAATATAAATAAATTAACCACTCTGGGATTGCTGTCCTGCCTTGCGTTGATAATATTCGTAATCGAAAGTTACCTGCCACCGCTGGGCATAACAGGCGCAAAATTGGGTTTGTCAAACATTGTCGTTCTGTTTACTATGGTGATAATGGGCAGAAAAGAAGCTTTTGGGGTTTTGGTTGTAAAAATACTTTTGGGGGCGTTGTTTTCGGGGAATGTTTTCGCTCTGGTGTTTAGTATTTTCGGCGGATTTTCGGCTTTTGCGGTTATGAGCCTTTCTGTTTCTTTTCTAAACAAAAACCGACTTTTCTTAACTTCCGTCATTGGCGGAACTGTACATAATATCGGACAGCTTTTTGCGGCATTTGTTGTTATGAAAACCTCTGCGGTGTTTTTCTACACTCCGTATCTTGTTGTTGCAGGAATTTTAACAGGTCTTTTTACAGGCGTTGCAACCCAGTTTACCCTGAAATTATATAAAAATATTAAACACTAAATAACCCCTTGAATTTTAAATATCATATTTCTAAGCCCGACGCAAATGTTAAATGTTAATATTTCGTGTCGGGCTATTGATTTTTTTGTATTTTAATGGTATAATAGGTTGTTAAGTTGTATATATACGTTTTTCAGGACAAGCGAGAGGTAAAAATGGTAATTTTAGGAATTGACCCTGGCTATGCAATCGTGGGTTTCGGAGTGGTTGAATTTAATAAAAATCAGTTTTCCGTGTTGGGTTTCGGCGCTATAACCACCCCTGCGGAAATGCCTTTTGAAAAACGCCTTGAAACGATTTTCGACGATATGACGGAGATTCTCACAAAATACCGTCCCGACTGTCTGGCAATTGAAAAACTGTTTTTTAACACCAACCAAAAAACCGCTATCGACGTGGCGCAGGCACGAGGGGTCACAATTTTACCCGCCATAAAAATGAGCGTACCGATTTTTGAATACACCCCTTTGCAGGTTAAAAACGCCGTCACAGGCTTTGGACGTGCTGAAAAAAAGCAGGTTCAGGAAATGATTCGTCGTACACTTAACCTCAAAGAAGTTCCTAAACCCGACGACACCGCCGACGCTTTGGGACTTGCTATAACACACGGAAGATGTTCCCGAACGCTTAACTTTTTACAATAACTTTACAAAAAGGAAATTTTTAATATGATTTACAGTTTAACAGGAAAACTTATGAACCTTGAACCCGACCTTGCGGTTATCCAATGTGGCGGTGTGGGTTATGCCTGCCGAACAACCCTTAATACAATCGGCAGACTTCAAAATGTTGACGGCGACGTAACTCTTTTTACGGTGCTTAACGTCAGAGAGGACGCCGTGGAGCTTTTCGGATTTTATTCCCACGACGAACTGAATTGCTTCAAACTTCTCACGTCCGTTTCAGGCGTCGGACCTAAAAACGCACTTGCGGTTTTGTCCGCAATGACGCCACAGGATTTTGCGTTGGCGGTTGCAACCGAGGACGCAAAGTTTCTCACAAAAGCAAAGGGTGTGGGTGCAAAAGTCGCCCAGCGTATTGTTTTGGAACTTAAAGACAAACTTAAAAAGGAAACCGCCGCTACGGGCGTTGGTTTAATTCCCGAAACATTGTCCCACGGAGCAACTTCGGGCGTTTCCGAAGCAGTTTCCGCACTCACCGTGCTTGGATATTCTCACGCCGAAGCTTCCACGGCTCTGGCAGGCGCCGATTCGCAAATGTCCGTTGAGGAACTTATAAAATACGCTTTAAAACGTCTTGCAAGCTTGTAATTTAAGGAGATAAATTATGATAGAAACAGGGGAATTTGACTTTGAAAACAGACTTGTTTCACCGTCGGAAATTCAAATTGATACAAAGGACGACTTCGACATTTCAATTCGTCCGAAAACTCTTAGCGAGTATGTTGGGCAAAAGACCGTCAAAGAAAATCTGTCGGTGTATATCAAGGCCGCTAAACAGCGTGGCGACGTTCTTGACCACGTTTTGCTTTACGGGCCACCGGGACTTGGAAAAACCACCCTATCGCAAATTATCGCCAACGAACTTGGCGTAAATATTCGCATAACTTCCGGACCGTCTATAAAAAAACCGGGGGACTTGGCTGCGATTTTAACAAATCTTGAACAGGGCGACGTGCTGTTTATCGACGAAATTCACCGTCTTGACAGCGCCGTCGAAGAAATACTTTATCCTGCTCTTGAGGACTTTGTTTTGGACATAATCTGGGGCAAAGGCGCAGGTGCAAACTCTGTCCGACTTGACCTCAAACCGTTTACTTTGGTGGGCGCAACCACCCGTTCGGGACAACTCACCGCACCGCTCCGTGACCGCTTCGGCGTAATTGAACGTCTGGAACTTTACACGCCTGACGAACTTTGCGACATAATTTTGCGAAGCGCTTCGATTTTGGATATTGCTTGCGAACGTGACGGCGCAATGGAACTTGCAAAACGTTCACGAGGCACACCTAGAATTGCAAACAGATTTTTAAAGCGAGTTCGTGATTTTGCCGAAATTGAGGGCAACGGCGTAATTTCAAAGGACATAGTAGACCTTGCGCTTAAACGTATGGAAGTGGACGAATTGGGTCTTGACAAAATGGATAAACGCCTGCTTGAAATGATGATAAAAGGCTATAACGGCGGACCTGTTGGTCTTGAAACTCTGGCTTCGGCAATCGGCGAAGAAGCCGTAACTTTGGAGGACGTTTGCGAACCTTATCTTATGCAGCTTGGGTTTATCCAGCGTACCCCACGGGGCAGAATGGCAACCGACCTTGCGTATAAACATTTGGGTTTTGAAAAAATCGACAAAAAAACTGCGGTAACAGGTCAGATGACTTTTGAATAAACTAAAAACAAAAGAAAATTCGCAAGAATTTAACAAGACAATGAAACATTATTAGAAATGAGGATTTAATTATGGGAAGATTATTCGGAACAGACGGCGCAAGAGGTGTTGCTATAACCGAACTCACCTGCGAACTTGCAATGAATATCGGCAGAGCCGCCGCTATGGTTTTAACTAAACAAAACAATAAAAAACCTAAAATCATTATCGGTAAAGACACCCGAATTTCCGGGGATATTCTGGAATCCGCTTTGGTTGCGGGAATTTGTTCTGTGGGTGCTGACGCTTATATTCTGGGCGTTGTGCCGACCCCTGCCGTGGCTGTGCTTGTTAAACAGTACCACGCTGACGCAGGCGTTATGATTTCCGCTTCGCACAACAGCGTTGAATTTAACGGAATTAAACTGTTTTCAAGCGAGGGCTTTAAACTTCCTGACGAAACCGAAGAAGAAATCGAACGCCTTATTCTTGACTACCCCGAAGATATCGCTCTTTGCTGTTCCACAACCGTGGGCAGAGTTTTCTACGAAAAAAATGCCGAGTGGGACTATGTGCGACATATTATGAAAACCTGCGACGGATTAAAGGGCGTGCGTGTGGCTATCGACTGTGCAAACGGTTCGGCTAGCTCTTGCGCTGTCAAACTTTTCACAGGTCTTGGGGCAGAGTGCTTTTTCATAAATAACACCCCCGACGGCACCAATATTAACAAAAATTGCGGTTCAACACACCTTGAACCTTTGCAAAAATGCGTTGTGGATAACAAATGCCACGTCGGTCTTGCTTTTGACGGCGACGCCGATAGGTGCCTTGCGGTGGACGAAAAGGGTAACGTTGTCGACGGCGACAAGCTGTTGGCGATTTTCTCAAAATATATGAAAGGTATGGGCAAATTAAAGCACAACACTTGCGTTGTAACCGTTATGACAAATTTAGGATTTTTCAAATTTGCAAAAGAAAGCAATATCGTTGTTGCAACCACAGCCGTGGGCGACAGATATGTTCTGGAAGAAATGAAAAAAGGCGGCTATAACTTGGGCGGCGAACAGTCGGGACATATTATTTTCCTTGACGAATCCACCACGGGCGACGGCGAACTCACAGGCGTAAAGCTTTTGGATATTTTGGCGCATACAACCCTCAAAATGAGCGAACTTGCGGATATGATGACAAGCTACCCACAGGTTTTGCATAATATCACTATCCCCGCAAAATCAAAGGGTCTTTGGAACACAATTCCCGAAATTAACGAAATAATCGAAAATTGCAAAACCAAACTTGGCGACGAGGGCAGAATTTTGGTTCGTGAATCCGGCACCGAACCTTTGGTGCGTGTAATGCTTGAAGGCAAAAATTACGGGCTTATTACAGATTACGCAATCAGAATTTCCGATAAAATCAAGGAATTTCTTTGCGATAACTAAAAAAGGATTTTTAAACTATGAGAATTGCAGACAAATGGCAGGATTATAAAATTTTAGAAACTTCGGACGGCGAAAAACTTGAAAGTTGGGGCGGAACAACTCTCGTTCGTCCCGACCCACAGATTATTTGGAAAAGCGAAAAATCCCCTGCATGGAACAAAGCTGACGCTTTTTATCACCGAAGCGAAAAGGGCGGTGGCTTTTGGGAGTATAAGAAAAAAATCCCCGAAAGCTGGAAAATTTCCTACGGAGATTTGAGATTTATTATTCGTCCTACAGGCTTTAAGCACACGGGACTTTTCCCTGAACAGGCTGTAAACTGGGACTTGATGAGCGATATGATAAAGGGTGCAAACCGACCTGTTAAGGTGCTTAACCTTTTTGCGTATACAGGTGGTGCAACTCTTGCGTGTGCAAACGCAGGCGCAAGCGTTTCCCACGTTGACGCTTCAAAGGGCATGGTTCAGTGGGCTAGAGAAAACGCCGACGCTTCGGGACTTTCGGATAAGCCGATTAGGTGGCTGGTGGACGATTGCGAAAAGTTTGTCAAACGTGAAATCAGACGTGGAAATTTCTATGACGCAATCGTTATGGACCCACCGTCCTACGGCAGAGGTCCAAACGGCGAAGTGTGGAAACTTGAGGACTGTATTTACGACCTTGTAAAGGTTTGTGCAGACGTTTTGAGCGACAATCCTTTGTTTTTCTTGCTAAACAGCTACACCACGGGACTTTCGCCGTCGGTTATGGCGTATATTTTAAATGACGTTTTGAAACCGAAATTCGGCGGAAGCGTATCCGCCGACGAGATAGGGCTACCTGTTTTGAAATCGGGAATGGCTCTGCCGTGTGGCTCTACAGCCGTTTGGAGAAAATAAGGAGAAAAAATGGATAAATATATTTATATGTACGGACAGGTTATGTCAACATATTCCTTTTTGCTAAGTACGGATTTTCCAAAGGCGGACGGCTATGGCGAAATTCATAAAAAATACCACCTTTTGGGTGGCGAAACGGGAACAGCCTGTGCTGTTTTGTGCAGTTATAACGCTCCCGTAAAGCTGGGCGGAACTCATATGGGAAACCTTAATAAACACCTTATCTGCGATTATTTTAAGGACAAAACCGCAGATATTTCCGAGCTTGTTTACGAAGATTTTGACGGCATAACCGATTATGTAATTATCGATAAGAATACACGCACTTGTTTTGGCGAATGGGGAAAACATTCTTCAAGAGAAATCCCGTACTATGAAAAGCCTTGCGAAGAAAGCGTTCTTAACGCCGACTGCGTTGGAGCAGACCCGTATTTCGGACAGGAAATAGCCGAACTTTGCGTAAAACACGGCAAAAAATATGTTACAATCGACTGCGACCACGATAGCTTTTTTCACAAAAATTGCGAAATAAATTGCGTTTCACACCAATATCTTGACTGGAAATATGCCGATATGTCATACGAGGACGCATTAAAGCTTTACAGCGAGAACACAAACGGCTTGACCATTTTCACCCTCGGGGAAAACGGTGCAATGTACGGACGAAAGGGCGAAAAACCTCACTATGTAAAGGCTTGCAAAGTTGAAGCGGTTTCAACTCTCGGAGCAGGCGACTGCTTTAAAGCAGGGGCAATTTACGGACTGTACAAAAAAATGGATGACAAAAGCCTTGTAGAATTTGCCTGCGCTACGTCAGGGTGCGCCGTAACAAAATACCCTATTGCCCTTAATCCGCCTACACTTGACGAAGTGACAAAACTTATTAAAGAAAATTACGGAGAATAAAAATGAGCATAGATTTTAAAGATTTAAAGAAAAAAGCCGAAAAAATCGGCGACAAAATCCCCGACGAGGTTGTTGACAAGGCAAAAAAGCTTGCTACAAAGGAAAACCTCGAAAAGGTAAAGGAAAGTGCAGAAAACGTAATTGATAAATTCAAAAAATAATTTTGGAGAAATTTAAATGCAAAATTTTTTATCGGCACAAAAAGTGTGCTTTTCATATGTGAATAATTCCGAAAATCCTCCCGTTGTAAACGAAGTGTTAAAGGGTATCGACCTTGAAATTAAACAGGGCGAGTTTGTGGCGATTTTGGGGCATAACGGAAGTGGTAAATCCACCCTCGCTAAGTGCTTTAACGCCATAAATCTTCCCGAAAAGGGCGACGTGTACGCAGTTGGGTTTAACACAAAAGACGAGGAAAACCTCCTTTCTATAAGACAAAATGTGGGTATGGTTTTTCAAAATCCCGACAACCAGCTTGTTGCGACTATTGTTGAGGAGGACGTGGCTTTTGCGTTGGAAAATATGGGCGTTGAGCCAAAGGAAATCAGACGCAGAGTGGACGAGGCTCTTAAAACGGTGGGAATGTACGAATATCGTGACCACGCACCTCACAAGCTTTCGGGTGGGCAAAAGCAAAGAATTGCCATAGCGGGAATTATCGCTATGGAACCTAAGTGTATTCTTTTGGACGAGCCGACGGCTATGCTTGACCCAAAGGGCAGAAACGAGGTTATGAAAACCATTAAAAAGCTTAACAAGGAACAGGGCGTGACCATTGTGCTTATCACTCATTATATGGAGGAGGCGGCACAGGCACAGCGAGTTGTGGTTGTTGACAACGGCGAAGTGGTTATGGACGATGTGCCGAAAAAGGTTTTTTGTCAGGTGGAAAAAATGAAATCAATCGGACTTGACGTGCCACAGGTGACTGAGCTTTGTTATAATCTTCAGCAAGCAGGCTTTGATATTTCCACGGAAATAATTGACGAGGACGAGTGCGTTGAAAGACTTTACGAGCTTTTGAAAAACGCAAATGGCTAAAGTTTAAAAAGCAAAGGAAAATTAAAAATGGCAATTATTAAAACAGAAAATCTCAGCTACGTTTACGGTGAGGGTACGCCTTTTCGCAAGGTGGCTGTGGATAATGTAAACCTTGAGATAGAAAACGGCGAAATGGTGGGGGTTATCGGACATACGGGTTCGGGCAAATCCACCCTTATCCAGCACCTTAACGGACTTTTGAAGCCTACTTCGGGAAAAGTTTTTATTGACGGAGAGGAACTTTGGCAGGAAAAGGAGCGACTTCGCCAAATACGTTTCAAGGTGGGGCTTGTGTTTCAGTACCCTGAATACCAGCTTTTTGAAGAAACCTGTTACAAGGACATCGGCTTTGGACCTCGAAATATGGGGCTTTCTGATGAAGAAATCGACAAGCGTGTCCGTGAAACAGCACGACTTGTGGGACTTGATGAAAAGCTTTTGCGAAAATCTCCGTTCGAGCTTTCGGGTGGACAAAAAAGACGTGTGGCAATAGCCGGAGTTATGGCTATGGAGCCGAAAATTCTCATTTTGGACGAGCCTGCGTCAGGTCTTGACCCAAAGGGCAGGGACAAAATTTTGGGGCTTATCAAGGAATATCATCAGGAAAAGAAAAATACGGTAATGCTTGTGTCGCACTCTATGGAGGACGTGGCGAAAAACGTGTCGAAAATTCTGGTGATGAATAAGGCTAAGCTTTTTTGCTATGACGATACCGAAAAGGTGTTCCACCGAGCGGAAGAACTCACCCAAATGGGACTTTCCGTGCCACAGATAACCCGTGTTTTCAATCGCCTGAAATCAATGGGAATTGACATCACCGACGACGTTTATACCGTGAAATACGGCACGAATTTGTTGCTTGATATGTTAAATTCAAAACCCTAAGGAGGATTTTGTTTGCTAAAGGATATTACAATGGGACAATTTTTTCCGGGGAACAGCGTTATTCATAAACTTGACCCCAGATTTAAAATTGTTTTTACTATAATTTTTATCGTTATGCTTTTTGTGGCAGACGGATTTTCAGGACTTGCAATAGGAATTGCATTTATGCTTTTTGCGTTTTTAATTTCAAAAATCCCACTTTCTATGATGATAAAAAGCCTTAAACCTATTTTGCCGATTGTGATTTTCACTTCGATTTTGAATATATTTTTTATCCGAACCGGCGACGTGGTTTTTAATTGGGCGTTTATAACTATCACAAAGCAGGGACTTAAAACGGCAGCCTTTATGGTTATACGAATTGTGGCGCTTATCGTGGGTACGTCCCTTTTGACGTACACCACTTCGCCGATTGTGTTGACGGACGCTATCGAAAGGCTTTTGTCGCCGCTGAAAAAAATCAAAGTGCCTGTTCACGAACTTGCAATGATGATGACTATTGCACTTAGATTTATCCCGACCCTTATTGAGGAAACCGACAAAATAATGTCGGCTCAAAAAGCAAGGGGGGCGGATATGGAAAGTGGAAATATCGTCCAACGTGCAAAGGCTCTAGTGCCTGTGCTTGTGCCTCTTTTTGTGTCAAGTTTTCGCCGTGCCGAGGAGCTTGCACTTGCGATGGAATGTCGCTGTTACCACGGGGGCGAGGGCAGAACCCGAATGAAACAGCTTAAAGCCACCTACCGAGATTTTGTGGCGCTTTTCGTAATGGCTGTTACAACGGCGCTTATCATTTTGTGCAATGTTTATCTGTAAATTAAAAGGAGCAATATGAGAAATTTCAAGGTGAAAATGGCATATAACGGCGCAAATTATCACGGTTTTCAGATTCAGAATAACGCTGTGACAATTCAAGGTACTGTTGAAGAAGCACTTTCTAAGCTTTTGCGGGAAAATGTCACCATTAACGGCTGTTCCAGAACGGACGCAGGGGTTCACGCACGGGATTATGTGTTTAATTTTAAAACCGAAAATAAAATTACGCCCAAAGGACTTCTGTTTGCCACAAACGATATTTTGCCAAAGGATATTGCTTTTTTGTCCGTGGAAGAAACCGACGAGGATTTTCATGCACGTTTTGACTGTAAGGGCAAAGAGTACGAGTATGTTATCCATAATTCACAAATTAAAAACCCATTTTACGCAGGTACGGCTATGAGGTACAAATACCCACTTGACGAAAATTTGCTGAATAACGAAGCTAAGGCTTTTATCGGTCGCCACGATTTTAAGTCCTTTTGCTCCACCGCTTGCGACAAAGAGGACACCCACCGCACAATTTACGATTTTTCCGTAACACGTCAGGGTGATATTGTTAAAATGAACGTTTCTGGCGACGGTTTTTTGTACAATATGGTACGAATTATGGTGGGTACTCTCATTTATGTAAACGAGGGCAAAATTAAACAAGGCGAAATTAAAGAAATAATTGAACAAAAGGACAGAACAAAAGCGGGAATTACGGTGATACCTGACGGATTGTACCTTAATAAGGTGTTTTATTAAACCGATTTTCAGATTGCATTAAGAAAGGTGTGACAAAATTGAGTGACAAAAAAAAACTGGAATATGCCGAACATAGAGAAAAATATCACGACATAAGAGCCGAAAAAGAACGCCAAAGAAAAAAATTAAGACGAAAAAAAATCATAACAACTCTTGTTGTTGTGGGCGTAATCGCACTTGGACTTGCGACAAAAGATATGTGGTTGCCACGGCTTGCGGAATATTTTCAGGATAAAAAAGAAACCATCATAAACGACGGCACTCCCGAAACAGGCGACGGATTTCCCATAAGCCTTTCACAGTCGGGTTATAACTATATTACGTCAATTTCCCAAATGCCTACGGTTATCAGCGATACCCATATTACAATGTATAATTCAAAGGGTGGCGTGTATAAAAAAGTCCAACACCTTTTTGCAAACCCTGTTTATTATACGTCAGGCGACAAGCTTTTTGTGTACGATTTGGGCGGGTTTAATTTCGGAATTTACGACAAAAAAGGCGAAGTTTATAAGGTCAAAACCGACGGCGAAATCGTGGTCGCAACTTCAAGCCAAAACGGAAAAGTCGCTGTTGTTACCCAAACAGACAAGGCGTCGTCGCTGTTGACTGTTTACGACCAAAAGGGCGAAGCGATTTTTAAATGGTCGGGAAGCCAACGAATTGTTAATGTTTCCTTTAATTCCGACGCAACAGGGTGTATTGTTTCCGCTTTTTCGGCAAACGGCGGCAAAATTGTGTCACGCCTTTACGGTTTTGAATTTGACAAAACCCAGGAAACTTTCAAAACAGCCGACCTTGACGGTTTGGTGCTTAAATCGGGATATTGCCAAAACGGCGATATGTGGCTTTTGGGCGACAGCTTTTTGTACCGTGTGGGTGCCGACGGCTCGGTGCTGTACACTTGCGAGTATCAACGTGATTTGTCAAATTATGCCATTGACGAAAAAATGGCGGTGCTGGTTTTTAAAAGCGTTGTGGGAGATAAATACGAAATTCAGGTGTTCACCGACACAAACGAACCCGCAACTTTTACAACAGACAGCCAAATTAAAAGATTGCAGGTCATAGATTCAAAAGTGGCGGTTTTGACGGAAAACAGCTTCGTTTTTCTTAACGATAACGCAAAAATAACTTCGTCGGCAGAAATAGAAAAAGACTATACCGATTTTATTATAATTGATGATAATGCCTATTTTATGGGGTATAATGAGGTTGATAAGATAAGTTTTAAAGCGGATTAAACCAAATTTTTGTCCTTGTAAATACGGAGATAACAAAAGATGAATACTTTTTTGAAAATTTTACTTTTAGTAATTTTTGTAATAATTGTGGTTAAAAACATTAACCGTGGTTTTGCAAAATCCCTTTGTATAATCGTCGGGTGCGTTGTTTCGCTGGGGGTTGCGGTGAAAATTTCGGACGAATATTCCGAAAAACTTTACGAAAATCTCTGGGAAGAATCGGTTTTGCAAATTGTAAACGACAATGTGGAAGATTTTGACAGCGCAAAAATCATCAACGAAAATCTTTTCAAAAAAACCCTCGGAATAACCACGATATCCGACGAAAAAATCCGTCAAACATTGCTTTTGGACGGAAAAATCTCCGAAAACCTTTCAAATCTTGCAAAAAAGGAAAATTCGGGTGTTGACATAAACGAGATTTTAGAGTATATTGATAAAAACAGTTTTTTTAAAGAGAACGATTCTGAAAAAATTAACGCATTTTTAAAAGAGGATAATTTTGAAAAAGCTGTGAGAATTTTGGCAAACGACGACAAAAAAACACGCACAGACGCATTTTATACACAAATCGTCAAACCGTATATTGTTACGGTGGTCAGATATACCGTGGCTTTGGTGCTGTTTTTGGTAATCTTTTCGGTGCTGAAATTTGTTATTTTGAAAATAAACATTCTGGAAAAAATCCCCGTGGCAGGCTTTTTGAACGCTCTGCTGGGCGGTGTTGTGGGCGTCGTTGAAGGCTTTGTAATCATCGCCTTTGTCCGCAATATTTTTGAAAACCAAATCGTGGATTTTTTTGTGGAATTTGTTAAACTTATCGCAAATAGATAATGTATAATTTTTACGAATAAGAAAGGACTTGATATATAATGATTATGTGTTCCAAATGTAATAAAAGACCGGCAATGGTTTTTGTAACAACTATGCAAGGCAACGAACGCAAAAACGAAGGCTATTGCTTGCAATGTGCCAGAAGTTTGGGGATTTCGCAGGTGGACGATATGCTTAAACAGGCGGGGATTCCTGCCGAAGATATGGACCGTCTGACAGACCAGATTATGGAACTTGGGGACGGAGATGATTTTGAACTTGGCGGCAGCGAACTTATGCCGAACTTTTTCAGCACCCTTTTCGGAGATTCAAACGCCCAAAATTCAAACGGTGTAACACCTCAAAATCCGACTGAATCAAAAGATTCTGCGGGTTTCGGTTTTGCCGATAAACAACAGGACAAAAAGAAAAAATTAAGATTTTTGTCAAATTATTGCACAAATCTCACCGAAAAAGCCCGTGAAGGAAAACTTGACAACGTAATCGGCAGAGATAAAGAAATTGCCAGAGTGGTACAGATTTTGTCACGTCGCCAGAAAAACAATCCTTGTCTTATCGGTGAACCGGGCGTTGGTAAAACGGCTATTGCCGAGGGTATCGCCCAAAAAATCGTGCATGGCGAAGTTCCGTTTCATGTTAAAAATAAAGAAGTCTATCTTTTGGATTTAACTGCACTTGTTGCCGGAACACAGTTCAGAGGACAGTTTGAAAGCCGTGTTAAGGGTCTTGTCGAAGAAGTAAAATCTTTGGGAAACGTAATTCTGTTTATCGACGAAGTTCACTCTTTGGTCGGAACAGGCGACAACGAAGGTACAATGAACGCCGCAAATATTCTCAAACCTGCTTTGTCAAGAGGTGAAGTGCAGGTTATCGGCGCTACGACTTTTAAAGAATACAGAAAATATATCGAAAAGGATTCCGCTTTGGAACGACGTTTTCAGCCTGTGACCGTCAGCGAACCTACGGTTGAGGACACCGTGGAAATTCTTAAAGGAATCCGCCAATATTACGAAAACCACCATAAGGTTAAAATCGACGATTATACTTTGAAAATGTGCGCTGTTTTGTCCGAAAGATACATCAACGACAGATTTTTGCCGGACAAGGCAATCGACCTTTTGGACGAAGCGTGCGCTTGCACCTCAATCCGAAGCGCCGAACTTGAAGAACACCAAACAACCCTTGACGAGTTGAAGAAACATAAGGATTTGGTGGAAAATTACGAATCAAGCGAAAATCCCGATTATGAGATTCTTGCTAAGGAAAAAGCCGAAGTTTCACGCCTTGAAAACCGCCTTGTTGACCTTGAAAGCAAAATTAAAGACATCAAAGTTACCGAGGACGATTTGTCAAAGGTTATCGAACTTTGGACGGGGATTCCGGCAAACAAAATCGTCGAAACCGAATACGCAAAAATCCGTAACATAAAAACCGCTCTTGAAAAGAGAATTATCGGTCAACAGGAAGCAATCGACACGGTTTCAAAAGCTATAAAACGTGGCAGAGTTCAGCTTTCAAAACGCAGACGACCTGCAAGCTTTATTTTTGTCGGACCTACGGGCGTGGGAAAAACCGAGCTTGTAAAAGTTTTGGGCGAAGAACTTTTTGACGCTACGGAACCGATTATTCGTGTTGATATGTCCGAATACATGGAAAAACACAGCGTAGCACGTCTTATCGGGTCACCTCCGGGATATGTGGGTTATGACGAGGCAGGTCAGCTTACGGAAAAAGTCCGCCGTCGTCCGTATTCCGTGGTGCTTTTCGACGAAATCGAAAAGGCGCACCCTGACGTTATGAACATTATGCTCCAGATTTTGGACGAGGGCAAAATCAACGACGCACAGGGTCGAAGCGTTTCTTTTGAAAACACCGTAATCGTTATGACTTCAAACGCAGGCTCGACGGACAAAACCACAGGCGTAGGCTTTAATAAAACCGAAAACGAAGTTTCAAAAGATAAGGCAATGAAAGCGTTGAGGGAATTTTTACGCCCTGAATTTTTGGGCAGAGTTGACGAAATCGTGGTGTTTAACCCTCTTTCAAAAGAAGATTACGCTAAGATTGCGGGTCTTATGCTTGACGAAATGAAAGCCCCGCTTTTGGAAAAGAATATCAAATTTGTTTACGACGACAAGGCTTGCAAGCTTATTGCCGAAAAATCTCACGGCAAAAAACTGGGCGCAAGAGATATTCGTCACATTATCCGCAGCGAAGTTGAGGACAAAATTGCCGAAATTCTTATTGACGGGGACGAAAAAATTTCGGGGGCTGCGCTTACGGAAAAAGACGGCGAACTGGTTGTTGAAACAATTTGACCTCTTTCAATTACAGCCGAAAAACTAAAAAAAGTTGCACCAAACCGTGCAACTTTTCTTAAAAATATTTTTCTAAAATAAAAAAACTGTCCTTTTGTACAAAACGAAAGGGCAGTTTTTGTTTAATTTTACAACGAAAATTTACTTAAATTTTCAAAATAGATTTTCAAAACTTTGGCGGACGTAACCTCAATATCCACCATTTTAAGAATTTTCGGCATTGAAAAATCGGTTATGTTGTTTTGACTTAGCAAAACTTTTTGCGTAAATTTTCCCAACAATTCCTTGCTTATAGGAAAAATCCCCATAGGCGTAGAACATGACAAATTCGCCTTGATACGCTCCCATTTGACGTTTTTAAAAAGCAGATTGTTAAATCGGTAAATCTCCGCCCATTTTTCTTGTTTTAAATCTTTTTCGCTAACGCCCGTTGCCCTTAATTGGCAAAAAAGCCGTGGCTGGACTTCTTCGTCCCACGCAATGTCCGTCAGCAAATGCACTAAAAAACCTTTGAAAAAATCCCGCTGGTCTTTGTAAAAAACGGCGTTTTTTTCGGCAAAATCTTTTATGTTTTCAAGCCACTCCGACACGTTTTTCGACCTTAGATGTGCTGTATACCGCACCTGTTCCGTTGCAAAACCGTCAAGATTTACTGCGTCGGGAGAAATTGCCCCCAGATAAAACTGCGCTTCGTCGGTTACACCTAACGCATTTTTTATAGAATTTGCCACAAACAAATGGACTATAGACGACGGCATTTTACTTAGTTCTCCTTTTAACTTTTGTTTTGCCTACAAGTGAATTGTACGTTGACAAAACATTTTCACGATAGTTCAGATAGTACGACAAACAGTCCTTGTCGGCTTTGTACAGCGGAATTGCCAAACGTGCAATTGTACCCTCACCGTCGCCTTTTGAAATAATTTTAAAGTCGCCGCCGAAAAGTTTAACATACATTTTAACGTACGAAAGCCCCAATCCCTCTCTCAACGAAACGTTGTCAAAATATTCGTCCTCGCTGGCTTCCGAACGTATTCCCATTCCGTTGTCCTCTACGGTGAGGTATGCGTAACCGTCTTTTTCTTTGAGGGTGACTTTGATTGTTTTGTCGTCGTCCAATGCGTAAATGTATGAATTTATTATCAGATTCATAATCGCCGCCATCAGATATTCTTCTTCCGTCATTGTCCACAGAAAACAGTCAACATCGTCCTCAATTTTAACTTTGCCCGCAAAATCAAATTTAACGTTGTTAAGAATGTTTTCCACAACAATGCCTACGTCGGTCATAATAATTCGTTTTTCGTCCTCAAACAGACTTTTCAAAAGCCTTGAATTTTCCGTTGCCGAGCAGATGTTCAAACAGCTCTGGTCAGCGTCGTTGAGGTATTCAATGCCCTCGTATACTTCGTTTTCTTCAAGATAATTTTCTATCATCATGTGATAAGCACAGGCGTTTGTGGTGTTGATTCTGATAGTTTTCATGGTGTCGTCCGGAACGTACTTGTCGCCGAAAACTTGGGACAGCGAGATTTTTTTTACATCGTAACCCACAATTTCGTCGGTTTCGTAATCCACAACAGGCGTAATCCCCAAGGGAATAAGACTGTCGCCGAATCTGACCACGCCGTTTTTGGCGTTTGAATTGTCGTTTTCAAAAACTTCAACGCCACGGGCAAAATATGTAATGGAATCTTTGTCGATTGATTCGCCAAAACCTCTGATGTTGCTTTTGACAACTTTATAATCTTTGTCCAAAAACGCACAGTCCTCACCCAGCTTTTCGCAAAAAGCGTTGATAATTATTTGCTTGTCCATAATTCCTACTCCTTTTCTTAAATTTATTTAACGTTATTATTTTTTTCAATTGCACCGATTTTTTAAAATCCGTTATTGCATATTTTTTAAAACTGTAAAATCGCCGTTTTGTGATTAACTTTCATTTTTTATAAAAAACGTAACTTAAACGGTTCAGTATTTATTTTAACACAACTTTTGACATTTTTCAAGTGATTCTGACAAATAGCAAATAATTTTTATAATACTAAGTAATCCCGTGGTAAAATTTTAACATAATAAATTTAACGTATAACATGGCGGTTATCGGTTTTTCTGAAAAACTTCAGCTAAACTTAATAAAGTTTGTATGGTTTTGACATTGACAAAAGTGTACTGATATTGTATACTAAAATCAAGACAAAACGGTATCGCTGACGGGAATGTGAATCGACACAGTGCGGTACAGTTTGAATGTTTTGCCGACCGTCTGGGCAGTCCGTTTTGTGGGCTGTCTTTTTTGTTTTTCAAAAAGGGCAGGGGTTTGTTTTACAAGACGGAAATTTAGAAAGGAATGATATATAATGGTTTTCGAGCAATGGAATGGCTTCGAGGGCGGACAATGGCAGGAAGAAATCAATGTCAGGGATTTTATTCAGACAAACTATAAGGCGTACGAGGGTGACGCTGAATTTTTGAGTGGCCCGACAGAGAGAACAACCAAGCTTATGGACAAGCTTAACGCACTTTTGAAAAAGGAAATGGAAAATGACGGGGTGCTTGATATTGACACAAACACCGTTTCGTCACTTTGCAATTATAAGGCAGGTTATCTTGACAAGGATAACGAAATTATTGTCGGACTTCAGACGGACGAACCTCTCAAAAGAGGCGTAAACCCGTTTGGCGGTATTCGTATGGCACGGGGCGCTTGCGAAGCATACGGAAGAAAACTCGGTCAGGAAATCGAAGATTATTTCACCTACAGAACAACGCACAACGACGGCGTTTTCCGTGTTTATACAGACGAAATGAAAGCCGCAAGACACATTGGCGTTATTACGGGACTTCCTGACGCATATGGCAGAGGAAGAATTATCGGTGACTATCGCCGTGTTGCACTTTACGGTATCGACAAGCTTATGGAAATGAAAATTGCCGACAAGAAAAAGCTTGCTGACAACCTTATGGACGTGGATAATATCCGCCTTAGCGAAGAACTTTACCAGCAGATTCATTTTCTTGATTTGACAAAACAAATGGCAAAAATGTACGGTTATGACATTTCAAGACCTGCAAGCAACGCAAAAGAAGCCGTACAATGGACATATTTCGCATATCTTGCTACAAATAAGGAACAAAACGGCGCCGCAATGTCGTTGGGCAGAGTGTCAACATTTTTTGATATTTATTTTGAAAGAGATATTAAAAACGGCTTGCTTAATGAAGAAACTGCACAGGAAATCATTGACCAGTTTGTTATGAAGCTCCGTATGGCACGACACCTTAGAACCCCTGAATATAACGAGCTTTTCGGCGGCGACCCAATGTGGATTACCGAAAGCGTCGGCGGTATGGGTGAGGACGGAAGAACTCTCGTTTCAAAAACTTCGTTCCGTGTTCTTAATACACTTTATAATTTGGGTTCTGCACCTGAACCGAACCTTACAATTCTCTGGAGCGAACAGCTCCCAGAGGGCTTTAAGAGATTTTGCACAAAGGTGTCTATTGATACCGATTCAATCCAGTACGAAAACGACGACCTTATGCGTCCTATGTACGGCGACGATTACGGTATTGCTTGCTGTGTTTCGGCTATGAAAATCGGCAAACAAATGCAGTTCTTCGGTGCAAGATTTAACCTGCCTAAGCTTATGCTTATTGCAATTAACGGCGGTTATGATAACGTAACTCTTTCACATATCGGACCGCAGATGAAACCTCTCACCGACGACGAAATGACGTTTGAAAAAGTTAAAGAAAGACTTGACATTTACCTTACATGGCTGTGCAAGCTTTATGTAAACACAATGAACGTTATTCACTATATGCATGATAAATATGCTTATGAAAAAATTCAGATGGCATTGCATGATACAGACGTGGACAGACTTATGGCGTTTGGTGTGGCAGGACTTTCGGTTATCACCGACAGCCTTAGTGCGTTTAAATTTGCTGACGTTAAAACTGTACGAAACGAAGCAGGTTTTATCGTTGATTTTGAAACAACGGGCGACTTCCCTAAGTACGGCAACGACGACGACAGAGTGGATATGATTGCGGTTGATTTGTTGCAACAAGTTTATGCAGAACTTTGCAAAACGCCGACTTACAGAAACGCAAAACATACGCTTTCTGCTCTTACAATTACTTCAAACGTTGTTTACGGAAAGAAAACAGGCTCAACTCCGGACGGACGTAAAAAGGGCGAACCTTTTGCACCGGGAGCAAACCCAATGCACAACAGAGAAACAAACGGCGCACTTGCTTCGCTTAATTCTGTTGCAAAACTTCCGTACACTTGCTGTCGTGACGGTATCTCAAACACATTCTCAATTGTGCCTGACACTTTGGGCAAAACAGACGACGAACGTGTAACAAACCTTGTTGCGATTTTGGACGGATATTTCTCGCAGATGGCTCACCACATTAACGTAAATGTTATGAACAAGGAAAAACTTATCGAAGCTTATAACAACCCTGAAGCTTATCCGAACCTCACAATCCGTGTTTCGGGTTATGCCGTAAACTTCCATAAACTCACAAAAGAACAACAGCGTGAGGTTATTTCCAGAACATTCCACCAGAAAATGTAAAAACACAACGTTCCCCGCTTTTAAAAAAACGGGGAACTGTTTTTAAGAAAGGAACTGTTATGACGGGCAGAATAAATTCTATCCAAAGTTTAGGCACTTTGGACGGACCGGGTGTGAGATTTGTGGTGTTTGTGCAGGGTTGCCCTTTGCGTTGCGCATACTGCCATAACCCCGATACTTGGGATTTTTCCAAAGGCGACGAATACACCCCGCAACAGATTTTTGAAAAGGCTCTGCGATACAAAAGCTATTTTAAATCAAACGGCGGAATAACCGTTTCGGGGGGCGAACCGCTTATGCAGGCGGATTTTGTCCGTGAGTTGTTTTCACTTTGTAAAAAAGAGGGAATACACACCTGCCTTGACACCGGCGGAGGTATGTGGAACGATAAAATCGACAGACTTCTTGACGTGACCGACCTGTGTATGCTTGACGTGAAAATGACCAACGAAAATGATTACGAAAAATACATTAACTGGGAAATGAAACCCGTGCTGTATTTTTTGGGAAAATTAGACGAAAAAGGCATTGATACATGGATTCGGCAGGTGATAGTGGGCGGAATAAACGACGACAAAGAGAATATTTTGTCGCTTAAAGCCATTTGTGAACCCCACAAAAATATAAAAAAAATCGAACTTTTGCCGTTTAGAAAATTCTGCACGGTAAAGTACGACAATTTAAAAATCGATTTTCCACTTAAAGATTACCCCGAAACTTCACCCGAAACCATAGACCGACTTTCGGCGTATATTTAACAAAAAACGTTCTTCCGATACTTTGGAAGAACGTTTTGCTTTAGTCGTCAATTTTCCAGTTAATGGGCGTTAAGCCATTTTTGATTAAAAAATCGTTTGCCTGTGAAAAGTGTTTGCACCCGAAAAAACCGCCGTATGCCGACAACGGACTGGGGTGTACTGTGCAAAGTTTAAGATGTTTCGGATTTGTGATAATTTCCGCCTTTTTTCGGGCATTTGCACCCCACAGCAGAAAGACAATAGGCGTTTCGTGGGCGTTCAGAATTTCAATAACTTTATCGGTGAAAATCTCCCACCCCATGTTTTTATGGGAGTTCGGGCAACCCTCACGCACCGTCAAAACGTTGTTTAGCATTAAAACGCCTTGTTTTGCCCACGAAGTCAGCTCCCCGTGGTTTGGCGGAGCAAAACCCAAATCACTTTGTATTTCTTTGTAAATATTTTGCAAAGACGGCGGAATTTTCACACCCTTTTTAACGGAAAAACACAACCCGTGCGCTTGGTTAGGCTGGTGATACGGGTCCTGTCCGATAATAACCACCTTAACATTTTTGTAACAAGTGTACTTTAACGCATTGAAAATGTCGTACATATTCGGGTAAATTTTCTGCGTGGCGTACTCTTTTTTCAGAAATTCCCGCAGTTTGAGGTAATATTCTTTGCGAAATTCGTCATTTAAAATTTCGTCCCAGTCGTTTTGTAAATTTACCATATTATTACATTAAAACTCCCGCAACAGCCGAAGCCAAAATTCCAAGCACCATAAGTCCCGCCAATGCTACAGCTACGATTCTGTAAACCACGGTTTTGTCTTTTTCCTTTTTTTGCGCAAAAACTTTTGTGTCTGTTTGCGGTTTTGTGTAATTCTTTTTATTATTAGCCATATAAATCGTCCTTTATTCAAAATGTTAAATATAATTATACTATTAAATTATACTTTTGTCAACTTTAATTTTAAATTTTCACCTTAAAACGAAGAATTTTGCAGGAAAAGGGAAGAATAATTCTTAGTTAAATCGGAGATGTAAAATTAACAAAATGTTCACAGACAACCTATTGACAAAAGTATACCGTTGTGGTATACTTTAATCACAGCAAGAGATTGCTGATGTTTTAAGAGAATTAAATTTAAAAAATATTTTTTGGAGGTATGTTTTATGACAAAGTGGATTTGTTCAGTATGCGGATATGTTTTTGAGGGTGAAAATGCACCTGAAAAATGCCCACAGTGCGGTGTTCCTGCGTCAAAATTTAACAAGGCGGAAAATGAAAAACTCAGCTGGGCTGACGAACACAAAGTAGGCATTGCAAACGGTCTTGACGAAGAAGTTGTGCAAATGCTCAGAGATAACTTCAACGGTGAGTGCAGCGAGGTTGGTATGTACCTTGCAATGGCTAGGGTTGCGCACAGAGAGGGCTATCCTGAGGTTGGTCTGTACTACGAAAAGGCTGCTTGGGAAGAAGCAGAACACGCTGCAAAATTTGCCGAACTTTTGGGCGAAGTTGTTACGGATTCCACAAAGAAAAATCTTGAAATGAGATATATGGCTGAAAACGGCGCTTGCGAGGGCAAAATGGTGCTTGCAAGAAAGGCTAAGGAATTGGGTTACGACGCAATTCACGACACAGTTCACGAAATGGCAAAGGACGAAGCAAGACACGGTTGTGCTTTCAAAGGACTTTTCGACAGATTTTTCAAATAATTAACTAAGCAAAATCAAACGCTCCCACAAAAATGGGAGCGTTATTTTTATACCATTTCACGGTTGTTTGGGGCGCTGGCGGTGAGAATTTCGTCCTTGAACGAAAGGTTTAAATCTCTTTCACCTTGCAGAATTTTGTCCGAAATTTCGGGTTCGATTTCTTTTGAAATTATTTTTCTTATTCCACGGGCGTGGGATTCTTTGTGATTTTTTAAAGCCTTGTCTGCCACATTTTTTGAAAAATCCTCGTCAAATCTTAGGGTTACCCCCACGGACGAAGCACGGTTTGACAGGTTTTCCAGTTCGATTTTTGCTATTTTCTCCAAATCGGAGCGGTCGGGATTTTTAAAAACAATTATTTCGTCGATTCGGTTTAGAAATTCAGGTGAGAAAAATTTTTCGATTTCTTTTGTCACCTGAGATTTAAAAGCGGTGTAGTTGTCGGTATTTTGGGGCAAAAATCCCGTTGGGGTTTCCGATTGTTTTTTTGCGCCCAAATTTGAAGTCAGAATTACCACGGAATTTGAAAAATTCACTTTTCTCCCCTGTGAATCGGTTATTGAGCCGTCCTCCAGAATTTGCAAAAGAATATTTTGCACGTCGTGGTGTGCCTTTTCAATTTCGTCAAACAGCAAAACCGAATAGGGATTTTTCCGAATAGCTTCGGTTAGCTGACCGCCCTCGTCGAACCCAACATATCCCGGCGGTGAGCCGATAAGTCGTGAAACGCTGTGTTTTTCCATAAATTCCGACATATCAAAACGTATCATGGCGTTGTCTTTGAGAAACACCGATTTTGCCAAAGTTTGAGCAAGTTTGGTTTTGCCAACACCGCTTGCACCTGCGAAAATGAACGACCCCAAAGGGCGTGACGGCTCGCAAATGCCCGTTCTGCCACGCCTTATGGCAAAACTGACTGCCTTGACGGCTTGCGGTTGCCCCACGACCTCTTTAGAAAGTCGGGTTTCTAAATCTTGCAAGCGTTTGTTTTCGCAAGTGGAAATGTCGCTGAGAGGGATTTGCGTCCAAAGTGAAATAACCTTTGCGCAGTCGTTTGGGGTCAGGGTGGGGAAGTCGTCGCCAACGCTTTCGGTCAGTTCGGTGAGGTAATCCTGTTTTGAAATTTTGCCTGCAATATAATCGCTGAAAACCTGCGACAGATTTTTTTCTTTGCGTGACGTATCGGCTATAATTCGCTTTTGGGAACAGGCTTCGTCCAAAACGTCGATAGCCTTGTCGGGAAAATATCTGTCGGTGATGTACCTTTTTGCAAGTTTAACGGTACTTTTGACGGCTTCGGGGGTGATTTTGATTTTGTGATAATTTTCGTAGGCAGGCAAAATTCCCATAAGGATTTTTTCGGTTGTTTCTTCGTCGGGTTCGGAAATTTTAACAGGCTGAAAACGTCTTTCGAGTGCGGAATCCTTTTCGATATAACGTCGGTATTCGTCAAATGTAGTCGCACCGATAAGCTGGATTTCCCCCCGTGCAAGCTGGGGTTTTAGGATATTTGCGGCGTCGATTGCACCCTCGGCTGCACCCGCACCGATAATTGCGTGAATTTCATCGATAAACAAAATCACGTTTTTTGCCGAACAAACTTCGTCAAGACAGGATTTCAGGCGTTCTTCAAAATCCCCACGATATTTTGCACCTGCCAAAAGCATTGACAAATCCAAAGAAAAAATCCGCTTGTCTGCAAGTGCTTCGGGAACGGTATTTTCCACAATTTTTCTTGCAAGACCCTCCACAATGGCGGTTTTGCCAACTCCCGCTTCGCCGACAAGACAGGGGTTGTTTTTATTTTTTCGGCACAAAATTTGAACTAAGCGGTCGATTTCTTTTTCACGGCAAACAAGGGGGTCGAATTTTGAAACAGCCGATTGGGTGGTGAGTTCTTTGCCGAAATGTTCAAGTTTCGGCAGTTTTTCTTTGGTGCGGTTTACGAGAGTTATTTCGTTTTTGTGCGCCAAAGAACAGTCGTTATAAAGTTTGGTCATGTTGCCGTCAAGTTCTTTAATAATCGTAACGGCACAGCAGTCCGCCCTGCGTAAAAGCATGGTGAGAAGATGTTCGCTGCCTGCCAGAGAACAACCGAAATTTTTTGCAAGGGTGACAGAGCCGTTGATTATTTTCACGGCGGTGGGGGTAAAATCGTCAAAGGACAGTCGGCACGGCGAACCTTTGCCTATAAGAGAGGTGATTTTGTTTTCCACGCCACGTCGGGTTATGCCGTTTTTGATTAAAATTGTGTGACCTGCGCTGTTGCCCTCCTCCAGCATTGACAACAGCAAATGCTCGCTTCCCACATAGGTATGCCCCAGTTTTCCTGCGGTTGTGACGGCGTTTTTTAAGATATTAAAGCATTTTTCGGTGAAACATTCCGAACTGACGGAAAAATTTTGCATAAACATTCTCCTAACACGTTTTTTCAAAATAAAATATTGGCAAAATTTCAGGATTTATACTTTAATTTTATGTGCAAACCCTCAAAAGTTTTACTAAAAAAATTCGCTATATTTTCGGGTAACACATTTTTGTCGCCGTCATAAACTGTAATATAAGTCGTTTGCGACTTAAATAAATTCAAAGGAGTTGCGTTTTATGAACTGTGGATTTGGCGGTTGCTGGTGGATTATTATTCTTATCCTTATTTTGTTCTGCTGTGGCGGTAACAACTGGGGTGGCTGTGGCTGTAACAACGACTGCGGTAACAACTGCGGTTGTGGCTGTTAAGCGACGGCAAAAAGAAAAGTCAGCCTTTTTGGGGCTGACTTTTTTGTTTTGTATTTTTATAGTGGGGCGCCTTCCATTGGGTGGTCGCCGTCAAGCGGACTTGCGGTGATAATATCTTCCGAATCAAATTCGATGATGTCAAGCGACGGTGAAATATATTGCTCTTTCAATGTTTTATCCCTCCGTTTGTGAATTTATTGATTGATAGTAGGCGTTTGCGTATGTGTAATACTGGTAGAGCGAATTAACAAGGTTCAACGTATCGTTTTGTTGTGAACTGTCGTAATCATCAGCGGTTTGGTATGAGTAAAGTATGGAATAAACATACGAAAGAGGGCTGATGTTTTCCCCTTGTGCGTAACGACCGTCGCCCGAAGCATATATTTTGTATGACTGACCCAAATTGTGGGCGTAGATGTTGTCTACTACAATTGTGTAGGTGTTATCGCCCGATTTGTAATAGTATGAATCTCCCACCGAAGTGGTCAAAGTTTCGCCGTCAATCATGAACGTCGGTTGCTTGTAACCCAGTATGTCGTTGTTAAACTTAAACCTCACTCTTAAAGTTGTGACAGAGTTTAGGTTGAGATAATAGGAAGTGAATTTACCCATATTTTCATTGTTGCTGATTTGTGGGGCGTAATCCGAAAGGTCGGTGTATTCGTAGTACGGGTTTTGTTTTACGGCTGAATCGTCGTCAAGGTCAAGAATACTGTCCGCATAATTGTTCGTAAACTCGTCAAAATAAACCTGTGCCTTTGTGCCGTAAACCAACATTGAATTAACCAGATTGCACAATGTTTCGTTGTCGTCGAAGTTTTCCAAAATAAATTTTGCGTAGTCCTGCACCACAAAATCGTATTCTTCGGTGAGAGCCGTTTCGTCTGCAAAGAGCTGTGCGGTTATGCCCATTGTCATTTCGGAAATATCAACATGACATTGGAAAACATAACATTCAATGCTTGCTCCGTCAACTTCGACGGTTTCGACTGTGGCGTTTTCAAAATTAACAACCGTCGGATTGTCGCCGTTTGCAAGGGTGAATTTCATGTATGTGTCTTTGTTGGCGTAGGCTGAATTTATAATCATGTAGAAATTTACACCGATAGAGCCGTCAAGGGTCAAAGAATAACCTGCAAGGTGCGTATTTGTCCTTAAATCCGCATTACATCTGTCGCAAACAAGGTCAAGGTTGTCGTCAATGTGGCTGTCAAGACGGTCTGTGTCGTTGGTGTAAACATTGCAAAGTACCGCCTTGTTTACTTTTTTACCGTACAATACAGGGTAGTATTGTGATAAATTTGAAGTCCTGTCAACGTTTTGTCCCCAGATGATTTCGTCTTGGGTTTCCTGACCTTGCTGTAATAAATATGTCACTTCGCCTTTGGAAAATTGGTTTGACGTTTTGCCGTATGTGTTCTTTTCGTCGGTGATAGCGTTATAATATAAATTTCCGGTATAGCCTATGGTTTCGTTATTATTATAATAACAGTTTATTACGATATTTTTTTCATTTTTACCGTTCAAACCCGAACCTGTGATACCGCCCTGATATGTGCTGGCATATATGTCGCATGAATTGTAACAATTTGAAACTGTGCCTTCGTTACAGCCGACGATACCGCCTACATATTTATAGCCGGTGATAATGTTAAAGTCTATGGTTTCGTCGCCTCTAATTGATGACCCCGGACCGTAGTAGTAACAGTTATTAACTGTAGAATTTGAGTTATGTCCGCAAATACCGCCCACAATATTATTTGAGCCTTTGATATAATTCTGGTTGCCGTAGCATTTTTCGATTTTTGCGTTATTGGTAGCATAAGCTATGATTGAGCCGATATAACTGTAACCTTTGAAATATGATTCCTTAACGCCAACATTTTTGACAGTACAGCCGTTTCCGTATCCGAACAAGCCCGCAAAGGAATTTTTTACGGTTGTGTCGTTGTAATACAAACCGCTGACTGTGTGGTTTTGTCCGTCAAATGTGCCTGCGTATTGGGAGCTTGCAGTTCCTATCGGCGTCCATGCCCTGTATGTATAAGCGTTATTGCCGAAATAAATATTCTGAATCTTAATATCAGCCGTCAACACGCCGTTTATTGTTTTATTGCCCCGGTTGTTTACTTGGTCGGCGAACCAATAAAGCTGACCTGCGTTTGATATTTCGTAGCAGTCTTTTTCTTCGTTGTACACTGCAGGTTGATATCCTTCGCAAATGTCGCAAAATCCGTTTTTATAGCAATGCCCGTCGTCGTAGCGTTCTTTGAGGGAATAAACGACATTGCCTTGACAGTCGTTCCATTTATAAACTTTTTCGCCGTTCAGGGTCGGGATAATGTCGTCGTCGGACTGGCTCCAGATTTGTTCTTCTTGGTCGCCTTGAAGCAATTCTTTAACCGTGCCGTTTGAAAATTCTGCGGCGGTTTTGCCACTTGAATTTACAGGTGTTCCGCTTGCACCCGAAACGTTTCCCGAATATTCGTTGCTGTTAAAATAACAATTCGTGATGGTCGGTTTATTACCCGAACCAACCACACCTGCAATATAATTTTCTTTATTGTTACCTGTCATTCTTCCGCCAACGCCATAGCAGTATGAAACGGAACCCTGGTAGCTATTTCCCGCAATTTCTCCTAAATAGCCGTAATTGTGTTTTGAATCGTTTCCAGCGGAAATAATGCTACCGCTGTAACAGTTTTCGATTACGCCAAAGCCATTATTACCGCAAATACCGCCACTTATAAGTCCAAAATCGCTTGAAGATTCCGCAATGGCTGTTATTTTGCAAAAGCTGTAGCATTTTCGTATTGTTCCGCGGGAATTATATGCACATATACCGCCAGAATATGAATTGTTACTCGTTACATAATTGGAAATCTCACATTCGGCAAAACAGTTTTCTATCAAGCCACGGTTTTGCCCCACAATTGAACCCGAACCCACAATGCCTGAAAAATAGGATTCCACAATGCCCAGATTTTTCACAACGCCGTCTGCGTCAACATACCCGAAAAAACCATGATAATAATATACGGGAGGAGAAAAAGTAGTGACGCTGTAAACACCGCTGATGGTGTGGTTCTGACCGTCAAATGTGCCTTGATATGACATTTTGTCAGTTTGTCCTATAGGAATCCAGTTTTTAAAACCTGCAATTTCTAAATCAGACGACAGAACGTTTTTATTCATAACAATATCCTGGGTGAGTACGGCATTGGCGGTGCGGTCTTGGTCTGTGCCGTCCAAAGTGCCGTTTACCAGTTCCGCAAACCAATAAAGCTGACCTGTGTTTGATATTTCGTAATAATTTTCGGATTCGTTCCACACGGCAGGTTGGTATGTGCCGTCGTCCAAAAAGCCGTTGTTGTCGGCGGTTGTTTCGTCTGCCACAGCCGTTGTGCCATAATCTGCGCCCTTATATGTGTTTACGGGCAGATACAACAACAAAGTGAGGGTCATTGCCAATGCAGACAAAAATGCGATTGATTTGTTATGTTTCTTTAACATTTTAATCCCCTTTCTTTTTGCGTAAAAATATTACGTCTATACATTTTAATTTTAACATACTAACTAAAACAAGTCAAGTTAAAAAACGGTATGTTGTTTGTTAAATGCGTAATCTATTTTATTTTGCAAGATTTTTTAATATTTTTTTAATTCGTTAGTGTCAAATTACTGATTATTTCTTTAAAAACAAAAAAGAACGGGAAGAAGTTCCCGTTCTTTGTAAAAAACTTAGCCGTTAATTTTTGCACGTTCCTTAGCACGTTGGTTGTTGCTAAGGGTTCTTTTTCTGATTCTGATAGACTTTGGCGTAACCTCCAAAAGTTCGTCCTCTGCAAGAAATTCAAGGCTGTCCTCAAGGCTTAAAATTCTAGGCGGAATAAGTCGCAATGCGTCGTCGCTGCCGCTTGCACGGGTGTTTGTCAAATGCTTTTTCTTGCACACGTTTACCACCAAATCGTCTGTTTTAGGTGACGCACCAACGACCATTCCCTCGTAAACAGGTGTGCCTGCTGTGATGAAAAGTTCGCCACGCTCCTGGGCGTTGTAAAGACCGTAGGTGATTGCTGTGCCTGATTCAAACGCAACAAGCGAACCTGTGCTTCTTCTTGCAATGTCGCCTTTATAAAGTTGGTAGCTATGGAACACGGAACTCATAATTCCTTCGCCCTTTGTGTCGGTTAAAAATTCGCTCTTGTATCCGAAAAGTCCACGGGCAGGAATTAAAAATTCAAGACGCATTCTTGAACCTACAGGGGTCATTTGTTGAAGTTCGCCCTTTCTTGCACCCAGTTTTTCCATAACCGAACCTACGCAGTTTTCAGGCACGTCGATAACAAGACGTTCGATAGGTTCGTTAAGTTTGCCGTCGATTTCCTTAAAAAGTACCTTCGGCGTGGAAACACCCAGTTCGTAACCCTCACGGCGCATATTTTCAATAAGAATTGAAAGGTGCATTTCGCCACGTCCCGCAACCTTAAAGCTGTCGGTGGAATCCGTTTCTGTTACTCTCAACGAAACGTCCTTCAAAAGCTCCTTGAAAAGTCTGTCACGCAAATGACGAGATGTTACGAATTTACCCTCTTTGCCTGCAAATGGCGAATCGTTTACCGAGAACGTCATTTCCACCGTCGGTTCTGAAATTTTAACAAACGGAACAGCTTCAAAGTTTCCGAACGAGCAAATTGTGTCGCCGATAGTGACGTTTTCAAGACCGCTGATACATACAATGTCGCCTGCCTTTGCGCTGTCGCAAGGTACTCTGTTAAGTCCTTGAATTTGATACATTGTAACAATTTTACCACGGTATTCCTTTTTGGTCTGGTGATAATCGCCCACGGTTACGTCCTGATTAACTCTCATTTCGCCACGTTCAATTCTTCCGATTGCAATTCTGCCAACGTATTCGTTGTAGTCAACGGAAGAAACAAGGTACTGCATTTCGCCCTCGGTGTCAACGTCGGGAGCAGGAACATAGCTTAGGATTTCGTCAAACAAAGGAATAAGGTTTTCCCCTAAATTCTGCGGATTGTGCGAAGCCGTACCGTCACGACCCGAACAATAAAGGATAGGGCTGTCAAGCTGTTCGTCTGTTGCGTCAAGGTCCATAAGAAGCTCCAAAACCTCGTCGCCGACTTCGTTAAGTCTTGCGTCAGGACGGTCGATTTTGTTTACTACAACAATGATTTTGTGTCCGAGTTCCAGAGCCTTTTGCAAAACAAATCTTGTCTGTGGCATAGGTCCTTCGGCTGCGTCAACAAGCAAAATTACACCGTTTACCATTTTAAGAACACGTTCAACCTCACCGCCGAAGTCAGCGTGTCCCGGAGTGTCGATAATGTTAATTTTAACGTCTTTGTACATAATCGAAGTGTTCTTTGCAAGAATTGTGATACCACGTTCACGCTCGATGTCGTTTGAGTCCATAACTCGCTCGTTTACCTGCTGGTTATCTCTGAAAGTACCCGACTGTTTGAGCATTTGGTCAACAAGGGTGGTTTTTCCGTGGTCAACGTGAGCGATAATCGCAATATTTCTTAAATCTTCTCTTATCATAATTTCAGCCTCCTAAAGCCAAAAAAGTTCTCTTAAAATTTTCCATAACCTTTATTGTATCACATATAAATCATATTGTCAACATTTTTCGCCAACAAAAAAAGACCCGTTCCGCAGAATAGGTCTTTTTGGGAAAACTTTGTTATTTTATCGGAAAATAGTCGTCAACTCTTGTAATTCCGCCCTGCATAGGTGCGTTTTCTACATTAGCCGGGTACATTCCCACGATTGACGTATCTTCGGAACTAGCCCAGTATACTTTACTAGGGAAGCCGTTTTTACTGTAAATAATTCTGTATACCGTGCCGTCGGCGTCATCACTAAATGCAGCGTTTACTGCGTGCATGATTTCTTTACCCGTAGCACCGTCTTTCGTTATATTTATGCCGTTATCTTTGATAACATTCTGAACAGAAGCAGAGATTGTATCTGCGGAATCAACAGTCATAACACCTGTGTCGGCAACATTACCGTTACCGATTTTAACGCCCTGTATTTCACATTTCTGTGAAAATGCCATAGTTGCATTGTAAATCATTTTAGCGTTTGCGTTTGCCGATGTGAATTTAGATTCAAGAATACTTTCGTTAAATTCGCTTAAATCGGAATCCGCTTCAAGTTTTTTCGGGTATTCTCCCATTTTTGAAGAATCAGCGGATTCTTTCCAGTATACTTTTGACGGATAGCCGTTTGCTTTATATTCGATTCGGTAAAGTGTGCCGTTTGCGCCTTCGCTGAAAGCTGTGTTCATATAATGCTCGATTTCCGTAATTGTCGTAGAAATACTGCCGTTGTCGTTAATAATATTTGTTATGCTGGCGTTGGTTGTGTTGTAGGTATTTATGGTTAGATAGCCTGTGTCAAACGGAGCGCCGTTGCCGAGTATAACGTCGTGCGATTCACAGATTTCCGAAAAACTGCAGGCGGTGTTGTAAATCGTTTTTGCATTTTCAAATGTGGCGTTGTTGCCTGAATTGTCTGTTGTGTTTTCGTCGCCCGATTCGTTGTCTGTTATGGTTTCGTTGCTTGATTCGTCTACGAACGCCCATTCTTTTTCGCTGCACGAAGTGAGCGTGGCGGTTAGGGTCAGAAAGCAGGAAATGATTATTAAACTTTTTTTGAACTTCATAAGAAAACCCCCGTATATGTTTTATAGATATATAAATAGTATAACACGAAAATAATAGGTAGTCAACCTGTTTTTGGAAAAACTAATAATTTTTGGACGGTTTATCTTTTGGAAATGTAAAATATTTGTTAATTTTAGAAAATCTTTCTTGGGGTTATTGACAAGCATTATAAATTGTGTTAAACTAAATAAGCCGCATGTTCACAGGCATAAAAAGTTGAAAAAACAAGGAAACTTGTAGGTTTCACGCCTATGTCAGCGAGTTTTTATGAAAAGGTAGGTGCATCGAAGAATGTACGCAATTATTGAAACCGGAGGAAAACAGTATCAGGTAAACGAGGGCGACGTTGTTTTTATTGAAAAGCTTAACGTAAACGCTGACGAAACCGTTACTTTTGACAAGGTTATCGCTGTAAACAAGGACGACGCAATGAACGTTGGCGCTCCTTATGTTGACGGCGCAACAGTAACAGCTAAGGTTCTCAAGAACGGCAAATCAAAGAAAATCACTGTTTTCACTTACAAGCCAAAGAAAGGCGAAAAGAAAAAGCAGGGTCACAGACAGCCTTACACACAGGTTAGAATCGAAGCAATCAACGCATAATTATGATTATTGCAAAATTCTATAAAGACGGGAGCAACAAGCTTCTCGGCTTTGAAATTACAGGTCACGCAGGTTTTGAAGATATGGGACTTGACATAGTTTGTGCGTCCGTATCGTCTGCGGCAATGTTAACCTGTAATACGGTAACCGACGTTTTTAAGCTTGACGCAAAAGTTCAGGTTGCCGATAATACTATAATGCTGAAGCTGGTTTCTGACGAAAACGGCGACGGGGATAAGCTTTTACTGGGATTTATGATTCATATGATTTGTTTGTCGCAGGATTATCCGACGTGCATTAAAGTTAAAGATGTGCTTAAAAAATAGCACGAAAACGAGATTTATTACGGAGGTGTAATATAATGATTAGAATTAGTATGCAGTTCTTCGCTCATAAAAAAGGTATGGGTTCTACAAAGAACGGTCGTGATTCTGAAGCTAAAAGACTTGGCGTTAAGAGAGCTGACGGACAGTTTGTTCTTGCAGGAAACATTCTCGTTAGACAGAGAGGAACTCACATTCACCCAGGTAACAACGTAGGTAAGGGTTCAGACGATACACTTTTTGCTACTGTTGACGGTGTTGTAAAGTTTGAAAGATACGGCAGAGATAGAAAGAAAGTTTCTGTTTACGCTAAGGAAGCATAATTAAAGCTTTTTGAGAAACCCCGAAGCCAACGCTTAGGGGTTTTTTTATCACATTTTTGAAAGGAGATTTGAAAATGTTTGTTGATGAAGCCAAAATTTATGTTAAAGCAGGGGACGGCGGCGACGGCGCAGTTTCCTTTCACAGAGAAAAATATATTGCCGCAGGCGGACCTGACGGCGGTGACGGCGGAAAAGGCGGGGACGTGGTTTTCGTTGTTGATGATAACCTGTCAAATTTGATTGATTTTCGTTATAAGAGAAAATATGTGGCGGAAAAAGGTCAGAACGGTTATTCCAAAAATTCTTCGGGACGTGCGGCGGACGATTTGATTGTAAAAGTTCCAAAGGGAACGGTTGTCAGAGAAGCCGAAACGGGCAGAATTTTAGCCGATTTGTCGGATTATGAACCTGTGATAATTGCTCACGGCGGAAAAGGTGGCAGGGGAAACGCACATTTTGCGACCCCGACAAGACAAATTCCGAAGTTTGCCAAACCGGGTTTTAAGGGCGAAGAATTTAATTTGGTTTTGGAACTTAAGCTTATCGCTGACGTAGGTTTGGTAGGTTTTCCAAATGTGGGTAAATCAACGCTGATTTCTGTCGTTTCAGCGGCAAAACCTAAAATCGCAAACTATCACTTCACGACATTGACGCCTGTTTTGGGGGTTGTGAAAGTTGACGCTGAAAAATCCTACGTTATGGCTGATATTCCCGGACTTATCGAGGGTGCAAGCGACGGCGTGGGCTTGGGACACGAATTTTTAAGACACGTTGAAAGGTGCAGACTTATTGTTCACGTTCTTGACGCTTCGGGAATTGAGGGCAGAAATCCTATTGAGGATTTTGAAATAATTAACAACGAGCTTGCAAATTTCAGCGAGGAATTGGCTTGCGCTCCGCAGATTGTTGCGGCGAACAAATGCGATATGGCAAATCCCGAACAGCTTGCTGAATTGAGGGAATATATCACGGGCAAAGGTCTTGATTTTTACGAAATTTCTGCTGCCACAACTCAAGGCACTAAGGAGCTTGCTATGGCAGTCGGACAAAAGCTGTCGGAGCTTCCACCTGTTAAAAGGTTTGAAGCGCAGCCGTACACCCCACAGGAAATTGACGAAAAAATCCTTTCGGACAAGAGTTTTGAAATCACTTGCGAGGACGGAATTTACTTTGTTGAGGCTGATTGGCTGTGGGATATTTTGCGTAGCGTGAACATGGAGGACTACGAAAGTTTGCAGTATTTCCAGCGTGTTCTCAGAAATACGGGCATTATTGACAAGCTTGAAGAAATGGGAATCCAAGAGGGCGACACCGTTTCGATTTTCGATTTTGAATTTGAGTTTGTATTCTAAATTTAATACACAATCCCCAAAAAGCATGGCTATTTAACCAAATTTTTAGGGGATTTTTTGTTGCATTTAAACAGAAAATGTGTTATAATAACCTTAAAGCAAAAAGCTTCGCTTTTTTCGGAGCGTAAATGTAAACCTATCGGTTTACATTTGGGCATTTTGCTTATCGGTCTATGACCGATATTTGCTTCGCAAACCGCAAAAGTACCCGGTTTGCTAAGATTATCAGATAGCGAACATAAAAAGTGTTATCCCACTTTAGGGAGCATAATCACCCCTTGTTTGCTGTTTGCTAACTGCTTTAAGAACATTGTAACGTATTAAGGTGTCGCCTGACGGCTTTTTGTGTTATAATAAGCTTGTAAACGGATATGCTATTTAAAAATTTTCGTGCGAGGATAAATTTATGAATTATACAATGCTTTGTGATTTTTACGAACTCACGATGTCTAACGGCTATTTTAAAAATGGATTTTACAAAAAGACAACTTATTTTGATGTTTTCTTCAGAAAAGTGCCTGACGGTGGCGGATTTGCGATTTTTTCGGGTCTTGAAACGGTTATAGATTACATTAACAATCTTAAATTCACCGATGAAAACATTGAATTTCTACGGAAAAAGAAAATTTTTGATGAAGAATTTCTTAAATATTTAAGAAATTTCAAATTTACAGGCGATATTTATTCTGTACCAGAGGGAACACCGATTTTTCCTTACGAGCCGATTATGGTGGTTAAAGCTCCTGCGATTGAGGCTCAAATTGTGGAAACTTTTCTCCTGCTTGCTATAAATCACCAATCGCTTATCGCTACAAAAGCTAACAGAATTGTTCGGGCGGCAAAGGGCAGAATGGTTTTGGAGTTCGGCTCTCGACGGGCGCAAGGGTCGGACGGAGCTGTTTTGGGTGCCAGAGCGGCGTTTGTGGGCGGTTGTCACGGCACAGCTTGTACCTTAACAGATGTTAATTACGACGTTCCTGCGGGGGGAACTATGGCTCATTCCTGGGTTCAGATGTTCGACAGCGAGTACGAGGCGTTCAAGACATACTGCGAGATTTATCCCGAAAATGCGACGCTTTTGGTGGATACCTACAACACTCTTGAAAGTGGCGTGCCTAATGCAATCAAGGTTTTTAAGGAAATTTTAGTACCAAAAGGTATTACAAATTTCGGAATTAGGCTTGATTCGGGAGATATTTCCTATTTGTCAAAAAAAGCCAGAAAAATGCTTGACGAAGCGGGCTTGAAGTGTTGCAAAATTGTGGCTTCAAACTCACTTGATGAATATTTGATAAGAGATTTGGTTTCGCAGGGCGCTCAAATTGACACTTTCGGCGTTGGAGAACGATTGATAACCGCACAAAGTTGCCCTGTTTTCGGTGGCGTTTACAAGCTTGTGGCGGTTGAAGAAAACGGAAATATCACTCCGAAAATAAAAATAAGCGAAAATATTGGGAAAATAACTAACCCACATTTCAAGAAAGTGTATCGTCTTTTTGACAAAAATACTAACAAGGCTATTGCAGACCAAATTTGCATTTTTGATGAAACCATTGATGACACAAAACCCCTTAAAATCTTTGACCAACACGCTGTTTGGAAAACGAAAATTGTGTCAAATTTTTATGCCAAAGAACTTCTTGTGCCTGTTTTCAAAAACGGCGAACAGGTCTATAAATCCCCTGAAATCGGGGAAATTCGGGCATATTGTCTTGAACAGGTTGACACGCTTTGGGACGAAGTTAAGCGTTTTGAAAACCCGCACAGTTATTATGTTGACTTGTCGAAAAAACTGTGGAATTTGAAAAATTCTATGCTTGAAAAGTACGGCAACAAAGAGGAAAATGAAGTAAAATGAAAAAAATAGTATGCTTAATTTTAACATTATGTGTATTTTTTAACAATTGTTTGGTTTCGTTTAGCGATAGAATTGATGTTTCTAACATTATAACAGATAATTTTGTATTGGAAAATGAAACTGTAATTTTTGATGAAGATTTTCTAAACGGAGCCGGAAGTTCGGCTAATGATTGGTATGTTATATCCCTAAAATGCGCAGGATATGAAGCTGAATACACAAAATATCTTGACGCTTTGACTGCGTATGTAATGCAAAAATATGAAACAGATTCTAAGCTTCACCCTGCTAAGGCGACGGAATGGCATCGAATTGCGTTGGCTGTGGAAGCTTGTGGCGGAAACCCGACAAATCTTAATGGGATTGACCTTTTTTCTGATGGGATTTATTACCGAGATTTGAACAAACAAGGAATAAACGCTTACATTTGGTCGCTTGTGTGCTTAGGTTCGGGGGATTTTCAAGAGCCATCAGACGCTATAAACACAAAAAAATCCATAATTGACAAAATTGTTTCATCGCAACTTAGCGACGGAGGATTCACATTGAGTGGAAATTCAGGTGATGTTGACGTAACCTCTATGGTTGTGACTGCACTTTCAAATTTTAATACTGATGAGTACGAAGTTGTTTCAGAAACGATTGAAAAAGCAGTTGCGTTCTTGTCGAATATGCAAGATTCTGACGGCGGTTATTCAAGTTATGGCGTCAAGAATTGTGAAAGCAGTTGTCAAGTTGTAATTGCGCTTTGTTCGGTTGGGATAAACCCCAAAACTGATGAAAGATTTATCAAAAACGGTACGTCGGCATATGAATATATTTATAATTTTGAAACCGATAATGGTTTTAAACATATTGCCGACGGACAGACAAACTATCTTGCGACATATCAAGCAATTCTTGCTATTTCGGCATATTTAAGCATTGGGAACGGCTCTGTTTATAACTTATATTTGTCAAATTCACAACTTAATTCGCAGAATAACGCACTTTCAAATTATGATATAGAAATGATACATAAGTTCTCTGAAAAGGTTTGTGCAAGTGACTTGCAGACATTAAAAAGGTTGGCTGTTTCTTTAGAAAACTATAGCGGTGATGATAAATTTGTTCTTGAAACGACGGTTAATCTTGCAATTTCAAATGTGGAAAATCTCATTTTACAAATTGACGATTTAGATAGAGATATTTTAGAATTATCAGATTCGAGTTTCAAATTTTTATATAAATCGAAATTTGAGGAATTGATGTCAAGATATAATAAATTATCGTCAGAAGATAAAATGTTAGTTGAAAATATTGATATTTTGCAAAAGACCGAAGCAGAAATTAACTCGCAAATCAGAGGATTGATTATTAGTATTTTAGCATTACTGTTGATTATCATATGTGTTATATATTTATGGAGAACGCACAGAAAAAAGGTTGACGATTAGGAGGTGAACCCTCGCTGTGAAGAAAGATTTTTTGGTTGTATTTGCGATTTTTATTGCTGTTGTTGTATTGATTAACGGTACAGAAATTCAGACAGTTGATGAATTTTACCTTACTCACGCCGACCAAATTACCGAAGATTCGCAGACGGTTTTCTTTGAAATTGATTGTACAAAAGCGATTGGTTGTTCAAGTCTGAATACTAATCAAATTGAAACTTTAGGCGACGGAAATGTCCTAAATAGCAAGGAATACGTTCTTCGTGAGGGCGATACTGTTTTTGATTTATTGGTTAGAATCTGCCGTTTTGAAAAAATTCAAATGGAGTATCAAGGCGCTGACATGAACACTTATAAAAGCGTCTATGTTCAGGGAATCAATTATTTGTATGAGTTTGATTGTGGGGAGTTTTCCGGCTGGATTTTTCTTGTCAACGGAGAACAAGTTGACACTTCGTGCGCAAAATTCAAACCGAAAGACGGCGACAAGATTTCGTGGGTCTATACGTTGGATTTGGGCAGAGATTATTAAGATTTGAACATTATGGAGGTGATATTATTGAACAGATTTTCTAAGTTACATTCGATTTCTCTTGTTTCATATTTTACTGTTATTGTTCTTGTTTTAATGATTTCATCTAATCCGATTTTACAGGGTATAGCTCTGATTACTTCGATTTTGTACTATGTATTTCTTAATTCTAAAAAAACTTTGTTCTATAATTTAACATATTATGCAATTTTATTTGTTCTAATTGCCGTGACAAACCCGCTTTTTTCTCACAATGGTAAAACCCCACTTTTTTTCATGAACTCGAACCCCATTACTTTAGAAGCCATATTAAAAGGTGTTTCGATTTCTACTATGTTAATTTCAACAATTTTGTGGCTTAGTTTTTGTAGCAAAGTGCTAACTTCGGAAAAAATTCTGCAATTTTTCGGAAGATTTTCTCCAAAACTCGCTTTAGTATTTTCTATGACTTTGAACTTTGTTCCGAATTTTAAAAGAAAATTTGTGAACACAGAAGAATCGTTACTAACTTTGGGGATATTTTCTTGCGAAAGTCGATTTGACAGACTTCGACTGAAAATAGCCACAGGAGCGTCGGTTTTGATGAATTTTGCTGAAATTTCAGTTGAAATGTCTGATTCCATGAACTCACGGGGATACGGATTAAAAGGGAGAACCACTTTTAGCAAAAAAAAATTCGGCATATTTGATTGGTTCATATTTTTATATAGTTTTGTATTTTTTATATACATTTTGACGCTTGAATTTTGCGGCAAAATTGCTTTTGAATTTTATCCGACTGTTTCATATATTTATATGGATTTTAGCGTTTTAATTGCTTTTTGTGGGTTTGGAATTTTGTGTTTATTGCCGATAGTTTTGGAAATTTTGGAGGGTATAAAGTGGAAATTTTTACTGTCAAAAATTTAAATTTTAGTTATCCTAATAGTGAAACGCCTGTGCTTAATAGTTGTTCATTTAGCGTGAATAAAGGTGAATTTGTACTTTTGTGCGGTATGAACGGTTGCGGAAAAACAACGTTATTACGACTTTTAAAGCCTGAAATTTCTCCTTTTGGAGATTTAAGCGGTGATATTCTGTTTAACGGGTCGCCCCTTAGTGGTCTTTCATTGCGAGAATCAGCCGAAAAAATCGGATTTGTAATGCAAAACCCTAATTCGCAGGTTGTAACAGATAGCGTAATGCAGGAATTGGCTTTCGGACTAGAAAATCTTGGAATTAGCGCCGATGAAATTCGACGAAAAATTGCCGAAATATCAAACTTTTTCGGGATTGACAACTGGATTTCACGGAAAACTTTTGAACTTTCGGGCGGACAAAAACAGATTTTAAGCCTTGCTTCGGTGCTGATAATGAACCCTGACGTGATTATTTTAGACGAGCCGTCCGCACAGCTTGACCCTGTTTCCGCAGACAACTTTTTTTCGCTTTTACGCCGAATTAACCGTCGTTTCGGGACTACGATTATACTTTGTGAACACCGTTTAGAGGACTGTTTTTCAATGGCTGACAAGGTGATTTATCTTGAAAACGGTCAGATAATGTTTGTTGAAAACCCACAAATTGCAGGGGAAAAATTGTATAAAACGCCAATGAAACTTTCTTTGCCGTCGTCGGTGAGAATTTTCGGAGATAAAGTTTCGGAGGGAAAATTACCGTTAAATGTAAAAGACGGCAGGGAGTTTTTGCGTGAGAATTGCGGTGAAAGTTCTGTTGAAATTACAGAATTTGACAGCAACGGTGACGACGTAGTGAACCTAAAAGACATCTGGTTCAGGTACGAAAAAAATTCTGATGATGTATTAAACGGCGTTAATTTAAAGGTGAAAAAAGGAGAAATTTTGTCAATTCTCGGAGGAAACGGAGCAGGCAAAACGACGCTTTTGAAAGTTGTTTCCAAACTTTTGAAGCCGTATGCGTGTAAAGGTAAAATACTTGACAGGGATTATAAGTCTTATAAGTCAAATAGTCTGTATAACGGCGTAATTTCGGTACTTTCACAGGAACCGCAGAGTTTATTTTGCTCCAAAAAAGTACGTTTGGATTACGAACAGAGCTGTAAAGCTTTTGACCTTGACAAGAATGTAGCTATACCGAAAATAGCAAAACAGCTTGGTATTGAAAATCTTCTTGACCGTCACCCTATGGACTTGTCGGGAGGGGAGATTCAGAAGTGTGCTTTGGGGCGAATTTTGATTTCTTCTCCGAAAATTTTGCTTTTAGATGAGCCGACAAAAGGACTTGACGCTTTTTCAAAAGCTGAAATCGGCAAAATTCTTAAAAACCTTTCAAGGGACGGTATCACCATAGTGATAGTCACTCATGACGTTGATTTTTCAGCCGAATATTCCGACGAATGTTGTTTGCTTTTTCGAGGGGAAATTGTTTCTTGGGATTGTCCACAAAGATTTTTCAGCGAAAATCAATTTTACACAACCCCTGCAAGAATTATTTCAAAAGAAAAAATTTCCAACGCCGTAACCGTTGAGCAGGTGCGAAAGTGCATTGGGGTGGTTTGTGATGAAAGCTAGGATTGTTTCATATTTTTGCATTGTATTGGTGGGGTTGACTGCTTTTATGGGGGTTACGTTTGCCAATGGGAGATACTTTAAAATATTTACAATACTGGCTGTTATAATATGCTGTATTCCTTTTTTTGCGTCGTTTGAAAACAAAAAAACCACAACGAGATTTTTGGTTTTGGTGGCTATGCTGACCGCTTTTTCGGTTGCCGGAAGATTTTTGTTTGCCCCGATTCCGTTTTTTAAACCCGTTTCGGCGGTAGTGATAATCGGCGGAGTTACACTTGGGGCGAACGCCGGATTTGTGGTGGGTGCAATGAGTGCGGTTGTTTCAAATTTTTACTTCGGGCAGGGGGCGTGGACGCCTTTTCAAATGCTTGCGTGGGGACTTATCGGATTTTTTGCGGGACTGTTGGCAAAACGTCTTAACGGCAACATTGCTTTGTCGGTTTACGGCGTATTTTCGGGATTTTTTTACTCGGTAGTCATGGACAGCTGGTCGGCAATTTTTCTTGACGGAAAATTTTACTTTAACAGATTTTTGGCTTTTTTCATAACGTCTTTTCCTGTAACGGTGTGTTACATGGTTTCAAACGTGGTGTTTCTTATTTTAATAGGTAAACCTCTCACGGAAATGCTTAACAGAGTTATAAATAAATATGGTATAAATATTCAAAATTAGAAAAGAGTGGTACATATGGTAGAACTAACAAAAGGAAATATTACGTCGTCAATGTGGAAATTTACGTTGCCGTTGCTTGCAAGCGTTGCGTTTCAGCAAATGTACAATATTTCCGACAGCGTAATCGTAGGCAAATTTGCGGGTGAGGACGCTTTGGCGGCGGTCGGTGCGTCTTATCCTATAACCATGATTTTTATGGCGGTTGCTATGGGGTGCAACATCGGTTCGTCGGTGGTGATTTCGCAACTTTACGGCAGCGGAAAACACACCCGAATGAAGTCGGCGGTAAACACGTCGCTTGTTATGACAATGACAATTAGTGTAATTTTAACAGTTTTCGGGATTGTTTTTTCCAAAGGAATGTTGACCCTTTTGGGAACCCCGAAAAATATCGAAGCTGACGGAATTGCGTATTTGGATATTTACACGTTGGGGTTGCCGTTTTTGTTCCTTTATAACATAGCAAGCGGTGTTTTCACAGCCCTCGGGGATTCCAAAACCCCTCTTTACTTGTTGATTTTTTCTTCGATTGCAAATGTGATTCTCGACCTTGCTTTTGTTATGCCGCAGCTTCCGTTTAACTGGGGCGTGAGAGGGGCTGCGTGGGCGACTTTTCTTGCGCAGGGCGTTGCTTCGATAATTTCGGCGGTTGTGATTTTTGTTAAACTTAAAAAAATCGCCTGCCACGGAAAACCGAAAATTTTCGACAGCAGACTGTTTTCAAGAATTTTTGCCGTAACTGTTCCGAGCGTTTTGCAACAAAGTTTCGTTTCGGTGGGAAATTTGTTTATCCAGTCGTTGGTAAACGGTTACGGCTCGTCGGTTGTGGCAGGATATTCGGCGGCGATAAAGCTTAACACTTTCGGAATAACTTCGTTTGCGGCGTTGGGTAACGCCATGTCGTCGTTTGCGGCGCAGAATATCGGCGCAAAACAAATTGACCGTGTTAAAAAAGGTTTCAAAACGGGCGTGCTTATGTGCGTTGCGGTAGTTGCGCCTTTTACAATCGGATACTTAGGTTTTTCAAAATTTTTCCTCGGACTTTTCCTTGACGCTGACGCAAGCGCACAGGCAATTTCGGTGGGCAAAACCTTTTTGCAAATCGTGTCGCCGTTTTACATTGTCGTAGCCGTAAAAATTCTTTGCGACGGTATAATCCGTGGGGCGGGGGCAATGAAACTCTTTATGTTCGCAACGTTTACCGACCTGATTCTCAGGGTTATTCTCAGCTTCGTTCTGTCCGATTTTATGGACAGTTCCACAGGAATTTGGCTGTCGTGGCCTATCGGTTGGACGGTTGCGTCGGTGGTTTCTTTGGTGTTTTACTTCAAAGATATGTGGCGAAAAAATCTTTAAAAAAACACTTCCGTGGCTATGTAAAAAAGCTACGGAAGTTATTTTAATTATTGTTTTTCCATAATATATCTGGTGTTGTTGACAATTTCTTTAACCTTAAAGCCTAGCCTTTTGTAAAGGGCTACGGCTTTTTTGTTTTTAACAAAAACATACAGCATGACGGGGGCGTTTACCGACGAGCAGCACATTTTAATGACCTCGGTGCCAATGCCTTTGTTTTGAAAAGGTGGTAAAATGTACAAATCGTCAATTTCGTACTTGTCGTCTTGATTTTTGTAAAAATGAAAGTAGCCGACCCTTTGGCTGTCCGAATAAATTACGGTGTATTCGTGGATTGAGTTTTCGATTTTTTTGTGAATCCATTTAAGCACTTTTTCGTAGTTAATTTCGGCTGTGTTTTCGTAATCGTCAACAAGCTTTTTGCAAAGGCGATAGATTTCTTCAACGTGGTTTTTTGTGGCATTTTTAAATGAAATGTTCATATAATCTCCTGTTCGCAAGAAGAAATTGCAACGCTTTACGCAAGGGGAAAACCCTCTTTTTCGTCAGGTTTTTCGTAATAATCGCTTAGTTTAAATTTTTCGGATTCATCTTTGAGAAAATTCTGAATATCGTCCATGCTTTCGGCTTTAAATTCAAAATGTTTTTCCGCAACGATTTCTTCGGGTTTTGTGCAACTGTAACAATTTACGCCGTACCAAACTTTTACGCAAAATTCGTCGCCGTACCAAATTTTGTAATTAAATTTTTTCATTGCGCTTCCTGAATAATGATTTTTTTGTTCAAAATAAGAAAATGCAGGAATATCAAAATATTTTTCAGCCATATTTTCCTCGATTCTGTAATATACTATAAATGTGTTTCTTTAATTGTAGCACATTGTTGTGAAAATTTCAAGAGATGTGAGGGGTTAAAGTGCGGTTAAAAAACGTTAAATTGTCTTTTTTAACAGAAAAAACTCTTGAAAATTGCGGTTTTTGGATGAACTGCACAAATTCCGACAAAATTATTTGTTAATTATCACGATTAAATAATCTTAACAAACTATTGATTTTTATGTTAAAATGATATATAATTAACCTATGATGTTTATAAACTTTGTGCATTATGAACAACAAAACCATTCAGACAGGAGAGAAACTAAATTGAAAACATTCGATTGTACCAAAATTAAAAACATAGCTGTTGCAGGTCATGCAGGCTCCGGAAAAACTTCCCTTTGCGAAGCACTTCTTTACAAAAGCGGTGCAAGCGACAGATTTGGAAAAGTTTTGGACGGAAACACCGTTTCGGACTATAACGCTGAGGAAATTAAAAGAAAATGTTCAATATATACGTCACTTTCGCACTTTGAAAAGGACGAATTTAAAGTAAATCTTTTGGATACGCCGGGTCTTTTTGACTACGCAGGGGAAATGCGTGAGGGCATTTTTGCGTCGGGTTCGGTTATTATTACTGTTTCGGGTAAATCGGGCGTAAAAGTCGGCACGCATAAGGCATATGATTATGCTGTGGAAACGGGAAAACCGAGAATGTTCGTTGTTACGAAACTTGACGACGACAACGCAAACTTTAATAACGTTCTCACACAATTAAAGGCGGAGTTCGGACCTACGGTTTGTCCTGTTGTTGTGCCTGTTATTGCAGACAGAAAAATAGTTTCGTTTGTAAACCTTATCGAAATGAAAGCGTATAAATACGACGAAAACGGCAACGCTGTGGAAACTGAAATGCCAACAGCCGAAGTTGCGGAAAACATGGGTTACAGAATTGACGGTCTTATCGAAGCTGTTTCCGAAGCTGTTGCCGAAACCGACGAAGAACTTTTTGAAAAATTCTTCTCCGGTGAAGCGTTCACCCAAAAAGAACTTATCGACGGTATTCACAACGGAATGAACAAGGGAATTATCACCCCTGTAACCTGCGTTTCGTCAACAAATTTTGCGGGCGTGGATATGCTTTTGAAAGAAATTTCGTTGCTGTTGCCTGCGCCTAGCGAAAAGGAAAAGAAAATCGGCGAAACAGCCGACGGCGATATGATAGAGATTGACTGCGACGAAAACGCACCTCTTTCGGCGTTTGTTTTCAAAACGGTTGCCGACCCGTTTGTGGGCAAAATGTCGTACATAAAAGTGTTCAGCGGAAAACTTGTTTCGGGCAAAGAAGTTGTAAACGCAACCACGGGAAACACGGAAAAAGTGGGCAAACTTTTGGCTGTGTTCGGCAAAAAGACCGAGGAAGTTTCCCAAGCGGGTTGCGGTGATATTGTTGTCGCAACAAAGATGAATATTTCCACAAACGACACCATTTGCGACCCGTCAAGAGTGGTTAAACTTGAAACAATTTCGTTCCCGAAACCTTGCTACAAAATGGCTGTAAAGGCTAAGACGCAGGGCGACGAAAGCAAGATTTCGTCGGCTATTTCAAGACTTTGCGAACAGGATTTGACAATTACATATACACACGACAAACAAACAAACGAAATGATTCTTGCGGGTTTGGGCGGACTTCACCTTGACACAACCGTGGGAAAAATCGAAACAGACTTTGGCGCAAAAGTTGAGGTTTCAAGTCCTAAGATTTCGTACAGAGAAACAATTCGCAAAAAGGTAAAAGTTCAGGGCAAACATAAGAAACAGTCGGGCGGTCACGGACAGTACGGCGACGTTTGGATTGAATTTGAACCGTGCATTTCCGACGAACTTGTTTTTGAAGAGCGTGTATTCGGTGGAGCTGTGCCGAAGAATTTCTTCCCTGCGGTTGAAAAAGGCTTGCAGGACAGCGTAAAGAAAGGCGTTTTGGCAGGATTCCCTGTGGTTGGACTTAAAGCTATTTTGGTGGACGGTTCGTATCACCCTGTGGATTCTTCCGAAATGGCGTTCAAAATGGCTGCGTCAATTGCGTACAAAGAGGGATTGAAGCAGGCTGAACCTGTTATCTTAGAGCCAATCGGAGCATTGAACGTAATTGTTCCTGACGAAAACACAGGCGATATTATGGGCGAACTTAACAAAAAACGTGGCAGAGTTTTGGGTATGAATCCTACGGAAAAACGTGGACTTACGGAAGTTATTGCCGAAGTACCTATGGCTGAAATGCAGGACTTTGCGTTGATTCTTCGCCAGATGACGCAGGGCAGGGGAGAATTTACCTTTGAACGTGCAAGATATGAACAGCTTCCGCCACAGCTTGTCGGCGACGTAATCGCTAAAAATGCGGTTGTGGAATAGAATTTTCCCGTACAACAAAAAGCAAGCCCTTGAATATATCGACAACTTAGAAAGGTATTTGGCACGGCTTAAAAGGGCGGTTTACAACAAGAAAAACGGATTGAGTTATTCGGTGCCGACCTTTGACGAAAATGTGAAATTTCCCGAAAAAACGTTGTTTAAAGGGTATGACAGAAAGGATTTTGACAGGGCGGTTTCAAGGCTTGAAATTCGTATTTCTTTGGAAAAATCACAACTTGAAAAAACAGAAATGGGTTAAAAATAAACAGAGCAAGCACAGTTTTTTGAAAAACGGCTTGCTCTGTTTTTTAATATTTTTTGGGATTTCGGGCAATTTTCAGTATGGCGTTTGACAGCATATCCACTTGCTTAGGGGTGTTAAAAACCGACGGAGAAAACCGCACAACCCCCTGCGTGTTGGTGTTTAAAAAGTTGTGTGCAACCGCCGAACATTGCAAACCGCCCCGCAGACCAAACCCCATATCGCTTAGAATCCGGGCGGTGTTTTGAGAGTGAACGTCTTTGACGTTAAAAGCGACAATGCCCACAAATTTAGCGTTATTACGATATATTTTAATATTGTCGTTGTTTGAAATTTTTGAAATAAGTCTGTCGCAAAGAGAATTTTCGTACCGTGAGATATTTTCAACGCCTTTTTGGTTTACAAACTTTATGCCTTCGCCAAGTCCGACTATACCAACGGTGTTTATTGTGCCACTTTCAAGACGTTCGGGCAAAAATTCGGTTTGAACAAGTTCTCCCGACGTTGCACCTGTTCCGCCTTCGATTATGGTTTTAAGATTGTATTTTCCGTCGCAAATCAAAAGACCTGTTCCTGTAGGTCCGTACAAACCTTTGTGACCTGAGGTGCAAATAAAATTAAACCCGTCCGCCAATGTTACGGGCAAAACCCCCGAAACCTGCGAAGCGTCGCCGATATAACAAATGTTGTGCTTTTTGCAAAGTTCTCCGATTTTTTTGTACGGCAGAATTTGTCCCGTGACATTTGAAGCAAGACTTATGCATACACATTTTGTATCCGCTCTTATAAGGCTTTCGATTTCCGCCAGAGTTTCGTCGTCGTTTTCAAAAATTTTGGCAATGCTATATTCGATTTTACGGCTGTCTGCAAGGGCAATTATGGGGCGTGAAACAGAATTATGCTCCAATGACGACATAATTATATGCCCTCCGTCCTCCATTATGCCTTTGATAGCCATGTTTAAAGCGTGGGTTGCATTAAGGGTGAAAACGGTGTTTTCCACTTGCGCTTGAAAAAAATCTCCCGCAAGTTTTCGCACCTCAAAAACTTTTTCGGCTGTTTTAATCGACAGGCTGTGACCGCTGCGACCCGGATTTCCGCCGTAATCTTTTACCGCCGTCGCCACACCTTTCAAAACGCTTTCGGGCTTAGGATAGGTGGTTGCCGAATTGTCAAAGTAAATCATTCTTCCTCCCTCCATTTAATTCCGTTTTGTCGCAAAATTTCTTTGACTTGAAAAATATCGTCGTATACTTTTATGGAATAACCGCACCCCGTAGAAAAATCTTTGGGCGTTCTCACAATGTCGCAACGGATTTTTCGGCTGTTTAAAACCGTTTTGGCTTTCATTGCGTAGGTTATGGAAGTCATTGCAATAAGATTTTGTGAAATGGTAATTCCCCCTTTCATAAAGAACGCTGTGATTTATGCCGTGATAAATGACAAAATGCCTTTTTAACATAGTATGCTTTTTGTTTAACTTATGTCGAAAAATAAAATTACGGTGTAAATTCGGAGAAAAATGCAAAAAAAGTTTGCAAATCCCCTTGCGAAATTTGTTTTATTGTGTTAAAATAATATAAGAAGTATTCTGACGTAGTAAAGGGAGTGAGGGTTCGTGGGATATGTTGCGGAAGTTGTTTCGGCACTTGTGAGCGTTATTAAGTCAATATCTTTGCCGGATATTGTGGATATGGTGATTCTTGCTTATTTGATTTATCACGGAATCAAGCTTGTTCGTGAAACCAGAGCGACACAGCTTATAAAAGGTATTGTAATAATTTGCGTTGCGTATATGATTTCAAGTTTTCTCGACCTGAAAGTTTTGACGTTTTTACTTAAAAATGTTTTCCAATGGGGAATTATTGCAATAATCATTCTTTTCCAGCCTGAACTCAGACGAATTCTTGACAAAATGGGCAGAAGCAAGGTTGCTGATATTTCGCTTTTTACAAACAACGATTCCGACGACGACAACGCCAGATGGAACAAGGCTATTGACGCAATTGTGGAAGCAAGCGGAGAACTTTCCGCAACCGCAACAGGCGCGCTTATTGTGTGCGAAAGACAAACCCGACTTGGCGAACAGATTGACACGGGTACTATACTGAATTGTACGCCCAGTGCGGCTGTGTTCGGAAATATATTTTTCCCGAACACTCCGCTTCATGACGGAGCGGTTATTATTCGTGACGGAAAAATTCTGGCTGCGGGTTGCTTTTTGCCGAAGCCTCAAAAGGAAGAACTTATAAATAAACAACTGGGTTCACGTCACAGGGCCGCAATCGGTATGAGTGAAAATTCAGACGCAATTGTAATTGTTGTCAGCGAAGAAACGGGTACTATTTCCGTTGCGGAGGACGGGGAACTGACAAGAGGGTTTAACAAAGAAAGTCTTAGACGTCTTTTGAAAAACCGACTTATCCAGAGCGACGAAAACACAACGTCAAGCCCTAAAAATAAAATTAAAGAAAGGATGAAACAAAAGTGGAAGAAAGAAAAATAAAAAAATCCACCAAGCATAAAAACGAAATGGCTTTGAGAATCGGTTCGATTGTTTTGGCTGTCGTAATATGGATAATTCTTTCTATCACTATGTTCCCGACTATATCCGCAAGCGTTTACGAAGTGCCTGTAAAAATCGATTTAAGCGGAACTTTTGCCGAAGAAAACGGTCTTTCAGTGGTTAAATTTGACGAAGATATGACGGTGGACGTCAAACTTAGCGGTATGCGTTATGAAATAGGTAGCTATTCCGCAAAAGATTTGGTGGCGTCTGTTGACGTCAAAGAGGTGTATTCCGACGGAACGTATAATCTTGCTATCAACGTTAAATCCGCACACGGAGATGATTTGAACATTGTAAAGGTTACGCCGTCAACTTGTTCGGTTAAGTTTGATTATAAGAAAACTTTGGAATTTCCGTTGGAGGTTGAGTATTCGGGCATAAGCGCCGACGAGGGTTATACGCTGAAAACTCCGTCTGTTGACGCAGAAAGCGTAACTATTACGGGGCCGGAAAACGAAATTGAGAAAATTTCAAAGGTTGCGGTAAAGGTTAAAAGCGGAAAACTTAAACTGACGGAAAATTATTCAACGGAAAACACAGAACTTGTCTTGTATTCCGAAAACGGTACGGTTTTGAACAAGGATAATCTGGAATTTTCACAGGAGAAATTTAAGGTGACGTTCCAAGTTTATAACTCCAAAAAAGTTGACCTGACCTTGAACATAAAGTCGCCTAACGAGAATTTCGACGTTTCTTCGATTAAATATACTATCGAACCTGAAAGTATTACGGTTTATTCGGGCAAAGATATTTCGGAGATTGACAGCATTAACGTGGGGTCGGTTAATCTTAACGAAATTGATTTTGAAAAAGAATTTGAATTTGACCTGACCCTTGACAGCGATATGATTAACGCCAGCGGAATTGACAAAGTTAAGGTGACGTTTGACAAAACCGGTTTTACAAGCCGAAAATTTTCCATTGAACAGGACAAAATCACCATTTTGAACAAGCCTGCGGGGAAAAACGTTTCGGTGCAAAATTCAAAAATATCCGACGTTACGATTTTCGGTCCGAAAGACGTTATGGCAAAGTTAAAGGCGGAGGATATTGTGGCTGAATACGATATGCAGTCGAACAATTTTGAAAACGGCAACGTGGAAGTTAATGTTAATATTTACGCAAAAGGTTACAACAACGTTTGGTATGTGGGCGAATCCAAAAATATCGTGCTGAACGTGGCTGATTCGCCTTTGATGAGTTTATTGAATACATATTAAAAGATAGCCCTCTGAACTTTCGGAGGGCATTGATTTTGAAAGGATAATTTTATGCCGATTTTGATTAGCGACATTAAAGTTTCGCTGAAAACAGACAAGGAAAATGTTCTGAAACTTGCACTAAAGCGTGTTCCCGTGGAAAAAAGTGCGGTTAAACGCTGTGAAATTTACAAAACTTCGTTGGACGCACGAAAAAGGGATAACATTCACTTTGTGCATACGGTTTATGTTGAGCTTTTTGATGTTAATACCGAAAAAAGCGTTTGTCAGAAATTCGCAAGTTTGAAATATATTGAAAATAATGCGCTTAGTCCGATTTTCGGAAACGAAAAGCAACAAGGCAGAATTGTGGTGACAGGTTTCGGACCTGCGGGTATGTTTTGCGGACTGGTGCTTGCAGAGTACGGTTACAAGCCGATTGTGATTGAGCGTGGGGATCGCGTGGAAAACCGAACCAAAATTGTCAAGGCTTTTTGGAATGGCGCTGACCTTGACGAAAGCACCAACGTACAATTTGGTGAGGGCGGTGCGGGAACATTTTCCGACGGGAAGCTGACCACCAGAATTAAAGACCCTCTTTGTCGGTATGTTTTGGAACGTTTTGTTGAATTTGGCGCTCCCGAAGAAATTTTATTTAAGGCAAAACCTCACGTCGGCACGGACATGCTTAGAAATGTTGTGAAAAATATCCGTGAGAGAATTGTTTCTCTGGGCGGTGAGGTGAAGTTTTTAACTAAGCTTGATGATGTGAAAATTTCAAACGGCAGGGTAGAGAGCATTGTGGCAAACGGTGAGGAAATTGACGTTTCGGCGGTTGTTTTGGCTGTGGGTCATTCTGCTAGGGACACTTTTGAAATGCTCCTTGACCGTGGCGTTTATATCGAACCTAAGCCGTTTTCGGTGGGCATGAGAATTGAACATTTGCAGGACGACGTGGATTTTAGCCTTTACGGAAACCACGCAGGCAACCCGTATTTGCCAAAGGGTGAGTACCAATTGTCGTACCGCAACAAGCAGGGCAGAGGTTGCTATACATTTTGTATGTGTCCGGGGGGTTATGTTGTGCCGTCCTCAAGCGAAAAAGGCGGAATTGTCACAAACGGTATGAGCGAATTTGCCCGTGACGGCAAAAATGCAAACTCGGCTGTGGTGGTGTCGGTGACCCCTGATGACTTTGGCAAAAATCCGTTGGACGGTGTTAGTTTTGCACGAAAAATTGAGCGTAACGCCTATGAAAAAACGGGAAGTTACAACGCTCCTGCCATTAAGGTGGGGGATTTTCTCAAAACGTCAAAAACGAAAAAAATCATCAATCCGACCTACGCAAGAGGGGTTGAATTTTGCGATATGAAAGGAATTTTTCCGAACTTTGTAACAGATATGATGAAAGTAGGACTTCGTGATTTTTCGGGCAAAATGGCTTGCTTTAAGGACGGTAATGCCGTTTTGACAGCACCCGAAACACGAACGTCAAGCCCTGTGAAAATTTCACGAAACGAAAATGCTGTTTCAATTAACGTTAAAAATCTCTACCCTTGCGGTGAGGGAGCAGGGTACGCAGGTGGAATTATGTCGTCGGCTGTGGACGGAATTAAATCTGCACTTGAAATTATGAAAATTTACGCAAGAGAATAAAATTTTAGGGCAACCCGAAATGTTCGGATTGCCCTTTTTGTTAGTTATCTGTGTTTTCGTTTGGTGTGATTGTGCTTTTTTTAAGTAAATCACGAATTTCCGTGAGCAAAACTATGTCCTCGGCAGGTGCAGGAGGAGCAGGTGGTGCTTCTTCCTTTTTCTTGTGCAACGAGTTGATGATTTTTACAAGAATGAATACGCAGAACGCTGTGAGTAAAAATGTGATAACAGCCTGAATGAACGAGCCGAACAACAACACCGGCTTGTTGCCCCACGGGATTGTCACGGACAAATCTTTGAAGTTTATGCCTGCAAGAACCATTCCGATGAGTGGCATAAGAATGTCGTTTACAAGGGAATTTACGATTGCAGTAAACGCTCCGCCGACGATAACACCGACAGCCATGTCAATAACGTTTCCTCGTGAGATGAATTTTTTGAACTCAGCAAAAAATCCTGTGGTTTTTTCTTTTAAGTTTGCCAAAATAATCTATCCTTTCATTTTAAAATTTAGACAAGTATAGTTTTAACCGCTTCGTCAAGTGCGTTGCCGTTGTAAAGTTCAATAGCGCCGTTGTCAACCTGTTTTGCAACAGACGGGTCAACAGGCAGTTTTGCTAAGATTTTAAGACCGTTTTCCATTGCGATTTCGTCAATGTGGCTTTCGCCGTAAAGCTTGATTTGTTCGTCGCAACACGGACATTTAACATAGCTCATGTTTTCAACGATTCCCAAAATTTTGACGTTCATCATTTCTGCCATTTTAACAGCCTTGTTTACAATCATCGAAACCAAATCCTGCGGCGAAGTTACGACGATAATTCCGTCAAGAGGGATTGACTGGAAAACCGTCAAAGGCACGTCGCCTGTTCCCGGTGGCATATCAACAAACATATAATCCACGTCGCCCCAGATTACGTCCTGCCAGAACTGTTTAACAACGCCTGCGATAACAGGGCCACGCCAGATTACGGGTGCGTTTTCGTCGTCAAGGAGAAGATTTACGGACATAAGTTTGATACCCGTGTTTGTTTCAACAGGCAAAATGCCCTCTTCGATTGCGTCGGCTTTTTTGTGAATACCAAACGCTTTCGGAATCGACGGACCTGTGATGTCAGCGTCCAGAATTGCGGTTTTGAAGCCGTTTCTTTGTGCGTAAACAGCCATAAGAGAAGTAACCAACGATTTTCCCACGCCGCCTTTTCCGCTGACGATTCCGATAACTTTTTTGATTTTGCTCATTTCGTGTGGTTTTTCAATCAAGCTTTCAGCCTGTCTTGAACTGCAATTTTCCCCACAAGTTGAACAGTTGTGTGTACATTCGCTCATTTTAAATAAAACATTCCTTTCGTGTATTGCACAAAAACAGACAGCCATACCCAACTGTCTGTTTTGTATTAACTTATAACTTTGGTTTTTTAGTTTTCGCTTTTTACTTTTCCTGCGGAAATATTAACCGTAACAATATATCCGTCGCAGTTGTTTCCGCTGATGGTGTAATTATATTCGCTTCCGTCGTCAAATTTCGGAACGTCCACGTTGGTGGTGTCTTTTTCCTTGTCAGCAGCAACGTAGTAAATGGCGTACCTGTCGCCGTTTTCCAAAACATTAACATACAAAGGATTTTCACGGTTGTACTGCTTGATTGACAAAACGTATTCTTCGTAACAAAGTTTGCTGTAATAGATAAGTTGGGCGTGTGGAACGCCAACATATCTGAAATGCCAACCCTCACCGTCAATGCCCGTAATGCTTGATTTTTCGGAATCATATCTTAGAATAAAGCCGTATTTATAGCAATTTTCGTAAATCCACTTGTAATCGCCCTCACCGTTAAAGAAAGGGTAACCCTCTTGGTCAAGTTGGAAGTCCAGAGCATAACCGCTGTGGTGTTCGCTGTGGTTTGGTTTTTCAACCTTTGTTGAAAAATCTTTGCCGGTTTTCGCCAAATCTTCGTCGTAAAGTTCCTGCTGATACTCAACGCTTCGGTAACCGCTGACAAGCATAATATCGCTAATGCCTTTTTCGTCGTAAAAATCCGAAAGCATACGGTTAAGGTTTTCCAAAACAACCTTTTTTGCCGAAACAGAGCTGTCTTTTAAAGACATAATCTTAACGCTTTCTGCGTTTGTTCTGTAATCATAACAAGAAACCAAATCGTCAAGGTCGTCGCCTTTGTAGGAATAATCACCGTTAATCAGAATCAAATCGCCTTTGAAAAGGTCGGTTTCGTTGTCCATGATAACATATTTATAATCGCTTTGGAGATTTTCGGTGCTGTAAACTACCTCCGGTTCTTTGGAATCTTCCTTTTTGGCGGTGGTAGTGGTTTTCTTTTTGTCGTCTTTTTTGGTGCTTTGTGTAGTTTTGTTTTCGTCTTTGTCGTCGTTGCCGTGATTAGTGCAGGCGGTGTGTATGCTGACCGTTACCAAAAGCAAGCAAGCAAGGGCAATGGCAATATTTTTATATTTAAGTCTGCGCCATATGGATTTTTTCTTTTGCATATAATTTCACGTTCCTTTCTTTTGTGACTAAAAATCATATACTTTTACATTTTGATTATAGCACAATCCCAAAGAAATTTAAAGCATATTTTCATGAGTTAATATTTAATTTACAATTTTTTCTGTTTATAAAGCAAATTAAATCGGAATAAAACTGTTTTAACGTTGCATTTTTGTAACTTAAACCTTTGGAAAAACATTTAAAATGGCATTGCGTTGTTTAGCTAAACCGCACTTGGTTTTATTTAAATAACACATTTATATAGTATAGAAATTCAAATCCTAATATTCTGTGAATACGCCCTTTAAATATTAACAAACAATGAATATTCTGTTTTTTTTTTTTTTTTTTGAAGTGCGAATTTTGTTGACAAACGGGATTTTTTGTGATAAAATATAAAAAGAACGTTTGTTGAAATGTAATTATTGGTAATAATTTACAATTAGCAGACGTTTTGTTTGATATTTGACCGAGGGGTGTATTTCTTGAATATTTGCATTGTAGACGATAATTTGGCATTTACCAAAGAACTTGAAACCACGTTGTTTGACATTTTTAAAGAGCTGGGGTGCGAATTTGGCATAACTTGTTGTCACAACAGTCAGGATTTTTTGGAGTATTCATCAAAAGAAAAGTACGATTTGATTTTTATGGACATTGAAGTTGACGACGAAAACGGAATTGATTTGGCGAACGATTATTCCAAAATCAACAGCGGTGTTATGATAATTTTTATAACAAATTACGGGGATAAGTATTCCCAGGCGATTTTTCTTTCTTCGGCGGATTTTAAGCCTTTTGGGTATATTACGAAGCCTATAAACAAGGGCGTTGTGCGAAAACTTTGTTTGCAGGCGTGCAACCGTAAAAATCTTTTGGGAGAAAATATTTACACAATCTTATCGCATAATTCATATTACGACGTTAAAATGAACGAAATAATGTATGTAGAAAGTTTCGGCAGAAAAGTCACATTTTACATGGAATCGGGGGAATCCTTTGATTCGTACAAGGTTCTTGGTAATGTTTTGGAAGAACTTGACAAGAATTTTGTGAGATGTCACCGAAGTTTTGTGGTGAATCTGGATTATGTGCGTATTATCGACGAAAAGGATTCTTCGGTAACGCTGAAAAACGGCGCAATTGTCATTGTCAGCAAGAGGGCAATGCCTGTGTTTAAAAAAATGTATTTTGCCCACAAAGGTGGCGTTTAGCGGAGGTTTTTATGTATTTTGCGTATTCTCTTTTAGTTAATGTTCTTGTTGTTTGCTTGTATGCTTATTTGTGCCTTGACAACAAGCGTTTTTCAAAACCCGTTACGGGAATTGTTCTGTTGATTTTAGGCGGCGTAGCTATGACCGTGCCGAACGTGTGGGCGTATTTTCATGAAAAAAACGCTTGGGTAACCCTGATTATCGGTATCGGAACTTTTCTTAGCTTTTGGATTTCCACGGGCGACAAAATCAAAAGCGTTTTAAAGACAATGGTTATTACATATGTTGTGGCTGCGATTGTGGAATTTGGTTTTGTGTTGATGTTTTACGTTTTTAAAGACACGTTCCCGAACTGGCAAAATTCCTTTGACCCGAACAGCATGGCAGGGGCGATTTACAACACATTCTACTTTGTTGTGAATCTTTTGGTTGCTTTTGTTTACAGCAGTATTTTAAAGAAAAAGGGAAAAGATTTGCTTAAATCCGTGGGTGTGATTAGCCCGCTTTTGGTAATACAGCCGTTGTTTTTGGTATTCTTTTATTTTAAGTTTTCAAACGACCAAATGTACGTTTCAAAATGGGTGTTTTTCCTTTTGATGTTTGCCACATGGTTTGTTTTTGACGTTGCGTGCGTAATAATTGTGTACACTCATTATAAGAAAACGAAAGCCGAAATTGACCTTAACACAATGGAAATTCTTAATCAAAAGGAAGTTGAGTATTACGACAATCTTTCGCAGTCGATTATGCAAGCCAGAAAATACCGTCACGATTTTAAAAACGCATTGACGACGCTTTCATACTTGCTTGCAAATTCCGGCACAAAGGAAGAAGCACAGAAAATGCTTTCGGAAATGCAAATAAATCTTGAAAATACTAAAATAGTTTACTATTGCGACAACGTGGTGGCGAACGCTGTTTTCAGCGATAAAATCAAGCAGGCGGAGAAAAACGGAATTGAGTTTGACATTTTGGCGAACATTCCGGCGGAAATTTCCGTTACAAGTTTGGCACTCTGCAAAACTTTGACAAACCTTATTGACAACGCTTTTGAAGCAAGCGGAAAATGCGAGAATCCTTTTGTAAAAATGGAAGTGTGGATTGACGGGGAATATATGTACATTAAGTGCGTTAATTCAATGGCAAATCTGCCTACGAAAAAAGACCAGCGCCTTATTTCCGACAAAAACGGCGACCACGGACACGGAATTTCCATTGTCAAGACGATTGCCGAAGAAAACGGCGGCGATTTGATTTTGTCTTGGGACAAAGATTTTTGCGCTTTATGTACGTTGAAAGTATAATTTAAAAGGGAAATTTACAATAAATTACAAACGATAACAAAGGGCGGATTTGCCTTTTGCGTATCGTTTGTTTTTTCTCGTTGTGAAAACTTGCTAAATTATGGCGAAATTGTTTGTTGAAACTGAATAATAAATTTGCTGTTTAATAATCGTTAATAAGTTGTTTTAGCAAACAAAAATGGAATTATTTGCTTTATTTAAGCTTTTAAAACAACCGAAAAAGGGAATTGAACTTTTGTAATAAAAAATTTGTACAAAACTTTACTTTGTATGTCGTTTTGTTTTGTCAATTCAATACATTTTAAAGACTATTTATAACAAATGGGTTGATTTTTTTGTTTTGGTGGTGTATAATGGTCTAGTTAAGTAATATGTGAATTGTTGAAGTCTTTAAGATGTGGTTTCGGAGGTTTTTATGACAATTATCGTAACCGGCGGGGCGGGTTTTATCGGCTCGAATTTTATTTTTCATATGCTTAAAAAATACCCTGATTACAGGATAATTTGCCTTGACAAACTGACGTATGCGGGAAATTTGTCCACGCTTGAATCAGTTATGAACAACCGGAATTTCCGTTTTGTTAAGGCGGATATTTGTGACCGTGAAGCTGTGAACAGGCTTTTTGAAGAAGAAAATCCTGATATTGTGGTGAATTTTGCGGCTGAAAGTCATGTTGACCGTTCTATTGATGACCCCGAAATTTTCCTAAAAACCAACATTCTAGGCACGGCAACGCTTATGGACGCTTGCAGAAAATACGGTATCAAGCGTTATCATCAGGTTTCCACAGACGAAGTTTACGGGGATTTGCCACTTGACAGACCTGATTTGTTTTTTACGGAAAATACGCCTATTCACACCAGTTCGCCGTACAGTTCTTCAAAGGCGGGCGCAGACTTGTTAGTTTTGGCTTATCACCGCACCTACGGTTTGCCTGTGACGGTTTCAAGGTGTTCAAACAACTATGGCCCGTATCATTTTCCCGAAAAACTTATTCCTTTGATGATTGCAAACGCACTGGCTGACAAGCCGTTGCCTGTTTACGGAAAAGGGGAAAATGTCAGGGATTGGCTGTATGTTGACGACCATTGCAAGGCGATAGATTTGATTATCCATAAGGGTCGTGTGGGCGAAGTTTACAACATTGGCGGTCACAACGAAATGAAGAATATTGACATTGTGAAAATTATCTGTAAAGAATTAGGAAAATCGGAAGATTTAATAACGTATGTTGCGGACAGAAAAGGTCACGATATGCGATATGCGATTGACCCGACGAAAATACACAGCGAATTGGGTTGGTTGCCTGAAACGAAGTTTGCCGACGGCATTAAAAAGACTGTAAAATGGTATCTGGATAACCGAGATTGGTGGGAGAATATCGTTTCGGGGGAATACCAAAATTACTATGAGAAAATGTATGGAAAACGATTGGAGAGGGTTTAGTGAGTAAAATCAGTTTAGAGGATAAAACCGTTCTGATAACAGGTGCGGCGGGATTTATCGGGTCAAATCTTGTTAAGAGGGTTTATCAAGAGTTTCCGAGTGCAAAAGTTATCGGCGTTGACAACATGAACGATTATTACGACGTTTCTTTAAAAGAAGCACGTTTGACCGAACTTCAGAGCAAATACGACGGTTTTACTTTTGTTAAAGGAAACATTGCCGACAAATCTTTGATAAATGAATTGTTCAGCAAGTATCAGCCAAATGTGGTTGTCAACCTTGCGGCACAGGCAGGCGTTAGATACTCTATCACAAATCCTGATGCATATGTTGAAGCTAATCTTATCGGTTTTTACAACATTCTAGAAGCTTGCAGACATTCTTATGATGAGGGGAAAACAGGCGTTGAGCATTTGGTTTACGCAAGTTCGTCAAGCGTTTACGGTAGTAATAAAAAAGTTCCGTACAGCACAGATGACAAGGTGGATAATCCTGTTTCTCTTTATGCGGCAACCAAAAAGTCCAACGAACTTATGGCTCACGCATATTCAAAACTTTATAATATTCCGTCAACGGGACTTAGATTTTTTACTGTTTACGGTCCTGCCGGTCGTCCTGATATGGCTTATTTCGGTTTCACGGACAAGCTTGTTAAGGGCGAAAGTATTAAGATTTTTAACTTCGGAAACTGCAAACGTGATTTTACATATGTTGATGACATTGTAGAGGGCGTTGTGCGTGTAATGAAAAAAGCTCCTGACAGAAAAAACGGTGAGGACGGTTTGCCGATTCCGCCGTATGCAGTTTACAATATAGGAAACAACAATCCTGAAAATTTGCTTGACTTTGTTCAGATTCTTTCGGAAGAACTTGTCAGAGCAAAGGTTTTGCCTGAAGATTACGATTTTGAGGCTCATAAAGAACTTGTACCAATGCAACCGGGTGATGTGCCTGTAACTTATGCGGACACGTCGGCGTTAGAGCGTGATTTTGGTTACAAGCCAAGTACAAGTTTAAGAGAGGGTCTTAGAAAATTTGCCGAATGGTACTCGGAATACTATAAATAATAGAGGTAGGAAAAATGAGAGAGTTTAAGAATTTGAAAATTGCCGTTGCGGGAACAGGATATGTAGGACTTTCCATTGCAACTTTGCTTGCACAAAACCACAAAGTTACTGCGGTAGACATTATTCCGGAAAAAGTTGAGATGATTAACAACAAAAAATCTCCGATTCAGGACGATTATATCGAAAAATATCTGGCTGAAAAAGAACTTGATTTGGTAGCTACAACAGACGCAAAAAAGGCTTATTCGGACGCTGATTTTGTTGTTATAGCAGCGCCGACAAATTACGACTCTAAAACTCAATACTTTGATACTTCGGCTGTTGAAAATGTTATCCGTCTTGTTATGGAAGTTAATCCAAACGCAGTTATGGTTATTAAATCCACAATTCCTGTTGGATATACGCAAAGCGTTCGTGAAAAATTCGGCAGCAAAAACATTATTTTCAGCCCAGAATTTTTAAGAGAATCAAAGGCACTTTACGACAATTTGTACCCTAGCCGTATAATTGTGGGAACTGATTTGCAAGACGAAAAGCTTACGGAATCCGCTCACATTTTTGCAAAACTCTTACAAGAGGGTGCAATTAAGGAAGATATTGACACGTTATTTATGGGATTTACCGAGGCGGAAGCGGTAAAGCTTTTTGCAAATACATATCTTGCGCTTCGTGTGGCTTATTTTAACGAACTTGACACTTACGCTGAAAGCAAGGGGCTTAACACACAACAGATTATTGACGGCGTGTGCCTTGACCCGAGAATCGGTATGCATTACAACAACCCAAGTTTCGGGTATGGCGGATATTGTTTACCAAAGGATACGAAACAGCTTTTGGCAAATTACAAGGACGTTCCGCAGAACATGATGTCGGCAATTGTTGAAAGCAACCGCACCAGAAAAGATTTTATTGCTGACCGTGTGCTTGAAATTGCGGGAGCATATCAGGCGAACGACAGTTGGAGCGAAAGCAAGGAAAAGGAAGTTGTTATCGGAGTATACCGTTTGACAATGAAGTCAAATTCGGACAATTTCAGACAAAGTTCTATTCAGGGCGTTATGAAACGTGTTAAGGCAAAGGGCGCAACGGTTGTTATTTACGAGCCGACGCTGAAAGACGGCGAAACATTTTTCGGAAGCGTCGTGGTTAATGATTTGGAAAAATTCAAGGAAATGTCCCAGGCGATTATTGCAAACCGCTATGATAAGTGCCTTGACGATGTTAAAGACAAGGTTTATACGAGGGATATTTTTTTGAGGGATTAGGAATATTTTAAAATACAAAATATTTAATAATTGATTAGGGATGGAAAAGCAAATGAGTACAACAGTATACAGCCAAATTTATAAACGTTCTGTGGACAAGACTGCTATCCCGACTTGTAATATCATGGGTGTTGAAATTGCCGCAATTGATATGTCATGGCTATTGGATTTTCTTAACAAAAATGTAAACGCTCTTTCAGGCGATTATATATGTGTTTCAAACGTACATACGACAGTTACAGCTTTTGAAGACGACAGTTACTGTAAAGTACAAAATGGTGGAATATTAGCGATTCCTGACGGTGGACCTTTATCATCGATTGGACGAAAACGTGGTTATAATACTATGCAGAGAACTACAGGTCCTAGTTTAATGGAAGAAGTTTTTAAAATATCTGTTGATAAAGGTTATAGACATTATTTCTATGGTTCAACAGATGATACGCTGAAAAAATTATCTGATGAACTTTGTAAAATTTATCCCGGGATACAAATTGTAGGAATGTATAGTCCTCCATTTCGTTCCCTTACAGATGAAGAAGATGTTGCAGTTGTTGAACGAATTAATGAAACAAATCCGGATTTTGTCTGGGTCGGACTTGGTGCGCCTAAACAGGAAAATTGGATGGCTGAACATCAAGGTTTGGTTAAAGGATTGATGATTGGTGTCGGTGCAGGTTTTGATTATCATGCAGGAAATATTAACCGTGCACCAAAATGGATGCAAAAATGTAATTTAGAGTGGTTTTATAGACTTTTACAAGACCCTAAAAGACTGTTAGGGCGGTACTGGCATACGAACACGAAATTTATTTGGAATGCAGTAATTTGGGGGAAATGAGAATGAGTGGTAGAAGCTATAGACACGAAATAAATAAGTTGCTTAAAAGAGTTCCGAAATTTAGAAACTTCTTAGTTTATTCTTATCATTTTGTCCGTTTTTTAGTTTTTGGAATTGTTAGAAAAGTTAAAGGATATAAGACAGGTTTTTTGAAGCCTGGAAAACTTATTACTCCAAAAGGAAAAAACTGCTATTTTGGATACTATGATAAGACTCCGTTTTCTTCAGATGGATCGCATTATTTATTTCACATGATTGAAAATAACAAAAAACCTAAAATTGGAGAAAAAGCTAAAATATGTTATGCGAAATCTGCTGAAGATTTTGAAGTGATAGGAACTACGCTTGCTTGGAATTCACAGCAAGGAGCAATGTTACGTTTTGTTACTGATGATACAATAGCATGGAATGATTATAATGAAAATGACAAAAATTATGTTACTGTTTTTTATGATATAAAAACAAAAATGACAAGTCAACTTGCAGAGCCATTGTATGATATTTCTGACGATGGAAAGTATGGTTTGAGTATTGAATTTGAAAGATTAAACGTAGATGCAGAGGGATATGGTTATATTCAAAGTGGTAAAAATAAGTTTAATAGGGATACATATATCCGAGTGTTGGATTTAGAAACCAAAGCCAAGAAAACCATTATTACAATCGAAAGTTTAACAAAGCAGTATCCAATTCCTGCAGAGTCCACATTCGGATATTTTAATCATCTTGAGTTTAATCCTGGGGGAACAAGGTTTATTTTTATTTTTAGATTTGTTTTAGATCAAAAACGCATTTCAAGATTGTTTTCATCAGATTTAGACGGACAAGACATACATCTTCTCGCAGATGACGAAATGGTATCTCACTGCACATGGAAAGACGATTCACATGTTACACTTTGGTGCAGATTAGACGGGAAGAATAATTATTATACTATCTCTGATACCATGGAAGCTCAATATGAAATTCTTGGACTACATACGCCCAAAGAGGATGGTCATCCAACATATAATAATGACAGAACAAAAATGATTACAGACACATATCCGGATAAGTCTGAGTATAGACATTTGATTGTTTATGATGTAGTTAATGATTACAGCAAAGATATAGCTCGTCTTTATGCTCCGATTTTGTTACACGGACCACTTCGATGTGATTTTCATCCTCGTTGGAGTCCAAATATGAAGCAGGTTGCTATAGATTCAGCACATGAAGGTTTTAGGGGAATATACATTGTTGACATTGAATGAGCTGGTAGGTTGATAGAGTTGTTAATAAGGTGTGTTTTGACATCGAGCAATAGATACTATACTTTAGACCTAAAATAACTTAGTTGATGTATTATAAATAATATGTTATTTATGATAAATTATAAAAGGAGGTAATTAGAGTGTTAACGATTGTGGCGGTTGGCTATAATAGAACAAAACCTTTGCAAAGACTTTTGAATTGTATTAACAAAGCGGACTATTGTGGGGATACAGATGTTAGACTGGTTATTAGTTTAGATCGTGCTGATAATTGCGTGGAAATGAAAAAATTGGCGGATGATTTTTATTGGGAACATGGGGAAAAAGAGGTTATTTTACATTCTAAGAGATTAGGACTAAGGGAGCATTTCTTATTTTGCGGTGATTTAACTCAGAAATATGGAAATATAATTTTCTTAGAGGACGATGTGTACGTTTTACCTAGTTTTTATCATTTTGCAAAGAAATGTGCTGATAAATACGAGAATGATGATAGAATAATGGGGATATCTTTATATAGTTTGAGATATAGTGAAACCGCTCATAGACCTTTTACTCCATTAAACGATGGAAACGATGTTTATTTTGCACAGTTAATGTCTTGGGCTCCTGTTTATTTTCCTAATCAGTGGAAGGCTTTTAGAGAGTGGTATAATCATGAGCCTAAGCCAATGGAAGATGTAACTTGTTTACCTGATAATGTACGTCAATGGAAGATGACATCATTTAAAAAGTATCATATAAAATATACGATTACACATGAAAAGTATTTTGTGTATCCACAGGTTTCATATACGACTAACTTTGCTGAGGCGGGTCAGCACTATGTTAAAGATGACGATAATTTACAAGTTCCATTGATTATCGGTGAATCAGATGATTATAGGTTGCCTGACTTTGACGATTCAAGGAGCGTTTATGATGCTTTTATGGAAATGAAACCTTTCTGTATGAAAAAATTATGTACTAGTTTAAGTGACTATGATTTTGATGTGGATTTGTATGGTAATAAGCGAAGAGAAAATATAACTGCGCGTTATTGCATTACTGGAAATAAGGTGAAATCACATATTAAGAGTTGGGGTTGTAAAACAGTTCCACATGAAACAAACGTGATTCTTAATGTTCCCGGAAGCATTTTTCATTTAGCTAAAACTGAGAATGTGAAGTTTAAGCCAAGAAGTGTCGGAAGAGCTTATTGGGCTGTTTCTTATGACATTAAAGGCGCTTCTCCACTTAAAGCTATTGCGACAGATTTGCGAATATTAAAACAGGAAATACTAAAAAAATGATAAAAGATAGGAGGACTCTTTGGTGGCATTATTTAGCATCATTGTCCCTGTATACAAAGCAGAGGATACAATCGAACGATGCGTGGAATCTATCAGAAAGCAAACGATTAAAGATATAGAGATTATTCTTGTAGATGATGGAAATATAGATATGAGTGGAGAAAAATGTGAAGAACAGGCGAGATTAGATAATCGTGTAAAGGTTATTCATCAAGATAATTCAGGACCGTCGGTTGCTCGTAATTCTGGAATTAAAATTGCCAGCGGATCTTGGGTAACGTTTTGTGATGCAGATGACGAAATGTTAGAGGACGCTTGCGAAAAGTATCTAAAAAAAGCGTCTGAAGGTGCGTATGATGTGGTAATCGCCGACATATACCGTGTTTCAAACAATCAAAACCATATAAGGTTATTTGACGAAGGAACTTTGTGGAAAAACAAAAAAGATATTGATGCATTGATAAATCTTACAATGTGTTACAAACTTAATCCTTTTGCCGATAACGTTGGAATAAGTAAATTTGGATATGGCGGTCCATGGAACAAAGCGATTAAGTTAAGCTTGCTTAAAAAGTATAATATAGTTTTTCCCGAAAGTATAAGGCAGTATGAAGACCGCTTGTTTAATATGCGTGTGTATTCTCATGCAACAAGCATAGGGTATGTATCATCTCCGGTGTATAAATATTATGCAACAGAGAATTCGTTAACAAGAGGACGTTCTTCAGATATATTTGAGTTGAATCAAAGAATATTTAGTGAATATAAAGACTTTTTTAAAGATAATTCTGTGGAAAATGCAGATAAAGCGTTTGATGTGATGGTTACAGAAAGATTCATTTTTTTTATACGAAACGCTTTTTCAAATAGAATTAAATTTGGAGAATTTGTTGAAAATTACAAGTTGGTAAAAAAAATTCTAAGGTTACCTGTTTATGCAGAGTCGTTGTCAAAGACAAGCGTAGAGTATATTGGTGGATTTGATAAGTATATGGTGGGCATGTTGAAAAAAAAGATTGTATTTTTAACATGTGCATGTTATGCATTTAGAGGGCATATTGGGAGATGAAGTAGTGAAAATAGGAATTATTACATATCACAATGTATGGAATTACGGTGCAGCGTTGCAGTGCGTTGCATTGTATCATAAACTAAAAGAAATGGGTATAGATGTGGAAATAATTGATTATCAGCCTAAATATGCTCAGCATTGTTTTGTCTATCAAAATCCTTTTATAAAAGCGCGAGAAGGTTACGGATATAGTTCAAGTTTTTCGATATTTGGAAAGTGTAAAGAAGCTACGAAGTGGTTTTTGGGAGGGATAAAGTCATACACTTCGGTGGGGGAAAGAAAGAAAAAATCACAGAAGTTTCGTGGATTTATAACAAACAACACGACATTAACAAGGAAATATAACTCTATTACTGAATTGAGAAAATCGCCACCGCAAGAGGATATATACGTTTGTGGTAGTGACCAGATTTGGAACCCAATAGTTACAAGAGGTGTTTTAGATCCTGCATATTATCTTCAGTTTGGAGATTCTTCTGTAAAAAGGGTTGCATATGCAGCAAGTGCATGTAAATTGAATCCGTCACAATTCAAAGCCACTCTTCAAAAATATTTACAAAGATTTGACTATATATCATTAAGAGAAAATGAATTGGTTCAAGAAATTTCTAATATAACAAACAGAAAAATTGATGTGTGTGCAGATCCTACGTTGATAGTAGATAAAGAATTTTTTACTGATATTTCCAAGCCTGTAGAAGGTATTGAAAAAGGTAACTATATTTTGTTATATTTTCTCGGAGCGGCTAACGAAGCACAAAATGCCAAATATATAAATCGATATATAGAAAGTATTAAGAAAAGATTACCGCAAGGGAAAATAATTGTTGATATTTCAGCATCTAGGAATGATGCTGACTTAAAATACTTGAAAAACCTCGGACCGGCGGAATTTATATGGTTGATCGAAAATGCGGATATGGTTGCGACAAATTCGTTTCATGCCATGGTTTTCAGTGTGCTAAATCATAAGAATTTTGTGATTGTGCCTCGTGATGGTATGAATTCCAGAATAAATAACTTATCATCAATAACGCATATACAGGGAAAGGTGCTAGATTGTTTGAAAGGTGCGGTATGCGACGAAAGATGTATTGTTGAATGTGAACAGCATGCGATAGATTACAAAGTTGTTGATGATAACCTGAATGAAGTAAAAATGCTGATGACAGAAAAATTAGAAAGAGTTATTGGTGGCTTATATGAAGATTAAAGTTTCAACTGTAAGTAATATAGTAACTATTTATTTTATTGTAGTGTATTTTTATTTTTATCAGTTGTTTGAAGCTTTTGAATTTAAATCTGTTGCTTTGAGTATGCTGGCGCTATCTGTTGTGTCTAATGTGTTGGTTTCCTTAAAGGAAATGAAGAAAAATTCGTTTTCACTATTATTGTTGGGATGGGGATTTTTCTTGTGCATTTTGTTATTTCATAACGAATATATGAATCAAGGTAACTATGGTTCAATCTTGATGCCAATTTCGGCTTTGACGATTGTGTTGATGAGAACCAACAACACAAAATGGTGTTGTACAGCATATAAAGCTTTTATAAATGTAGGAATGATACATATCATAGCTACACTTATATTTTCAGTGTTTAATTCATTGTATTTAAAAACAATGCCCAAGATATGGGGATATTTTCCGGTTGGTACACAGAATGGATTAAACGGAGCTGCTGCAGGTTTAACACGTCATTATTCGTATAACGGTATTTATTGTGCAACTGTAATGATTTTTTGTTTTGCTCCGATAGTTACAAGCACCGTAAAAAGCGTGAACAAGAAAAGAATGCTTTGTATGTCTATTTTGTCGTTATTTGCCGTTGTGTTAACTCAAAAACGAGCACATTTGTTATTTGGTGTATTGAGTATAGTTATGTTGTATCTGTTTTGTGGCAATTACCAGACACTGAATAGGATTGGAAAAATAATAGTATGGGGAGTTTGTGCTATTTTAGTAGCGGGGTTAGTAAGTGTTTTTGCTCCATCTATTATTAACTTGTTTGAACGTTTTAAAATGTCCGAAGATTTAGATATCAGTAATGGAAGATATGATGCGTGGCGTGTTGGATATGATCTATTTACCGAAAGCAAACTTTTTGGTAAAGGTTGGTTTTATTTTCCGGTTTACTATAACAGATCTGAGTTTCCTGAAGTGCATAACATTTATATACAGTTTTTATGTGAAACAGGAATAATTGGTACAGCTGTTTTGATGTGTACTATGTTTGGAACACTTAAGGTTTCTATGAAAGCGTTGAAATTGAATAGAGATTTGATGGATCCGGAAGATCGAACCATTATAGTTGCATCAATAGGATTTCAGTTGTTTATTGTGATGTATGGTTTAACTGGTTGTTGTATGACTGACATAACGGTTATTGCATATTTGCTTTCTGTTGCCTTTGGTATAACAATATACAAAAAATACAGATTTAAGAAAGCTAATGTGCTTGGTTCGGAAAGGAGTATATTCAATGGCCAAAGATGGACGAAATAAAACATTGGTAAAAAATACATTTTTATTAAGCATAGGGCAGTTTGTTCCGAAGTTAATTTCGATGTTTACGCTTCCTATATTAACCACTTGGTTAACGAAAACAGAATATGGTATTTATGATCTTGCTAATTCTATGGTGTCACTTATAGTGCCGTTAACAACACTGCAAATACAACAAGTGGCATTTAGATATTTGATATTATCAAAAGATAAGGAAGAAAAAACGGAATTTTTCACTTCGGCGTTTTTATTTCTTATTCTTTCTTCTCTTATTTGCACTCCGATTATTCTAGGAGTATTGCATTATACAACATCATATTCGTTATTTGATAATGTTTTAATTTGCGTTTTTTTGATTTCAGAGAGCTTTTTTAGACTGGCGGGACAGTTAATTCGCGGTTTGGGTTTTAATCTAAAATATTCAATAGGTGCAATTGTGTTTTCAATAGTGCAGTTAGTTGCGTCAATTGTTTTTGTAATGTGGATAAAAGGCGGTGTAATTGGAGCTTTTTTATCGTTTACTATTGGTTATATTATTGCTATAATGTATATGTTTATAGGTGCAAAAGTATGGAATTATATATCATTGGATAAATTCTCATTAACCAAGCTTAAAGAAATGCTGGCCTTGTCCATACCTATAGTTCCAAGTTCAATATCTTTGTGGATTGTGAATTTATCAGACCGTCTGGTGATTACTTCAATAATTGGAATTGAAGCTAATGCGATTTACGGTGTTGCTAATAAAATACCAAATTTGTTTAGTATGGCATACTCTACATTTAATCTTGCGTGGACTGAATCTGCAACATTGGCTGTGGGAGATTTTGATACTGAATCATATTATAGCGAAATGATAGATAAACTTATATGCTTTTTGACAGGAATAATGCTATTGCTTATTGCCACAACTCCTGTAATTTTTAAGTTGTTAATCAATAGTCAATATGATTCTGCTTATTTTCAAATTCCTATACTTTTTTTTGGCGTTTTTTTAAATAGTATTGTACAATTCTATGGTGCAATTTACGTTGCAATTAAGAGAACAAAGCAGGTGGGATTATCTTCTGCTGCTGGTGCTATTTTAAATTTAATAATTAACTTGCTTTTGGTAAAAAAAATAGGATTGTATGCTGCATCTATATCAACCGTTTTAGCATATCTGATTGTATGTATATACAGAGTTATTGATTTAAATTCGGTAATAAAAATACAATACAATCTAAAAAAAATACTATTGTCGTTTTTAATAATGGTTATTTCAGCTATCATTTGTTTCCAAAGAAATATTATTTTAGATGGATTTAATGTTTTAATTGCGCTAATTTTTAATGCGTTATTTAATGGTGATATGATTAAATGGTGTGTAAAAAAAGTTATAAAAAAATAAAATCAATATATATTAAGAGGTGTATTTATGTCGTTTCTTGATACATACGCAGCGTATTGTAAAGATAATTCGTTAAGAAAGAATAGTTCGTCAGGTGGAGTATTTTCTTTGTTAGCAGAATTTGTTCTTAAACAGCAAGGAGTTGTATATGGTGTTTCAATGTCGCAGGATTGCTATTTTGCAGAATTCATTTCTGTTAGAAAATGTGAAGATTTGACTAAACTTCGTGGTTCAAAGTACCTTCAAGCGAAAATTGGCAATACTTACAGGAATGTAAAAAACGACTTAATATCAGGGAAATTTGTTCTTTTTAGTGGAACAGGGTGTCAGGTAAATGGACTTAAAAATTATCTTGGCAAACAATATGACAATTTGATTTGTGTAGATGTTATTTGTCACGGTGCACCTTCACCGGCTTTATGGCGTAAATATGTAGAGTATCAGGAAAACAACAATGGAGGAAAGTTAAAGAGTATCAATTTTCGTTGTAAGAATTGTAATTGGACAGACTTTGGAATGAAAGAAACTTTAGATACCTTTGAGGGAAATGAAACAAAAAAACTGTATATTTCAAAAGACAAAGACGCTTATATGCAAATGTTTTTAAAAAATTATAGTTTACGTCCGTCTTGTTACGAATGTGTAGCAAAGAAGGTGAAGCTTTCTGATTTAACCATTGCTGATTTTTGGGGAATAGATGCAGTTGCACCTGATATGAATGATGGTATGGGTACGTCTTTAGTGATTATTCGCACCGATAAAGGAAAAGATATCTTTAAGAAAATAAGTAGCAATATTAAGTTTAAAAAGGTATCTTATGAGGATGGTGTTAGAAAAAATCCATCAGAATACCAATCTTGTTGTAAACCAATGTTGAGGGATACATTTTTTGACGATATGTATTGTATGAGTTTTGAAGAACTTGAAAAAAAATATCTCTCTTTTGATAATATGAGACTAGTGAACAGAGTGAAACGAAAAATAAAACGTGGTATTGTAGCTGTATTACGAAAAATTTCGGGGGGGGCAGAGCATAATTATGACAATAATTACTGCTTACTCTTTGTGTTTGATTCTCAGAGTTAGGAGAAAGATAAATGAAAGTTATTCCAGTTTTATTCAATAGAAAAGAAGAATGTTGCGGTTGCACAGCGTGTTATGCCATTTGTCCTAAAGAAGCCATTTCTATGGTAGAGGACGAGGAAGGGTTTGAGTATCCACAGATAGATGAAAGCAAGTGTGTGGGTTGTTATCAATGTGTCAAGGTTTGCCCTATAAAATCAAATAGACAGGTATAATGATATTTTAGAAACTAAAAAATATCTAAGAATTAGCGGTGTATTATCATCAGTTGTCAATTATTTTAAACCTCAAACAATAACAAACGTGTGGAAGCGGTGTGGTGCCGTTTTTACACGTTTTTTATATGTTTTTAAAATTATTTACCTATTGACTAACCCTAAAATATATGGTAAAATCAAATAGTAAACTATGCCTTAAAATGGCAGATTTTTGTTAGTTTTAAGGCAAAACGGAGTGCTAATATGAACGAATTATTTACGACAACGTCGGTTCAATCAAAAAGAATCCTTTACACGCCGTCGGGGTTTGCCCGAAAAAATTTATATCATCTTCAGGAAGTCGGCACGTTACAGGCGTTAAAACCTCACACGTCAATGAGAGTTAACCTGACTTCGTACCTATTTTTCACAGTTCAAAACGGAAGCGGTTATCTGACATACGACGGTATAAAATACACCCTAAACACGGGAGATTGCGTGTTCATAGACTGTCAAAAGCCATACAGTCACAGCACAAGCGACGACCTTTGGTCGCTGAAATGGTGTCATTTTTACTCAAACACCATGCCTGCGATTTATGACAAATACTGCGAACGTGGTGGTTCGTGCGTATTTCGCCCTGTCAACAAAAGCCAATTTCCCCAAATAATTGACGAAATATACGACACAGCAAATTCGTCCGACTACATAAAAGATATGCGAATTAACGAAAAAATCAGCTCTTTGCTTACGCTGTTGATGGAACATTCTTGGCAACCGCAAGACTTTATGGTTTCAAGAAAACGTATGGAGTTGTCCACTGTGAAAGAATATTTGGACGTAAATTTTGCCCAAAAAATAACTTTGGACGATTTGGAATCTAAATTTTTTATTAACAAATACTATTTAACTAAAATATTTAAAGAATCATTCGGCGTGACAATTAACAATTATATTTTATCCAACAGAATAACCCGTGCCAAACAGCTTTTGAGGTTTTCGGACATGACCGTTGACCAAATTGCCTGCGAGGTGGGAATGAATGACGGAAATTATTTCAGCAGAATGTTCAAAAAAGTTGAGGGGTTAAGCCCAAAAGAGTACCGTAAACGTTGGTAAAATATGTTAAAACAGGAGAATTAAAATGAACGAATTAACATCACTTTTTTTATCTCAATCATACAATGACACATGGGACGATTATCGCAGAAGCCTTACGTCGGAAAATTTTCCGAAATGGGATTATGTAATTTTGACTGCTTCTGACGAAAATCAGGCAAAAGGGTATCGCAGTCAAATTTCCAGCAGAAAGGAACATCTGCCGACGGGAACGCATTTTGCGGTCGTACCCGACGAGGGCGGAGTTCGTGTAGGTTCGGGCGGTGCGACGCTTTCGGTGCTGAAATACATTGCAAAAGATAGAAATTGTCAGGATTTTTCCGATTTAAGAATACTGGTCATTCATTCCGGTGGCGACAGCAAGCGAGTTCCTACATATTCGGCATTGGGAAAACTTTTCAGTCCTGTACCTCATAAGCTAAACGACGGACGAAGCTCTACGCTTTTCGACGAATTTATTATTGCCATGTCCTCTGTTCCGTCCAGAATCCGAGAGGGTATGCTACTTTTATCGGGTGATGTTCTGTTGCTGTTTAACCCGTTGCAGATTGATTTTTCGGGGCGTGGCGCTGCGGCAATTTCTTTTAAGGAAAACGTTCAAACAGGAAAAAATCACGGCGTATTTTTAAACGGTGAAAACGGAAATGTTAAAAGATTTTTACATAAACAGACCGTTGAAACTCTCTGTGAAGTTGGGGCGGTAAACAGTAATTCATGTGTGGATATTGACACGGGAGCTGTAATTTTTTCTGCTGAAATTCTAAATTCGTTGTATTCTCTTGTTAGCACAGATGAAAAATACAAAAGTTATGTTAATAATACGGTGCGACTTTCTCTTTACGGGGATTTTTTGTACCCTCTGGCTGAGGATTCTACTCTTGAAATGTTTTACAAAGAAAAACCTGAGGGCGAATTATGTGATGAACTTTTAAAAGCAAGAGAAGAAGTTTGGAATGTGCTTAGACCGTACAGAATGAAACTTTTGCGACTGGCACCTGCTAAGTTTATCCATTTTGGAACAACAGGTGAAATTTTGAAACTTATGAACGGCGGAGTAAATAACTACCGTGTTTTGGGTTGGAATAGCAAAATTAACAGCAGTATTGACGGTCAGACAGCAGGATATAACAGCGTTTTGTCCGATAGTGCAAAAATCGGCGACGGGTGTTATTTAGAATCGTCATTTGTTCACGGAAACGCAGTCGTGGGTAACAACGTGATTTTGTCGTACCTTGATGTTTTCGACCAAACTGTGCCTGATAATGTTGTTATGCACGGTCTTAAACAAAAGGACGGAAGTTTTGTTTGTCGTATTTACGGAGTTGACGACAACCCGAAAGACACAAAACTTTTCGGCGTGGAGTTGGAAGAACTGTGCGACAAATTGAAAATTAAATATGATGAAATGTGGGATTCGGACGACCATACTTTGTGGTTGGCAAAACTTTATCCGCAATGCAAGAGTATTTCGTTGGCGGTTAAATCCGCACTTGATTTGTACAAGATGTTTTTGGAAAACAAAGACGTGCAAGAATGGTCGCAGTCCGAAAGAAAGTCCCTTTGTTCGGGATTTAACAACGCTGACGCCGACGCAATAATTGCATGGAACAAGCGTATGCAGGAGCTAGTGCAAATGGACGAAATTGCCAAAGACATAAACACGGGAAAACCTGCGGCACAGGTCAGGAAACTTGACGGTTTGACAAAAATTCAGTTGGAGTGGTTGGAAAACAGGCTTAGCCGCAGCGATTTTTCGGAAAAAATCCGGCTTAATTATTACATTGGCGTTTCGTTAGGCGAAAAAAAAGGTGAGAAATATATTGCCGAAAGTTTTAAAACTATTTCCGACGAAATTTTGAAGTCTGCTATAAGCAATCTTCAGTACAACTCAACTTGCAAAATTATTAAAGAAAAGCATACTGTAAAACTTCCGTTGCGTGTCAACTGGGGCGGTGGCTGGAGCGACACACCACCTATTTGTTGTGAAAACGGCGGAACGGTTTTGAACGCTTCGATTTGCCTTAACGGTCAGCTCCCTGTGGAAGTTACCCTTGTTAAAATTAACGAAAAGAAGATTGTTTTTGACAGTCGTGATATGGACGTTCACGGTGAATTTGACAGCATTGAAGATTTGCAAACTACGGGCGACCCGTATGATTCCTTTGCACTACAAAAAGCCTGTTTGTTAGCCTGCGGAATTATTCCGTCAAAGGGTGGCAATCTTTCTGAAATCCTTGACCGTCTGGGCGGTGGATTTGAAATGCACTCGGAGGTGACAAACGTACCAAAGGGAAGTGGACTGGGAACGTCGTCGATTTTGTCGGCTTGTTGCGTCAAAGCGGTGTTTGAGTTTATGGGGATTGATTTTGACGAATCTGACCTTTACGAACACGTTTTGGTTATGGAACAGATTATGTCCACGGGCGGTGGCTGGCAGGACCAAGTAGGTGGTGTAACCGACGGAATAAAATATATCACCAGCCAAAGTGGAATAAACCAGAACATAAAGGTTGAACATATTAACATTTCTCAAAAGACCAAAGATGAACTAAGCGAGCGTTTTTGTTTGATTTATACGGGACAAAGACGACTTGCACGAAATCTTTTGCGTGATGTTGTGGGAAGATACATTGGAAACGAACCTGATAGCCTGTTTGCACTTAACGAAATTCAGAAAGTTGCGGTGCTGATGAGATTTGAGCTTGAACGTGGAAATGTAGACGAATTTGCAAAGCTTCTTGAATATCATTGGTCGCTAAGCAAAAAAGTTGACGCAGGAAGTTCTAATACCTTGATTGACCAGATTTTTCTTTCTATTGACGATTTAATCGACGCAAGAATGGTTTGCGGTGCAGGTGGTGGAGGATTTTTGCAAGTTGTTCTTAAAAAAGGCGTTGCAAAATCTGACGTTCACAACCGACTTAAAGAAGTTTTTCAGGATAACCCTGTTGATGTTTGGGATTGTGATTTTACGTTTTAGAAAAAATAAAATATTGCAAAATAAAAAGCTGTACAAAAAAATGTACAGCTTTTTTGTTTGTTACAACTCAAATTTTTGTTTGTCGAAAACGTTAATGTCCTCACCCATTTGAACTTCTATAAGTTTAAGTTCGGTTTTTGCGATAACCGTATGTTTGCTTTCCCGTGCCATAGCGATTACGTCGCCTGTTTTGACATTTCGTTCGATTCCGTCAACAATGGTTTTACCCTCACCGCTGATAACAACCCAAATTTCGTCACGTCCACGGTGGCTGTGATAGTTCATTTTGTGACCCTCGTTAAGGGTAACTTTAATCGTCAGCGATTGGGTTTCAACGTCGATAACTTTATAGCTTCCCCAGGATTTTTCCGCAAACATAATTTGCTGTTCAAATTTGTCCACAAAAGGTTTTATGTAGCTTGACTGCTCCTTGTCCGATACCAAAATTCCCTCAGGCGAAGCGGAAATAATCACATCATGAAGCCCCATTGCAAGAACAGGTACGTCCATTTCGTTTACAATGCTGACGTCTGTGCATTTGTCGTTAATAACGCCGTTTCCGACCACATCATCAACCATTGCTTCTGTGAGGGTGTTCCATGTGCCCAAATCTTTCCACATTCCTGCAAAACGCACAACCTGAATATTTTTTTCGTGTTCAACAACAGCATAGTCAAAGGAAATCTTTTCAAGAGTGCTGTATTTGGAAAACAGGTCGTTGTAGTCGGTGAAATCCATAAGTTCGTGTGCCTTATTAAGAACGTATTTCAGCTTGTATGCAAACACACCGCCGTTCCACAATGCACCCTGGGAAATATATTCTTCTGCCACATCTGCCGTTGGCTTTTCTTTGAAAGTTTTCACAGCAGTAACGTGGTCTTTGTTTTCGGGAATAATATATCCGTATTTTTCGCTTGGATATGTAGGTTCAATTCCCATTAAAACAAGGTTTGCCTGACTTTTTTCAGCTTGTTGCGATAATTCTTTCAATGCCGAAAAATAATCGTCCTCAACGTATGGGTCAACAGGGCATACAACAACGCTTTCTTCGGGGTCGATTTTCAGCACGTCAACAAGATAAGCAGTTGCGAGGGCTATTGCCGGAAAAGTGTCACGGCGACAAGGTTCTATGCTTATTCCTACGTCTTTTCCCAGTTGGTTATGAATAGCCGAAACTTGGGATTTTGACGTGGCTATGGTTACGGAAGCGTTTTCGTCCACGCTTTTAATCTGGCGATAAACACGCTGAACCATAGATTCGTATGTTCCGTCATCTTTTTTGAAAATTTTTATAAACTGTTTGGAACGAACGTCATTTGACAAAGGCCACAAACGTTTTCCCGAACCACCCGATAACAATATAGTATTCATTTGTTAATCCTCACTTTTACAAAAATTCTAGCGTTCCGCACGCATAGGGTTGTTCAAAAAATCTTCGTAAGAAAGCCTTATGCCGTCCTCAAGTTCGGTTTTGTATTTCCAACCGAGTTTTTCTGCCTTTGAAACGTCCAAAAGCTTTCTCGGTGTGCCGTTTGGTTTTGACGTATCCCAAAGAATTTTTCCTGTATAACCTACTACTTTTGCTACTAGTTCCGTAAGCTCTTTGATAGTAAGCTCTTTGCCTGTTCCTGCGTTTACCGTTTCGTCACCGGAATAATTATTCATAAGGAATACGCATAAATTAGCTAGGTCGTCAACGTACAAAAATTCACGCAAAGGCGAACCGTCACCCCAACAGGTCACGCTTTCGCAACCGTTAATTTTTGCTTCGTGAAAACGTCTGATTAAAGCGGGCAGAACGTGGCTGTGAGTTGGGTGATAGTTGTCGTTAGGTCCGTACAGGTTTGTCGGCATAACGCTTATATAATCTGTGCCGTATTGTTTGTTGAGAAATTCGCAGTATTTAAGACCCGAAATTTTTGCTAGGGCGTATGCTTCGTTGGTTTTTTCAAGTTCGCTTGTTAAGAGACAGCTTTCTTTCATTGGTTGTGGTGCCATTCGAGGGTAAATACACGACGAACCTAAAAATTCAAGCTTTTTACAGCCGTTTTTCCACGCTGAATGGATAACATTCATTTCCAAAATCATATTATCGTACATAAAATCCGCAAGTGCGTTTTGATTGGCGATTATTCCGCCAACTTTTGCCGCTGCAAGAAAAACGTACTCAGGTTTTTCTTTTTCAAAGAATTTTTCTACGTCGTCTTGTCTTGTTAAATCAAGCTCGCTGTGAGTTTTGGTGATAATGTTTGTGTAACCTTGACGAACAAGTTCACGAACGATTGCCGAACCTACCATTCCACGGTGTCCTGCAACATATATTTTTGCGTTTTTTTCCATCATAATTAAATGCCTTCTTTACATAATTTACGCATTAAGCAATGCTTTTTCTTTTTTTGCAAGTTCTCTGTCGTGTTTTGCCATTATTTCAACCAACTGTTCATAGGTTGTACTTTGAGGATTCCAACCCAAAACAGTTTTTGCTTTAGTCGGGTCGCCCCAAAGATTGTCTACGTCGGTAGGTCTGAACCATGCAGGATTTACGCAAACAAGCATTTTTCCTGTTTTGGCGTCGTAACCTTTCTCGTCAAGACCTGTGCCTTCCCAACGAATAGTTATTCCGTTTGCGGCAAAGGCTTTTTCGGTAAAGTCACGGACTGTGTGCTGAACACCTGTTGCAATTACAAAATCGTCAGGTGTTTCTTGTTGCATAATCAACCACATACATTCAACGTAATCTTTTGCATATCCCCAGTCACGCAACGAATCCATATTTCCAAGCTCCAAATGGTCTTGAATACCCTCGGCAATACGTCCTGCCGCAAGGGTGATTTTTCTCGTAACAAAATTTTCACCTCTGCGTTCGGATTCGTGGTTAAATAAAATTCCGTTTACGGCAAACATTCCGTATGCCTCACGGTACTCCTTAACAATCCAAAAACCGTACTGCTTTGCGACAGCATACGGGCTGTATGGGTGGAACGGTGTAGTTTCACGCTGTGGTACTTCTTCAACTTTTCCGTAAAGTTCGGAAGTGGAAGCCTGATAAACTTTGGTTTTTTTCGCAAGTCCCAAAATTCTGCAAGCCTCTAAAATTCTCAAAACGCCCAATGCGTCAACGTCGCCTGAGTATTCAGGCACGTCAAATGACACCTGAACGTGACTTTGTGCAGCAAGGTTGTAAATTTCGTCAGGCTGTACAAGATTTATAATTCTGATAAGGCTTGAGGAATCGGATAAATCTCCGTCGTGAAGTTTGATTTTTCCCATAAGGTGGTCAATTCTTGCTGTGTTTGAAATTGACGCACGGCGTGTAATTCCGTGAACCTCGTAACCTTTTTCCAACAAAAATTCTGCAAGATACGAACCGTCCTGACCTGTAATTCCTGTAATAAGTGCTTTTTTCATAGTATGTTTACTCTCCTTTGAAAAGTTTTTGTTTAGTTGACAAATACTATTATAATTTCTTTTTGGAAAATTAAAAGTGCAGATGTTGACATAAATTAGCACAATATTGGTTTTTGAAATAAGACGGGTTATTGCAATTCTTTAACTGAAATGGCAAATTCGGACAGCGGTATGGCGTTTAAAAAAATCCCAACAATCTATATGGTTTTAATTGACTTTATCTCTTTAATATGTTATAATCTTAATATATATATTAAATTTCAGAAACGAGGTAAATTTATGGCTGTTATAAAGCTTGAACCTGCATTTAAGGACTATATCTGGGGCGGAACTAAGCTCCGTGACGAATTCGGAAAAAACTGTGACTACGAAAAGGTTGCCGAAAGCTGGGAGCTTTCTTGTCATAAGGACGGAAATTCCGTTGTGGCAAACGGCGACGACAAGGGGCTTACTTTGGCTGAATATATTGAAAAGCACGGCAAAAAGATTTTGGGAGAAAACTGTGAAAAGTTTGATAATTTTCCTATTCTCATTAAGCTTATTGACGCAAAGGATAATTTGTCCGTTCAGGTACACCCGAACAACGACTATGCTTTGAAAGTTGAGGGTGAGTACGGAAAAACCGAAATGTGGTATATTGTTGACTGTGACGAGGGTGCAACACTTCTTTATGGCTTTAAAAAGGAAATTTCAAAGGACGAATTTGCACAGAGAATTGCAGACAACACACTTCTTGAGGTGACAAACGCTGTGCCTGTTAAAAAGGGTGATGTTTTCTTTATCGAAGCGGGTACTTTGCACGCAATCGGCAAAGGCATTTTGATTGCCGAAATCCAGCAGAACTCGAATACTACATACAGAATTTACGACTACGGACGTGTGGGAAACGACGGCAAACCTAGAGAATTGCACGTTGAAAAGGCTAAGGACGTAACAAATCTTTGTCCTGCAAAGGCTTATCCTGAAACAGCCGTTGAGCAAAAAGACGGCTACACAACAAAACTTTTGTCTAGCTGTGATTATTTCACAACCTATGCTGTTGACGTGGAAAACAAGGCTGTGCTTGAGGCTGACGAAAAGTCGTTTAACTCACTTCTTATTCTTGAGGGTGAGGGCGAAGTTGTGGCAGATGACGCTGTTAAATTTAAAAAGGGCGACAGCATTTTTGTAACGGCAGGCACAGGTAAATTTACTGTTGACGGAAAATGCAAATTCGTTTTGACAAAGGTTTAAAAGATAGGTAAAATTTATGATTGATAAAATAATGTCTGTTTATTATCCCGACAAGGTTTTGCAGGAAATTCAGAGAGTACAGTCTGAGCATAGGCTGAAGCTTATCGAATTTTGGGGGATAAAAGAGGGTCAAAGGGTTTTGGAAATCGGCTGTGGACAGGGTGACACTACGGTGGCACTTGGGTATGTGGTCGGCAAAAACGGCTTTGTTCACGGGCTTGACTGTGCCGATGAAAATTACGGCGCACCCGAAACCCTGGGTAAGGCTCGAAAAAGAATAATGAAAACAGAACTTGGCGACCGACTGAAAATGACCTTTGAGTGCAATATACTTAACGACGATATTGTGTTTGAAAAGGACGAGTTTGACGTGGTGGTGCTTTCCCATTGTCTGTGGTATTTTCCCGATTATGAGGTTTTGGAGAAAATTCTCAAAAAGGTTAAACCTTATGCAAAAAAACTTTGCATTGCCGAATGGAATCCGATTATTACAAATTCATCACAGCTAAGTCATCTTTATTCTGCACAGGTTCAGTCGATTTGTGAAAGTTTTGTGGAAAACAGCGATTCAAACATACGGACAATGTTTTATCCGAATGATATTAAAACAGCCGTTGTGTCGGCTGGGTACAGAATTACAAACACGGCGAATATTTATTCTGAAAATGTGAATGACGCTAGGTGGGAGGTCGATATGACCTTGTCGGTTTATCCTAGAAAAATAAGCAGAAATCAGCATATTCCCGACAGATTAAAGGAACTTTTGCTTTCACAGATTCAAGCGATTCGTGACGCAAAGGAAATCAAACCAATGGCTAGTTATGTACTAACCGCCACGAGATGTGACGACTAAATAATTTTTAAAAGGGGATTTTTTATGAAGTATTATATCGGTATCGACTTAGGTGGAACTAACATTAAAGCAGGTGTTGTAAACGAAAATTACGAAATTGTTTCCACAGCAAAGGTAAAAACCAATCTTCCACGTCCGTCAGAGGAAATTTGCGACGATATGGTAAAGGTGGCTTTGGAAGCTGTTGAAAAAGCAGGTATTTCCATTGACGACGTTCAGAGCGTTGGCGTAGGTACACCGGGTATTGCAAACAGCGGTAACGGCGTCGTGGAATATTCAAACAATTTGGGATTTGAAAATGTTCCTATGGCTAAGATGATTGGTGAAAAAATCAACAAGCCTGTGTTTATCGAAAATGACGCAAACGCCGCAGCATACGGTGAATTTGTGGCAGGCTCGGCAAAGGGTGCAAACGACGCTGTTTGTATCACTTTGGGAACAGGCGTTGGTGGTGGAATTATCATTAACGGCAAAATTTATTCCGGCTTTAACTATGCAGGTGCGGAAATCGGTCATACTGTTATCGAGGTTGACGGACCTCAATGTACTTGCGGAAGAAAGGGCTGTTTTGAAGTTTTCTCGTCTGCAACAGGTCTTATCAGAATGACTAAAGAGGCAATGGAAAAGGACAAAAATTCTCTTATGTGGCAGATGATGAAGAAAGACGGCGACCACGTTTCGGGCAGACTTGCGTTTAATGCAATGAGAGCAGGGGACAAGTCGGCTAAGGAAGTTGTTGACAAGTACATAAAGTATCTCGCAGCAGGTATTACAAACACAATCAACATTTTCCAGCCTGATATTCTTTGCGTTGGCGGTGGCGTTTGCAACGAGGGCGACCCACTTCTTTTGCCACTTAAGGAGCTTGTTAAAAAGGAAGTTTATACAAGAAATTCAAATAAAAACACTGAAATTGTTATCGCAAGTCTGGGCAATGACGCAGGCATAATCGGTGCCGCATTTTTGGGACTTGCAAAACAAAACTAAATCTAACCCTTGAAAGGAAGTCTTAAATATGGGTTGTAACTTTTTTTGCGATGGTGTTGACAAAGCACCTCAAAGGTCGCTTTTTAACGCATTGGGATTTACAAACGAAGAAATGAAAAAGCCGCTTGTAGGTATTGTTTCGTCCTATAACGAAATTGTACCGGGGCATATGAACATTGATAAAATCGTTGACGCAGTAAAGCTTGGGGTTGCCGCAGCAGGTGGAACGCCTGTTGTTTTCCCTGCGATTGCTGTGTGTGACGGAATTGCGATGGGACACGTTGGAATGAAATATTCCCTTGTTACCCGTGACCTTATTGCCGATTCAACAGAATGTATGGCACTTGCTCATCATTTTGACGCACTTGTTATGGTTCCGAACTGTGACAAAAACGTACCGGGACTTTTGATGGCTGCCGCACGAGTAAATGTTCCGACAATTTTTGTGTCAGGAGGTCCAATGCTTGCAGGTCACGTTAAGGGCAAAAAAACCTCGCTTTCGAGTATGTTTGAGGCTGTAGGAACTTATAACGCAGGAAACTACACTCTTGAGGACGTAGAGGAGTACGAAAACAAGGCTTGTCCTACCTGTGGTAGCTGTTCGGGAATGTACACGGCAAATTCGATGAACTGTTTAACCGAGGTTTTGGGAATGGGTCTTAGAGGAAACGGTACAATTCCCGCAGTTTATTCAGACAGAATTAAGCTTGCTAAAATGGCAGGTATGCAGGTTATGGAGCTTTACAGAAAAAATATCAGACCTCTTGATATTATGACTAAGGAAGCTATAATTAACGCAATTACGGCTGATATGGCTTTGGGCTGTTCAACAAACTCTATGCTACATCTTCCTGCTATCGCTCACGAATGTGGTTTTGAACTTGACCTTGATTTTGTAAATGAAATTTCAAAGAGAACACCGAACCTTTGTCATCTTGCACCTGCGGGAAATACCTATATGGAAGATTTAAACGAGGCAGGTGGAGTTTACGCTGTTCTTAACGAACTTTCAAAGAAGAATTTGCTCAATCTTGATTGTATGACCTGTACAGGAAAAACGATGGGCGAAAACATTAAAAATTGCGTAAACAAAAACCCTGACATAATCAGACCTATTGAAAATCCTTATTCTCAAACAGGTGGAATTGCTGTTTTGCGAGGAAATCTTGCACCTGATACCTGCGTTGTAAAGCGTTCGGCTGTTGTTGACGAAATGCTTGTACATCAAGGCCCTGCAAGAGTTTTCGACTGTGAGGAGGACGCTATCGAAGCAATCCGTGGTGGCAAAATCGTAGCAGGCGATGTTGTGGTTATTCGTTACGAGGGTCCAAAGGGTGGACCGGGTATGAGAGAAATGCTCAATCCTACATCTGCAATCGCAGGAATGGGACTGGGTTCAAGCGTTGCACTTATCACAGACGGACGATTCAGCGGTGCTTCCCGTGGTGCGTCTATCGGACATGTTTCGCCAGAGGCTGCTGTTGGTGGGCCTATTGCTCTTGTTGAAGAGGGGGATATTATCAAAATTGATATTCCTGCAAACACCATTAACCTTGATGTTTCGGACGAGGAACTTGAAAGACGTAAAAAGGCTTGGACGCCGAGAGAGCCAAAGGTTAAAACAGGCTATCTTGCGAGATATGCGTCACTTGTTACTTCGGGTAACAGAGGTGCGATTTTGGAAATCAAATAGAATTTTGGAGTGATTGAATGTTACTTTTAAAAAATGTTCACGCAGTAGACAGCTTGACGGGACTTGACGAAATTACGGATATTTTAATCGAAAACGGCAAAATTGTGGAAGTGAAAAACGGTATCACCGAAAAGGCTGACAGAATTTTGGACGGCAAAGGAAAACTGTGCGTTTTTCCGGGTCTTGTAGATATGCACATTCATCTCCGTGACCCAGGATTTACTCACAAAGAGGACATTATCACGGGTACAAATTCGGCAAAGGCAGGCGGCTTTACGGCTGTTTTGTGTATGCCAAATACAAAACCTGTGTGCGATAATGCCCAAACCATAGAATATATCCTTGAAAAATCCAAAAATACAGGCGTTAAGGTTTATCCCGTGGGCTGTATTACAAAAGGTATGAAAAGCGAGGAACTTTGCGATTTTGAGGAGCTTAAAAACGCAGGAGCTATCGCAATTTCCGATGACGGACGACCTGTGGAAAATGCCGAGCTTATGCGTAAGGCTTTGGAGCTTACAAACGAAAACGGACTTTTGGTTACGTCACATTGTGAGGATTTGAAAATCATAAACGGTGGAATAATGAACAAAGGCGAAGTTTCTAAAAAGCTTGGAGTAAAGGGTATGGACAGAGCCAGCGAGGATTATGTGACTGCTCGTGAAATTGCACTTGCAAGGTCGTGTGACGCTAAAATCCACATTGCCCACGTTTCTACATGCGGGTCGGTGGACATTATTCGTTCGGCTAAAAAGGACGGCGTAAAGGTCACCTGCGAAACCTGTCCGCATTATTTTACTTATACCGATGAAAAGCTTGAGAGCTTGGACGCAGATTATCGCATGAACCCACCTCTTAGAACGGAAAAAGACCGACAGGCTATCGAAAATGCCGTGCTTGACGGAACGATAGACTGTATTGTGACAGACCACGCTCCACACACTAAAGAAGAAAAAGCTGATTTTTATAAAGCACCTAACGGGGTTGTGGGACTGGAAACATCACTTGCTGTGACGTTGACAAGGCTTTACCACACGGGAAAGTGTAATCTTGCGAAAATTTGCGAAATTATGAGCCAAAACCCTAGAAAAATTTTAGGACTTGAAGAAATTTCGATTAAAAAGGGAAGTCGTGCCGATTTGTGCGTGTTCGACCCTGACCTTGAGTGGGAAGTTATTCCCGAGGAATTGCACTCGAAGTCTAAAAATACAGTTTTCAAAGGCGAAAAGCTTAGAGGAAAAAATGTTTGCACAATTTCAGACGGAAAAATTGTGTTTGAACTTTAAATATTTATAAGGAGTTGTTTTTATGTCATTTGACAGACTTATTGAAAAAATCGTTAAAACTCAGAACCCTACTGTTGTGGGACTTGACCCGAAGCTTGATTATATTCCCGAATATATCAAGGCTAAGAAATTTGAAAAGTACGGCAAAACCTTAGAGGGTGCTGCAAAGGCAATTTTGACGTTTAACAAGAAAATTATTGACGAAATTTACGATATTGTTCCTGCAATCAAGCCACAGGCTGCGTACTATGAAATGTACGGCTGGCAGGGAGTTAAGACCCTTTACAAGACTATTGAATACGCTCAGTCAAAGGGTATGTACGTTATTACAGACGGTAAGCGTAACGACATCGGTGCAACAATGGAAGCATACGCAACAGCACATCTCGGTTTGACAGACGTTGACGGTGAGATGATTCAGGCTTTCGGAGCAGACGCTTTGACTGTAAACGGATACCTCGGTACAGACGGAATTTCGCCACTTCTCGAACAGTGCAGAAACAGAGATAAGGGCATTTTCGTTCTTGTAAAAACATCTAATAAGTCAAGTGGCGAACTTCAGGACAAGCTTATCGGCGACAAGACGGTTTACAACGTAATGGGCGATATGTGCGAGGCTTGGGGTGCTGAGGCTATGGGTAAATACGGCTATTCCTCGGTAGGTGCTGTTGTGGGTGCAACATACCCTGAACAGCTTGCTGAAATGAGAAAGGCTTTGCCACACACATTCTTCCTCGTACCCGGATACGGCGCTCAGGGTGGCGGTGCAGAAGGCGTTGCAAAGGGCTTTGACGAAAACGGACTTGGTGCTATTGTAAACTCTTCAAGAGCCGTAATGTGTGCCTATAAAAAGGAAGGCTGTCATGAGGAGGATTTCGCAAAGGCAGCAAGACGTGAGGTTATCAGAATGAAAGAGGATATTATTTCCTATCTTCCTAAGATTTCACTTGAATAAATTAAGCTTTGCGAAAGGAATTTTGATATGAAATATACGCAGGGAAAATATCTGATTGTTGACAAAAAGGCAATCGCAAAAAATGTTTTCGACTTTGAAATAAGCTGTAAGGACGTTTGTGAAATTGCACAATGCGGACAGTTTGTTCATATTGCCGTAGACGGATTTTCGCTTAGACGACCGATTTCAATTTGCGACATTAACCGTGAAAAGGGTACTATGCGAATTGTTTTTGAGGTTAGAGGTAAGGGAACAGATAAAATTTCACAGCTCAGAAAGGGCGACCTTATTGATATGATTGCTCCTTTGGGAAAAGGTTTTACAATTTTGGAAAAGGGCAAAAAGGCTATTTGTATCGGCGGTGGAATAGGTACGCCACCAATGCTGAGTGTTGCTAAGGAATACGGCGAAAATGCTACGGTTATTTCAGGTTTTAGAAATTCTGCTATTGCAATTTTGCAGGAAGATTTTAAGGCACAGGGAAACAAGACAATTCTTTGTACAGACGACGGCTCGGCAGGTAAAAAGGGCTTTGTAACAGACGCTTTGAAAGAGTGTCTTGAAAATGAAAAGCCTGATATAATTTACGCTTGCGGCCCAAACGTAATGCTCAAGGCTGTGGCTGAAATTGCCGGAGATAACGGCATTTACTGTGAGGTTTCTTTGGAAGAAAGAATGGGTTGTGGCGTAGGTGCGTGTCTTGTGTGTGCTTGTAAAACCGTTAAAAACGGTGAGGAATATTTTGCTCACGTTTGCAAGGACGGGCCTGTATTTTCTGCTGAGGAGGTTGTATTTTAATGGCTGATTTGAGAGTGAATTTTGCAGGGGTTGACTTTAAAAACCCTGTTATTCCCGCAAGTGGTGCGTTTGGTTACGGACGAGAGTACGAAGAACTTTACCCGTTGTCAACACTTGGTGGAATTGCCGTAAAGGGTACAACGCTTAATCCTCGAAACGGAAACCCTGCTCCTAGAATTGCCGAAACTCCGTCGGGAATGTTAAATTCCGTAGGACTTCAAAACGGTGGAGTTAAGAAATTTTTGGAATATGAACTTCCGCATTTGAAAAAGCAGGATATTGTTGTTGTGGCTAATATCGCCGGTGCTACATTTGACGAATGTAAGGAACTTGCTGGCTTGGTGGATAACTCTGATGCAGATATGATTGAACTTAACATTTCCTGTCCTAACGTAAAGCAGGGTGGTGCTGCGTTTGGTACAAGCTGTGAAACTGCCGCTGAAATTACAAAAGCAGTCAGAAGTGCTACTAAAAAACCTCTTATGGTTAAGCTTTCACCGAATGTAACAAGTATTACGGACATTGCAAAGGCTGTTGAGTCGGAGGGTGCAGACGCTGTTTCGCTGATAAATACACTTCTCGGAATGAGAATTGACATCAAAAGTCGCAGACCGATTTTGAAAAACAACGTAGGCGGACTTTCGGGCCCTGCAATATTCCCTGTGGCTGTGAGAATGGTTTGGCAGGTAGCAAATGCCGTTAAAATTCCTGTTTGTGGAATGGGCGGTATTGCAACAGCAGAGGACGCTATTGAAATGATGATGGCAGGAGCAACCACTGTTCAGCTTGGTGCGGCAATATTCAATAATCCTTTCGCACCTGTGGAAATTATTGACGGAATGAATAAATGGTGCGACGAAAACGGGGTTAAGTCGCTTTCGGAAATTATCGGTACGGTTAAACCGTGGTAATTTGAAAAACGCAGAAAGTTACCCGTAAAAGCATTTTTTAATTTTAATTTGGAGAAAATTTATGAAGATTATGGCTGTTGACTATGGGGACGCTCGCACAGGTATAGCTGTGTGTGACAGAACGGAATTTCTGGCGTCGCCTGTGGGAACGATTGAAGAAAGAAAATTTGACGTTTTGGTGCAAAAAGTTGCGTATATGGCTAAGCAGTACGAGGTCGAGGAAATCGTGGTGGGTTTGCCACTTAATATGAACGGCTCAAAAGGTCCGAGGGCTGAAAAGGCGGAGCTTTTTGCAAACACCTTAAACGAAATGACGGATATTCCCGTAAATATGTGGGACGAGCGTTCAACGACCGTTCAGGCACATAATTATCTTAACGAAACAAATACCCGTGGCAAAAAACGTAAAGCCGTCGTGGATACTGTTTCGGCAACAATTATTTTGGACGCCTACCTTGAATTTAGAAGAAAACGCAAGGAAAAGGCTCAGAGCGAAAATTAAATAAACATAGCCTGTCGATGTCGGCAGGCTTATTTTTTTGGTTTTTGAAATATTTGCAAAAGTCCGACTGAAATTAAAAAAATCGCAAAAATTTTGCTTAGCAAATCACCTTGAATTTTTTGTGCCAAAAACGAAAAAAAGCACACGAAAACGCTGCCGAAAATTATGGGAAGAAGTGTGAATTTCCACTTTACTAAACCCTTTTTGCTGTGTAAAATAAGTGAAATTGTGGCTATGGGAATAAAAAATATCAAATTTACTCCCTGTGCAAAAAGCTGGGGTTTGTGGGCGAAAAACGTTAAATACAACAGCAAGACCATTCCGCCGCCAAGACCCATAGACGCCATAATTCCCGATAAAAACGAAACTAAAATAATCATAGCTACCTCAAAAATGTTTTTATCCCTGCGATAATCATTATGATACCGAAAAGCTTTTTTAGTGCCTTTGCGGAAATTTTCTTCATAATTTTTGAACCCACATATGCACCTAAAATTCCGAACGGGATAAATTTTAAAGCAAACATAAGGTCAAAATCGGCAGATGTGGAATAAAAAATACTGCTGATAATTGCAAATGGCAGGGTGACAGCAAGGGAAGTTGCGTGGGCGTGTTGGGGCGAAAGTCCTGCACTTTCAAAAAAAGGCACGGTAAAACACCCACCGCCCGAACCGAAAAGTCCAGTAAAAGTGCCTGTTAAAACGCCGATAAGTATAAGTTTAATCTTTTTCATAAAATCGCCCTCCTTTTTTAGTATTTCACTATAAATCGGGATTAAACATCAAAATAATGTTAAAATTTGCTATTGCAAAATTTGGAAAAGTGTGTTAAAATAAAATAAATCTTGCTTTTGCAGGAAAAAGACAACAGATTGGAGAAAACAACTTGAAAAGAAAAATTTTATCTTTGCTTTTGGGAATTGTAATTGTCTTTACGTTTGCAGGGTGCAAAAACGAAGAAAGCGCCAAAATTTCGGTGGGTGCGATTTCGTCGTTTGAAGTGTGCGATTATGGAGAAAACACCGTAACCCTAAGTTGGGAAAAATGCAATAACGCAAACGCATACGAAATTTATATTGCAGACCAAAACGGCGACAAACTTTATACCACAACCGCAGAAACCACCGCTTCGGTGACGGGACTTGAAAAAAACACAGAATATGTATTCAAAATTTGCGGAATTTTCAAAAACGAAGAAAATGTGATAAAGGGTGCGTTGGCTGAAATTACGGCTTGCACCTATTGTGAAAAGGTTGGGGAAGTTACAAGCTTTTTGACGTCGTCCCAAAATCTCACGCTGAAGTGGGACAGAGTTTTGGCGGACGGCTACGAAGTGTACAGCTATGACGACGAAGCAGGAAAATTTCTTTTGGAAAACACCGTTACGGAAAACAATTGCAAAATCGTAAACCTTAAACCCGAAACAGAATACGAATTTAAAATTATTCCGTTTAAGAGTTATTCAATAGGGAAAATTTACGGACAGGAAACATTTGCAAAGGCTAGTACCGTAGGCGAAAACGACCTTTCGCTGACGGTGGAAAACGTTACGCCGAACAGTTATACAATCGTTTGGAACGAGATTGAGGGCGTGGACGGATATGATTTGTATGTGTTTGACGAAGATAAAAACGAATTTGAAATTTTTGCGGAAAATATTGCCGACACACGTTTTGACGTAACGGATTTGCCGGAACTTTCGTCAAAAACATACGCCGTAATGCCGTACAAAATGGCAGACGACAAGAAATTTTCTCACGAAATCAGCACAGAAATAGTTGCGACAACAAACCTTTCTCCCACGGAAGTTACGCTGACTGCAGGTGAGGGTTCGATTAAGGTTTTGTGGGAAAAGCTTGACAAGGCGGACGGATATACGGTTTTGTATTCGCAGAGCGAAGAGGGGGATTTTTCGGTTGCGACCACCTTTGAAAGTGCAGACAAAACAAGTTTTACAATAAATAATCTTAATTACGGCGAAAAATATTATGTAAAAGTTTTGCCGTTTTCGGATATAGACGGGCAAAAACTTTACGGCGAAGAAACGGTTAAAAACTGTACAACAAAAAATAAACCTCAAACGTCATCGTCGGATTCGCCGTCTGCGACCACGACCACAACGGCTAAAAAAGAAACAACGCCAACATACAACAGAAAGAATTTTATTGATATTCAGGTTTCGGGAAGCGATTTTGAACCTGCTGACAAAAGGTGGAACGACATAAGCAAGCTTGTTAAGAATTACGCATGGTCAAACACGTCCTCATTTGCCCTTTATGACATAAATTCAGGGGTGAAAATCACCTACAACGGCGACTGGTATGTGGCGACCGCAAGCACGGTGAAAGCGCCGTACATTATGTATGTTTTAAGCCAAGAAATCGACAAAGGCAATGCAAAACTAAGTGATAAATTGACATACGAACGACGTTTTTACAGCAACGGAAGCGGACAAATCAAGTATTCTTCATACGGCACAAAATACACCATTAAGGAAGTAATTCACTTGATTCTGGAAACAAGCGACAACTGTGGATTTTTAATGCTTCAAGACCACTTTGGGGTTAAAAATTACAACAAATGGCTTGAATCTATCGGTTGCAAAACTTTTATTGACGGCGTAAACGTCAAGTGGGGAAGTGTATCGGCAAACGATTCATGCAGAATATGGCAGGAAATTTACAAGTATTTTTCTAACGGCAAAAACGGTGAATTTTTCAAAAAAGAGCTTTTGGGAACAGGTTATAGTCCTATAAGAAAAAATCTGGGCGACAAATACAAAGTGGCAAACAAATTCGGCGGCGCTGACATTGGTTGGCACGATACGGGCGTAGTTTTCGCAGGGAAAAACCCGTATATTCTGATTCTTTTAACAAACGATTCGTATATGCACGCCGATTATTATTTCCAGAATAATATGATTAAACAGCTTGACGGATTGCATGACGAACTGGTTAAGTATCTTAAAGAGCAAAAGGAAAAGGAAGAACAAAAACCTGTCACAACCACTAAGCCTGCTACTACGACGACAAAACCTACAACCACCACGCCGACGGTAACGACAACCGCTCCGACGACAACCACACCGCCGACGACCACTACGACGGTTGTTACAACAGAAATTCCGACAGTTTCCACAACGGATATTCCGACGACCACAACGCCCGAAATTTCGGAAGAATCTCAAACAACAACCGCAGTTGAAAGTGAAACCGTGACGGAAGAAATTACCTCAATTTCCGAAGAACAGAAAATGCAAAATTAAACAGACAAAAAAATAATCCTTATCGCTTTTTTGTAGCGATAAGGATTTTTTGTGATATTATTATTTCAGAAATTTATCCAGAATACTTCCTATAAACTGAGAAACTTCCTCTTGGAATACCGTTCCCAAACACAAAATACTGCTGAGAACAATAATGAAAATCGTCAGTTTGATAATGAACATTGTTTTGTTGTGAGTTTTTGTTTTTTCAACTTCGTCAAAATTTATGTCGCTGCTGAAACTATCTCTCATTTGTGCGGCGCCCTTTGCGGACATGGTGATTCGTGGGTTAAGCATATCCGAAATGTCAATGTTTGTGTCGCCGTTTTCGTCCACAACAACTTCGTATGGTGAAGCAAGCTTTTTAACGTCGTATGTTTTGGTATTAACGGACGACATTGTCAGTTCAACGTCCTCTTCTTTGCCCAAATTTCCGCTTCCGAAAACTTTTGTCGTGTCAACGGACTTGATTTCCTGATTTCTTGCACGGTTTGATTTAATCATCTGATGAAGTGCGTCGGTATAAATGTTTTCCTCTTCGTCCAAACCTTCCAAAAGATTAACTTTTTCCGTTTCTTCCGGTTCTTCGTTGATTTCTTCAAGTTTAACCTTTGCGATTTCAGGCATTGCAGGCGCTTTTTTGCCTGTACGCTTAACTTTCTTTTCGCTGTTTTCAAGCTGCGACATAAACGCCGAAATATCTCCGTCAAACAACGCATTTGACAAAATTTCGGACGCAGTCATACATTCCAGCGACCCTCTCACCAGTTCTTTAAGCGGAAGAAGTATTACTTCGCAGAAAGTGTTATAAAAACCTTTAAGGCTGTTGATGTCGTTTTTGTAAATTTCCTGTGGGAATCTGTGGTCAAAAAGACTTTCCCATTCTTCGGGATTTGCACAAATAAGCATATCTATGTGTTTAGCGATTTTGAACCACAAATTTTTGTACGAAATATGCGGGTCGTTAATGATAAGCCACATATAGCAACTGAGGAATTTGTCATAACTGTCTATGTTTGCAATCTGAATTGAAATGTCGGCTTGCGAAAGATTAACCGCATAAAGGCTTTCCGAAAAAGCAAAACAACGGTATACGTCGCCCGAAAGTTTGGAATAAGCGTTGTTAAGCGAATCGACGTTTCGCTGGAACGACGGCAAAGACGGAAAATCAAACGGCGATTTGTACATGGAAATTGTGTCGTTTTCCGCCATTGAAATAAGACTTTGGTAAACCTCATCAATTTTTTCCTGCGTCGAATCAACAGGTATGCCTATAATACGGTATGGATTGTACGCAAAAAGCTCCATTACGGTAACGCCCAGTTTTTCTGTTGGCAAATAAATCATCTCCCTTGTAAATATTAAAAAACTAAAAAGTCATAAATTTCCTATATTATTTTAATTATAACTAAATAAGTCCCTTTATATATCAACATACTATTAAGAAATTTCCTTTTATATGTTAACATTAGCCGGAATTTCCAATCATTATAAATCTTTGGTAAAAAAATCACTTTTATGTTTGCATTTTCAATTCAGTTGTGCTATAATAATATAAACACGGGTATTCCTAAGAATACAAATGGGGGTACTTGGGGTTTGCGGTTATGATTTTTTAAAGGCAAATTGTTAAAAGGTGGTTTTTTAATGGCTTTTTTGTTCGGCAAAAAGAATAAAGCACAGAATCCTACGGGAAGCACCCCAAAGGTGAATGCTGAGGATATATGGTCAAGTCCTGTGAAAAATGCGACGGCGAATAAGTTTTCCGACAAAGTAAATACCGACGTTGTGGTTAAAGAAATGACTTCGGCTGTGCCTGAAACATTTAACGGTCCCAGAGGGATAAATCCGAAAGTTTTGGAACGAAGCATACAACAGCTTGAAGCCGAACTTGACGAACGTGACAAACGTCCGCCACAGACTTATGAAATTGACGGAATTTCCGCTGTGGCAATGAATAAGGCAGAGGAAAAATTCGACAAAACCGTTGAGGAAATTAAGGAAAAGCAAAGCAAAATCAGGTATGGCAGAATTTCCGAAGCCCACGTTGACGACATAGACCAAAAGGTTAAGGAGCTTGAAGAAAAATACGATTATTTAACCCACAAACAAGAAAACACGGATTATGGGTTTGACGCTATTTCGGGGGACGAACTTGACAGGATTGTTTCGGAATACGACATTGAAAAAGCCGCAGAACGAAAAGCGATTATTTCCAGAATGCCCGGTCTTAACGAAGCGCAAAAGCAGAAAATTCAGGAATTTTTTGACAACGACGTTATGGCTGAACCTATGGATTATGTTAATTCAATCCCTGAACTTACCCAGAAAGATTTGGCGAAGATTCGCAGAGAACTTGAAAAAATCTACGCTCTTGACAAGGAAACAAAGCCTGAACTTAAAATCAATGCACTATAATATTTATAAGGAGATATACATAATGGACATCAATCTTAACAATCCGATTATTGCTTATTCGGAAGCGGGAAAACCTTTTCCGTATGTAAAACTGTTTTTAAAGGTTACGGCAAAGTATATTGAGGAATATAAAAATGTTCCGTATGAAAGACTTACCGAAAAAGACCAGTCGGTGGCACTTGCGAGAATTATTAAAAAAATGGAATGTAACGGCGTTCCGCTGAGGTCGTATTTTGAAAAGGAATTTGAAAAATGGGACACTTTGGAAAATTCCGAAAAGATTATGCAGGTTGTGGAAACTGTTTCAAAGGATATGTTCTGCTGTTTTGACAGAAATCTTGACGACGCAGACGGTTATTTTAAGCGTTCAAACAGAATTTATTGCATAAACGACGGGGAAAAACGTGATTATTTTGCTTATTTGGAAAAGGACAAAAAGTCGCTTTTCGGAAAAGCAAAACCAAAGTCCGTTTATCATACATATTTTGCGGAATTGATTGAAAAATCACAGTTGGGTCTTTTGACCAAAAACACCGACGAAGAAAAAGCACAGTAAATTTTGAAATAACGAAAGGAATGTTTTTAAAATGGTAGTAATTGAAATGACAAACGGCAAAAAAATCAAGCTTGAACTTTACCCTGACGCAGCGCCGATTACGGTTAAGAATTTTGAAAAACTTGTTTCGGAAAAATTCTACGACGGACTTATTTTCCACAGAGTAATCAACGGATTTATGATTCAGGGCGGCGACCCGCAAGGCACAGGTATGGGCGGCGCAAAGGAAAAAATCAAGGGCGAATTCAGAGCAAACGGCGTTGACAACCCGATTAAGCATACCCGTGGCGTAATTTCAATGGCACGTTCACAAATGCCGAACTCAGCAAGTTCGCAGTTTTTCATTATGCACAAAGACGCTCCGCACCTTGACGGACAGTATGCCGCTTTCGGTAAAGTTGTTGAGGGTATTGAGGTGGTTGACGAAATCGCAGAAGTTGACACCGACTGGAACGACAAACCGCTTGTTGAACAGAAAATCAAGAGCATTACTATTGAATAATCTGCAAACAAAACCGTCTTTGTTTTATTAAAAAAAGGCGGTTTTTTCTTTTTGTTCAATTTGCGCAAAAGGGTGTCGGAAAATGTCGGAAATTTATGTAAAATTTCTTTTTGAAAAAGCTTGACATTTGTTTGGATTTTTTGTATAATTAACAGGTATGCTGACATAGTGTGAAAGTATGTCCATATTAAAATTTTTGAGGAAAGGAGAGAGAATATGCCAACCTTTAACCAGTTAGTAAGAAAGGGTAGAGATGTACTCGACGTTAAGTCAACTGCTCCGGCACTTCAGAAAGGATATAACTCCAAGAAGAAGACCACAATCGACCAGAGCTGTCCGCAAAAGAGAGGCGTTTGTACAGCAGTAAGAACTGCTACACCAAAGAAGCCTAACTCAGCTATGAGAAAGATTGCCAGAGTAAGACTTACAAACGGTTTTGAGGTAACAGCTTATATCCCTGGTATCGGTCATAACCTTCAGGAACACTCTGTTGTTCTTATCAGAGGCGGAAGAGTTAAGGACCTCCCTGGTGTACGTTACCACATTATCAGAGGTACTCTTGACGCACAGGGCGTTGCAAAGAGAATGCAGTCACGTTCTAAGTACGGCGCAAAGAGACCAAAGGCAGGAGCTGCTAAGTAATTTTTAAGCAGACCGAAAATTATTGTAGAAACTCAACTACCACAGTTAAGTGGAGATTATATAGATGATATATCTCTCCATTGGACTGACGGAGCTAAGGGTAATACCTTAGAACGAGTACCTATGAGTTCATTTATATTGTGAAGGAGGGAATTATAGTGCCAAGAAGAGGTAAAATTGCAAAGAGAGATGTTTTGCAGGACCCAATTTACAACTCAAAGCTTGTTACTCGTCTTATCAACAACATTATGCTTGACGGTAAGAAGGGTGTAGCTCAGAAGATTGTATACGGTGCATTTGAAATCGTTGAAGAAAAGACAGGTAAACCAGCACTCGAAGCTTTTGAACAGGCAATGGAAAACATTATGCCACAGCTCGAAGTTAAGGCTCGTCGTGTGGGTGGTGCAACCTACCAGGTTCCTATGGAGGTTAGACCTGAAAGACGTCAGACGCTCGGCTTGAGATGGATTACAAAATACTCAAGAGAACGTAACGAAGAAACTATGAAGGAAAGACTTGCTGCAGAAATCATGGACGCTCTTAACGGCGTCGGCGGTTCATGCAAGAAGCGTGACGATACTCATAAGATGGCAGAAGCTAACAAGGCTTTCGCTCATTTCAGATGGTAATAGTATAAAAAGGAGGAAATTATGGCAAGAGATTGTTCATTGCAGGATACCAGAAATATCGGTATCATGGCTCACATTGACGCTGGTAAGACAACGACAACAGAGCGTATCCTTTTTTATACCGGTGTAAACCACAAAATTGGAGAAACTCATGATGGTGCCGCAACTATGGACTGGATGGCACAGGAGCAGGAAAGAGGTATTACAATTACTTCTGCTGCTACAACTTGTTACTGGAAAGGTCATAGACTTAACATCATCGACACCCCAGGACACGTTGACTTTACAGTTGAAGTTGAACGTTCACTCAGAGTTCTTGACGGCTCTGTAACCGTTCTTTGTGCTAAGGGTGGTGTTGAACCTCAGACAGAAACAGTTTGGAGACAGGCTGATAACTACAAGGTTCCGAGAATGGTATACGTTAATAAGATGGATATTATGGGTGCAGACTTTTACAGAGTTCTCGAAATGCTCCATTCCAGACTTAAAACAAATGCTGTTCCAATCCAGCTTCCAATCGGAGCAGAAGATACTTTCAAGGGAATTATCGACCTTCTTGAAATGAAGGCATACGTTTACTACGACGACCTCGGAAACGACATCAGAGTTGAAGATATCCCGGCAGACATGATGGAACTCGCTGAAAAGTACAGAGGCGAACTTCTTGAACACGTTGCTGAACAGGACGAAGAACTCATGATGAAATATCTCGACGGAGAAGAACTCACAATCGAAGAAATGAAGACTTGTATCAGAAAGTCAACTATTGCTAACACAATGGTTCCTGTATGCTGCGGTACTTCATACAAGAATAAGGGCGTTCAGAAGCTTCTTGACGCAATTGTTGATTATATGCCTGCTCCGACAGATATTGAAGACATTAAGGGTGTAAACCCTGAAACAGACGAAGAATGTACAAGACCTTCTTCTGATGACGAGCCTTTCTCGGCTCTCGCATTTAAGATTGCTACTGACCCATTTGTTGGTAAACTTTGCTATTTCAGAGTTTACTCAGGTGTTCTTGAAGCAGGCTCTAACGTTTATAACGCTACAAAGGGCAAAAACGAAAGAATCGGTAGAATCCTTCAAATGCACTCAAACCACAGAAAAGATATTGATATTATCTACGCAGGTGATATCGGTGCTGCTGTTGGTCTTAAAAATACAACAACAGGTGACACACTTTGCGATGAAAAACACCCTGTAATTTTGGAATCTATGGAATTCCCTGAGCCTGTTATTCAGCTCGCTATCGAACCGAAAACTAAGGCAGGTCAGGAAAAAATGG
>CAYZOV010000005.1:0-104639 GCA_964480525.1 uncultured Ruminococcus sp.
TCTTGTAATTATCCAAATTCCAACTAATCCAATTCCTTGTTTTTTCTTCATCAAACGGTGCAGGATAATGTTGCATAGTTTCTGCATCGGATACTATCTCAAAAAGTGGATCAAAATCTTCCATGACATATTCTCTTAAAATAAGTCTGTCTGTTTCAATTACCATTTCCATTCCTCCGTCAACTTCAAATTTTTTTCTTTTTAACCTCTTTATACTAAACACCATTTAAAATTTGGAAAAAATCAAGCCGACAATCTGGAATATATGGATTTCGGTGCAGATTTTTTCCTGTATTTTATTGGTGTTTAGTATTAGACACTTCTTTAATACTCTCCAAATACGCCTGTTCTACAGGTGTAAGCGTAATTTCCTGATATTTTCGATACTCGGATTTTGCCTTGTCCATTACCTTTCAAACGTTCCGTAGCCCAACGTCTGAAATTTGTTGCAATTTTGGATTTTACTCTATATCCAAGGGAAATTATCATATCAAGGTTATAAAACGGAATTTCTCTTGAAACCTCACGATTGCCCTCTTTTCGAACCTGTCGGAATTTCCGACAAGTTGAAATCTCATCCAATTCGCCGTCCTCATAAATATGTTTGATATGCTCTACCACATTGGTTCTGGAGGTTTGAAACAAATCCGTCATCTGTTGCTGCGTCAGCCACACTGTTTCATCTTCTATTTTAACTTCAACATTAGTCAATCCGTCATCGGATTGGTAAATTAGTATTTCTCCGTAATTTTCCATAAAACTCACACCTTTAGGACAAGTTATTACTTTACTTCTGTACTTTTGTCATCAATACTACGCACTCAACGTGCCTTGTATGTGGGAACATATCCACAGGCTGGATTTTTTGTGCGTGATAGCCTAAGTTTCTTAAAATTTTCAAATCACGCTCCAAAGTGTCAATTCCACAGGAAATGTACACGATTTTTTTAGGCGATAGCTTTGCTATGCTTTCCATAAAAACACCTCGCAATGCGTTTTTATTATCACACAATGCGAGGCATTGAATTCTGTCTATTAACAACAAACCGTTTTGAAACCGTCTTCGTTTCTTTCATAAAAAATTTCACCAATACCAGTATCCATACCCTGCCGATGAAATTACTCTATATATTGGCATTTATTTCTTTTACTATCTCAATAACCGTAATTTGACCATCTACCAACATCTCGCAAATCGCTTGCCTATTTTCCGTATCCATATTGCTTTCCCAATAAATTTCAGCAAGTCTAAGATTATCTTCCTTGCTTAACCGCCCGTCAAAACATTTTGTAGCATCGCCAATAAAGCAGTTGCCACTGATATCTAATTTTACGATGTGGTATGTAGGTCTACCTATTTCAGCGAAGAATTTACCCCAATTTTCTGCTTCTTCAAAAGATTTAGATACATATAAACATCCCATTCTTGAAGGATACTGTGGATATTTTTTAATTCTGACTTCCTCTAACGCCAATTCTCTTAACGCAACTGATGTATGATGTTCTAATGTTTCTGCATCATATTTATCAGGATTAGCATAAATATCATTCACTATATCTATTTTATCATATACCCTTTGATACACTCCACTATGATGTTTTTCATCAAACATAATCTTCTGTCCAACGTACATCGGTCTTTCTGTTACCACATGATATGCAAACACTAAAATATTCCTCCATTCTCTTCAAATTTTCTATATCATTCACCCTATGCACCTCAAGCGTTACAAAACATATGCCCTTAATTGTCGCTAAAACTCCAAAAAGCTGAATGTTTTCACGATTGGGGTGGTGGTTGTTTCGGTTTTGGTTGTCGGCTCGGTCGTTACGGCTGTGTCGCTTGTTGTCGTCACTTCGTCCACGGTGGTTGCACTCGGTGTGGTGACGGTTGTTACGACGCTTGCGGTTGCGGTGGTCGCCACGCCCGACACTTCCTTGTCAGCCGTCTGCACGTTTCCGCAAGCACTAAGCCCAAACACGGATAGGATTGTGATTGCTGTTAAAATCGTCTTTTTCATATGGGGCTCCTTTTGCTAAAATTTAATCTGTTAAATTAAATTATACACCTTAATAAATTCAAAACGTCACTTTGTTATCTTTAACGCAGATTTTACGCTGTGAGTTATTCCCTCACAAAGCTCAGGGACAGCCACCGAAACCAATTTTCAAAAACTTTCACCAAACGTTTTCTCTCTGTGGAAAATGCTTTTCGGATAATTCCTTCAAGGCTTTATTTATCAAATATACATTTAAATTATAACACAATCATCGAAATTGTCAAGGGCTTTTACAAGATTTTTCTGATTTTTTGTGTTAAAATTAGTTACTAACTGCATTATTACAAAAATTTTTATTCTAAAAATTGCCTTTTTTAGCTAAATTTCGTCATATTTGAACCTAAAGTATTGACATTTTGGCAATTTTTCGTTATATTAAAAATAATGAAAAATATCTTTTTCACAAACAATTGAAAATACTTGGTTGTTGAGTTAAAAGAGTTAAGAAACAAAATTATTAAGAAAAGGTTGAAAATTATGGGTGCTAAATTATTTACGTTTAAAATTGTATATCAGGGCTGCAATAACAAAATATGGCGAAAAGCCTGTGTTTCTTCAAATTATCCCCTTATCAATGTCGGTTATATGGTTCTGGCAACTTTTGATTCGATGTCATATCACTATTTTGAAATGGAATTTAAAGACGTGAAGTATTGTCTTGACGTAAACCCTTATTTCTGTTTTGAGGAAATGCCCGGTAATGAAAAAGCGAGTCAGTACAAAGTCGGACAATTGGGCATGAAAGTGGGCGACGTAATCAAAATGACGTATGATTTTGGTTGTAATCAAATATTCACGCTTAAATTATTGGAGATTTCCGATATGCCGAAAGGTCATGGTAGAGCTTATCCGAAAATTTTAGACGGTGCCGGCAGAGGAATTATTGATGATATACCACCATTTGAACTGTCGTTAATAATCAAAAAAACTGATAAAACCGGATGTTCTGATGTTTATTATTCAAAATACGGATTTGATTATCCTGAATGGAATTACAAAGATTATGATATCAAGAATGACAACAGTTTGCTAAAGGGAGAAATTGACGATATCCGCAGAGCGTATGAATGTGAAGTTGAAAATGAAAGAGAGGAAGAATATTATAATTTTGATGATTGAGCTTTCCAAGCGTATCAATGTCATTGTTGACGATAAGGCATGATATACCAATTGGTCAACTCGTGATGATATTAAGGCAAACCTGCAGGTTGACCTTATTCTCTTGCTTGATAAGTTCGATTATCCACCTGTAACCATTGCTGATGTTTGCAAAGAGATTTTGGAGCAGGCAGAGAAGTTCAAATAATATCAATGATAAAGGAGTTAATTCTAATGAACAGCACAGAACACCAGATTTGGGGAATACACGGGAAGGACGAACGACTGTTTCTTATTGAAAATCGAATTGCTCTTGGCTGGCATGATTTTGGAGACTTGACACTTGTCAATGCAACCAGGGAAGCATTTAAGGAAAAATATGTACAAACTTATCCTAACGCCAAAAAAGGTGCTATTGCAACTAGTTCGGGAATGCTTTTTAGATTTATCCACGAGCTGAAAGTCGGCGATTATATAGTTTTCCCGTCTAAAAGTGATAGAATGATAAATATTGGAATTGTGGACGGAGAGTATATTTATGCTCCAAATTCTGGAGAGTACGTTCAGCAAAGGGCAGTAAAGTGGCTTAAAAGATTATCTAGAACTGTTTTTTCTCAAGGAGCATTGTATGAAATTGGCTCTGCTATGTCCCTTTTTGCAATAAAAAATTACGCCGGCGAATTTTTTTCTGCCGTTGATGATGATTTCAAATCAGAAACATCTATTTCAGATGAAGATGATAGCATCGCTGCGACAGCCGATGATATTATTGAATCCACCCGTGATTTTATTCTTAAAGAATTAAGTAAAAATCTTAAAGGCTACGACCTTGAAGATTTTGTTGCAGACCTTTTAAGGGCGATGGGATACAGAACGATTGTATCACCGCATGGCGGTGACAGTGGTATAGATATAACAGCATATAAAGACGAACTTCCGCCTAGGATACTTGTTCAGGTCAAAAGTCAGGACAGCGATATAAAGGAAACGGTTATCCAGTCGCTGAAAGGTGCAATGCGTGAGGGTGACTATGGTCTGTTTGTAACGCTTTCAAATTACACCAAGAATGCCGTAAAGTATCTTGAAAACACACCTATTATAAGAGCAATAAACGGCACGGAACTTGTAGATTTAATTTTGAAGTACTACGATGAATTGGATGAAAAATACCGCAGAATGATTCCGCTGAAAATGGTATATGTACCTGTTTCCAGAGATGATATAGTATAATCAGAAACTTTATCACACAAAATAACCGTTAGATTATTTCTATCTTTCACAATGAAACTTTTCCCCTCACTCTGAAACTATTCGTGTTAAAAATAGTTTCAGAGTGATTTATTTTCTGATTACAAGCATTGAAAAAGGTTACGAAAAATATACCGTAACTCCATAATGAAATTATCCATAAAAAGTAAATACGCCCAAAAGCCCTTTTACTAAAGGCTTTCAGGCAAAAAGAAAAAGCACGGCAGTTTCAGATACTCTCGTATCAAAATTACCGTGCTTTTTTGGTGCCGGTGGCGGGGGTCGAACCCGCACTCTGTTGCCAGAACTGGATTTTGAGTCCAGCACGTCTGCCAATTCCATCACACCGGCGTATATGCTTTTTTGGTACTCATCTATTTTAGCACAAATTCACATGAATGTCAAGTGTTTTTTTAAAATTTCTATAGTGCATATTTACCACAAATTTATCAAAAAATTCTACTTGAAATTTGTATAATATTATGCTATAATACATAGTAGATATTTAATATAGCTTTAGTCAGAGAAACTATATAAATATTTTATTAAATAAGGAGCGTGATTTTATGTCTTTTTCAAATATTTCTGTTTTAATTTGCGACGATTCGATTTTTGCAAGAAAGAAAATGAAAGATTATATCCTAAGTTTGGGTGTTAAATCGGTTTACGAAGCTGCTGACGGTGAAGAAGCAGTTGAAAAATATCTTGAATTTAAGCCAAGTGTTGCTTTTATGGATATTGTTATGCCAAAAAAGAACGGAATCGAAGCTGTTACCGAAATTATTTCAAAATGCCCTGACGCAAAAATAGTTATGGCTTCGTCTGTAGGAACACAAAGTCATTTAAAAGAAGCACTAAGTGCCGGAGCATATGAATTTTTGCAAAAACCTATTCAAAACGAACAAATTTTGAAAATTATTGAAATTATTGCAGAGGAAGTGAAATAATGTTTGCACAATTTTTCGGAAGTTATCTTTTAAACAAAGGACTTGTCACATCTCAACAGTTGGCAACAGCGTTGGAACAAAAGAAAAATACCCGTTTAAAATTAGGCGTTTTGGCTATTAACGCCAAACTCATGACCGCCGAACAAGTTGAAATTGTCAATCAGGCGCAGGCTTCAAAAGATATGAGATTCGGTGATTTAGCCGTTTCAATGGGATTTATTAAATCAAGCGACGTTGACGAATTGTTAAAACAGCAACCTGCCGATTACCTTGTTTTGGGGCAGACTTTGGTTAATAACGGCATTATGTCAAATTCCCAGTTTGAAAAGGCAATTAACGATTACAAAACCAATCACTCTCTTTCAGACGAGGACCTTTCAAATGACCAGAACACCAAACTTTCTCAGCTAATTTCCGAGTTTTATCATTTTGAAACTTCTGAAAACGCCAAAGCTTATACAGCATACTTAACTTTGCTTTTCAAGAACATTGTTAGATTTGTGGGTGACGATTTTACACCTCTTGAAGCAAGCATAATCCGAGATATGGACGCAAATTATTACGTAAGTCAGTCTATTTCGGGAAATATTTCATGCAATACCGCTATCGAAGCCGAAGAATACCAATATCTTAAATTTGCAAGCCGTTTTGCAGGCGAAGACATTACCGATGTTGGCGAATTTGCTCACGCTTCGGTGGGTGAATTTTTAAATTTACACAACGGACTTTTCACCGTAAATCTTTCTAACGATTTCGGAGTTGAACTCAACCTAAGTCCGCAAGAATACTGCGACCACGAAAAGAAAGTTTTCGGAAATTCGGCGTTCTGTATTCCCGTTAGCTTTTCGTTTGGTATAGTAAATTTCATTATTTCAATTTAAATTTAGCCTAAAAGCACCGCAATTTTGTGGTGCTTTTTTTGAAAAATTAACTATAAATAACTGTTTTAAATCTTAAAAAACGGTGCAAATTATATAATATAGTACAAAATAAGAGGAGGAAAACAATGGCAAAAACTGTACTAAGATATTTTGCACTTTTTTCAATAGGCGCACTAAGCTATGGATTGATAGAAATATTTGTGCGTGGATTTTCGCATATTTCTATGGGACTTTTGGGAGGATTGACATTTACCCTTGTAGCAGTTCTTAACAACGCCCGCAGATACGGACTTTCAACAACGGTGCAGGTGATAATTACGACTGCTTTTATAACTGTTTCCGAACTGATAACAGGCGTAATTTTGAACATAAATATGCACCTGTGCATTTGGGATTATTCCGAAATTCCGCTTAATTACAAAGGTCAAATTTGCGTGCCTTTTATTTTTTTGTGGGTTTTAATGAGTATTTTCGCACTTTTTGTTGAAGAATTTTTGAGAGAAAAATATTTCAGAACCGAAAAATCCCTTTACCCTGCCCTTTTTAAATTCAAACAAAAAAAGAAATCTTAAAAATCTATGCAGACAAGCGTTCTTAAATAAATATTTTGCCCATACTATTAAGTGAAATATTATTTAAGGACTGGTAAACATGAAAAAATTAAGAACTGTATTTGTTTTAATTTCAGCATTTGTGTTCTCCGGTTGCGTCGGAACTCCGATTAAACCGCAAAACAATTTAAATACTGTTTTAAATTATGAAAAAAACACCACAACTCAAACGCAGACTACAACGACAAACACGTCTGACATTAAATTCAAATATTTATCAACGCATAAATATTATCCGTTAAACTATAAAATTCAAAAAGCCGTGTGGATAAGCTATATAGATTTGGCGGATATGATTACAGGCAAAACAAAAAGTCAATTTGAAACGGCTGTTTCACGGGCATTTGACAACATTTCGGAAGTGGGACTGAATACCGTATATGTCCATGTCCGACCCTTTGGCGACGCCTTTTATGATTCAAGTATTTACCCTTTGACAAGATATTTTACAGGTGAAATTATCAATAAAATTCCTTTTGACCCCCTTAAAATAATGGTGCAAGTCGCCCATGAAAAAGGTTTGTCCATACACGCATGGATTAACCCGTTAAGGTGCGAAAAAGATGAATATTTTGAATATTATTCAACCGACTATAAAATTAAACAATGGTATGACGACGAAGATTATTTCGGGAAATATCTTTTATCCGTGGATAACTCCTCACAACTTTGGTTAAACCCGGCATATGAGGAGGTTCGACAACTTATATGTGACGGCATAAAAGAAATTGTGGAAAATTATGACGTTGACGGGGTGCATATTGACGATTATTTTTACCCTACAACAGACGAAAATTTTGACAATTATGCTTTTTCCGATTCTAAGTTTGCAAGTGTGACCGACTTTCGCTTGCAAAATATCAATTTACTTGTTAAAGAAATATATAACACGATAAAAAATGTGAACTCAAATGTGATATTCGGAATATCTCCGCAAGGAAATATTGCAAACAATTACACCCAATTGTATGCAGACGTTGAAAACTGGGCGAAAAATGATGGCTATTGCGACTATATTGTACCACAGATTTATTATAGTTTTGACAACGAAATTCAACCCTTTGGCGAAGTTGCACAAATGTGGTCGGACATAACAAACGATAAAGTTCAGCTTGTTATAGGTCTTGCATTTTATAAAGTAAATGAGGACGGAGATTTTGCCGAAAATACGGGGATTATCGCCAAACAGATTGAATATTCAACCTCACTTGAAAACTACGGTGGAATTGCACTTTACAATTATAAAAATATTTTTGAAAGTGAAAATGAAAACGCAAATAGCGAACTTGCACTTTTGAAAGGTAAATTGTAGAAATTATTTGTGCAAATCGTAGAAAAATGAAATTTCAAGATTTATTTCTTGCATTTTGTTGACATTTCAGAAAAAAGGTATTATAATAAATCTTGTAAAATTTATTTTTTAAAGTGAGGTAATTACTATGGAATTTAAGAACGAATACCTCCAGAGCGTTTACGATAAGGTTTGCCTTAGAAACGCCGGAGAAAAAGAATTTTTGCAGGCTGTTAAAGAAGTCCTCGAAAGTCTTGAACCAGTAATCGCTAAAAGACCTGACCTCGTTGAGGCTGGCATTGTTGAGCGTATGGTTGAACCTGAAAGACAGATTGCTTTCAGAGTTTCTTGGGTTGACGACAACGGCAAAGTTCAGGTAAACCGTGGTTACAGAGTACAGTTTAACTCTGCAATCGGACCATACAAGGGCGGAATCAGACTTCACCCATCAGTAAACTTCTCAGTTATTAAGTTCCTTGGATTTGAACAGACATTTAAGAACAGCCTTACAGGTTTGCCTATGGGCGGCGGTAAAGGTGGTTCCGACTTTGACCCTAAGGGAAAGAGCGACGGAGAAGTTATGAGATTCTGCCAGAGCTTTATGACAGAGCTTGCTAAGCATATCGGTGCTGACACAGACGTTCCTGCAGGCGATATCGGAACAGGTGCAAGAGAAATCGGTTATATGTTCGGACAGTACAAAAGACTTCGCAACGAATTTACAGGCGTACTTACAGGTAAATCAATGCAGTGTGGCGGTTCTCTTATCAGACCTGAAGCTACAGGTTACGGTGCTGTTTACTACACAGTTGAAATGCTCAACACATTCGGTGAGAGCGTTAAGGGCAAAACATTTGCTGTATCAGGTTTCGGTAACGTTGCTTGGGGTACAGTTAAGAAAGTTACAGAACTTGGCGGTAAAGTTGTAACACTTTCCGGCCCTGACGGATACATCTACGACGAAGACGGTATCAACACAGAAGAAAAGATTAACTACCTCCTCGAAATGAGAGCTTCATGCAGAGATAAGGTTCAGGATTACGCAGATAAATTCGGCGTTAAGTTCTTCCCTGGCGAAAGACCGTGGGGTACAAAGGTTGACATCGTTATGCCATGTGCTACACAGAACGAAGTTGACATCGAAGACGCTAAGAAGATTGTTGCAAACGGCGTTAAATACTACGTTGAGGTTGCTAATATGCCTACAACATTTGAAGCTACTGAATACCTCAAGGCTAATGGCGTAGTTATGGCTCCATCAAAGGCTGTAAACGCAGGTGGTGTAGCAGTTTCAGGTCTTGAAATGTCACAGAACTCAATGAGATACAGCTGGACAGCTGAAGAAGTTGACGAAAAGCTCCACCAGATTATGAAGAACATCTACAAGGCTTCATATGACGCAGCTAAGGAATACGGTATGGAAGGCGACCTCGTTGCAGGTGCTAACATTGCAGGCTTCCTCAAAGTTGCTGAAGCAATGAAGTGGCAGGGCGTTGCATACTAATTATTATTAGAAGTAAATCAAAGTAAATAAACGGCGTAACTTACATCAAAGTAGGTTACGCCGTTTTTGTATTATCAGTAAAAATATAAATTTTTCTGTCAGAAAATATTCTGTTTTTTTGACATCACAACCAAAAGTCTGCCGTTTTCAAAAGAAATACGTCCATAATCCTCTAAAATTTCATTACAAACTCCCAAAGGAAAATCCCGTGTGAGAGTTGCGTTATCCAGCGAATATTTAAACCCTTTTTCGCAAACGCCGGTTGTTTTGTTTGACAAAGAAAACAAAGAAAAGGTAAAATTATCAAGCCTTTTAAATCTATGCTCACCCTCGGTCAAAACGGTTATATACTCGTTTTTATTTAAAATTACGCCTTTTTTGTTGTGGCTTGCTATGAAATCTAAAGTTTGAATATTTGCAAAGGTATGGTCAAAGCGTCCACCTAATGCTCCGAAAATGTAAATCTCATCAAAATTCATACTCAATGCGTGTTTTACAGCAAGCATTGTGTCGGTGTCGTCCTTTTCACATTTGAATTTTAAAAATTCAGCAACCTTTTCTCTTTGCGGAAGATTTTCCAAAGTATCAAAATCCCCCAACAAACAATCTGTTTTGTAGCCGAATTTTTCAGCATACACAAACCCTGCGTCAGCCGAAATAACATAGTCGGCAGGTGGAATTTTAAACGTGCTTAAATCCTCCGCAGACATAACTCCGCCACTAAAAATATAGCAAACTGACATTACTTCTTTAGCTCCTTGTATTCCCATTCCTTTATTGACTTTGCTTCTTCGTACATTGCAACATAATTTTCGTATCTTGAACGACTTATAAATCCTTGATTAACAGCCTCAATCACAGCACAGCCTTTTTCCTTTGTGTGGCTGCAATCCTGAAATTTACAATCGCTCACATATCCCGAAAATTCGCAAAAACAGTCCGCCAAATCATTTTTAAAAATTATATCATACTGGTTTGTTTCAAAACTTGAAAATCCCGGTGTATCGGCAATATAGCCTCCGTTTTCCAACGGATAAAGCTCAACGTGTCTTGTTGTATGCTTCCCACGACCGAGCTTTTTACTGATTTCGTTTGTTGCAATAGACAAATTTGGAAAAATGTTATTCATAAGCGACGATTTTCCAACACCCGTATTTCCAGTAAATGCCGAAATTTTCCCCTGCAAAACATTTTTTATCTGCTCATAGCCCTCACCCGACGAATTATCAACGCTGTAAACGTCAATGCCTGCGTTTTTGTAAATATTTTCTAATTCATCACTTTGTCGTAAATCTATTTTCGTAAAAACAACAATCGGATTGATTTTTTTGTACACGGCAATAGCTATGAATTTATCCAAAAGCAATAAATTAGGCGACGGCTGTGTGGTAGAATTTACAAAAACAAGATTATCCAAATTTGCAAGTGGTGGTCTGATAAGCAGAGATTTTCGTGGCAAAATATCCGTAATCACATAGCTGTCATCAATTTTTTCCACCGTAACCCTATCTGCACAAACGGGCGAAATGTTTTGCTTTCTGAAAACTCCCCTTGCTTTGCACTCTATATATTTGTGTTCATATATGTCTGTGGAGACATCTACAGTATAGACGCCTCCAACAGATTTTGTTATTATTCCGTTAATTTTTTCTGACATATTTTCTACTCTAAGTTAAATTATTCGTTTATTATAGGATTTTCGGGATTTTTTTCTTCATCATTTGGCTGGTTAGGTTCTTCAGGTTCAGGTTCAGCACCTTTGCTAACCGTCAACTTAATAGCCGTACCTTTGTCAACCTTTTCTCCCTTAGATTTATCCTGTCCGATAACTTCTCCGACAGCTTTATCAGAGTATTCTTCAACTACTTCAAATGTAAAACTATCACCGTACTGTGATTTTGCGTCGTCAATATTCATTCCCATAAATTCAGGCACTTCAATTCTCAAATCAAGAATTGACAAGAACGCTTCGTTATCTGCAGAATCCTGTTTAGCTTCCTTTTTGTTAAAATCAACTGAAAACTCAGCATACTTAACGTCCGAACTACCTGTAGTCAGGTTTGTAACGTAAACGGTATACTTTTTCGAGCCTGTTCCCGATACGGAAACAGATTTATTTCCGCCTGCGATAAGCTCTGCTTTGTCGATAGTTTCAGTTTTAACTATTGTTGCATTTTCGTCGTAAATATCAAGCTTAAATTTGCCCGTTGCTTCCGTTGGAATCGGAACAAGAAGTTCTACAGTTGCTTCTGTTTCCACACCTGTCGAAACGCTGATTTCAACAGTCGAACCTTTTTCTACAAATTCGCCCTCTTTTACGGACTGAGCAATAACTTTGCCCTTATCTTCCGGTGTATTTACTTCCTTAACTACAACTTCCAATCCCATTGCAACCAATTCGCTCTTTGCTTCGGTTTCGGATTTTCCAACAACCTTAATCATTTGAATTTGGTTTACAAGAGGTCCGCTGCAAACAAATACCGTAATTGTCGAACCTTTCGGCGCTTCTGTTCCTGCGGCAGGGTCTGTGGAAATTACACAGTCTTTTTCAACGTTGTCATCAGGTTTCGTAATTTTATTAACTATAAATCCGTACTTTTTAAGTTCGGTTTCTGCGTCGGTATAATTTCTGTTAATAACATCAGGTACATATTTCATCTGAGGGCCACGGCTGACGGTCAGAATAATAGTAGTACCCTTTTCAACAGAAGCTCCCTCCTGTGTTCCCTGCTTAATTACAACGCCTTCTTCATAATCGCTGTTGTATTCTTCTTTGGTCTGGAAATTGAAAATTTCGCCGTAGTTTTCTCTAATATCGCTGATAGTTGTTCCAACAAATTTAGGAACCTGTACTCTGTTGTCGCCCGAAGAATTATCGCCGAATTTTGCCACAATTACCATTATGATTATTGCGGCAATAATAACAACCGCAACCGTAACAGCAGCAAGAATCGGAATAACATAAGAACGCTTTTCTTCTTCCTCATCATCTTCTTCGTCTGCATTTTCGTCATATTTTACGTCCTGAGGGTGAACGCCGGCATTGAGTACAGGATTAAAATATCTTGTAGATTCGTCGTCGGCATTTGAAACGCCGTTATTTTTATAGCCGAAAACTATAGATTGGTCGATTTTGAACATATCAAAATCCTTAATCATTTCAGAAGCGGACTGATATCTTTTTGCAGGATTGCGTTCAAGAGCATGAATTATAATTTCCTCAATTGCTTCCGGAATAGCAGGATTTACATCTCTTGGCATTTCAGGTGTGTCCTGCATATGCATAACAGCAACAGCAACAGGATTATCACCGTCAAACGGTTTTTTGCCCGTGAGCATTTCGTAAAGCATTACGCCAACCGAATACAAGTCACTTCGTTCGTCCGTAAAATCTCCCCTTGCTTGTTCAGGAGAAATATAATGAACAGAACCGATAGTTTTATCGGAAAGAGTTTTGCCGTCGATTCTGGAAAAACGAGCAATACCAAAATCCATCACTTTGATAGTTCCGTCAGACAAAAGCATAATATTCTGCGGTTTAATATCCCTATGAACTATTCCCCTGTCATGAGCGTGTTGCAAGGCCCTCAATACTTGCGAAATAAAGAAAATAGCGTCTTTCCAACGAAGAATTTTCTGTTGTTCGATAAATTCTTTAAGCGTAATTCCGTCTATGTATTCCATTACGATAAAGTTTATCTCGTCGGAAAAACCCACATCATAAATTTTCACAATATTAGGGTGCGAAAGAACAGCAATTGCTTTACTTTCGTTTCTGAATCTTCTTAAAAATTCTTCACTTTCAGCGTATTCGTTTTTAAGAATCTTCACAGCGACAACCTTATCTTCCATAAGGTCTACTGCTTTATAAACATGCGCCATTCCGCCAATACCGATAAGTTCGGTAATTTGGTATCTTCCGTCAAGTTTTTTGCCGATGTTCAAATCCATTTCGTTCACTCCTAAATCAGTTTTTTATTATAACTACGGTTATGTTATCTTTGCCACCGTGTGTATTTACATATTCGACAAGGCTGTCGCAAGCCTTTGAAATATCATTTTGATAGACAAAATTAAAAATCATCTCGTCACTACAATAATTTGATAAACCGTCGGTACACAAAAGAATAATCCAATCTTTTTCGATTTCAATTTCAAAATAATCAACTTCGATTTCTTTTTCCGTGCCTATAGCCTTAGTTATATAATGACGCATTTTATGTTTCGTCATATCTTCTTTTGAAATTTTGCCTTGTTCAAAAAGCATTTCAACGTAAGTATGGTCATTTGTAATTTGCGTAATACCTTTTGTGTTAATCAAATATGCTCTGCTGTCGCCAACACTTGCAATTGACACAACATTATCTTTAATAATTGTAGCAACGCAGGTTGTACCCATACCATTTTTATTTTCATTTTTAACACTTTCGGAATACACAATGCTGTTTGACGCTGTTACGGAAGTAATAAGCAAATTTTTAATACTGTTGATTTCCATTTTTGCGTTATATCCGTTTAAAATACGTTGACTTATGGTATTTACAGCAAGTTCGCTTGCTTCTTTTCCACAGGACGCTCCACCCATTCCGTCGCATACTATAGCCATTGTTGTATTATCGTCAAATTGTTTGATAAAAAAATTATCCTGATTTTCCCTTCTTATAGGTCCAATATGTGTTCTGCCCTCAGCTAACAAGTGGGTTCACCGTCCTTTTTATGTCAATTTTTCGTGTTCTCGTCTTAACTGTCCGCAAGCAGCGTCAATATCACTTCCGAGAGTTCTGCGAATTGTAGCATTAAGTCCCAAATCGGTAAGATATTTTTGAAATGTAATTGCCGCTTTTTTGCTCGAATGAAAATTAGTTTCTTTAACTTGGTTTACAGGTATCAAATTTATATGCGCGGGCATTCCCTTTAACAGTTCTGCAAGTTCCTTTGCGTATTCCTTGCTATCATTTACGCCGTCAATAAGCGAATATTCAAAGGAAATTCTACGTCCCGTTTCATTAAAATAATCTTTGCTTGCTGTTATAAGCTGGTAAATGTCATATTTGTTGTTAATCGGCATAATTTCACTACGCTTTTGGTTGTTTGTAGCGTGAAGTGAAATTGAAAGCGTAAGACCGAGCTTTAGTTTTGCAAGTTCATAAATCTTCGGCACTATACCGCAAGTCGAAAGGGACAAATGTCTAAGGCTCATATTGTTTCCGTCCTTTGACGAAAGAATATTCATAAACTTCAGAACATTATCGTAATTGTCAAGCGGTTCGCCGATTCCCATTAAAACAATGCTGGAAACCTTTCTGCCGGAATTTCGTTCTGTTTCGTAAATTTGAAGAAGAATTTCTGACGGCTCTAAGTTACGACAAAACTTTGCGATAGTGGACGCACAGAATTTGCACCCCATTTTGCACCCCACCTGAGTAGACACACAAATACTGTTTCCGTGGTTATATTCCATAAGCACGGTTTCAATATGGTTTCCGTCAGGTAGCTCATATAGGTATTTTACAGTATTATCACTAGAAGATTCAAGCTTTTTTACTACAAATAGTGATTTTAAACAAAAATTTTCTTTTAATCGTTCTCTTAATTGTGAAGATAGGTTAGTCATTTGGTCAAAATCAGTAGCTCTTTTTATGTGTAGCCATTCAAAAATCTGTTTTGCACGAAATTTCTTTTCGCCCATTTCAAGAATTTTTTCTTCAAGTTCAAAAAGTTCCAAACTTAGAATATCAATTTTTTGAATATTTTCCTGCATTTTTCACTCTCCACAATTTAAACTCTTTTAAATTTCGCAATAAAGAAACCATCGCTATTAAAATAATCGGGCAAAATTGTTGCACAATTATCCGACAATTCTTTATAATTTTTATTTACGCTAACACCGATGAAGTCAGGGTGTTCCATTAGAAATTTTTCCACAACTTCTTCGTTTTCAGCTTTTGACAAAGTACAGGTTGAATACACTAAGATACCACCGCTTTTTAAATATTTAGCCGAGGTTTCCAAAATTTTATACTGGATTTTCGGCAAATCCTTAAATTCATCAGGATTTTTATATTTAATTTCAGGCTTTCGTCTAATTACGCCAAGACCCGAACACGGAACATCGCATAAAATTCTGTCAGCCATAGGCATTTCTTCGTTATATACGCAAGCGTCATTTTGTTTGGCATACACATTGCTAAGCCCAAGCCTGCTTGCTCCGTCATTTATTAGTTTTACACGATTTTCGTGCAAATCAAAAGCAAAAACTTTGCCTGTATTTTTCATTTTTATAGCTGTTGTAAAAGTTTTGCCACCAGGTGCAGAACAAAGGTCAAGGATAGTTTCGTTCTCCTGCGCGTCCAAAGAAAGTGACGCAAGCTGGCTTGAAATATCCTGAACATAAATAAGCCCAAGCTTGTATGCCTTAGAATTTTCCACGGCAACACCGCCACTTATTCTGTAACAACATTCAATCTGAGTTTTTTCAACGAAAAATCCGTCGCTTTCAAGCACGTTAATTATATCGGATTCGTTCATTCTAAGCGTGTTAAATCTAACAGTCAACGGCGTTTTTCCCAAAGAAGATTTCAGCATAGAAACAGCCACATCTCTGCCGTATTCTTTATCTAGTTTTGAAATAAGCCATTGTGGACAAGAATACATAATAGACAGCTCTTCAATGTCATTTTTCCCTTTCGGAAGTTCCTTTTGGCTACGAATAAACGAACGTAAAACCCCATTTACAAATCCCGAAAGAGCAGGATTTTTGCATTTTTTCGCAAGTTTTACACTTTCATTTACCGACGCACTATCGGGAACGCTGTCCATATACAAAAGTTGGTAAATCCCCATTCTAAGTATAATTAACACATCTGTATCTAATTTGTTTGTTTTAATTTTGGACAAATTGTTTATAACAGCGTCAAGTGTAATTTTTCGTTCAATTACGCCGTAAAAAAGTGCCGAAACAAACCTTTTTTCCTGTGCCGACAAATTACTCTCGGTCAAAACCTTGTCAAGAATTATATTTGAGTAGGATTTATCAATTTCTATTTTTTTCAAAAGCTTTAAAACAATAGCTCTTGTATTTTTTGTGTTAGTCATTAGTTTCTCCTGTTGCGACCCGAAGCATTAAGAATAATTACAAGCAATCTTAAAATTGTAGAAAGAGTTGAAACAAGTGCCGCAACATATGTCATCGCAGCCGCCGAAAGGACTTTCTTAGCCATAGGCACCTCGTCCGAATACAAAATCCCACGCTCATTCAAGGTTTTCAATGCTCTGTTACTTGCATTAAACTCCACAGGAAGCGTCACAATTTGGAAAACTGCTACAAGACAGTATGCCAAAAGTCCAACAATAGCAATCGTAAATCCCAAAGTACCTGTTTCGGTCAAGCCTACAAAAACCAAACCAATCATAATCAAAACCATAGAAATGCTCGAGCCGAAGTTGGTTATAGGAACAAGTGCCGAACGCACCTTTATTGGCGTATAATCCGTTGCGTGCTGAATAGCGTGACCTACCTCGTGTGCAGCAACACCAATCGCCGCAACAGACGTAGAGTTATCAACGCTGTCCGAAAGTCTGATTACCTTTGCTTTTGGGTCGTAGTGGTCGGTAAGATTCCCACTTATATGCTCAATTTGAACGTCATAAAGACCGTTCTCGTCAAGAATTTGTCTTGCTACTTGACGTGCCGTCAGCCCTTTTCTGTTAGACATCTGACTATATTTTTTGTAGGTAGAATTAACCTTATTTTGTGCATAAAGTGCGAAAATCATCGCAGGAATAACAATTATAAACGTCCAGTCAAAACCGTAAAACATCTATCTCAAATCCTTTCTGTTAAGCGTGTCCATAAAATATTATGTGATTACCCCAGAATTATTCCCTTTTCAACAGGTTTTCCCCTTAAATAATCGGCTGTTTTCATTCTTTTTGAACCCTCAGCCTGAATTTCCGTAAACTTAATAACGCCGTCGGAACAAGCTACGCAAAGCTGTTTTTCGTCCACAACTTCGCCATTTTGCTTGTTTGTAGGTGTGTTCGATACAATCTCTGAACGATAAATTTTAAGTCTTTTTCCGTTTAAAATTGTTGTTGCACACGGATAATCCGAAAGTCCACAAATTTGCTTGTGAATTTTTCTTACTGAATTAGAAAAATCAATATTACACAAATCCTTTGTAATCATCGGAGCATAGCTAGACAAGCTTTCGTCCTGCTTTTCAGGGGTAATTTCGCCCTTTTCAAGCCCCTCGAGAGTTTCGATTAAAAGGTCTGCACCCTTAATCGCAAGTCTGTCAAAAAGCTCCGCCGAGGTTTCGTTTTCACCGATTTCGGTACTTGCCTTCAAAAGCATATCTCCCGTGTCAAGCCCCTCGCCCATAAGCATTGTGGTAATTCCCGTTTCCTTTTCATCGTTTAACACAGACCACTGTATAGGACCTGCACCACGGTATTTAGGCAAAAGACTTCCGTGAACATTCACACAGCCAAGGCGAGGTATTTCAAGCACCTCTTTAGGCAAAATTTTACCATACGCAACCACGACTATTACATCGGGTGCAATTTCCTTTAGCTCGTTTATATATTCATCTGCGGCTTTTTTCATACTCAAAGGCTGTAAAACCTTTGTATTGTGTGCAAGTGCTACCTCTTTTACAGGTGGGGGCATAAGTTTATAACCCCTGCCCTTTGGTTTGTCAGGCTGTGAAAAAACACAAGCCACGTCATAGCCTTTTTCGTAAAGTTTTTCAAGCGTCGGGACTGCAAAATCAGGCGTCCCCATAAAAACAACTTTCATATTTTAAATCCTTTTATTAAATTACTGTTCAACCTGAACTCTTTCTTCGATAAGGTCAACAAAAAGCTTTCCGTCCAAGTGGTCTGTTTCGTGACAAACGGCTCTTGCAAAAAGTCCCTCGCACTCAACCTCGTACCATTCGCCAAATCTATTTTGAGCCTTGAACTTAACCTTGTTAGGTCTTGTTACATAACCCCAATCGTTTGGACAAGAAAGACAGCCCTCTACGTCACGCTGTTTACCTGATTTTGAAATAATTTCAGGATTGATAAGCTCAAAAAAGCCCTCTTCTACGTCAATTATGCAATATCTTCTCATAATGCCAATCTGTGGTGCTGCAAGACCTACGCCGTTTGCTTTTGCAAGTGTTTCTTTCATATCGTCAAGAATAGTATGGAGTTTTTCGTCAAAGTTTTCAACAGGTCTGCATTTTTTTTTCAAAACTTCGTCGCCTTTTTTTACAATATTTCTTACTGCCATTTTAAAATCCTTTCTTTAATTAAACAGATATATCTCCGTTAATATCCGCAAAAACACGAACATTAGTGAAAGATTTATATTTCATACAACGGATTAACAATTCGTCAATCATTGCTCTGAAATCCTTATTATTTTTGCATTTAAGAATAATTCTGTATCTGAATCTATTGTTTACTCTGCCCACTAAATATGTTGTAGGTCCTAAAATTCTTAAAGGTATTTTTACGTCGTGTTTGATAAGATATTTTTTTATTTCTTCAACAAAAATATTCGCCGCTTTTTTTACTTCGCTTTCGATTGGCGACGTAAAACCAATCACACACAAATCGCAAAAAGGCGGATACAAAAGCGCTTTTCTCATTGCAATTTCTTCTTGGAAAAAAGCTTTATAATCCTGTCTTGAAGCAAGCTCAATAACATAATGTTCAGGAACAAAAGTCTGCAAAAATGCAACACCTTTTTTCTCTGCACGACCGCTTCGCCCCACAACCTGCGTTATAAGCGAAAAAGTACGTTCGTAACTTTTATAATCTCCCATAAACAGAATCTTGTCAAGAGAAATAACCCCCACCGTTGTAACGTTAGGAAAATCAAGTCCTTTGGCAATCATTTGAGTACCAATCATAATATCATATTTTCCCTGTGCAAAATCGTTGAAATTCTTTTCATATGAGAACTTGGAACTTGTTGTATCAGCGTCCATTCGCAATATTTTAGCTTCGGGCAACAATTTTTGAAGTTCATCTTCGGCTTTTTGAGTACCCACACCGCTCATTTTCAGCTTATCTGAACCGCAATTATCACATTTTTTCGGCAAAGAACGTGTATAACCGCAATAATGACACATCATTTTTCCGTTTTTCTTGTGATAAGTCAAAGTGATACTGCAATTCGGACATTCTATAGTTTTTTTACAATCTCGGCAACTGACAAACGTATGAAAACCACGTCTGTTAAGCAACAAAATTGCCTGTTCTTTGTCTTTCAGGTTTTGTTTTAATCTTTTTACAAGTGAATAACTGAAAAGTCCGCTGTCACCCTCTGTATCGTTATCCAGCATATCAACTATGCAAACAGACGGAAGATTATTCCCAGAAAATCTTTCGTTTAGTTCAAACAAACTGAAACGGTTCTTTTTGGCAAAATAATAGCTTTCAATTGACGGTGTCGCAGACCCCATCAACAAAACACAATTATTATACCCACATCTTTGAATCGCCACATCTCGCGCGTGATAACGTGGAGATTTTTCGGATTTATATGTCTGTTCGCCCTCCTCGTCCATAATAATTAAACCTAAGTTCTGACAAGGGGCAAAAACCGCACTTCTTGTACCAATAACAATTTTAGCGTCGCCGTTTTTGATTCTTTTAAATTCGTCAACACGCTGTCCTAAAGACAAATTAGAATGGATTATGGCAACAACATCTCCGAAATACGATTGAAATTTGTTTACCATTTGGGGCGTAAGGGCAATTTCGGGTACCATCATAATTGCAGATTTTCCGTTTTTAACAACATAATCTATAAGCTTTATAAACACAGCTGTTTTGCCACTTCCCGTAATACCGTGAAGCAATGCTCCGGACGGTTTTTTGTTGTCTATAAGACATTTAATTCCGTCAAAAGCTTTTTGTTGCGAATCATTTAAGATAATCGATTCGGCGTCAATTCGTTCAACGAAAAGATTTTCCGAAGCTTTTCTGAAAATCTCGTATTCGTATTCTTGCAAAACTCCGATAGAAACAAGATTTGAAACTATCGTTGGTGTTACGCCTGTTAAGTAGCATACTTCTTTTATCGAAGCTGTTTCAATTTCTTCGATAAGTTCAACAACAAGATGTTGTTTTGGCGTAAGTTTCTTTTGAATTTCACCGTTAACATAGCTTTCCGAAAGCGCTACCATTTTAACAGTTTCGTCGCCTACTCTGCGTTTAAAGGTATCAATAACCTCAACAACACCCTTGTCAATAAGGCTTTTAATGGCGTGTTTCTTTTCACATTTCGGGTCGTCCTCTAAAAAGGAATCGACCTTTTTAGAAGTATTATTTCGCATAAAATCGACTATTTGCTGTTCTTCGTCCGAAAGAGGTTCGGTTATTTCAGCATTTACAAGAGAATAACGCAATTTGTGAGTATACGAAAATCCGCTGGGTACAATGGTTTTATACGCTTCGTAAAAAGTACAAAATGTATTTTCTTTAAGCCAAAAAACCAAACGCATAAGTTCGTCATTAACCAAAGTTTGGTCGTCCACAACCTGCAAAATCGACTTTAAATCAGGATTATATGTATCTTGCTGATACATTCTCGTTATGAATCCGATACGTCTGCGATTTCCTTTTCCAAACGGAACCAACACTCTTGTTCCGTTTTGTAAACACTCCTGCATTTGTTGTGAAACAGCATAACTGTACTCAACATCATAACTGTACGAGGCGTTGCTAAGTGCAACTTTAGCTATTAAAAACACACCTTGCAACCTGCACACCTCCGCATAAAAAATGATTATCTCTTAATTTTTATTTCTGATTCTTTCGTCCTCAATAAGCTTATAATCGCCTTTTGCAAATTCAGCCACAGCCATTTTAACAGGCTTTTCGTCAAGGATAATATTTTCTTCAAGAGCGTTTTCTGAAATTTCTCTTGCTCTTTTAGCTACTGCGATAACAAGTGAGTAGTAGCTTTCGTTGTTTTTCAAAATCTGGTTTACTGCCGGTCTAAGCATTTTTAAGCACCTCATCAATAATATTATTTTTGTTTTTTTCAAGCTTCGCTACATCCATAATTGAGATAAAGCCCTCAATCGCTTCGCTAAGCTCATCATTCATCATTACATAATCATAATCGTAAGCCTTTTTAATTTCGCCAACTGCCTCGCTGACACGCTTTTCGATTACGTCCTCTGTTTCCGTTCCACGCTTATTAAGACGGCGTTTAAGCTCCTTAACAGACGGTGGAAGAATAAAAATCAATTTCGCCTCGGGCATACGCTCCTTAACAAGCATAGCGCCCTTTGTTTCAATTTCCAAAATCACGTCAAATCCTGCATTGAGTTTATCCTCAACAGCACTTTTCGGTGTTCCGTAAAAATTTCCGCAAAACTCGGCATATTCAAGCATTTGACCGTTTTCGACAAGTTTTTTAAATTCGTCTTTAGTCATAAAGAAATAATTTACTCCGTCAACTTCGCCCTCTCGTGGAAGTCGTGTTGTAGCCGAAACAGAGTAAAAAACATTTTTGTTTCGTTTAAAAACCTCAGCAAGAATAGTTCCTTTGCCGCAACCTGACGGTGCAGAAACTACATAAAGCATACCTTTTTTATTCATCTTCTTCGTCCTCGTCAATATCATCTAGTCTGCCGGCAACAGTTTCGGGCTGAACAGCAGAGAGTATAACGTGGTCGCTGTCCATAACTATAACAGCTCTGGTTCTTCGTCCGTATGTTGCGTCAATAAGAGTACCCTTGTCCTTTGCCTCCTGAATAATTCTCTTAATCGGTGCAGATTCAGGACTGACGATAGCAATAAGTCTTGCTGACGAAATCATATTGCCGAAGCCTATGTTAATAAGTTGCATTGCAAACACTCCTTATTCAATATTTTGAATTTGTTCTCTGATTTTTTCAATTTCGGATTTCAGATTTACCACCATTTGAGTAATAGTCAAGTCCTGACATTTAGACCCTGTTGTGTTAACCTCTCTATTCATTTCCTGAACGATAAAATCAAGCTTTTTGCCCACGGGTTCATCTGTTTCGATAAGCTTTCTGAACTGAGAAATGTGACTTCTTAAACGCACGGTTTCCTCGTCCACAGCGGTTTTTTCAGAAAAAATAGCAGCCTCAGTAATAATTCTTGCTTCGTCGATATTTTTATCCTCCAAAACAGCCTTTAGTTTGCTTGTAAGACGTTCACGATAGCTTTCGGTCACCATCGGTGAACGCTCCTCAATTTCGCCGACAACCTTTTCGATAAAATCAAGTTTTGACGAAACGTCCTCTTTCATCTTTTCGCCCTCGGTCTGGCGCATTGAAACAAACTTGTCAAGTGCGACTTCGGCAACCTCTTTAACAGCGTTCCAAATTTCCTCCTCGTCCTCCGTAACTTTCTTTACGGTGAAAACATCAGGAAATCTCATAATCTGCGTAAGGGTAATGTCGTCTTTGAGGTTAAGCTCCTTGTTAGCCTCTCTTAAAGCGTTTATGTAGCCGTTTGCAATAATAGGGTTTACCTCAATGCAAGCGTCTGCACCCTCTTGGTTAAAAATAGAAACCGCCACTTCGACTTTGCCCCGTGAAATTTTGCCGTTAAGAAAGCTTTTCAGCTTTTCCTCTAGATAGCCGTAGGCTCTTGGCAATCTTGCGTTAAACTCATAATATCTGTGATTTACAGAGCGAATTTCCACAAGTATTTCACGATTGCCAACAAGACGTTGTTCACGTCCGTATCCGGTCATACTTTTTAGCATAAATTTTTCTCTTCCCTTTTTTAAAAACTTATCGGAAACCTTTGTCTATTATCCAACACACTTTTCCAATATATCATCTTATTATAACACTTTTACGTTATAATAGCAAGCAAATTTAATACAATATTTATTTTTATTTTACATACATTTAATATTGTTAAACTCAAATAACGCTCATTTATAACATCTTCAAAATTTCGGCAATAAGATTTGCACAATTATCTTTAAGCATGACATAATCGTACTTTTTGAAAACGTCTGCCGTGGTACTTCCCGTTAAAACTCCGCCAAAAGCCACACCTGCATTTTCAGCAGTTTCAGCGTCAACAAAGCTATCTCCCACATACAACGTGTTTTCTTTTTTCGAGTTTAAACGCTCGATACAAAGCTCAAGACCGCTTGGGTCAGGTTTGTGTACTTTAACATCTTCACCGCCTATAATTACATCAACACACGGTGTATCTATTTCTTTTTTAAAGCTATCCTCAATACGATATCTATACTTTGTGGAAACAATACCGATTTTAAAACCATTTTCTTTAAGCTTTTTTAAACCGTCAATTACGCCGTCATAAAACACAGTAAATTTTACCATTATTTCGTCGGCTTTTTTTACATAAACCTTTCTCATTTGTGCAAGTTTTTCATCATCTGTAACACCGCAAAGTACCGTAAAAGCCTGTTCTAAAGTCAAACCGATTGTGTTATAAATCGAAGTATCGTCGGGGATTTCAAAGCCGAAATTTGAAATTGTATGTTTAAAACACCTCAAAATTCCTTTTGAAGAATCCGCAAGCGTCAAATCAAAATCGAAAATAATCGTATCAAACATTTTTACCTCCGTAAACAAACAATTTGCCACGCTGAAAAAACGTGGCAAAAGTATTTTTGTATATTGTTACTCAACGGTAACGCTCTTTGCAAGATTTCGTGGCTTATCAACGTCCAAACCTCTTGCAACGCTCACATAATATCCCATAAGCTGAAGTGGAACAACAGCAAGGCTTGTTGCAAATCTTTCATCAGTTTTCGGAATATAAACTGTAAATTCTGCTGTGTCCTCAACGCTGTAATTTCCGTATGTTGTAAGTCCCATAAGGTACGCACCACGGCTCTTTACCTCGACCATATTACTTAAGGTTTTTTCAAAAAGTGCCTGCTGTGTAAGAACACCGATTACGAGAGTTCCGTTTTCAATAAGACTGATTGTGCCGTGCTTGAGTTCGCCTGCTGCGTAAGCTTCAGAATGAATATAGCTTATTTCTTTCATTTTAAGGCTTCCCTCAAGTGAAATAGCATAGTCAATTCCTCTGCCGATAAAGAATGCGTCCTGTGCATTTGAAAATTTAGAAGCAAACCACTGTATTCTCTCTTTATCGTCAAGAATTTTCTCAATTTTAGACGGGATAGTTTTAATTTCCTCAATGAGGTTTTTGTATTCAACTTCGTCAATTTGATTTCTAACATATGCAAATTTCATCGCAAGCATATAGCAAGCCACAAGCTGTGTGCTGTAAGCCTTTGTTGTTGCAACGGCAATTTCAGGCCCTGCAAGGGTATAGAAAACATTATCTGCCTCTCGTGCAATAGACGAACCGACAACATTTACAATGCCTAGTGTCTTAATTCCACGGCTTTTTGCTTCTCTTAGGGCTGCAAGGCTGTCTGCTGTTTCACCTGACTGGCTGATAATTATTACAAGGCTGTTTGGGTCGATAATAGGATTTCTGTATCTAAATTCAGAAGCAAGCTCCACCCTAACAGGAATTTTAGCCAAATCCTCAATAACATACTGTGCCACAACTCCAACGTGATAAGCCGAACCACACGCTACAATTTGAATTTGCGAGATATTTTTAATTTCGTCATCTGTAAGACCGATTTCCGAAAGGTCAACGGTATCATTTTTGATAATTGAGTTAATTGTATCCAAAACTGCTTTTGGCTGTTCATGGATTTCTTTCATCATAAAATGCTCAAATCCGCCCTTTTCAGCAGCCTCGGCGTCCCACTTGATTTCGGTAAGTTCCTTTGTAATTTCTTCTTTGTCAATGTTGTAGAAAGTTACATTTCCCTTTTCAAGCTTAGCAATTTCCATATTGCCGATATAATAAACGTTTCTGCAATATTTTAAAATAGCCGGCACGTCTGACGCAAGGTAGGTTTCCCCGTCCTGTACGCCGATTATCATTGGGCTATCCTTTCTAGCCACATAAATTTGTTCAGGAAAATCCTTAAACAAAACAGCCAAAGCATAAGAACCTCTTATTCTCATCATCGAACGAGCCAACGCCTCAACAGGGTCGCTGTTGTACTTTTTATAGTAGTAGTCAACAAGCTTTACGGCAATTTCGGTATCGGTTTGGGAATAAAATGTATAGCCGTTTTTTGTAAGTTTAGTTTTAAGTTCCTGATAATTTTCAATAATTCCGTTATGTACGGCAATAACCTCACCGTCGTCACTTGAATGAGGGTGTGCGTTATCCTCGGACGGCTCACCGTGGGTCGCCCAACGAGTATGACCTATACCGCAAGTACCTTTCATCGAAAGTCCGTCGTTTGTTTTTTCAGCAAGCACTTTTAGTCTGCCCTTTGCTTTTACGACGTCTGCGTCGTCATTCCCGTTTCTGACAGCAAGACCTGCCGAATCATAACCTCTGTATTCCAGTTTTGCAAGACCGTCAAGCAAAATCGGAGCAGCCTGTTTTGTTCCTGTAAAACCAACAATTCCACACATAATATAATCTCCTTTAATTTTTTATAAATTTAAAGCTATCATTATAATAACACAAATATATGATAATTGCAAGAAAAAAATTTCAAATAATCAGAATAAATTGCAATTTGATACAATTCGTAAATAATTATTCTAAATTTGTAACGCTTTTAACTAATCTGTATCTGAATTGTAACTTGCATTGCTATACAAACTATGATACACTAAAATTATACAAAAAACAATAAGAGGCGACAAAAAATGAAACGACAAAAATTATTACTACTGATTTTAACTACGGCGTTGTTGTGCGGTTGTTCCTACGCCGACGACAAAGACGCACCCAAAAATTCTGTTTCGACAATAACCACAACACAATCACAAACGCAAACTGTGACAACATCAAATGTTACTGTTGTTGTTCCGTCTGATACAACTGTCAAAACGCTTATGACAACGACCACAACAACACCGCAAACAACCCCAAAGCCTACTACCACCACAACAAAACAAACAACTACTACGCCGAAACCCACAACTACGACTAAGAAAGTAACAACCACAACTGTTACTACTAAAAAGAATACAACTACCACAACAAAAAAGTTGGTGATTCCTGACATTCCAAAGGAAAATGCTTTCTTCGACGACGCAATTTTTATAGGCGACAGCGTTTCGTATAAATTGCAATTATTTAACATGAGTGAAATAAACAAAGGAAACTATCCTTTAGGAAAAGCCACATTTTTTACAGCGGGTAGTTTTTCTTGGACAAACTCTTTGTGGGATATAAACGACAAAAACGCTGTTCACCCTATGCTGAACGGAAAGAAAATGGGAATTGCAGACGCTATAAAAAATTCCAATGCAAAAAAAGCGTATATAATGCTGGGAATGAACGATATTGCTGGCTATGGCATTGACAAAGCCGTACAAAATGCAACGAAAGTTCTAGACCAGATTGATGAAAAAAATCCCGACGTAACAATTTACATAGAATCTGTTACACCAATAATCAAAGGCAAAGAACACGGAAGATTTACCAACGAAAACATACACAAATTCAATCAGAGAATGAAAGAAATTTGCGAACAAAGAGGATATATTTTCCTTGATTTAAACACGGTAATGGGCGGAGATTATCTTATTCCGCAATACTGTGGCGACCCTGATTCTATGGGTATACATTTTACAAATTTCGCTTGCAAAGTTTGGATTGATTATTTAACTAAAAACGAATAGGAGAAATTAAATGAAAAAAATTATTACTTTAGCAATTTGTTTACTGGCGTGTTTTTCCCTTGCAGCCTGCCAAAACGATGACAAAGAATCGTCAATTGACAGTTCTTCCGAAATAAGTTCAACCACCGACAACAACTCCGAAAACGCCGAAAAAGAATTTGACATACCTAAAATCATGGACGAAATAAATTCCAAATTCACTTTAAACAACGTAACCAGACTTGACGACACTATGTTTTTGGACGTAATGTACGGTATTCAGGCCGAGGACGTTAAACAATTCGGAATGATGATAAACGAAACGGGCATTTCAGCAGACGAAATAATCATCATTGAGGGGGTCGATTCTGACGCTGCAGCAAGAATTTTTGAAAAAATATCAAATTGGTACACCTCAAAAGGTGTTCAGATGAAAGATTATATTCCCGAAGAATATGAAAAAATCGAAAAATGCCAGGTTCACAAAAACGAAAACGTCGTTTATATGATAGTTTTAGACAACCACAAAGAAGTTGAAGAATTGGTAGAAAGTTATTTATAATTAAATAAAATAGCTATAAAAAAAGAGTAACATTGTCGTTACTCTTTTTTGTTTGCAAAATACTATTTAATCTATAAGTCTACATAGATGTTATTTTCTTCAAAATGCACATTTTTGTTGCAAATTTCCAATGCGGCAGGTCGGTGCGTAACAATCAAAACAGTTTTGTTTGTCATGTTTTTGATATTTTCCAAAAGCTGTTTTTCGTTTTTTTCATCTAACGAACTGGTGGCTTCGTCAAGAAGCAAAATCGGAGCATTTGAATATATTGCTCTTGCTATGGCAATACGCTGTATTTGTCCCTCGGATAGCCCCGAACCACGTTCTCCAAGCAAGGTTTCTATTCCGTTTTCAAGCTCATTTACAAATTCTTCCGCACACGCAATTTTTAATGCAAAACGGATTCGTTCTTCGTCTGCTTCACCGCTTGCAAAAGTTATAACATCTTTAATCGTGCCGTTCATCAAATGATTTTCCTGCGGAACATAAGCAAAAAGCCTATGCCATTTACCTGTAAGCGGTATTTCTTTGTTATCATTTGCACAAATTGTAATCTCACCGCTGTCACAATGATACAAGCACATCAAAAGTTTTAAAAGCGTTGATTTTCCGCAACCCGATTGACCCGTAAAGGCAACATTTTCTCCTTTTTTAATTGTCAAAGACAGGTTATTTATAACACTTTGATTACCGTCGTCGTCATATTTAAAGAATACATTTTTTACGTTGATTGAACAGAACTTCTCGTCATAAAAACGCTGAATTTCGTCACAGTCAATTGGTTCTTCCACACAGTCGTCGGGAAAATCTTCGGCTTCTTTCAGCCTTTCGGCGCTGGCAGTCATGGAATAAAACTTTGGCAGATACCCAGTAATATTTGCAAAAGGCGACTGAATTTGTGAAATAAGTTGTAAAACAGCCGTCAACGTTCCGTAGGTTACGGTTCCGTTGATTATCCCCAATGCACAATATGCAAAACCAATAAGGTACATTCCGTTCATGGCAGACGAAAAACCGATATTACATACATTAGAGAAAGTATTGCGCTTCATTCTGGCTTTTTTGTGGTCAGCCATTTTGTCTAATCCCTGTTGTGTTGTGACTTTTTCGGCACAAAAACTTTTTACAATAATAAGACTGCTAAGGCGTTCCTGCAGAAAAATACGCAAATCCCCGTCTTTTTCCTGAATTGATTTATGAAGCTTTTTCAGAATTTTTCTAAAAGCATATGTGAAAAATATCAGCAATAACCCGCACGGAATCAACACCATAACAAACCGTGGTTCAATTATCGTCAGCATAACAAAAGCGCCAATCATTTTAACAACCATTCCCGTAATTCCGGGAATAATGTCAACTGTAGAATCTGCGGTAATTTTTGTATCTGACGTCAGGCGGTTTATCCATTCTCCGGAATGAATATTTTTAACGCTGGCATAATCTTTTTTTAATAAAGTATCAAAAAGTCTTGATTTAAGGGTGTTTTCAATTGACGACCTAGAAAGTTCTTCAAGACAACGTACAACCGCACGAAGCAAAATTTGCGTCAACACCAGTCCGATAATTAACCCTAAAGTTACAAAGAACTCGTTCTTTTTTCCTTTGCTTGCTTCGTCAATTCCGTTTCTTAACAGCAAGGCGTAAACCACTCCGCTTGCACCAAGCAAGCCCTGAACAAATGCCAAAAGTAAAATATTAAGTTTACGCTTCCCCACAACGTCCGAAAGCCATTTAATCGTGTTATTTTTCATTAAAAAGTTCCTTAGTAAAGTTATTTTACAGAATCCAACATTTCTTCTGCATTTTTTAACAACAAATCTGACGCAGAATCTCCGCCCATTATTCTGGCAATTTCCTTAATTCTGCCCTGCTTGTCCAATGTATTAACGTCAGTAACGGTTCTTTGTTCGACAAGATTTTTTTCGATAAGCAAATGATTATCGCCCATAACGGCAATCTGTGCCAAATGCGTAACGCACAAAACCTGTCTGTGACGTGATATTTCACGAAGTTTTAAACCGATTTTTTGCGCCGCACGACCGCTGACGCCGGTGTCAATTTCGTCAAAAATAAGGGTCGGAATATCGTCTTTTTGGGCAATTACATTTTTTAGCGCAAGCATTATTCTGGAAAGTTCACCGCCCGACGCAATCTTTGCAATAGGTTTAGGTTCTTCGCCGATATTTGCGGAAATAAGAAATTCTACAGTATCCATTCCTTTTGCCGTCAGTTTGCCTATTGTTTGACTAACAATTATTTTTACGTTTGGCATATTTAAAAATTCCAGTTCGCCCGCAACCCTCGAAACGAAAACTTCGCCCACGGCTTTTCTCATTTCGGACAAAACTTTTGCTTTTTTTGTTACCTCAGACAAAAGAGCCTGTCGCTGTTCGTAAAGTTTTTTCAAGTTACTGTCGTCGTTTTCCAAACTTTCAAGTTCGGTTTTTGATTCTTCCAAAGTTTTCAGAACATCATCAAGGCTTGTACCGTATTTTTTTATGATTTTTCTTAATTCTTCACGTCTTTCAGACAAATAATCAAACCTTTGTGGGTTTAAATCCAACGAATTAAGTATGCCGAAAAGTTCGGCTGAAATATCTCCCACTTCGATAGAAACAGCATTGATTCTGTCGGATATTTCGGAAAACTTTTTGTGTAAATCCGAATTATATGAAATATTGTTTTTGGCTTCGTTAAGAAATGAATCAATACCTTTTTCGTCGTCCGTACCTGTTAAAATCGACGTCGTGTCCAAAACAGTCTGCCTTATAGAAGCCGAATTTTTCAAAAGCTGAAATTCTTCTTCAACTTCTTCATCTTCATTATCGTATATTTTCAATGCTTCTATTTCTTCGATAATTTCTTTCAGTTCGTAAATTCTCTTATTTTTATTGCCCTCATTCAGGCTGACCTGCTTAATTTTTCTTGAAATATTTTGAAGTTCTCTAAATTTTATTTGGTATTCTTCAACGTCGTTTTCAAGTTCACCGAAAGCGTCCAGAATATCAATATGTTTTTCGGGTGCAAGCAAAATCTGGTTGTCGTGCTGACCGTGAATATTAACCAAAAGACTGCCTATTTCACGCAAAATCGCCACATTTGTCGTTCTTGAATTTATTCTTGCAACACTTCCGCCGTCGCTGCTGATTTCACGGCAAAGTAAAATTTCTCCGTCGTATAAATCAATCCCTAAGTTTTTGATTTTTTCTGTTTTTTTATCGTCTACGCTGAATAATGCTGAAATAACGGCTTTTTTGCAACCGTTTCGTACTATGTCTTTTGTAATTCGCTGTCCCAAAACAGCGTTTATTCCGTTAATGAGAATAGATTTTCCCGCACCTGTTTCGCCTGTGAAAACATTCAGTCCGTTTTCAAAAGAAATAACGGCTTTTTCAATAACTGCCAAATTTTCGATATATAGTTCTTTAAGCATTTATTTCACCTGCTTTGAAATTTCATTCATAGAATTATAAAAATCTACTGCGTCTTTTTCCGTTTTAAACAGAGCAAAAATTGTATCATCGCCCGCAATAGTACCTACAAGTGCTTCGTAACCTGTTTTGTCAAGTTTTGCACATACCGCCTGCGCCATTCCTGTGTGAGTTTTAATTACGACGGTATTCATCGCTATGTCAACCGTTGAACCCGACTGGATAAAAATATTTCTGAACAAATCTTCTGCCGTAGGGTTTCTGTCTTTGGTCGAAAGTGGCATAACATATTTATAATGTCCGCCTGAACTTAAAGTTTTTACTAAGCAAAGTTCTTTAATATCCCTAGAAATAGTCGCCTGCGTAACTTTCAATCCGTTTTCTTCAAGTCTTTGCTGGATAAGTTCCTGTACTCCGATTTCTTCTTCGGAAATTATCTTAACAATCAGTTTTTGTCTTTCTTTTTTCATTAGATTTTTTCCTCCGACGTTTCTTTAAAAGGTTGCATAAGTTTTCTGTTTACAGAAGTAAAAAAACTTCCGCCTTTAATGTCAACAATTTCTACAAAATTTTCAGATTTGAAAATCTTCACATTGTCGTCAGCACATAATTTGTCTACTTCTACGCCGTCAACATTTACAAGCACATTTGCGTTGTTATTCGTTTTAAAGCTAACATCAATTACTGAATTTTCGCTAAAAACCATTGACCTTGCAAAAAGCGAATGAGGGCAAATTTGCGTAAATTCGATACATTCCATATCAGGCTCGATTATCGGTCCTCCCGCCGACAATGAGTAAGCTGTCGCACCCGTAGGCGTTGAAAAAACAAGCCCGTCAGCTCGCAGAGAACTTATAATTTTACCGTTTTTTGAAACAGTAAAATCTGCAATTTTACAGCCGTAATCCTTAGTTATAACAACATCATTTAATGCACAATAGCTGTTACTTTCGCCATTTTTATATGTAATTTGAACATCAATCATCATTCGCTTGTCGAGAATGTATTTTCCGTTACAAAAATCGTTCAAAAGCTCCATTTCATCGTGTTCAAGTGTCGCCATAAAGCCCAATCGCCCACAATTAAGCCCCAAAAGTGGTTTTTTGTACTTAATTGCATATCCTGAACAACGCAAAATTGTTCCGTCACCACCAACGGCAAAAATAAAATCGCACTTTGAAATAATTTCGTTATCATCGGTGAAATTTATATTCAAAACATTTTGAAATTCATTTTTGTACACGCTGTTCATATAAATTGTGACGCCGTTTTCTATTAAAATATTGCAGGCGCTTATCGTGAAATTTTTGCAATTTTTTTTATTTAAATTTGGAAAAACAAATATTTTCATAAAAACCTCCTACAAATTTTAATTGATTTTCGCATTATTTCATAGCTTCAAAAGAATTAAAAACAAATTTTTTGACATCAAATCCCGACAAAAACGCTGTCTTTGGAGTTTCATTTTTTAATAATGCCAAATACTCGATATTGCCGTCACCACCCTTAATCGAAGAAACGGTTAAGCCCTCGACAGTCATCTGACTAGCCTCGATAAACGGCAAAAGCGTTGTCAAAAGCTCGATATGAGCAGATTTATCCTTGACAATACCACCCTTACCGATATGCTTTTTTCCCACCTCAAACTGTGGTTTTATGAGAATTACGGCAAATGCCTTGTCCTTTAAAAGTTCTTTAATTACGCTTATAGAATTTTTCACGGAAATAAACGAAAGGTCTGCCGTCACAAAATCCACCTTTTCGTTAGTATACTTAGTTGAAAATTCTTTTACGTTTATGCCCTCAAGGTTTATTACATTTGGATTTGTTAACAGAGATTTGTCAAGCTGGTCGTGACCCACGTCCACAGCATACACCTTTTTAGCTCCGTTTTGTAGCATACAATCCACAAAACCACCTGTTGACGCACCTAAATCAACACAAACGCTGTTTGAAAAGTCGATTTTAAACTCATCTATCGCCTTTTCAAGCTTTAAACCGCCACGGCTAACGTATCTCAGCTGGTCGCCTATCACTTTAATATCGTCATAGTCGCTAACGCTAAAGCTAGGCTTTGTGATAATTTTTTCGTTTACACAAACGCCATTGTTTTTAATAATTTCCTTAGCTCTTTCACGGCTTTTTACTAAACCCTTTTCAACCACGGCACTGTCAAGTCGCATTTGCATTAAATGTACTCCTTAATGGTTTTCAACAGCTTTTCCTTGCTAAATCCAAGCTCGTCAAACGCCTCGTCAATAGTCATTTGCTTAACATAATCCTTAATTGCATAGCATTTAACATTGCCAAATTCACTTGCAAGCTTTTGACCAATAGAACCATTGTAATAAGTTTCCTCAAAGAAAATGACTGTTTCATATTTTTTTATAATTTTCTTTACCTTGTCGTCAATCGGATAAATATTAACAAGCTTTAAAAGGTCGATTTTAGGCTCTGTTTCGTTAATTTCGCATACAGCGTCAAAAACATTATTATAAAGTCTGCCATAGGTAACCACCAACGTTTTTGCACCTGTGTTTTCGTGGTAAAAGCTTGTTCGTGGACGCTTGATTTCTCGAGTGGACTTTCCTCTCGGATAACGCACAGCCACAATTCCACTATCCTTATACACGGCATTATACATACATTTTCTAAGTTCGCCATAGCTTGACGGCGAATAAATTTTAACATTCGGAATAGTTGTCAAAAGCGAAATATCAAAAATTCCGTTGTGAGTTTCTCCGTCATCGCCCACAATACCTGCTCGGTCAACGCCTATCACAGCGTGAAGTCCACCGATAGAAATATCGTGTACCAACTGGTCAAAACCACGTTGTAAAAACGTAGAATACACACAGAAAACAGGAATTTTGCCCATTGTCGCAAGTCCACCGCAAAAAGTAATGGCGTGTTCCTCGGCAATACCCACATCAAAAAATCGTTCGGGAAATGCCTTTGCGAAAAATTGCAAGCCCGTACCGTATTTCATCGCAGCAGTAACTGCACAAATTCTGTCGTCCTCTTTAGCAAAATTACATAGCTCGTTTCCGAAAGCTGACGAAAAGCTGTCAAGTGCCACAACATCAGGGTTTCCTGTTTCGATTTCAAACGAGCCTACCCCGTGAAACTCTCCCGGATTTGCTTCGGCAGGAGCATAGCCCTTTCCTTTCACGGTATTAACTGCCACAACAACAGGTCGCTTTTTAGCTTTGGCTGCTCGAAGTCCTTCTTCAAGCTCCTGCATATTATGACCGTCAACAGGCCCTACAAATTCAAACCCCAAGTCCTCAAAAATTGTTGAGCTTAGAACTAAATTTTTAAATGCGTCCTTAGAATTTTTCAGCGTATGTTTAAGGGGAGTACCGATAATAGGCGTTTTGTCAAGAGTTTTTTGAACAATGTCCTTTGTTCTTAAATAGCTGTCCTTGTATCTTAATGACGAAAGATACTTCGCCATACCACCGACAGTTTTGGAAATTGACATATCGTTAATATTAAGCACCACAACTAAGTTTACGTCAGATTTCCCTGCATTATTAAGCCCCTCGTAAGCCATTCCACCCGTAAATGCACCGTCGCCCACAACAGCAATAGCATAATTTTTACTGCCGTTCATTTTCATAGCACTTGCTATTCCAAACGCTGACGAAACGGCTGTTGAGCTATGACCCGAAACTACTGCGTCGTGAACCGACTCGTAAGGCTTTGTAAATCCCGAAATTCCGTCCTTTTTTCTAAGTGTAGAAAATTCGCTATATCTTCCCGTTAGAATTTTATGAGTATACGCTTGATGACCAACGTCAAAAATAATCTTGTCGTCAGGCGAATTGAAAATTCTGTGCAGAGCAAGTGTAAGCTCGACAGTACCCAAATTAGACGAAAGATGTCCACCGTTTACCGAAACGGTTTCAATAAGAACCTTTCGGATATTTTCGCAAAGCTTTTCACATTGGTTATAACTAAGCTTTTTCAAATCCTTAGGCAAATCCATTTTATCAAGCGAAACAGGAACAACCCTTTTTCTATTGTTGTTATTGTCCTTCATTTCTAAAACTCCCGATTAGTTTTTTCTGGCAAGCAGATATTCCGTAAGCTCTTTTAAGTAAGCTGTATTTTCAAAATTCTCTAATACCTTAATTGCGTCATTTGTAAGCTGTGACGAAATTTCTTTTGATTTTTCAAGTCCCAAAAGGGTTACATAGGTTGATTTTTCACTATTTTCGTCCTTGCCGATTGTCTTGCCCATTTCCTCAAAACTACCCTCAACGTCCAAAATATCATCAACAATTTGGAAAGCTCGTCCGATTAAATCGGCATATTCATTAGCATAACCGATTAAATCTTCACGGTCAGCAAGCACGCAGCCCATTTGGCACGACGCCTCAATCAATGCACCTGTTTTTAGCGACTGCAAAGTGTTCAGCTCATCAAGTGAAATCTTTCGTTTTTCGCTTTCTATGTCAACAACCTGTCCACCAATCATTCCGCCTACTCCCACAGCAGAAGAAATAATTTTAATAAGCTTTACAGCCTTTTCAAAAGAAATTACGCCCTCAAGTGCATAGTTTGAAATTATTTCAAACGGCAATGTATTAAGTGCGTCCCCTGCCAAAAGTGCGATACTTTCGGGGAATTTTTTGTGACAAGACGGTCTGCCACGGCGAAAATCGTCATTATCCATACAAGGCAGGTCATCGTGAATGAGAGAAAATGTGTGTATCATTTCAATACAGCACGCAATGTCCACATACTTTTTATATTCCCCACCACAAATTCGGCAAAACTCAAGCACAAGCATTGGGCGTATTCTTTTGCCACCTGCACAAAGAGAATACTCCATAGCCTCGCAAATAATTTCTCTGAGCTGTGGTCGTTTATCGCATATTTTTTCAAGAGAATTGTTAATCATCTCTCGGTATTCGTCAAAAAACAATTTATTTTCATTAGTCATTTAAAATGCACCTAGCCTTTAAATATCATTTTTCTCAATTATTTCAACCTCAAGCTTAGCCTTTTCAAGCTGTTTTTTACAATCCACCGACAGCTCGACAGCCTCCTTGTACAAATCAAGCGACTGGGAAAGCTCCACTTCGCCACCTTCTAGGATTTTAATAATTTCCTGTAATCTATCAAGTGATTTTTCAAAAGTCATAGTCAAAAACCTCTGTTAATCTACAATTTTTTTAATTTCTGCCTCAGCCTGTCCGTTTAAAAATCGAATGTTAATCTTATCACCAACGGAAATCTCGGCTGAATTTTTTACTGCGTTATCGTTTTTAGAAACAACGCTGTACCCACGTTCCATAACCGAAAAAGGATTTAACACCGAAAGCTTTGAGGCATTTACGGTGAGAGCTTTGTCAAGCCTTTGGAAATTTTGCTCGAATGCGTTTTTTACATTTCTCATCGCCTTGTCAAGCTTTGAAATGTCGTTATCTATTCGACTTTTCGGGGAAAAAGCATTTATTTTGCCGTCAAAACCAAGCACTTGTTTTTCACAGCTTGAAATTTTCTTTTCCGTTAAAAGTTTGATATATGAAACATATTTATCAATATTTGAAATAGTTGTCCACATATCAGGCACAGCTATTTCTGCCGCAGCAGACGGTGTAGGCACTCTCAAATCGGCTGCGTAGTCCGTCAAGGTTGTGTCGGTCTGGTGACCCACAGCCGAAATAACAGGCGTGGAGCAATCATACACAGCCATCACCACTTTTTCGGTATTAAACGCACCCAAATCCTCTGCCGAACCTCCACCACGAGCGAGAATAATTGTGTCTGCATTAGCTTTGTCGGCTCTGAATAACGCCTTTGCAATCATTTCGGGAGCGTCACCCCCCTGCACAAGTGTCGGAAAAACCTTAACCTTGCACACAGGACAACGTCTTGAAATAACATTTATAATATCCTGCAACGCTGCCCCCGACGATGAAGTCACCACAGCGATTTTCTTCGGATTTTTTGAAATATTTCTTTTAATGCTAGGGTCAAAAACCCCCATTTTTTCAAGCTTTTGCTTTAGCTCGTCAAAAGAATTTTTAACCACACCAATTCCTATCGGTTGCATATCCGTTACAACAAGCTGGTACACTCCGTCACGCTCGTAAACGTCAACGTTTCCAAACGCAACAACACTCATTCCCTCGGACAAATCAAATTTGATTTTTCCGGCATTTGCAGAAAACATAACAGCCTTAACAATGCCCTCCTCGTCCTTGAGGGAAAAATATATATGCCCCGAACTATAATTTGCTCTTAAATTTGAAATTTCGCCTTTAACAGCTACCCCGTGAAGCTTTGTATCAGATTTGATTTTAAAGCCCACATATCTGTTAAGCTGAGATACTGTGAGAATTGAACTCATACTAACCCCTTTTTAATTGCTGAAAAAATTGCGACACCTACTGCGTTATCACAGGAAAACTCCGGCTCGGCAAAATTTCCGCCAAATTCCTCAAAAAGCTTGTCGGCGATAATTTTGTCGGACATAACGCCACCTGCAAACACAAGCTCAAGTTTTCCGTACTTTTCAAATGCCGAAATTATCATTCCACGAACAGCACTATAAACATATTCAAGTGCAAAACGGCTTATATCCTCTTTAGTTTCGCCATTTGCGTACATTTTTTTAAAAATATTTTCCCCACCCGACAAGCAACAATTCATTCCTTTGATGGTAGGTCTGATTTTAAAATTCTTTTCACTTTTTGTCGCAAGCTGTTCAATTTCTTTACCGCAAGGAAACGAAAGCCCCATCATAACACCTGCTCGGTCGATAAGCTGGCCTGCTTTAAGGTCAAGTGACGTGCCTATTTCTTCGATTTTAACAACCTCGTCCTTGTCGCCCCTGCAAAGTAGCATATCGGTTGTTCCACCACTTATATGAAAAGCAATAAACGGTTTATCCGAATTTAAAAGCGATAGTTTATCGCAGGAATAAAGAGCCGACAAAATATGCCCTACCTGATGAGAGGTCTTGAACATTTCAACACCCGAAACAGAAACTATTCCACTTGCAATACTTTGTCCAACAAGAAAGCACGGCATATACGAGCCGTCAATCCATCTGGGCTTTATAGACACGCCAACGGCACAAATATCCTTACACTCGTCCTTTACGCCCTCGACAATTTCGCTAAACTGTTTAGTATGATGAAAAACAGCGTCCGATTGGCGAAGTCCAAGTTCGCCGTTTTTTACAGGCAAAAGCCTTTTACTTTGATAGACTTTGCGACTTTCACAATCAAAGACAGCACACGAAGTTGTATAGTTACTGGTATCTATGCCAAAGGTTCTACTCATTTTCTTCCTCAAGACTTCTGGCGTAGGCGCCGAGTATTCCGTTTACAAATGACACGTCTGCTTTTTGAGCATATTTTTTTGTTATAATTACAGCTTCGCTGACAGCAACATTAACAGGCACTTTTTCTTCAAAAATAGCCTCATAAAGAGCAAGTCGCAGAACTGCAAGATTTATTTTCGGGATTCTGTCAAATGTACGTTTATCACTAAATTTTGTGATAATTGGGTCGATAATTTCAAGATTTGAATACACGCCTTTTACAATATTTTTCACATCTTCGTTAAGTACAATTTCTTTTTCGTCGTCCATTGTATTTAAAGCGTCGTCAAAAATAACGTCTATATCATCATCTCTAAAACTTTTTTCAAAAATAACAACAAATGCAGATTCCCTAATAGCACTTCTCGGAATATTCACTAAAACACATCCTTATTCTTTTTTTCTTTACAACAAACACCTCAAGCCCTCAAAGTAAAACACTTCAAAGGCTTAGAGAAAATTATTCAAAAACAATATCAGCGACAACCACGTTTACTCTTGATACAGCTATGCCTGTCATAGACTGCACCGAACTTTTTACATTTGCCTGAACACTTTCGGCAACGCTAACAGCCTTGCTTCCGCCTTTGATGATAATTTTCAGAGTTATTTCAACAACGTCCTCATTAAGTTTGATAGAAACATCTCCGACATCTTCTTTTTTTACAAACAAATCTTTAATTGTTTTTTTAGACGGAACAATTGCATAAACACCGTCTGTTTCATTAACGGAGTTTTTTACAATCGAAGCAATAACATCTTCGCTAATTCTGAGCGCACCCGGTATGCTCTTTTTTACATCAGCCATAAAATTTACCTCCTAATAGATAAGCTATTTTCACATTTCAAAACACATACACAAAAATAGCTATACATAGTCAAGTATATTATAACACCTTTTTCAAAAAAGCACAACCCTTTTTTTGATTATTTTACATCATAAATACGAATATTTTCATTTTCGACGTCCACTTCGCTTAAAAGAATATCTTTAATCTGCGCCGCTTGGCTGGCAACCAACCCGTCTGATTTAACGACAATATTTGCATTTTGACCGTCTAAGTAAACAACGCAGTCCTCAAATCCTGCGGCTTTTATCAGACTTTCAACCTGATTTTCGCTTTCAATCAACGCAGACAGCGAAACGGCTTTTTCCGTTGCCACTTCTTGTTCTTCGGCTGTTGAATCTCCCCCCGACATAATCGTTTGCAAAGTTTCGATTGATTCGTCACGGGAATTCATTTTGTCAAGTCTTGCCTGTGCGAAATAATCTTCGGTTTTGCTGTCAACAAGCTGAGATTCACCGTAATTAACCGAAACACCGCCGTTGACTTTTTCTGTTGCTTTAATTTTACCGTCATCAAGGGATAACGTGTAATTTGCATAAATCGCAAGTCCTAAAGCAAGAGTTAATCCTGCAAGAATAATCTGTTTTTTACCGATAATAATATTTGGCATTTTCATCTGACTGGCTTCCTTTCTTAGTTAATAATCTTTCAACGGCGCAACACACACGCCCGTAGAAGAAATATCAAGAACAGTTGATACCGTTCTGATAATACGTTCCGTCACTTTAACATCATCACCTCCCTCGCATACAACTGCAACGCCGCTGATTTTGGGCGTATTTATTTTCTTGACAAGCGCCTCCTTTTTTCCGTTGTTATCAATCAAAACATATTGGTTTTTATAACTTGACGACGAATCGTTACTGTCTTTAACCAATTCTTGGGCATATTCATATTCCGTTGTACCCTCGATAGTCACCATTACTTTGACTTCGCCCACACCTGATATTTCCGAAAGTATTCTGCAAAGTTCGTCCTCTATTTGCTTTTTATAATCGCTTGTATCTTTGTCAATACTCACCGTCGCAGAGGTTTGGGAAGCCTCGTTGTCGTTTTCAAAAAAAGTCGATATAAAAATCAATAATATTCCGATTATTCCGATTAAAAATATCAGATTAAGCCTATTCTTTTTATCAAACAAGCCTTTTAATTTATCAATAATTCTATCTGTATTATTCTTCATATTTTACAAACTCCAAATTTATTTGTTCGCCTAACAAATCTTTTATAATTTTTTCAGCTTCGATTTTGTCCGATTCTTTAACCGAAATGGTTATATTTTTAATTTCTAAATAATTATATTCATCAAAAAAAGTTTCTATGACTATATCTTTGTATGTTAAACCGTTTTTGTCAAAATAGATTTTAAGGTTCTTTTCGGCGGTTTCTTCAATTTCGGTTACATACGCTTGCTGAATACTTTTGGACAAATCCTCGCTTGATTCCATTGTTTGCATTGTCAAATCGTCAAACGAAAAATCAAACTGGATTTTGGTTAAAATTGAAATCATACTTACAAGCATGACAAGTGACATTACATTTTTAAAACTTTTGTAAATATTTTGATTGGGCAAAATATTTTTCAAAACAAAGAACGCTATTCCAAGCATACACCCCACGAAAACCGCAGTTTTTATTTCGTTCAAAACATCACACCCTAAATTGAATTATTACATATAATCATCAACAACGCAGTTGAAATTATAAAAGATATACTTATACTGATTATGGTACTTAAACATATGGACATCAAAGACGAAATGTTTGACATAAACGAAGCCATTGCTTTTTCGTCGAGCATTTCAGATACAATTTCACAAAGATAGACCGCCATTTTCATTACCAAAATCGCAATTATCGGCTTGACAGCAAGAAACAGAATAACAACTATTCCGACGGAACCTATTCCCGAACGAATTATGCCTAAACTTGATTTTAACGTTAAATACGTTTCAGACACCGCACCCCCGATAAAAGGAACGAAAGTTGACACAGCATATTTTGCCGTTTTTGTAGCAACCGTATCAGACGAAACCCCTATTACACTTTGAATACTCAAAACCGCCACAACAACAGTCATAAGCACCCCCAGAATCCATTGAATTATCTTTTTAATTCCGTTTATGACTTTTCCAAATGCCATTTCTTCGTTTATCGCCCCCACAATGGAAAAGCAAAGTGCATAACTCATAACCGGCAGAATTATGTTATTTGATAAGTACGCTATAATCTGACAAATGCTGAACATTGTCACATTATAGGCTGTTCCCGACAGAGCATTGCCACTTGTTATAATAACGCTGGAATACACGGGAATATAGCAATTCATAAACGTACTCATACATTCCAATGTGTTTACCACAGACGAAATGCACTCCTGAAAAGATGTTGTCAAAACAGTAGCACAGCATATCACAGAAATATATGAAAAGTTTTCTGTACAGCCACCCTTAGTCGGCACAAAATTTTTAACAACCGAACAAAGAATAATTACAGCAACCATTTTCGCCGTCAGTTTACCGATACCGCCGATATTAAGCCTTAATATTGAAAGTATTTTATCTAAAATATCTTCTGTTTTAATATTGGAAAACGTAGAAAAATCGTATATATCTATGTTTTCTTCTTCCAGTTCAGCGACAATTTCGCCGTCTATTCCCTGTTCAATTTTTTGAGAAAGTTCGTCTTGAATCTGTTGTAGTTGTTCATTTTCATCATTTTCGGCAAACACCGAAAAAGACGAAAAAAATATAACCGCAACCAACGACATTAACCCAACAATCTTTTTCACGTCTATATCAATATCCCTTCAATAATTGTCACCAAAGCGTTTATTATCGGCAAAGTAATTGACATAACAGAGATTTTGCCTGCTAATTCAACCACATTTGCAAGGCTGTTTTCTCCGCAATCTTTACAAGTATCTACACCGATTTGCGTAATGTAACATATCCCTGCGGATTTAAAAAGTATTTCCATATACTCATGCGAAAGTTCGGCTTTTGAAAACAGGTCGGTTACGGTATTGTTTATCTGCGATATTTTCCCGATAATCACTAGCATTACCACAACAACGCCAACAAGGGAAATACCCACGGCAATTTCTTTGGTGTTTTTCTCAACGATTTTACACAAAATTGACGCCGTTATACACAGTCCAACTATCAACACTATGTTCATCATAACAACCCAAACGTCTGCTTAATGCTTTCAAAAAGAACGCCTATTTCCTTGACAATAATCATAAGTACCACAATCAAACCCGCAAGTGTAGTCATCATTGCCTGTTCATCTCTTTCCGCTCTTTTTAAAAGTTGGTTTAACACAGCAACAATTATTCCGATACCCGCAATTTTAAATATTAAATCTACTTCCATATTTTTTCTCCGTTATCAAATTAGAATTAAGCATATAAAAATACCGCTAAGTATACCTGAAGTACGATAAAGCTTGCATTTGTTACTTTTTTCGTTTTTCAGTTCATCATAACTTTCCGCAAAAAAACTTTTTACAATCTGAAGATACCTTAATTGCCCTTGTAAATCGGTTAAACCGAATTGATTATAAAAATCAGACAACATTTCTTTTTCTTTTTGAGAAAGCAGGCTTTCTGAAAGATTTGTATTATCAAAAATTTCATACTGGGGTTTTATAAAAATCTTTTTAAATATTTCTTCTTTGGTCAGCACACCATACTCCAGTAGAATTTGCATTTCTTCAAGCATTTTAATAACATTTCTAAGCATAACGCAATGAGTTTCTACATTTGAAGCATATTTAAACCCCAATGCCGTCGTGCAAATAATCACACCCAAAAATCCCGCAATTTTTATCATTATCTTCACTATCTTTCTGTAAAAGTTTTTTATGTAACAAGTTTAACAAGCCGTCCGCACATACTTCCTTTTCCCAGCAAAGCCACACAGTCAAAAACGCCGTCTTTCAAAAGTTTTGAAATAGTAACACGTTTTTTGGCTTCGTCGTAATCGTTGCAATGTGCCGTCGCAACAAGCTTAACCCCTGAATTTATAACGTATTCCAAAGCTTTTGTATCTTCTTTGGAGCCTATTTCATCAACAACCAGTATTTCAGGCGACATTACTTTTACAGCAGTCATAATTCCGTCAAACTTGTTATAAAAGCAAAAAACGTCGGTATAGTTTCCTATGTGGTTTTGCGCAATCCCGTTAATTGTTGATGAAATTTCGTTTCTCTCGTCGATAAGGGAAATTCTGTGACTATTTCCTAAAGTGTTGCACAAATCTCTAAGAATCGTAGTTTTCCCCGAACACGGCGGTCCGATAATCAGCAGACTTTTTATTTCATCAGCAAAACATTTATTAAAAATTTCGTCGGAACAACCGAGTATTTCTCTGGCAATTCTGATATTTACGGCAGAAACGTCTTTTATTGTGTCTACGCTTCCCTCTCTCATAGGGTTCATTACAGCGTGTCCGCAAAAGCCGACCCTGTTACCGCCTTTTATGGTTATGAATCCCTGTGATATTTCACGTTTAAAACTATGAATTGAATTTTGAAAAGCGCTGTTAAACACAAAATCCATTTCTTCTTTATGTATTCTCATAGCATTTTGGCAATTTCTTGTTAAAACGCCGTTTTCCGTTACAAAATATTCCTTATCAAAAACAGTTACAGACAAAAACCTCGCTAATCTTAGGCGAATATCCTGAACACGATTTCGTTCAATATCAGGAATCTTTTCAACAGCATTTCTTAATCGTATAGGTAAAATATCCAAAGCATACGCAAGTTTTGAATTTGACGCAAACATTTTTCAGTTATCCTTTCTGCTTATTTGTACAAGCTTATGCTTATACAAAATGAAATATTCTAAATTTAAAAATAAAAAAAAGCAAGGAAAAAATCCTTGCTTTTAACGTATTATTTGTTTTTAATAAATCCAATCCGGAACTTGTCTTTGTGTTGTTGAGTAAATATATTCAAGGTCGTTATCCAGCACCACGCTAAGCGTCATTCCCTGTTGGTCGTCGTATTCATTTTCGTAATAATACCTGTAATCATACGAAACGGTCGTCGAAGTATAGGAAATAGCAAATGGGTCAATCTTAATTTCTTTGTTTACGGTCTTGAATCTATCGCCGATAACAAACTTATCCAGATTGATTTCCTTGTCGGTTTTTACACCTTTAGGATTACTTTTAAGCACCTTAAAGTCAACGTATTTGATTTCTTTTATTACGTCGTCATCTGAAGAAAACACAAAAACAGCCCACTTAGGATAATTAACGCCGTCAATTTCCACAGCTTTTTCGGATTCGATAACATAATCAAATTCGCACAAAAAATTTACTGCGTCAAACTGTGATTCGTCGGCAAAATATTCGTCGGTTTCGTTTATAGCAACTTTAATCGGAGAATCAATATATTCTTTAAGTTCATCTGCAACATTAAGACCCGTGTTATTATCCACTCTCTTAGCAATAATTATGACAACAAGAATAATAAGCAACGTTGCTATTGCACCGATTAAAAACTTGATTTTAACTTCTTTCGGAATCGGTTTTTTCTCTTTTTTTGAATGGCAATTTTTATGTTTTTTGTTTTTGCGGATTTTTTTGTCGCACACTTCACATCTAACAGAATTATCGGGAATTTCGCTTTTACATCTCGGACAAGTCATATAAAACATTCCTTTCTGAACATAATTTTATCACAAAGTTATCTGGTCAGGGTCCTCCATATCTTTTGCAAAACCTCCTGCTGCAGGAAGATTCTTAACCTTATATTTGCTAAGTTCTTTTGCCTTTTCTTCGGTAATCACATACGCTTTTTCAAGCAATGATTTTGCTTTCAGCGTCATTGCCTGCACACCTATTGTATCTCTGGTTGTCTTAGGCGATACCATAGCCGAATTAAACACTATAACACGGCCGTTTGTGGAACGGGTCATGATAAATTCGTTTTCTTCAACAAAAAGAATATCTACAAGCGGAGATTTTGCCGAATAAGCATTAGCAAGCTTTTTTCTGTTTGTTTTTGTTTCGTAAGCATTAAGCGGAACTTTGGCGATTTTTCCGTTTGCATAAAAGAACAGCAAATATCCCGAATAGTCATTTGTCGTAATCATCATTCTGACATTTTCCCCGTCGTCAAATCCCAACGTTGCGGCGATAAAATCACCCATAGCGCTGGCTTTTGTGTCGGCAAACTGCGAAGCTTTTGCTTTATAAACAGTCGCCTGGTCGGTGAAAAACAGAATTTCGGTTTTGTTTGTACCCTCAACCTCTTGTATAATTTCGTCGCCGTCTTTTAGCTTATGAACATTCGACATACGCAAGGATTGTGGAGTAATTTTTTTGAAATATCCGCTTCGGGACAAGAAGAATTTACAAGCATAATCAGGCGTTTCTTCAATTATTTCTTCATCATCTTCAACAGTTTCCAAAATAAGAGTTTTTCTCGGCTGTCCGTATTTTTTAGAAACCTCTTTAAGTTGTTCGATAATCAAATTCTTAATTCTTCGGTCACTTTGCAGAATATCTTCAAGGTCTTGAATTTCTTTAATCAAATCTTCAATTTCGGAAGTGCGCTTTAAAATGTACTCTCGGTTAAGGTGTCTAAGCTTAATTTCCGCTACATATTCCGCCTGAATTTCGTCAATAGAAAATCCAATCATAAGGTTTGGCACAACTTCAGCTTCTTCTTCGGTTTCACGAACAATTCTGATAGCCTTGTCAATATCCAAAAGAATAAGTTCAAGACCTTTTAAAAGATGAAGCTTGTCCTTTTTCTTTTTAAGGTCAAAAACTATGCCACGTTTTATACATTCCTTTCTAAATTCAACCCATTCTTTCAAAATATCATAAACGCCCAAAACCTTTGGGTATCCGTGAACAAGAATGTTAAAATTGCAGGAATATGTGTCTTGCAAAGGTGTGCATTTGTAAAGCTTGTTCATGAATTTGTCTGGGTCAATACCACGTTTGAGGTCAATGGCGATTTTCAAACCGTTAAGGTCTGTTTCGTCACGAATAGCTGTGATTTCTCTGATTTTTCCAAGCTTAACAAGTGAAATAACCTTTTCAATTATAGCTTCGATTGTGGTTGTTGCCGGGATTTCCGTTATTTCGATACAATTTGAAGATTTATCATAATTATATCTGGCACGAAGTTTAACAGAGCCACGACCCGTTTTGTAAATTTTATCCAGTTCTTCCTCGTCATAAATCATGAACGCACCGCCTGCAAAGTCAGGGCCTTTAAGTGTTTCCAATGCGTTAAAGTCAGGATTTCGCATAAGATTTATGGTTGTTTCGCAAATTTCCGAAAGATTAAACGAACAGATAGAGCTAGCCATAGAAACGCCGATACCCACGTTTGCATTTACGAGAACAGACGGATAAGTAACGGGCAAAAGCGACGGTTCCATAAGTGTATTATCATAGTTAGGCACAAAATCCACGGTATCCTTGTCGATTTCTCGGAAAAGTTCATTACAGATAGGTTCAAGTTTTGCTTCGGTGTAACGAGAAGCGGCATAAGCCATATTTTTAGAATAAGCTTTTCCGAAGTTTCCTTTACTCAACACATACGGGTGCAGCAAAGATTCATTTCCCCTTGCAAGACGCACCATTGTTTCGTAAATTGCACTGTCGCCATGAGGGTTAAGCTTCATTGTTTGTCCGACAATATTTGCAGATTTAGTAAGCGAACCTGTAAGCAGACCCATTTTATACATGGTATACAAAAGCTTTCTGTGCGACGGTTTAAATCCGTCAATTTCGGGAAAAGCTCGGGATACAATTACACTCATTGCATAAGGCATATAATTTTTTTCCAAAGTGACGGTAATAGGCTCCTCAACCACCGTTCCCGCACCTTCGATATACGCATTTGATTTTACAACAGGTTTATTTTCAATTTCTTTTTTCTTTCTTGCCATTTTAGATTTAGTTCTATTTAAGAACGTTCCTCCTATAATTTTAATTAGCTAATATCTGCCATTTCCAAATAATCAACGCCGTTATTGGAAATAAATTCTTTTCTCGCAGGAAGATTATCACCCAAAAGCATATCAAACATAAACGCAGTATGTTCAATATCGTCAGGGTTAATTTTTATCAAACGTCTTGTTTCAGGATTCATTGTGGTTAAAGCCATCATTTCGGCGTCATTTTCACCAAGTCCCTTTGAACGTTGGATAGTAAATTTCTTGTCGCCGATAAGATTTAAAATCTTCACCTTTTCGTTTTCGTCATACGCAAAGTAGGTCTTTTCCTTTGTTGTAATTTCAAAAAGAGGTGATTCGGCAATATAAACGTACCCCTCGTTGATAAGCGTTGGAGTAAGTCTGTAAAGCATAGTCAAAATAAGAGTTCTAATCTGGAATCCGTCATAATCTGCGTCGGTACAGATTACGATTTTATTCCATTTAAGCTGGTCAAGGTTAAACAGCGAAAGTTCTTTGTTTGCCTTTGTTTTAACTTCTACGCCACAACCCAAAACTTTAATAAGGTCGGTGATAATTTCGTTTTTGAAAATTTTATCATAATCGGCTTTAAGACAGTTTAGAATTTTACCTCTAACAGGTATAACAGCCTGAAATTCGCTGTCACGAGCCATTTTTACAGAACCGAGAGCCGAATCGCCCTCCACGATATAAAGTTCACGTTTTGTCAAATCCTTTGAACGGCAGTCAACGAATTTCTGAACCGAGTTCATCATGTCAATTGTACCCGAAAGTTTCTTTTTAATATTAAGTCTGGACTTTTCGGCACTTTCACGGCTACGCTTATTCACCATAATTTGTTCGCATATTTTTATTGCTTCGTCAGGATTTTCGATAAAATACACTTCCAAATTATGCTTGATAAAATCAGTCATGCACTCTTGAATGAACTTGTTTGTAATTGATTTTTTCGTCTGGTTTTCATACGAAGTCTGGGTTGAAAAATTGCTTGATACAAGCACCAAACAATCCTCAATATCTTCAAACTTTATCTTGCTTTCGTTTTTGTTATATTTGTTATTGGTTTTTAAATAGTTATCAATCTGATAAACAAAAGCGTTTCTCACAGCCTTGTCAGGCGAACCGCCGTGTTCAAGAAAACTGGAGTTATGATAATACTCTATTTTTTTAACCTTATTTGAAAAAGTAAACGACATCAAAAGCTTAACTTTGTATTCGGGTAAATCCTCTCTGTCTTTGCCCTTTCTCTCACCCGTCCACGTCTGAATAGATGTGAGATGTTCCCCGTCAACAATTTCATTTACATAATCTTCAATACCGTTTTCGTAAAAATAAGTATCTTCTTCAAAAGTGCCGTTTTCTGTTTGGTTTCTGAAAACAAACTTTATTTTAGGGTTAATAACAGCTTGCTTTTTCAAAATATCCTGATAATACTCTTTGTCAATTTCTATATCGGTGAAAACTTCAAGGTCGGGTTTCCAACGGGTTTTTGTACCCGTTTTCTTCTTTCCCGTTTCTTCTTTTTTCAAACCGCCTACGTTATTTCCTTTTTCAAAATGTAGGCTATATTTAAATCCGTCACGGTTTACTTCAACGTCCATAAATTCGGAAGAATACTGTGTAGCACAGGCACCTAGTCCGTTTAATCCCAACGAATACTCATAATTATCTCCGTCATTATTATATTTACCGCCGGCGTAAAGTTCGCAATAAACAAGTTCCCAGTTATACTTCCCCTCGGATTTGTTAAAATCCACAGGACAACCACGTCCGAAGTCCTCAATTTCGATAACATTATTGTTAAACCTTGTTACAATAATTTTGTCGCCATGCCCATCTCTTGCTTCGTCGATTGAGTTTGACAAAATTTCAAATATAGAGTGCTTGCAACCGTCCAAACCGTCCGAACCGAAAATAACCCCCGGACGTTTTCTAACTCTGTCGGCACCTTTAAGTGATACTATCGCTTCGTTGTCATATACCTGAGTTTTCTTAGCCATTTGATTCAGTTCCTTTCTCTTTTTCTTCGTTATCGAATAATTTGGCTGTGGCAGGAAGAATAATTGCAAAAGCACACAACAGCACACAGAAAATAAAAAATCTAACAGAAAAATGCGCAAAAACATTTTTATACATAATAAAACCGATTCCCGCAAAATAAACTGCGCTGTTCACATAATTTAAGCCTTTTGAAAATACAGTTAAACACGCAGGAACAACAGCTATAAACCCAATTAGGGACGAAGCTTTAAATCCTATATTCCAAAGATTAAATAAGCTACCTGTAATAACAATTATAAGTCCGACAACAACCAAACCGACAAGCCGAACAACATACTTTTTATTCATAAATATATCCTTTCATAACAAAATCTAACATACCACGTTAATTATACCACAAAATAATTTTTTCGTCAATTATTATTTTTTACAAAAAGTATAATCAATACAAAAAAACTGTGCCAATAAAAGTCATATAAAAAAGTTTGTCTGAATACAATTGAGTATCAAATGCTGTTTGCATTAGTTAAATATTTGATAAATCGGGAGGAAATTATGGACTTGAAATTCACCAAAGAAGCAATCATGGTCAAAGAAACCGTTTTGGACAACTGTTTTGAACAAGCGGTGGAAACAGATTACATTTTGCCTGATTATTACCCGGATATTTTCAGAGTTGTAAAATCACAAATAACAGCAAGAGTGATTTCTAACAGCATAATCGGAAACGATATGTCCGACAGCTCTAAAAAGTTGTGTTACGACACCGAGGCAATAATCAGAGTATGGTATTTGTCGGAAAATTCAAAAACGATAAACTGTATCGAACAAAAAATGAGTTTTTCCAAAAACGTTGAACTTACTGTTACGTCTGACAACCCTAAGATATACATTTGTCCGAAAACCGACTATGTAAATTGCAGAGTAATCAATAAACGCAGGCTTGACATAAGAGGTGCAATTTCCACAAAAATAAAAGTTTGCGACATAAAAAGCCAAAACATAATCTGTGACGCAAATGGCGGAAATATTCAACTTAAAAAGAATACAGCAGTATTCCCGTCCAAAATAATTGTCAACTCAAAAAAAATAACGGTTATTGAAGAACTGGAACTCGGAATTGCAAAACCGCCTATTTTGTCGGTTATTAAAGCCGATTGTAAAATTTTATCAAAAGAATACAAGGTTGTTTCAAGCAAGCTTGTTGTCAAAGGCGAAGCGGAAATTGATATGCTTTACACCTGCAGCAAAGACAACGAACACGGCATTGAGGGAATGAAATTCACCGTTCCGTTCAGTCAGATTATGGAAATTGACGGTATCGACGACAATTTCGACATAGACGTTGACATAAGCAAAATCGGTTGTGACGTGGTTACAAAAGGAAGTGGCGAATCGACAAGTTTTGAATGTGAACTTATGCTGTTGGTAAACTGCACAGCTTCGGAATTAAAATCCTGCAACATAATTGAGGACGCTTATTCCACCACTTATGATTGTGAACTTGTTACAAATAACATCAAAATCGAAAACGCCGTTAAAAAAATCAGCGACAATGTAAATTGCAAAAAAACGCTAAGTTTGAACGATTCGGAAATTCACGGCGTAATTGACTGCAACTGTGAAATTTCAAATATCGCCACACATTTCAGTCAGGAATCTAAATCGTTTATTATAAACGGAAATGTTGTATTTGAAAGCTTGGTCGAAACCAAAGACGGCTTCCCTGTGATAATCGAATCGGACAGCATTTTTGAACACACAATCGACTGCAACGGCTATTCCGACGCAGTTTATTTAGAACCGAAAATTTCAGTTTTGAATTATAATTTTGCAATGTCAAACGATAATTCCGTGGAAATAAGCGCCGAAATTCTTGTTGAGGGAACAATTATCGAAAAAGCAGACAAAAAGATTATAACAGACATTTGTATTAAATCCGAAAATAAAAAGGTATGCAATACAAACTGTGCATTAAAACTTTATTACGCTGATGAAAACGAGGACATCTGGGAAATTGCAAAACGAAATTCCACGTCTGTTCAGGCTATTTTAGACGAAAACGAAACTTGCGGAGAAAAGTTGACAGACAAAGGTATGTTACTTATTCCTATTATAAATTAAGGAGGAAATGACAATATGATTTCAAACGATATTTATTCGGATATTGCCAGAAGAACCGACGGCGACATTTACATAGGGGTTGTGGGTCCTGTCAGAACAGGTAAATCAACCTTTATAAAACAGTTCATGGAAAAACTTGTTATTCCGAATATTCAGTCGGATTACAGGCGTGAACGTGCTGTTGACGAATTGCCACAATGTGCGGCAGGCAAAACAATTATGACAACCGAACCTAAATTTATCCCCGAAGAAGCTGTTGAAGTATGTCTTGAAAACGGCGGTAAATTTAACGTCAGAATGATTGACTGCGTAGGATATATTATTCCGAGCAGTATCGGTTATTTTGAAAACGAAGCACCGAGAATGGTTGTTACACCGTGGTTTGACAGCGAAGTCCCGTTTAATATGGCTGCGGAAGTCGGCACACAAAAGGTTATTACAGAACATTCAACAATCGGATTGGTTGTTACAACCGACGGAAGTATTACGGATTTGCCACGAGAAGAATACGAAGAATCAGAAGAACGTGTAATCAACGAACTTAGAAAAATCAACAAACCTTTTGTCGTTTTGCTTAACTGCGTATATCCCGAAGCGGAAGAATCACAAGAGCTTGCACAGAGTTTGAGCGAAAAATACCAAACTCCGGTTATTGCAATAAACTGTCTTGAATTAACCGACGATACGATAAAAGAGATTTTGCAACAGATTCTTTACGCATTTCCTGTAAAAGAAATAAGCGTTGAAATGCCTAAATGGATTGCCTGTCTTGAAAAAGGTCATTGGCTTAAAGAAAGCATTTATTCCGTTATAAAAGAAAGCGCTTGCAATATTACACATTTGCGTGAAATTGAAAATCTATGCAACGACATAAAATCAAGCGAATATGTAATAAACAGCTCTATTTCTTCAATAGACTTGGGAAAAGGCAGCGCTTATATCAGAGTTGACGTTTCGCAAAGTCTGTTCTTTAAGATTTTGGGTGAAACAACAGGTCTTGAAATTGAAAACGAAAGCGATTTGTTACCGCAGATTCAGGAACTTATCGGTATTAAATCTAAATATGAAAAAATTGCCACCGCTCTGGACGAAGTGGAAGCGACAGGTTACGGAATTGTTATGCCAAACGCCGACGAACTAAAACTTGACGAGCCGGAAATAATCAAACAAGGCGGAAAATACGGCGTAAAACTAAAAGCGACCGCACCGTCAATTCATCTTATTAAAACCAATATTACCACCGAAATTTCGCCGATTGTGGGTTCTGAAAGACAGTCGGAAGAATTGGTTTTGTATTTGCTTAACGATTTTGAAGAAAGCCCTGAAAAAATATGGGAATCAAACATTTTCGGAAAATCACTTCACGAACTGGTGAACGAGGGTTTGCACAACAAACTTTTCAAAATGCCGCCTGACGCAAGAATGAAAATGCAGGAAACTATCGAACGTATTATCAACGAGGGCTGTTCGGGTCTTATATGCCTTATTCTTTAAGAAAAAAACTCCGATAAAAGCACACGCTTTCATCGGAGTTTTGTATTATCTGTTTGTTTTCTTTTTCTTATCCCAAATTCCAACGCCGATTGTTCCGCAAGTAGTAATTGCAAGCAAAATCCACAATAATGTATGGCTGTTGCCTGTGTTCGGAACTTCGTCCTTATCGACAGGTTTTTCAAGTTTTTGAATAATTGTGTCTGCAAGAGTTATTTCGTTTTCGCCGTTTTCATCAGAATAATATTTTCCGCAATCTTCGCAGAACCAGTATTCTGTGTTGCCCTCATTTTCGGTTGTAGCTTCTACTTTTTCAACGTGTTTAAGTCCGCTTGCGTGGTTTGTCGGGTCAAGTTCGCCGTATTCGTCGCCACAGATTTCACAAACTGCCTTGTCTGTGCAGGTTGCTGTACCGCCTGTGTGGTCGGAAATAATTGTAATTTCCTTGTTTGATGAATAATCAAAACCGTCAGCGGTTTTTGCGTAAACGCTAAGCTTAAACGAATTTTCATTTTCAATTAAATCAGGTGAAATTGTAATTGTGTAAACGCCGTTTTCGTAAACAGGCGTTAAACCGCTGTCGCCCTTTAATTCAAAATCATAACCGTAAACAACATCTGTCGAACCGTCAGGAAGTGTAAACGTAAATGTCCAGTCGTGACCTTGACAAACGGTATCGTTTCCGTTAATTATAATCTGCGGAACGTCGGATTTTTCGGTTTCAAGTCCGCAAACTGTACATTTCTGCCAATACTGACCGTTTTCGTTCTGCCATTGATAATCATGCAAGCAAGGGGTATCACATTCTGTACAAACGCCGTTTTCCCATTCATGGTTTTCAATTTCAACAATTGTTTTTCCACAGCAATCCCAGAGTTGTTCATGTCTGTTAGGTGTAATATTCCAACCCTTATCGCCTGTATGGTTGTTTGCGTCAAGTTCGCCATATTCTTCGCCACAGATTTCGCAAATTGCCTTGTCTGTGCAAGTTGCTTCTCCGCCTGTGTGGTTGCCTTGTATTTCTACAATTTTTTCATCGATAAACGGATATCCGTCTTTGGTATTTGCACCGGCAGTTACAGAAAATGTTGTAACGCCATTTTCAAAAACAAAATCAATGATTTCATGATTTAAAGTACAACTATATACACCATTACCCAAATATGTTGTATTAAGCTCAATTTCGTAAATTGAACTTATAAATGCATTACCCACATTATCAACTTCCTCCGAAAATGTAAAGGTGAAAGTGTAGTCCTGGGTTTTACAAACCTTATCCGCACCGATTATTGTAATTTCCGGAATATCCTTTTTAGCGGTTTCAAGTCCGCAAACAGAACATCTCTGCCAATACTGACCGTTTTCGCTATGCCAATTGTAGTCGTGTACACATGGGTACTCACATTCTTTACAAATGCCGTTTTCCCATTCGTGGTTTTCAAGGGAAACTGTTACTTTACCACAACAATTCCACTTTTGTTCGTGCCGGGTTGCGTTTTTGGTTGTCCAAACAAGTTTGCCTGAATGGGTTGTCGGGTCAAGGTCGCCATATTCTTCGCCACAAATTTCACAAACTGCCTTATCTGTGCAAGTTGCTTCACCGCCTGTGCATTGTGAAGAAGTTTCACCGCAGAAGTCACATTTGTGGTCAGACGGATTTACGTCTTTGTGTCCTGCACATGACCATTTAGCTGTCAGGGTCATATTATCCATAACAGAATCATTAAAATTCCATTTGTTTTCGCCGTTATACCAACCCTCAAAATTAAAGTTTTCCTTTGTCGGGGCGCTGACGCTTGCAAGCTTTTGTCCTTTAAGAACCTTTTGCGTTGCAACAGCCGAACCGCCGTTTGAATCAAACGTAACAGTCAGCTTTGCTTTATCCTCAACTATAGTTCCCATTCCACTTTGACCCATAATTACATTTCCATAGAAAGTGGTATAATCGGTTGCGTCATCTGAACGTGTGATTGTTCCGAAATTGAATACATCATCATCAATAACACCTCCATTTGCATAAATCGTTCCAAAAACAAATACGCCAATGTTATTCCCGCCAGGTAAGTCAGATATATTATCAGATATTGTACCGCCGTTCATGTACATATTTGCATTTTCGCCTATATAAACTGCTCCGCCAGCGTCAGTTGATTTACAGCCTATGATAGAACCTCCGTTAAAATAGAATATGGAATTATCCGCTTTAACGTTTATTGCACCGGTTACAGCTCCCTGACAACCTACAATACTACCGCCGTTCATTGTAAACTTTCCAAAAGAAATAACTATGACGCCATCACGCCCCTGGTTTGAGCGTGACGAACAATCAAATCCCGTAATAACGCCTCCGTTAACTGTTTTAATTCCGTTTTCTTCATCAAGCACCCACACACCGTCACCATTTGGTGTGAATTTATGTGTTGCATTAGGATTGCTGTCAAGCAATGTTAAATTACAACCACTATCAACAGTAATTGCAGCACTACTTGCGAATACACCACTTAAATCCATAACATGACCATTTAAATCAATAATGAAGTCACGATGTAATAATAAGCTAAAATACTCATCACACAGTATATCAGACGTCAAAATAACACCGCCATAGCCGTTGTTGTTGGCATTTACAATCTCGTATCCGTGTTTTACGCCGAGAATGATAGAATCAGTATTTGATATAACACTAAGTCCCGAAACTTCTGAAATACCATTTAAAAATGTACCGCCTGCGATAGTACCTGTTTGGTTATCCCAAGGCGAATTAGGAGAAGGTTTTTGATATCCATTTGTTACTGTTCCTTCAAATCTACCGCCACTTATTGTTCCTGAACAAGGATAATCATAAAAACTTTGATTAAAAAAGCTATTATAAACATCATTTGCAAAGTTTCCCCATTTAATTGTACCGCCATTGTAAACACAACCTTCAAATGATGTGGCTGTTGTAATATTCTCATCACTTCTGGTGATTTCACCGTTTATATTTACAACATCACCTGATATTTTTCCGTCGTGAGCATACAATGTACCACCTTTTATATTAACAATACCGTCAATTGTACCGCCTGTGAGAGCCATTGTTGCACCTCTGGCTATATATATAGCTGTTAAATTATTTTCTGAACGTATATTACCGCTTTTAAAAGTAAACGAACTTCCGGAGTTAACCTCGATTATTCCACCAAATGTATCTAAAGCACCAGTAATCAAACCAGACCCACTATCCCGAATAGTTAAATTTCCGTTAGTGGAAGAATCACCTATCGCAATAACATTAAGGAAATTGGGATTTTTAAGAATATGACCATTTATATCCAAGTTTACATATCCCTTGACAGTAATTACTCTGTCAATGTCGATGTCCTCGTCAAGATAAAAATAAGTCATCTCGCTCTCTGTACTGCCACCTGTCAAAACATATGAATTGTTTTGCAGATATGTTTTTGTAAGCGCTATGCTGTTTTGTGTCTGCGCAATAACCGTCGTCGGAACGAGGGTCAGCACCATACAGATTGTGAGCAGTATGCTCAAAAATCGTTTTTTCATACAATACCTCCTGTATTCGTTAAATTTACCGAAAAATCGGCTGTTTTTTAGTTTAAATTCAAAACGCAATTTAAACGTCTGTTAAGTTAATCTTATTTTACCATATTTTTCAATAGAAGTCAATAGTAATTTAATAATAAACACAAATATTTATAAAAAAGTAAAGCCCAGTCTTAAAGACAAGGCTTTCATAAATCTTTATTATGTCCGAAGATAATTATGCTTCAAACATTTTTAATTAAATTCCCTCTGAAAAAGTTATCGGCACGCCGAACATTACGCCTGCGTTTGGCACGTTAAAGTCGCCTACAACATTTTTAACGGTTTCTCTGACGGTTTGCACCATATCATCGTTTACAGCCATAATAATTGTCTTGCTTTCGTTAGGGTTTTCTTTATTTAAAATCTGTTTTAATAAATCCAAAGTTTGAACGTTTTCCGATTTATAAAGGTACTTTGCCATTCCCTCGCTGTCAAGAACAGTTGCGCCCTTAACGCCTGCGTTTGCAAGTTCAACCATAAGCTGGTCTGTCAAATTAACGTGTTTAATTATTACATAAATTAACTGCATATTTTTCCTCCTTTTTTCAAATACGGTTACGCCCTGAACGAAGCCGCAACCCAATCTTCCTTTTCTCTGACTTCTAAAAGTTCAAAACCCTCCCCGACAATGCCGTTTATAACATCGTCTTTGCGTTGGTCGATAATTCCCGACACAACGAGAGTTCCGTGTTCTTTCAAAAAGCCTTTGAAATAAGGGGTCATTGCTTTCAAAACGTCTGCAACAATATTTGCGCAAACAAAATCATAATCTTTTCCTATTTTTTCTCTTAAAATTTCATCACATATAACGTTGCCACATTCAGCCGTATACTTTTCCGTGGAAATTCCGTTTTTATCGGCATTTTCTTTTGCAATTTTTACTGCGTTTTCTTCAATGTCAACTGCATAAGCGCTGTCTGCACCCAAAAGAATACCGCCGATAGATAAAATTCCGCTTCCGCAACCTAAATCAAGCATTTTGTCGCCGTCGCCCAGATATTTTTCGATAAGTTCTAAGCAAAGTTGGGTCGTGTTATGCTGACCTGTACCGAAACTTGACGCAGGGTCAATCTCCAAAATTTTTCTTGTTTCGTTTTCCGAAACCTTTTCCCAGCTTGGTTTAATAAGAAGCTTGTTTCCAACTGTTAGTGGTTTAAAGTATTGTTTCCAGTTGTTTGCCCAATCTTCCTCCTTTACATTTGAAATTTCATATTCAAGTCTACCCCAAACTGAATTAACATCTCTTGATTTTAATGCCAAAAGTTCAGTTTTTATAGCATTAAAATTTTCCATACCCTGTGCATTTTCAGGCAAATACACGGTTACGGTTGTTTCACAGTCTTTAAGACCCATAAGGTCGTCGTCTATGTAATCCCAATTCATTTCTTTGTTTTCAAGAAATTCCTTAAAATCGTTGCTGTCCTTTATAGCAAAACCGTTTACACCCATTCCGAGAAGCGTTCCGCAAACAATATCAACACCCTCTGTGGTTGTAAAAATATTCATTTCTACCCAGTTCATAGCTTTCTCCTTGTCAAAATTAAGTATTAAATTGTATTATAACACATTTTCCAAAGTATTGCAAATGTTTTCAAGAAAAATTCGTAAAATATTAAACATCTAATTCATGTTATTTAATAAAATTTCTTAAACAAAAACGAGTGGTCTTTTGCAAAACCACTCGCTGATAGTTATTTAAACATTTCTTTTGTTTTCTTTGAAATCTTAAACATAAACACCAGAGCCACAATTGTCATAATTACACTTAACCAGCCGATAAACGTTATTCCACCCGAATAAGAATATTCTCTTCCATAAGAATCTTTGTTTTGTTTAATCGTATCATAGGTTCCAAAAATCACAAATGCATATACCAAAAGATTGTAAATCATAAGAATTTTACCGAGAATCAAACGCTTACGGTTGTTAATTTGTTTTTTAATCACGGGCATTATGCAAAAAACAATTGACAGCAAAAACAATATTATGAAAATTACCGAACCAATAGAACTTGAAAAGAGTTCGTCTGACGCATTGTTCATTACTTCATAAATACTGTATTTTTCCAATCTTCTAAATATTGAAGCCCTTTGAGTTAAGTTTACAAACGTAAAAAATCTAAAAATAAATACCAACAACTGCAAACCTGCTGTAATGCAAAAAAGTTTAACAAGGTCTTTGTCTATATTTACGGGAGCATTTGCATTAACATTATTTACGACGGTAGGGTTTTGAATAATACTTTTAGCGACGGGTGTTTGCTGTTTTGCTGTTGGCGTTCCGCATTTGGCACAGAATTTTGCATTATCGGATACTTGCGAACCGCAGTTTTTACAATACATAATTATTACCTCACTTATTCATTTTCAGTTTGAACCTTAGAAACATTATACCAATCGCCGTCAATTGTAACAGTTACAAGAACACAATTTTCAAGACTTACACCGGAATCACTAAACTTAAAATCGTATGAATCCGAAGATTCATAACCCCATTTAAGTGTTCCGTTAGGATATTTAATAATGTTCACCGTGGAAATATTTGTCCAATATGTAACCTTGTCAGAATTGCGGTCTGTATAACTAATGGAATAAATAAAAGAAAGCTTGTTGTACGGAGCATTGCAATTGTGGTATTCCGACTTTTTAATAAGTTTCAGAGTTGACAAATATGTTTCACACGGGGTAATTTTGTCAACAGAAGAAAGCCCCTTTATATTATTATCAAACAAGTAAACATACAACGAACCACTTGCTCTATTCGACAATGCTTGCGCAATTTCCGTATTTATTGTATCGGTTAGTTCTTGATACATCATGGTCAGGTCTACGCCGTCTAGGCTTTCGATATATTCAGGTTGATTTTCCACAGGATATTTTGCCTGTTGGTCAAGAATAATCATATTCATATTTTCCGCTTCTTCCGAAAGCGTCGCAGTTACAACAAAATATTCACCGTTTGAATAATCTTCTTTGTCAAGCGTGTATGTTACATACAACTGTGCTTCTTCGCTGCAAGCGGCGTTATTCAAAGTTATTTTGCAATAAGGCGAAATTCCTGATATTTCATAATTTAATCCCTTAAATGGGTCAATTACAGTTTTGTCGCTGTAATTATTGTGTACGGTATCATTTACGGAAGAATCTTCCGTGTGTGTAGGGGTATCGTTTGTTGTAGGCGCTGTTGTATCGGACATTGAAGAATTATCGGTTTCGGATTTTTCAGACGACGGCGGAGAATCCTTATAATAATTACCTACATAACCCATATAATCAAGCGTAACAAATTCGCCGTATTCGTCCTCGTCAACGTAGGTTTCGCATGATTCACCGTAAAAATCCAAAAACTCTATGGTTTCACCGTCATCAAGGATTTTCCAAGTACCCGTACCGTACATTCCCTCAATTTTCCAAGTTCCGTCAGACCGTATGTCCAAACATTTTTCTTCGTCTTTGTACCACTTACCCACCAAATCATCTTCAACGTCCGAACAAGCACTAAGCGAAACGATAAGAATAATCGGTAAAAGTAGCATACAAAACAGTTTTGTGAGCTTTTTCATGATTTTTCCCTCCTAAATAAAAAAGTGTGAGCAACCGAAGTCACTCACACTGAAAATTGCAAACTCCGATTGCTGCTACACAAAACCTGAAATACATAGGACAAAGTATCCACACATACTATCGGTTGGAATTTGCATTTTTACCAAATTCAAAAAATAGTATGTGCAAAAAAGGATACAGTAATTCCATAAAAAAATACCATGCCCCTAACTGCGTATTCGGTTTTGTGTAGCAATTTTAGTGTAGCACATTTATACAAATTTGTCAATAGCTTATGCGTAAAAAATGTAAAAAACATAAAAAACTTGCAAAGTTTTTTATCCCTTGCAAGTTTTTTAAAATATTAAGTTTATGAATTGCTAAGACCCTTACAGTTCATTGCACGAAGTGAGTTTAAAATTGCGATAACCGAAACCCCCACGTCTGCAAAAACCGCAAGCCACATTCCCGCAAGTCCCAATGCACCCAGAAGCAAAATAAGAATTTTAACCCCAAGTGCGAAAACGATATTCTGTTTTGCGATTATCATTGTCCTTTTTGAAATTTTAATTCCGTCGGAAATTTTTCTCAAATCGTCATTCATAATAACTACGTCAGCCGATTCGATAGCTATGTCCGAACCGATAGAACCCATAGAAAATCCCACGTCTGCCCTTGCGATAACAGGTGCGTCGTTTATTCCGTCGCCTGCAAAAGCTACCACACCGTTGTTTTCGCCGATAAGTTTTTCAATTTCGCATACCTTTTGTTCAGGCAAAAGTTTACCCACAACTTTTGTAATTCCAGCCTTTTTAGCGATATTTTCGGCAATATTCTGTTTATCGCCTGTGAGCATAACCGTTTGCGTTACCCCACACTCATAAAGGTTTTTCATCGCTTCGATTGACGTTTCCTTTATATTGTCGCCCAAATAAATAACACCTATAAGTTTTTCTTCCACAACTACACATATAGCTGTATAATTATCGTCGTCCAAAACTTCAATTCCCAAAGATTTTACATAATCGGAATTTGCACAAATGATTTTTTTGCCGTTTATTTCGCCCGAAATACCACAGCCCGAAATTTCTTTTATATTTTCGCAAGGTAAAAATTCTCCGTCATATTCCTTTAGAATTGACTTAGCCACAGGGTGATTTGAGCCTTTTTCTATTGAAGCGCAAGCTCTCAAAAGCTCGTTTTCAGTACAGTTTATAGCGTTAATCTTTTGGATTTTAAACTCACCTTTTGTAATAGTACCCGTTTTATCGAAAGCTACGGTTTTGCAATTTGCCATTTGTTCAATAAATTTTGCACCCTTAATTAAAATTCCGTTTTTGGACGCACAGCCGATTCCCGCAAAAAACGAAAGCGGAACAGAAATTACAAGTGCGCACGGACAGGAAATAACAAGAAAAACCAACGCTCTGTATATCCATTTGCTAAAGCCTGTAAATCCCGAAACAATCGGCGGTACAAGTGCAAGCAGAACAGCCAAAATTACGACAATTGGCGTATAAACTCTTGCAAAACGTGTAATAAACTTTTCAGTTTTGGCTTTTTGCGACGTAGAATTTTCCACCATTTCCAAAAGCTTTGCAACTGCGGAATTTTCAAAAGTCTTTGTTACTTTAATTTCACAAACGTTAGAAAGATTTATGCTACCGCTCAAAATCTCATCGTTTTGTTTTAAGTCAACAGGCAAACTCTCACCTGTCAACGCCGACATATCAAGTGTTGTAGATTTGCTCAAAAGAACCCCGTCAAGTGCAATTCGCTCCCCTGCCTTAACAGAAATTACGTCACCGATTTTTACGTTTTCGGGTTTTGTTTCTATAATACCTTTTTCAGTAACAACGCTTACTATTTCGGGTTTTAATTCCATAAGGTTTTTAATAGATTTTTTGGAACTGTCAACAGCGATTTTCTGAAAAAGTTCGCCAACCTGATAGAAAACCATTACGGCAACGCCCTCGTTCATTTCGCCGATAATCATTGCTCCGATTGAAGCAACCGCCATAAGAAAATTTTCGTCAAACGGTCTGCCTTTTAAGATATTTCGCACGGCTTCGATTATAACTTCGTACCCCGAAACAACAAACGCAATTATCAGCAAAACCGACGATATTTTTTCAATCGTAAAAAACGACACAGCGAAAAACAAACCTGCAATAGCAATTTTAATTATGTCAAATTTATAATCCGATTTTTCGGAAGAATTTTCACCGTTTGTAAATTCTGTGACTTCTACGTCAGGTTCAAGAGATTTAACGATTTTTGTTATTTTATCAAAAATCTCCTCGCTTTCAATGTTGTGTTCAACATAAAGCTTTTTTTCAATAAAGTTTAAATCTGACGAAGAAACTCCGTCGATTTTGCTAACTTTTAATGCGATTTTTTCGGCACAATGCGGACAATCAAGTCCGTTTAATATATAAATATTTTTGCTCATAAGAATCAATCCTTTACTCAGAAATATGCTCGATACCCATACTAAGTATAGTTTCAACGTGGCTATCGGCTATGGAATAATACACCGTTTTTCCGTCACGACGATACTTTACAAGTCTGGCTTGCTTCAAAACTCTTAACTGGTGGGAAATTGCGGATTGGGACATATTTAAAAATTCGGCAATATGACACACGCACATTTCCCCCTTTTGAAGCGCAAAAAGGATATTCACCCTTGTATTATCCCCCAAAACCTTGAAAAGTTCGGACAATTCGTAAACCTGTTCGTCACAGGGCATTGCGTCCTCCAATTCCAACAATATTTCTTCTTTTGTTCCACCGCAACTGCAATGGTCTTGCGATTTATCACAATTCATAATTTTTCCTCCCGTATTCGATTAAAACAAACATATGAGTATTTGTTCATATGTTATTATATACCTTTATATTTCATTTGTCAAGCAAAAAATAAAATCGGTGAAAAATTTATCACCGATTTTAAAAAATCAATACATATTAAAAGCATTTGCCTGTACGTTTTTTCATACATTCTTTTCTGCGTTCACAATGATAACATACTTCGTTATCAAGAATGTTATCATTAAAGAACTTTTCAATATTTTCAAACGTGGTTTCGGCAATATTTGAAAGTGCTTCGTTAGTCAAAAACGCCTGATGAGATGTAATAATAACATTCGGCATAGTAATAAGACGTGCAAGGGTATCATCGTTGACGATATGACCTGAAAAGTCCTCAAAGAAAATGTCCGATTCTTCTTCGTAAACGTCAAGACACGCCGCTCCGACCTTTCGGGACTTGATTCCGTCAAGAAGTGCGTCGGTATCAATCAACGCTCCCCTTGACGTGTTGATAATCACAACGCCTTTTTTCATTCTGTCTACTGCCCTGCTGTCGATTATATGATTAGTTTCGGCTGTCAACGGACAATGCAGAGAAATTATATCACTTTTTTCAAAAATTTCATCTACCGTAACATAATTTATACCGCTGTCTTTTGCGGGATATGGGTCATAAGCTATGACATTCATTCCAAAGCCATTGCAGATATTTATAAAAATTCTTCCGATTTTTCCCGTACCGACAACGCCAACGGTTTTACCGTGCAAATCAAAACCCGTTAGACCTGCAAGCGAAAAATTAAAATCTTTCGTTCTGTTATACGCCTTATGAATACGTCTTATAGAAGTCAGAAGAAGCGCCATAGCGTGTTCGGCAACAGCATACGGAGAATATGCAGGCACACGAACAACATGAATTTTGCCGAAAGCTTCTTTTACGTCAACGTTATTAAAACCTGCACAGCGAAGTGCAATAAGTTTGACGCCGTTTTCGTAAAGCCTGTCCACAACTTCTTTATTAACATCATCATTAACAAAAACTATTACAACATCATAGCCTTTTGTCAAATCAACTGTATCTTCATTAAGTTTTGCGTCAATGAATTTAAGCTTTATATCCTTATCCCCCAAAGCATTTGTAAAGCTTTCTCTATCGTAGGGTTTGGAATCAAACATTATTGCTTTAATCATTCTAAATCTCCTTAAAAACTAAATTATAATATATTTTAGCACAAAAAGTACGGCTAATACATACATAATAGGCGAAACCGATTTTCCTTTTTTGCTAAAGAGTTTAACTACTACATAGAAAATCGAACCAAGAGCAATACCCTCGGAAATGCTGTATGTAAACGGCATTGCCATAATTGTAATAAATGCCGGTATTCCCTCTGTGATGTCTGAAAAATCAATTTTTGTAATATTTGTTATCATCAAAAATCCTACCATTATAAGTGCAGGAGCAGTTGCAAATGACGGAATCGCCATGAAAAACGGGTACAAAATAAGCGAAACCAAAAACAGCAAAGCTGAAGTAATAGCCGTAAGACCTGTTCTGCCACCCTCTGCAACACCGGAGGAACTTTCAACAAATGTTGTTACGGTTGATGTTCCCAAAACCGCACCTGCGGTTGTTCCCACGGCGTCAGCAAGCAACGCGCCTTTGATTTTCGGAAGTTTTCCGTCTTTATCCAACATATCCGCCTTTGAAGCAACACCCATAACCGTACCAAGCGTATCAAAGAAGTCAACAAACAAAAATGCGATAATTACTACAAAAAAGTCAAGGCTTAAAATGTTTGAAAATTCAAGTTTGCAAAATACAGGCGCAATGCTAGGAATGGAAATTCCACCCGAAAAATCAGGAATAAGGCTGGCATACGATACACCGTCAGGCTTGTAAATTCCTACAATTTCGCAAATTACGCCCAAAAGCCAAGTTCCGATAATACCGATAAGAATATTACCCTTAACTTTTCTCACCATTAAAATAGAAGTAAGAGCGATTCCCACAACAGCAAGAATAAACGTTATACCCGCAGTAGAAAATTGTCCGTTGTCAAAAGAATTTTTAAGCGAGAAAATACTAACAAGCGTAGAATCGGAATTAACCACAATTCCGGATTTTTGAAGCCCTATAAAGGCTATGTAAAAACCAATTCCCACGGAAACGGCATTTTTAAGCGTTGTCGGGATTGCGTCAAAAACAGCTTCCCTAACCTTAGTGAGAGAGAGGACTATGAAAATAATACCCTCAATAAACACGGCTGTCAATGCAACCTGCCAAGAGTAACCCATATTTCCTACAACCGTGTAGGTAAAATAAGCGTTAAGTCCCATACCCGGTGCAAGTACAAAAGGATAGTTTGCAAAAAGTGCCATTAAAAGCGTACCCAATGCCGCACTAAGTGCTGTTGCGGTAAACACAGCGCCTTTGTCCATACCCGTTTCGCCCAGAATATTTGGGTTTACAACCAGAATATACGCCATTGTCATGAATGTGGTTAAACCTGCGATAATCTCGGTTTTAACGTCTGTTTTGTTTTCTTTCAATTTGAAAGCTTTGTTCAGAAATTCCATTTTTCTTCCCCTTTTTTAAAATTTTTATTATTTACAAGATGTCATCAATTCGACCAATCTTGTAATAACCTATATAATACATAACAATTATAACACACGATTTGGATAATTTCAATAAATTCTTTAATTGTTTATAGAAATGTTTCAATAAAAATATCTTAAAAGCTATTTGTTTTAAATTGTTTATTAAGTTGACAAGTTTTTTTAATATGGTATACTTAACTAAAAATAATTTACAAAGGGAGAATTATATGCGACATTTAATTTCTGCAATTTTACATACTGTTATTCTTGTAATTTCTTCAATTATAGTAATACTTGCAGCCGAAAAAAATTTTCAATTTGATTTTCAATACCAAATTAAAAACACTGAAATGACTGTTGGTCAAGCAGTAGGTTTTGTCAATTCAGACGATGAAGTAACCAACAAGTCCATTGCACAGTTTTATTTAGGTGAAAACACCTCAAAAGAATTTATTTTGAGTGACGGTATGCTTGAATATTTAAACGAGCATATGGTTAGTGGTTATGTGGCAAAATGCTGGCATTATGCAATAGGTATTCACATTTTCGCAGGAATTTTGTGTTTAATATTCGGCGTAGGTTTTCCTTTTAGGCTAGGTCGTGGTAAAACGCTTGGAGATTTTGCCGATAATCTTGTTGGTGCTGACAGCTCGGCTACTTATACTCAAACGCTTTACAATCTTGACGGAAGTTACGCAGGTCAAGTTACAAGGTCTTTTCGAGATACACAGTCCTGCCTTGTGACGGGTCTTTTGCTTTTATTATATGGCGTGTTTGTGGTTATTTGGGGTGCTTTAATTGAAGTAGTAATTATTATTGACTTGATAATTTTCTTAATTTCTTTAATTATTAAACCTCTTTTAGCCAAAAAGCAACCGGAAAATACTACTCAAACGCAAGAAACAAATATCAATGAAAATTTTTATAACAACACATTGAACAACACATTAAAAAATAAATCATTGTTTGATTACGAGTTCACTTTAAATGGTGTTAAAATTCAAACACCTATTTGTACAGAAGATTTACGTTACAAGGGTTTTGTTCCTTGTGAAAACGATTTGAATTTTGGAGTTGTGTCCCCTGATGTAGGCAATAACGACCACGTTTTTGAATGTAATAATTCTAAAATCGGTGCAACCATTCTTTTAAGTAAATTACAAAATTACAATGACTATCCACTACACTACGGAAAAGCATTCGGAACTAACGATTTATTTTTCTACCGTGTTTCGTTCTCATTAAAATACAATTCAAACAGCAATATTAATTTTAAATTTTTTGGTGGAATACAAATCGGGAAAACAACATTTCGAGAAATTATAGAAAAATTCGGTAAGCCACACTATGCGACAGATAATTCAAGCTTGATAGTTTACTATGAACACCCAGAATATGTGTCTGATAAAAGTAACCCAACAAAACAATTTGTTGCTTTTGAATTTGACGAAAACGGTACATTTGAAGCTTTAATACTTGACAACTATAAATACTAAAAATGCAATATTTAACCCCAAACTGACAAAACCAATCGGTTTGGGGTGTTTTTTTCACAAACAAAAAAAGACTTGCTACAAGGCGAAAAGCCCTGTAAGCAAGCCATTTTGTCGATAAAATAATTATCTCTTTGAGAACTGTGGAGCACGACGAGCAGCCTTCAAGCCGTACTTCTTTCTTTCCTTCATTCTTGGGTCTCTTGTAAGGAAACCAGCCTTCTTAAGCTCTGGACGGAGTTCAGCATTGAACTGAAGAAGAGCTCTTGAAAGACCGTGTCTGATAGCACCAGCCTGACCTGTTACGCCACCGCCTGCAACTGTGCAAACGATATCGAAGTTTTCTTCGTTATTTGTAAGAGCAAGTGGCTGACGAACGATAAGCTTAAGTGTTTCAAGACCAAAGTAATCGTCGATATCTCTGCCGTTGATTGTGATTTTACCAGTACCCTGATATACACGAACTCTTGCTACTGAATGTTTTCTTCTACCTGTGCCATAGAAATATGGCTTTTTTGATTCGTACATATTCTATACTCCTTCCTTAAAACTCGTATTTCTCTGGCTTCTGAGCAGCATTGTTATGCTCAGCACCCTTGTAAACTCTAAGACGCTTAGCAGCAGCTCTGCCAAGTGTGTTGTTAGGAAGCATACCTTCAACTGCGATTGTCATTGCTCTGTCTGATTCTTCAGCCATAAGCTTTGAATACTTAATTTCTTTAAGTCCGCCAATCCAGCCTGTGTGCCACTTGTATGATTTCTGGTCAAGCTTCTTACCTGTGAGAACAGCCTTATCGCTGTTGATGATGATAACGTGGTCACCGCAATCTGCGTGTGGTGCGTATGTTGGCTTGTGCTTGCCACGAAGAATATGTGCAGCCTTTGCTGCTACTCTACCGAGAGACTGTCCCTCAGCGTCTAAAATATACCACTTGCGAGTAATATCGCCAGCTTTAGGCATATAAGTTGACATAAAAATTTCCTCCATTCAAAAATTCACATTTTAGTCGTTCACAATCGCAACTCTATGACCGTGAACCTTGCAACATTTGATATTATACACTACTCAAAAACAAAAGTCAATAGTCAAAATGCCGAATTTTTAATTTATATCCCTCTCACGCTTAAATTCTCTTTAATTCTCTCTGTTTTTCTCGATTTCTCGTAAATCATTTCATTTTTTTAAGTTTGTAAAAAACGTCTATAATAACAATGATTTCAGCAAAAAAGCCGTGCAATTTACATAAAATCGCACAGCTTAAAATTACACCTCAATCAAGTTATCGTCCGATTTTTCAACGGTATTTGTTTTTTCTTCTTTGGAAAAAATCTGCATTAACATTGCTTTTTCGTTTTCTTCCGAAAGTTCTTTACCGTCAACAGTCAGACTGACAATTTCAATGCCATCAAAAGAAAAACCGTCATATTTCAGTTCAAAACCGATTTCCAAATCTGAAGTTTTGCCGTTGTTATCAAAAGAACAACAAGCGGAAATGCTTGAAATATTATCATGTGTTGAACAAGTCCACAATATCGAATCGTGTCCCACATACGACTGAATAGTTTCAAGAATATTATCGTCAGTAATACTCTGATAATCTTCAAAATTTATTATCTGAGAACAAGAATATTTTTGAAGCGTTGTAATATAATCGTCATCTGTAGTAACAGCATATCTGACAAAACCGTTGCTGACAAGAGCGATTAAAAGGGTCGCAACCGCAAACATTACCGTATAACTTTTCAAACGAGTAACTTTATTTCTCATTATTAAATAAACAATCGGTACAAAATACCACATTTTTAACTGTGTGCTGTCGTAACATCTAGCCAAAATTTTGTCTTTGTCATATTTACATACATAAACAGACAAAATGTACGTTAAAATCCAAAGAAAAATTGACGCAACTTTATTCATGATTATTTCTTCGATAAACAAGGAAACAATCGGCACAACCGCAACAAACCACACCGGAGCATTATCAACCGGTGAAACGGGTTTTGCGTAAAAAGTATTACCGTATTGCGTATTATAAGGATTGCTATTATATCCTCCGTAGAAAAATCCCATAGTATCAGCCTTTCGTAAAATTTTATGTACCCACGAATATAAATTTAAAACTTCCCTGCCTTAATTTTCGTCTTTTTTCCTAAGTTTTTCTCTGATTTCTTCGTTTCCCCAACCGTCAAGGTCAGCTCTTTTAATTGCACCGAAAATTCTGTCCTTAAATCCTTTGTCGATTTTTTCTCTTTCAGCAAGTGCAATTTTAGTTTCTTCTCGTTTAGTATGTCCGTCAACGGGACATTTTGATTTAACAACACCCAAATTATTTCGGTTTGCGGCACTTCTGATGTCCTTTTCATACGCAAGTGCAAGCGGTCTAATCATAGTTAAATCACGTCTTGATAAATAACTTTTAGGAGCGAAAACCCCAAGTCTACCCTCAACATAGAGATTCATCATAAAAGTTTCTACAAGGTCGTCTAAATTATGCCCCAGTGCAATTTTATTACAACCGTTTTCCTTTGCGATTTCGTGCAAAGCTCCCCTACGCATTTTGGCACAAAGCGAACACGGGTGAGGTTCTTTTCTGATGTCAAAAACAATTTCGCCGATATTTGTTCTTTGCAAAATATACGGAATATCGTGTTCTTTGCAAAGTTCCGCAACGCTTGAAAAATCGGTTTCGACGCCACCGAAACACGGGTCAAGAGTGACGGCAACAAGCTCGTAGTCGATACCTATAAATCGCCTAAGCAAAGCAAGTCCCTTTAGCATAACTAAACTGTCTTTTCCGCCCGAAACACCCACGGCAATTTTATCTCCGTTTTCTATTAAATTATACTCTTGAATAGCTTTTCGCATATAACCCAATATTTTTTGCATAACAACCTCGTAAATAATAGAATAATATTATTATAATACATTTTTTCAGAATAATCAAGTAAAATCGCCCGTAATTTTTAACTACGGGCGAAATTTTTTAATCATAATCCACAACGTCAATCCATTTCATCAAAAGGTCTTTTTCTTCCGGTTTACCTTTGATGAGTTGTGCGGCCGCTACTATCGGAAGCCACGCCTGAACATATCTTTTTGATGTTTTTGTGGCTATGCAGAATTTGTCAAGGTAGATATCGGCAATTTCAGGATTATTCAGGCACAAAAGCAAGTATGTCCTTGCGGAATCCGCCGAAGCATTTCCCTGTCTGGCAGCAACCCAGTCAATTACATAATATCCGTCGTCGTTAATAATAATATTATCCGGCGAAAGGTTTCCGTGGCAAAGTTTAATGTGTTTCGGCATAGAATCAAGTCTTGTCAAAAGTTCGTACTTTTTGATTTCGTCAATGGCCTTTAAGGATTTAATTTGCCGTGCCATTTTTTCTTTAAGTTTGCTTAAAAGTGGCATATACTGCGCATGAAGTTCCGTCTGTATTTCTACCAGTTTATCTATGTACAGCATGGTTTTGTCAGGTTCTTCTTCCATAAGTTCAGCCATTGTTTTGCCTTTGATAAGTTCCATAGCAATTGCCCAACGTCCGTCAGGCAAAACGCCTACTTCTTTTACAATCGGCATTTTAACCCACGAATTTACAAGAGTTGTTTCAACTCTGGCTTGCGTCAACGCTTCGTACAAACATTTTTCTTTCTGTTCGGGATTATCAAAAACTTTTATTGCAAGGTCGTCACTTTCGTAAACCTCAATACCGTCGCCTTTAGCTATGAGTTTTTTTAATTCCATAAAAACATCTCCTTTTTTTGAAAACTTTAAAGGAAATATTAAATATATTTTTCCTTTATACTATGATACAACATTTTTCAAACAAAGTCAAGTGTTTTTGTTGAATTTGCTAAAGTTAAATAAAAGGAAACAAACTAGCTGTAATTTGTTTAAAGATAACCAATCCTAGAAACTGCTTTTTATGTTTGTTCGTCAAGGGTGAGATAATAGCACGGCAGAAATTCTTCCAGAAAAACGTCAACTTCGGGAACATTCATTGACTTAATTGATTCCAGAGATGATTTTTCAGCCTTTAAAAAGTCGGTATTACCCATATTCCGTTCTTCAATACACTTAGTAAGTGCGGAGATTTTGTCGGCACACTTAACAAGCTTCCAAAGTTCCAAATCCTCGTCCTGCTTTTCAAAAAGCGGAAAATACACATCTTTTAAATCTTCGGGAATATAAGAAATCATCTGGTTTATTGCGTTTTTTTCTACTTCGTCATACGCCGATTTAATTTGGGGGTTAAAATATTTTACGGGTGTTGGCAAATCCCCTGTCAGAATTTCGGTTGTATCATGATACATAGCAAGCAATGCGCAACGTTCGGCATTGATATTTCCGCCGAACCTTTTGTTTCGGATAACCGCAAGCAAGTGTGCAATAAAAGCTGTTTCCAAGCTATGTTCACTTAAATTTTCGTTAATTGTGTTTCTCATCAGCCCCCAACGGTTGATATATTTCATTCTTGAAAGTATCGCAAAAAATTTACTGTTCATATTTTTCCTCCCAAAAAATTAAGCTACCCAAAAAGGATAGCTTAATTGTACTTCAATTTAATAATATTGTCAAGACTAGTGAGGGATAATGTTAAGGAGAACACCGGCAGCAACTGCTGAACCGATTACGCCTGCAACGTTTGGTCCCATAGCGTGCATAAGGAGATAGTTTGTCTTGTCTGTTTCCTGTCCGACTTTCTGGGAAACTCTGGCTGCCATTGGTACAGCCGATACACCTGCCGAACCGATAAGAGGATTGATTTTGCCCTTTGTGAAAACATACATAAGTTTTCCGAAAAGCACACCTGCGGCAGTACCGAGAGCAAATGCAACTACGCCGAGAACAATTACACCACCGAACTTAGGGTTAATAATCTTATCGGCAGTTGTTGTTGCACCAACAGATACGCCGAGGAAAATCGTGATAATGTTCATAAGTTCGTTTTGTGCAGTCTTTACAAGTCTGTCACAGCAACCGCTTTCTTTCAAAAGGTTTCCGAGCATAAGCATACCAACGAGTGGAGCAGCCGATGGAATAAGAAGTGCGATAACAACAGTTACGGCGATTGGGAAAATAATCTTTTCTGTCTTTGAAACTGTTCTAAGCTGACCCATTTTAACGGCTCTTTCTTTTTTGGTTGTCAAAGCTCTCATAATAGGCGGCTGGATAAGCGGAACAAGAGCCATATAGGTATACGCCGCAAGTGCGATTGTACCTACGTCAATGTCGTAATCTCCACCTGCGAGAAGTTTTGAAGATACGAAAATTGCCGTTGGGCCGTCAGCACCGCCGATGATAGCGATTGAACCAGCTTCGCAAGCTGTAAAGCCAAGAAGTGCAGCACCGATAAATGTAAGGAAAATACCTGCCTGTGCAGCAGCACCGAGCAAAAAGCTCTTTGGGTTAGCAATAAGCGGAGCAAAGTCTGTCATTGCGCCGATTCCCAAGAAAATCAAAGGCGGATAAAGTTGCAATTTAACGCCGAGATACAATATATCCAAAAGTCCGCCACTATGTAACACATTACCGAAATCTATTTCGCCTGTGAAAAGTTCAGGGTGATACATTTCCGTAAGCGGAAGGTTTGTAAGCAACATACCGAATGAAATAGGCAAAAGGAGAAGTGGCTCAAAGCCTTTTCCGATTGCAAGATACATAAAGAGAAACGAAATCAGAATCATAATAAGATATTTGATTCCGCCGTCTAAAAAGTTTGCACAAATTGCATAAAGACCTGATTCCTTAGCTATAAGTACAATAGTTTCTAAAAACTTATCTACCATAATAAAATAATTCCTTTCGTTGTATTAAACCGTTTTAAGTTCAGTCAGCCTTTTTTATGCTCTTAACAGCAAGATTCTGACCGCTTTCCGAACCGATAACAGCAACCGCAGACGTAATTGCCACAACGGTTTCTTCATCAATTCCGTTATCTACTGTAGCGGTAAACGGAGCCGTATCAACAGGTTTGTTTGTTACAACTGCTTTTGCCGGAACAACAGGCGTTGATTTTGCGGCTTCATTATTTGTTTTCTTTGCAGGGGTTTTTGAAAAAATAAATCCAAGCAACTGTACAAATAAGATAAGAAGAATCAAACCGATAAATACTACGACAAGACCTGTAATAACTACTGCCGCAACGTTTTCAACGTTCATTTCAAGCGGTTCAATTTCTTTTGTTAAAATTGAAAGATTTTGATACATATTACTTCTCCTTTGATAAGCATTTTATGGTATTTATTATACACCATTTTGATTTTTTTTACAAGACGTTTTACATAATATTTTGCACAAAGTTAATAAAATATCCCATAATAATTTAGGTGAGAATTTTTTGTGTTGACATAATTATTATTTAATGATATAATTCTAAATAATTAAACAACTTTGAGGTGCGTATATGTTGGATAAATTTTTGAGCTGGCTTGAAAGCCTGATTCCCCTTATAATTCCTGCTCTTATTATACTTGCGGCAGGTTCGATATTTACTAAAATAGTAGTAAACTTTCTCACAAAAGGACTTAAAAAGAGCAAAATTGAACCCACGACACACGGCTTTATTATTTCCCTTGTAAAAACTTCGCTGTATGTTTTTGTATTTATTATCTTTTTATCTTCAATGAATGTGCCAATGAGTTCCATTGTGGCAACAATCGGTGCGGCAGGTCTTGCTATAGGTTTGGCGTTGCAAGACAGCTTGTCGAACATTGCCGGTGGATTTATCATATTGTTTTCAAAACCTTTCAAAAAAGGCGATTATATCCAAATTGACGAAGATTCAGGCAAAGTTGAAGAAATATCCATTTTTTACACCAAACTTTTGACTTCGGACAACAAAGTAATACACATACCTAACGGAAATATCACGGCAAAAACCGTCGTAAATTACAACGAAGCCCAATTCAGAAAACTGGAGCTTAAATTTTCCATAGATTATTCGGACGATTACAAAAAGGCTATATCAATAATCAAAAACGTGATTGACGCTCACCCTTTGGCTCTGAACAAACCTGACCTGCCACTTGTCAGAATGTGCGAACACGCTTCAAGCGCTGTTATAATAATAGTCAAAGTCTGGGTTAAATCCGAAGATTACTGGACTTTAAACTATGATTTACTGGAACAGGTTAAAGACGCATTTGACCAAAACGGCATTTCAATTCCGTACGACAAACTTGACGTTAATTTATTCAGCAACAAAGAAAATTAAACATCACAAAAACACCCGAGTTTGCAAAAAACAAATTCAGGTGTTTTTTTATGAAAAAGTTAAAAGTTTCCTTAAATCACTTATCATTTTAAATTCGTCTTGCACATTAAAAACAAGTTGTGAAAACACCTTTTCGTCGTCGGCTTTTATAATCGCACTTGCGTAATCCATGACCGCACGACTTTCTAAACCTATCGCCTTAGAAAGTATAGTTAAATCGTTATTATTCATTTTTTCCTCCCGACAAATTAAGCAATTTGTTTATATTGTTTCGGTGGGTCGATATAATATTTTGAAATTCGGTTTTAATATGAGGATTGGCGATTTCTTCAGTCAGATAAACATATTCGTCAATTATTCGGTTTTCGGTTTGTATTAAAAATTCCAAATCTTCAGCCGTCATAAAATATCACGCTCCTTTAAGTATAGTATACCGTTTTATTATTAAAAAACACAAAAACCGCCCTGCTTTTTTTACAAAATAACAGGACGGTTAATATTATCTGAGTTTAATTATCCACGTTTTCGGGGTTTTCAAATCGTCTGTTGCAAGCTGTCGCACAGGCAACAAAAGACGCATTGTGATTTTTCAACAGTCTTGAACAAGCATTTAACGTACTTCCGGTTGTAATTATATCATCTATCAGTAAAATTCGTTTGCCTTTCACATCTTTTGAGGCATTAAAAGAAAATGATTTAAAAGAATTTTCCAAGCGTTCTTCAAATGATAAATCATGTTGGTGAACTTCAGAATCTTTCTTTATCAGAATATTATCGTCAAAAGGAAGATTCAACTCTTTTGCAACATATTTTCCCAAATACGAAGCCTGATTATAACCTCGTTCTTTAAGTGATTTTTTCGACATTGGCGTGCAAGTTACAATATCAATAGAAATGTGTTCTTCTTTAATCATTTCCGAAATTTTATCGGCGAAGAATTTTGCGAAGTTATGCGGACTTTCGACTTTGAACCTGACAACAGCATTTCTCATCATTTTATCATACCATGCAACGCTGAAACACCTGTCATAACAAATGCCCAAGTCACAGATACAATTTGATTTTCCGCATTTCGGACATATTTTCTCATCAATATACGGGATTTTTTCAAGGCAACTATCACAACAAAGTTTGTCCCAAGAAATAATAATATTACACAAAAAGCACCTATTGGGAAAAATTAAATCCAAAAGATAGTCCTTTATCCGATTACACTTCATAGGTATCATCAACGTCCTCGCAAAGCATATTTTTCAAGGCGGTATAACGGTTTGTTCGTTTGTTGTTGTCAATCATATACTTAATACGATTTGGCAGCCCGACAATTATCAGCATTTTTTTTGCTCTCGTAACGGCGGTATACAAAAGATTACGATAGTAAAGTTTATCATATCCCGAAAAAACGGTGAGAATAACTATGTCAAACTCGCTCCCCTGACTTTTATGTACTGTAATTGCGTATGCAAGCTCTATATTGTCAAGTAAATCCGTGTTATACTTGCAAACACGTCCGTCAAAATCTATTGTCGCAACCCCCAGAACTTTATTCAGCGAAATAATTTTTCCTATGTCGCCGTTAAAAACACCCGAACCTTTTTCGGTTTCTTCTCCGTCGTCGTTATACTTGCTCCAAGTAATATCATAATTGTTCTTAGTTTGCATTACCTTGTCGCCAACTCTGAATGTATAATACAACGATTTAATTTCAGATTTTTCTTTTGAGGGCGGATTTAATTCTGCCTGTATTCTCTTGTTAAGTTCGATTATTCCCGTCGGACCTTTTCTTGTAGGTGACAACACCTGTATATTTTCCAACGAATCCACGCCATATGCGTCGGGCAAACGTTTTTTTACAAGTTCAACAACCAACGACTGCAAACTTTCATAATCAAATCTTTGCATAAAGAAAAAGTCGTCATTTTTTTCGGTGAAATCTATCATTTCACCATGTACGATTTTATGGGCGTTTACAACAATTTTTGAACTTTCACTTTGTCTGAAAATTTCTTTTAACTCAACCGTAGGCACAATTCGGCTTTCGATAATATCTTTCAAAAGATTACCTGCGCCAACAGACGGCAACTGGTCGCTGTCGCCCACCATAATAAGGTTACAGTTAAACTTCAAAGCTCTAAGCAGAGATTCAAACAGCAATGTATCGACCATTGACATTTCGTCGATAATAAGAACGTCGCAATCAAGTTGGTTATCCTCGTTATGAACGAAAGTAGGTCTGTCGCCGTCGGAAAATTTCACTTCAAGAAGTCGGTGAATCGTTTTTGCGTCAAAACCTGTCAAATCGGAAATACGTTTTGCGGCACGTCCCGTCGGAGCCGTAATCATAACATTCATTCCCTGTTGTTGAAACAACGAAATAATACCGTTAAGAGTAGTGGTTTTTCCTGTTCCCGGCCCGCCTGTCAAAACCAAAAATCCCCTTGACAAAGCGGTATTTATAGCTTTTCGCTGAATTTCTTCGTACACAATATTATTTTGTTCTTCCGCAATATCTATTACTTCCGAAAAGTCGATATTATTATCAAACGACATATCTCTCATGATTTTTAATCGCCTTGAAATATAATCTTCCGCAATATAATAACATTTTAACATAACAAAAGGTCGGTTATTTTTTTCATAAACAACCAAATTTTCTTCGGAAATTTCTTCTTTAAAAATCAAATCAAAATCGTCGTCTGTAATTTTCAAGAAACTTACAGCGGTTTTTTTAAGTCGGTCAAGGGGCAAACAAGTATGCCCCTCGAACGCATTTTGATTTAAAACGTAACTTATTCCCGCCCTTATTCTGTTTCCGTCATTCAAGGGAATATCAAGGCGTGTGGCGAAGTCCTCGGCTTTTGTAAACGGAAGTTCAATGTCTGCGTTACACATAATATACGGGTTGGTTTTAATCGCCCCCAGAGCGTTAATACCCCACTTTTTCCACACACGAACGCCGTAGGTTGCGGGAATTTCGTACTTTGACAAAAAAATCATCAAGCTTCGCACACCAAAAACATTTCTATAACTTTCCATAATTTTGCCGTGATTCTTAACGGTTATACCGTCAATTTCCAAAAGCTTTTGAGGTTCGTTTTCAAATATATCCAAAGAATCTTCCCCGAACTTTTTTACTATTCTTTTGGCAATAACAGGACCAATTCCTTTTATTACACCGCTTGAAAGATATTTTTGTATAGAAGCCTGGGTTTTTGGCAAAGTTCTTTCGCAAAGGTGCGCTTTAAACTGAAACCCGAACTTTTTGTGTCGGATATATTCGCCTGTTAGCTTTAAATCTTCCCCTTCTTCAACCGTCGCCAAATCACCAACCACGGTTACAGCGTCATTTTGGGAATTTAATACAAGAACAGCAAAACCTGTTTCTTCGTTTCTAAAAATAACACTATCGACGCTTCCCTCTATGACAGTCATATTGTTTTGTTGCATTTTTAAAGACCTTTCTTTGTTTATCGGAATTTTTGGATATATTTAACCTTAATATACGCCGCAAGTTCGTATGAGTTAATCGCACGGACAGACGGGTATTGCCTTGCGAGTTTTTGATAATATTCCCACAAATGAGGACTGCACCCAAAATCCACAATCAAGATTTCTCTGCCATATGGTGTATTATCAAAACTTTCCTCAAAAAAAGCCGATTTAACGTAAAATTCCACATTTTCGATTTCATCAGTTGCCGGAATAACAATAACGCCGAATTTATGGCGTTTTTTGGTATATTTAGTAATTGAAATAATTACAGCTGTAAACAAACATACCGCTGTAACAACAATGACAACAACGCCTAAATCACTCATAATAATCGTCCTTTCACAGTTTGCTATTACAAGATATGAATATTATACGAAAGCTGTGAAAGTTTAAAAGACAACTATTTAAAAAATATGTGGGCGAATCTCTCCGCCCACACAATCAGCTATTATGCGTTTTTCTTTGCTTCAATATCAGCAAGAGCGTCCTTTCTTGAAAGGTTAATTCTGCCCTGTTTATCAATTTCAACAACTTTAACTACTATTTCGTCACCGATAGAAACAACGTCCTCAACCTTTTCTACTCTTGATTTGTCAAGTTTGGAAATATGAACAAGACCGTCTTTTCCCGGTGCAATTTCAACAAACGCACCAAAGTCCATAATTCTAACAACTTTTCCCTTGTAAATAGCGCCTACTTCAGGGTCGTTAGCAATAGTATTGATGATATTGATAGCGTTCTGTGCCTTTTCAAGGTCAAGACCCGAAACAAATACGTTTCCGTCCTCTTCAATGTCAATCTTAACTTCACATTCAGCGGAAATTTTCTGAATAACCTTTCCGCCTGAACCGATAACTTCTCTGATTTTGTCAACAGGAACTTTTGTTGTCAACATTTTAGGAGCCCATTTGTTTACAGTTGGACGTGGTTCAGGAATAGCCTTGAGCATAACCTCATCAAGAATATGAAGTCTAGCCTTGTGAGTTTTAGCAAAAGCTTCCTTAATAATTTCAGGAATAAGTCCGTCTACCTTAATATCAACCTGAATAGCAGTAATGCCCTTGTGAGTACCACCCACCTTAAAGTCCATATCGCCGTAGAAGTCCTCAAGACCCTGAATATCTACCATAGTCATAAAGCTTCCGTCGTCCTTAGTGATAAGACCGCAAGAAATACCTGCAACAGGAGCTTTAATCGGAACGCCTGCGTCCATAAGTGCAAGCGTTGAGCCGCAAATTGAACCCTGTGATGTAGAACCATTTGATGAAAGAACTTCAGAAACCATACGGATTGCATATGGGAAATCTTCAACAGACGGAATTACAGGTTCAAGAGCTCTTTCAGCCAAAGCACCGTGACCGATTTCACGTCTGCCAGGACCTCTCGAAGGTCTTGTTTCACCAACAGAATAGCTTGGGAAATTATACTGGTGCATATATCTCTTTGACTCTTCTTCATCGAGTCCGTCAATTTTCTGTGCGTCGCTAACAGGGCCGAGTGTACAAATTGTAAGAACCTGCGTCTGTCCTCTTGTGAAAAGACCTGAGCCGTGTACTCTTGGGAGAAGTCCTACCTCAGCAGCAAGAGGTCTGATTTCGTCAATACCTCTGCCGTCTACACGCTTACCCTCGTAGAGCCAGTTTCTAACAATTTTCTTCTGGAGCTTGTACATAATTTCGTCAAGCATAGCAACCTTTTCAGGATACTGTTCATCAAATTCAGCGTGAACTCTGTCAACGATTGGCTGAAGTCTTGCGTCTCTGACATTCTTGTCGTTTGTATCAAGAGCATACTTAACATCTTCGCCAACAAGTGCTTCTACTGCGTCAAAAAGGTCGTGGTCAACTTCCTGTGATTCAAATTCAAACTTCGGTTTGCCGATTTCTTTCTGAATATCAGAAATAAAAGCAACCATTTTTTTGATTTCTTCGTGACCGAAAAGGATAGCTTCGAGCATAAGGTCATCAGGAATCTCATCTGCGCCCGCTTCAATCATAACGATTTTTTCAGCCGAACCTGCAACTGTCAAATTAAGTACGTTTTTCATTCTCTGTTCCAGAGTTGGGTTAAGAACAAGTTCGCCGTCAACATAACCAACATTAATGCTTGCAACAGGGCCATTCCACGGAATATCCGAAATAGAAATAGCGATAGAAGTAGCAATCATACCTGCAATTTCAGGTGAGTTATCAGGGTCAACAGCAAGAACAGTCATAACAACGGAAACGTCATTTCTCATATCCTTTGGGAACAAAGGTCTGATTGGACGGTCAACACATCTTGACGTCAAAATCGCCTTATCAGACGGTTTGCCCTCTCTTTTGAGGAACGAACCCGGAATTTTACCAACAGAGTAGAGTTTTTCCTCGTAGTCTACTGAAAGTGGGAAAAAGTCAACGCCCTCTCTTGGCTTAGCGCTGGCTGTAACGTGAGCCATAACAACAGTTTCGCCGTATCTAACCCAGCAAGCACCGTTTGCAAGCACACTTGTTTTGCCTGTTTCTACAATAACAGGTCTGCCCGCATATGTGGTTTCAAATTTTCTGTAATTTTCAAACATATTTTTCTGCCTCCAAATTATTATTTTTAGCAGCAGTTTTAGCAATAAACACAACAGAAAGTATTTAATTTACATATCTGTTCTGTTTAATGCTAAAAAAACTACTGCATTTTGACTGATTCTCAATATACACCAAAAGGCAGACGGCAAACAATATGCCGCTGCCCTGATGAATACTGTAATTACTTACGGATACCGAGCTTTTCGATTGTTTCTCTGTATCTGTTGATGTCCTTCTTAGCAAGGTAGTTAAGAAGATTTCTTCTACGACCAACCATTTTGAGAAGTCCTCTTCTTGAGTGGTGGTCTTTCTTGTGAACTTTAAGGTGTTCTGTCAAATCGTTAATTCTCTTTGTGAGAATAGCAATCTGTACTTCAGGTGAACCTGTGTCTGTATCGTGCTTTCTGTTAGCTTCGATTACAGCTGTTTTTTCTTCTTTTCTAAGCATTTTTCGTACCTCTTTCTTAATTTTTCCTCCGTCTGAGAAAACGGCTTGGTAACTTCCCAAAAAGGGCTTAAACTCCGTAATCTAAGTTCGGGGATAGTATATTCGTGTTTTCACACAATGACTATTATAACAGAACATACCCGTTTTGTCAAAGGAATTATGTCACAATTTGCAAATTTTACAATTTGTTAAAATTTAGTCCTTTAACTTCGATTTTGCGGCTGTCAACGTGTTTTTCATAAGCATAGCAATCGTCATAGGACCTACGCCCCCCGGTACAGGTGTAATATAGCTTGCTTTCTTTTCGGCACTTTCAAATTCAACGTCGCCACAAAGTTTGCCGTTTTCAAGTCTGTTCATACCAACGTCAATGACAACAGCACCCTCTTTAATCATATCGCCTGTTACCAGATTCGGAACGCCAACAGCAACAACAAGAATATCCGCACGTCTGCAAACTTCGCCCAAATCCTTTGTTTTTGAGTGACACACGGTAACAGTACCGCTTTTATGTAGCAAAAGCATTGCCATAGGTTTTCCCACAATATTGCTTCGTCCCACAACGACGCACTCTTTGCCTGCGATTTCAACCCCCGTCGAAGCGATAAGCTCCATTACTCCCGCAGGCGTACACGGCAAAAATTTATAATCTCCAATCATAATCTGACCTACGTTTTCAGGGTGAAATGCGTCAACGTCCTTTGCAGGCGAAATATTGTTAATAACAACCTTTTCGTCAATATGCTTAGGAAGTGGCAGCTGGCACAAAATTCCGTCTACCCTATCGTCGTTATTAAGCTTGTTAATAAGCTCCAACAGTTCTTCTTGAGTTGTTTCGGCTGGCAAAGCATATTCAAAAGATTCAAACCCACACGCTTCGCAAGCAAGTTTTTTGTTTCTGACATAAACTTTTGAAGCCGGGTCGTCGCCCACAATGATTACAGCAAGTCCTGCCGTCAATCCTTTTGTTGCTTTAAGTTCTTCAAGTTCTTTGCGAATATTTTCTTTAACACTCTGCGAAACAGCTTTTCCGTCAATAATTTTACTCATCGTAATCCCCCTCGTCATACTCAAAATCTTCTGCGTCGTCTACGTCGCTATCGTCTATAAAATCCTCACCGTCAATAACCTGAACGTCGTCGGTCATGTCAATTTCGTCTGTTTCTTCGTCGCCTAAAATAGTTTGATATTCTTCGTTTTCTTCCGTTTTTTCAGCTATATTTTTTGCCGACAATTCGGTTTTAAGATTCTTTAACTTTGCTTCAAGTTCCGCTGTGCTTTCGCCTTTGGCTTTTGCTTCTTTAATCTGATTTTTCAATTCTTTTTTGTTTACCTTGATTTCTTCATAAGAACGGTATTCAGCAAGCTGTTCTCTTGAAAGGTCTGTTTCATAGAAAAATTTATAATCGCCGCTACGTCTGACCATTCCTCTGAAAATAAGAATAAGGATAATAGAAACAAGCACGCAAGTTCCCGCAACAAGCTGTGAAATTCTAATATTTCCGAAATAAAGGCTGTCCGTTCTCAATCCCTCAATGAAGAATCTTCCCAAACCGTACCAACCAATGTACATTAAGAATACTTCGCCGTCAAATTTTCTGTGCTTCATATAAAGGTGCAAAAGCACAAATCCGATAGCACACCAAATGGATTCGTACAAAAAGCAAGGGTGTACAGGTAAAAAATTATCCACCGTACCCTCAATGCTGTCATAGTGTGACGCAAGATACTGAATTGTGCTTTCACTCATCATGCCCCACGGAAGTCTTGTATTTGAGCCGAAAGCCTCAACGTTAAAGAAATTTCCCCAACGTCCGATTGCCTGACCGATTAAAAAGCACGGTCCTGCAACGTCAAGAAGTGCGGTAACTTTAAGTTTTCTGATTTTTGCTATAATTACACCCACAATTAACGCACCGATAATTCCGCCGTAAATAGCAAGTCCGCCGTCACGAACGTTTATTATCGCCTTAAAGTCAAGTCCTCCGCCTGCTTTTGTGTAGTCAGACAGACTGAATATTACATAATAAAGTCTTGCACCGATAATCGCACCGATAAATCCGCCGATAACTGCGTCTGTGGCTCTGTCAGGGTCAATACCGAGTTTCGGCATTCTTTTAAACCCGTAAATAAGAGCAAGCAAAAGCCCCACGGCGATTAAAAAGCCGTACCAATAAATTTCAAAATCCGTACCCGGAATTTTAAACATAACCCTGTCAAGTTTAAAACCGTTCTTTAAAATATTATCCCCCTCACCGAAAAAAGGAAAATATATTTTACCGGGATTTTCTCTGATTGTGTTAATCATTTCTTGGCTAATATCCTTAGTCAAAAACGTTAATTTTTCTGTCATTTGAATTTCTTCCTTTCATTGCCTATTCGACAGGTTCAACAATAGAAATTGCCGATTTGTCAAAATTAAAATATTCGTCAAGACCGTTTGTTATATCTTCAAAAGTCATCTCGGCATAGGTTTCGATTTCGTCAAAAGCTTCAATTCCCAAAAAATCGGCATTGATAAGCATTGTAACGCAATTTTCACTGTTTTCAAAACTCTTAACCATCATACCGTAAATTGCTTTTTTGTAGTTTTCAAAACGTTCTCTGTCAAGACCTTCTTTTCTAAGTCTTTCGATTTCGGCAAAAATTCTGTTTTTTACTTCCTGCGGATTCTTTGATTCGCCACCGCAGTTACAAGTAAAATATCCGTCGCCGAAGAAAACTTCCGTACCAAAGTGTGAGTTAATTAAGCCCTCGTCTGTCAGTTGTTTGTACAAATCCGACGTTGGACCCATAATCAAATTCATAAGCACATTCGCCACAGCCTGTGCCTTAATAAGTTCTTTGCCTTGTTTTGGCAAACATTTAAATCCGATATAGAAAATAGGCATTGACACAGCCATTTTTTCAGTATAGGTTGTCATACTAACTTCGTCAGGCTCATAAGGAAACGCAGTTTCAAGTTTAATGTTTTCGCACGGTTTTAAATGCTTATCACACACCGCCAAAACGTCGTCAACATCTACGTTACCCGAAATACACAGCGCCATATTGTTAAGATTATAAAATGTGTAGTAACATCTGTAAAGCAAATCAGCGTCAATTTTTGCAATTGATTCAACCGTACCCGCAATGTCAACTTTTACAGGGTGATTTACATACAAGCATTTTAGCAAATTGAAATAAGCCTGTCTGTCGGGGCTGTCCTGAACCATTTTAATTTCCTGACCGATAATTCCCTGTTCCTTATCCACGGTTTCCTGTGTAAAATAAGGACTTTGCACAAAATCAAGGAGAATCTCAAGCGATTCAAGATACTTGTCCGAACAGTTAAAAAGGTATACCGTTTGGTCAAACGAAGTATATGCGTTTGCGTTTGCACCTGTTTTTGCATAAAGTTCAAAAACGTCACAATCCTCGTTTTCAAAAAGCTTATGCTCCAAAAAGTGTGCAATGCCTTCCGGTACGTCCACAAAATCGTCGTCTTTTTCCGTTTTAAAACGTGTGTTAATTGAACCGTACTTTGTTCCGAAAAATGCGTCCGTGGTGGAAAAGCCTTCGTGTTTCCATATATATATGCTAAGTCCCGACGGGTGTTTAACATAGGTATATTCTTCGCCGATTCTGTCATTTTTGATAATTTTAGTTTCGTATGACATTAGTTTTCTCCTCCTTGTTTGCTTTCAAGAATGTAAACCGTATCAAGCTTAAAGGTCTTTGCACATTCAATGATTTTTTCTCTGGTTATAGATTTTTCAATATTTACCACTTCATCTAATGAATAATCCGTACCTCTTATATGCTGATTTAAATACCATCCGCAAAGTCCTGAAATTGTATCTGATGTTGAACGTAAATCACCTAAAATAGAAAGTCGGGTATTTTCCATAAGTTCGTCGGAAAAATCGCCGTTTGCCATATCCTCAAGCTGTTGGTTAATCGCCTTTTGAGCAAGTTCTATGTTTTCCGTGTCAACTCCGCTGTCAATAATCATTGTACCTTTTCCGTCAACATAGCGAGAAGCGCAATAATAGCACAAACTCATTTTTTCTCGGACATTTGTAAAAAGCTTAGAAAAGGCTGTTCCGCCAAGCATAGCAATCATGAATTTACAAACGTAAATATCTTCATAATCGCTCTTATAAGCCATAACCATTTTACTCTGATTAACTTCCATAGGCTCGCAAACCTTTGCTATTTCCGATTTTAAAGGACTGAACGCCTTAAAGTTTCCGTGTTCTTTCGGACATCTTTCAACATTTGAAAAACGCTCTTTAATTAAGTTTACAGCGCCGTTCAGTTCACCGCCACCCGACACAAAAATCTCTATTTCCGATGTTTTAATCATGTCAAGATAACATTTATAAGCATATTCGGGTGTGAGTTCCAACGCCTTTTCTTTTGTTCCGTAGGTATTTACGGCAAAAGGTTCATTTTCAAAAACGGTTTCATATGCCTGTTTAATTGCATATCCTCTTTTTTCGTTTATCAAAGAATCAATTGCGTCAATAAGTTCCTGCTTTTTAACCGCAAATTCTTCCTTTGCAAAACCGCCGTTTTCCACAACAGGCAAAAACAAACAGTCAAGCAAAATCTCGGTGATTTCTTTCGTTATTTTTTCTCCGTTTAGGGCGTATTCATCACGAATAGTGCTTGCACTTAAAACCACAATTTGGCTGTCGCTAATTTTAGTTGACCAACCATTTACAGTTGCACCATAAAGTGAATAAAGCTTTTTAGAAAATTCCGTTCTATCAGGAAATTTGCTATTTGTGGATTTTAGCAATTCGGGAATGATACTGTAAACAGAGGCAGTATCCTCTGAAAGCTTAGTTTTAAAATAAATATTTATCATATTTGTTTTAAACTTTTCGTCTTTAAGTGTTGTGAGATTGATTTTTTCACCAATCACTTCTCTATTATATTCGAGAGCCATTTTTTTCAATCCTTTCGGTTTATTTTCAAAGATATTTAATAGTATAACACATATTTTAATAAATTTCCATAGTTATTAGAAAATTTTCATTAGATTATCATATTAAATTACTGAATAAGAAAAGTTTTCCCACAAAAGTGTTACACCTTCGTCGATTTCGTCAGGCAAAAGCGCCATAGCAACAAGCAAATCGTCGCCAGTTTCAACATTTTGAAGATGTGCATAATCTCCGTCGATTTTTGTAACAAGGTATTTTATCGGATTCAATCATTTACCTCCTTTGCTCATGAACGCAACATTTTCCACGCCCATTATTTTTACAAGTTCGCAAATATTCTGTTCGGATATTTCAAAACTATCACAATCTTTCAAAGTCGAAAGTTTTTTCAATTCAAAAAGGTACACCAAAATTCTGCCGTCGCCTTTTTTACCAGAAAGAAAATTTTTGAGTTTTTGCAGTTTATCTTTGTCGCTAACGCTAAGTTTAACGCAAAGTGTTTTTCTTTTACAGCTTTTGGCGTAATCTTCTGCCGTCATAATTTCATCAGCGTTGATTTTAAGTCTGTCGTTAAAATACGAAGTTTTTCCCGAAATTTGAAGCACACTTTTTTCTTCAAGAGGGTGGTTGAAATTTCGCAAAACGCTTGAAAAAACAGTCACTTCCACAACGTCCGTTGCGTCCTCTATAACAAGGTCAGCCATTTGGTTGCCTTTTTTGTCGTTTTTGACTTTTTTAGAGCGCAACACCCCGATAAACGAAACCTTTTTGTCCGATTCCACAAAATAATTTCCGTTGTCGTCTTGGGCAACTATTTCAGAAAGTTTGTTAAACCCGGACGCTTCCGAAAGGTATCTATATCCGTCAAGCGGGTGTCCCGAAAAATACAAACCCGTTGCTTCAAATTCAAAGTCAAGTAAAGTATTCATATCGTATTCATCATAATAAGAAAGTTCTATGCTTGAATTATTTGTGTTACGCTGTTCGTCAAATAGGCTGAATTGTCCGTCTATTTCCGTTTTCTTAGAGTTTTGAATTTGCGCCAACACGGTTTCGAGATTTTGAATCATTGTTCTTCTGTTTTCGGGGAAGCAATCAAAAGCACCGCTTTTGACAAGGTTTTCAACTGCTTTTTTTGAAATAGTTTTGTCGGAACACCTTTTACAAAAATCAACAAACGAAGAAAATTCGCCGTTTTGTTTGCGGTTTTCAACAATTGATTCGATAACATTTTCTCCTAAATTCTTCACAGCAAGCAACGGATATCTTATTCCGTCGGATTCGGGAACAAATTCCGAACCCGATTTGTTTATATCAATCTTCAAAATTTTTACGCCGTATTTTTCACAGGTGTTGCAATACTTAACAAGTTTTTCCCGTTCTCCCAAAGACGACGACAAAAAAGCCGACATATATTCTTTGAAATAATGACATTTCAGGTAAGCGGTTTGATACGCAAGGGTTGCATAAGCCGCGGCATGGGATTTGTTAAAAGCATACGAAGCAAAAGACGTCATTTCGTCAAAAATTTCGTTGGCAATTTTTTCATCAACGCCATTAGCTACGGCACCAACGCAATTGACGGTTCCGTCAAGATTCTTTGAACCGTAAATAAATGCGTTTTTCTCATTTTTTAATACGCTTAGTTTCTTTTTTGCCATAGCACGTCTGACAATATCCGCTCTGCCATAGGAATATCCCGCAAGAGTTCTGAAAATTTGCATAACCTGTTCCTGATAAACAATACAGCCGTATGTTACGTCCAAAATCCCCTCCAAAAGAGGTGTTTTGTATTTAACCTGTTGCGGGTTATGTCGGTTGCGGATATACTTCGGGATAGAATCCATAGGTCCGGGACGAAAAAGCGATATAACGGCAATTAAATCTTCAAGTCCTGTCGGTTGAAGCTTAACAATAGTGTTAGTCATTCCCTCACTTTCAAACTGAAAAACACCCTCTGTATCACCTTTTGAAAGCATATCAAAAACTTCTTTGTCGTCATATGGAATATTTGAAATATTAAACGACGAATCCTTTTTTTGAATTTCTTTTTGGCATTTGTCAATAATAGTCAGGTTTTTTAATCCCAAAAAATCGATTTTTAAAAGTCCAAGACTTTCTAAAACCGTCATAGTATATTGTGTGGTGGTCTGTTCGTCTTTTTTCTGCAACGGAACATACGAATCCACAGTATCTTTTGTAATAACCACCCCTGCCGCATGGGTTGAACAGTTTCGTGGCATACCCTCCACAGCTTTTGCCAAATTGAGGACTTCGTATACTCTGGAATCACTTTGCGCTAATTTTTTAAGTTCAGGCGAATGTTCCAAAACATTTGATACATTCACCGAAGAATCTTGCGGTATAAGTTTAGAAACAGTTCTGGAAAACTCTGCCGACAACCCCATTACTCTTGCTACGTCCTGCACGGCAGCACGGGATTTAAGAGTACCGAACGTTACAATTTGGGCAACATGGTCGCTGCCGTATTTTTGTGTTACATAATCTATTACACGCTGTCTTTTTTCAAAACAAAAGTCTATGTCAAAATCCGGCATACTGACACGTTCAGGGTTTAAAAAGCGTTCAAAAAGCAAGTTGTATTTCAAAGGGTCAATTTCCGTTATACCAATACAATAAGCGCAAAGGCTTCCTGCGCCCGAACCTCTGCCCGGACCTACGGGAATATCATTGTTTTTAGCATAGTTTATAAAATCCCACACAATTAAATAATAATTGGTATATCCCATTTTAGTTATTACGTCAAGTTCATATTCCAAACGGTCAAAAGCCTGCTTCGACGGGTGTTTATAACGCTTTTCAAGACCTTTTTTACACATATCTCTTAAAAATTTTTCGTTATCTGTTACACCGTCAATATGAAAATACGGCAATTTTGTGTTTCCGAACTCAAATTCAAAATTACACATATCCGCAATTTTTTGAGTATTATACACGGCGTCGGAATGATTCAAAAACAGCTCTTGCATTTCTTCCTGGGATTTCAGATAAAATTCGTCCGTAGGAAAAGATATGGCGGTTTTGTCGTCTAAGGTTTTACCCGTGGAAATGCACATTAGAATTTTTTGAACAAAAGCGTCGTCTTTGCTGATATAGTGTGCGTCGTTTGTGGCAACAAGAGGAATACCTGTTTCACGGGATAATCTATACTGGAGGGGAATAATTCTCTGTTGGTCTACAAAAAGGTGACTCTGGATTTCTATATAATAATTTCCCTGTCCGAAAATCTCATTATATGTCAGAGCTGTATTCTTTGCACCCTCGTAATCGTCGTTTGAAAGTTTACGAGCCACTTCGCCTGCAAGACAAGCAGACAAGCAAACAAGACCGTCTGAATATTTTTTCAGACAGTCTAAATCCACTCTGGGTTTATAGTAAAAGCCCTCGGTGTTGGCGATTGAAACAAGCTTTATAAGATTCTTATATCCTGTTTCGTTTTTACACAAAAGAACAAGGTGGTATGGGTGTTCGTCAATTTTGGGAATTTTGTCAAATCTGCTTCTTGGCGCAACATATATTTCACAGCCGATAATAGGTTTTATTCCCTGTGATTTACATTCGTTGTAAAATTCCACGGCTGCATACATATTACCGTGGTCTGTAACAGCCACGGCATTTTGCCCCATTTCTTTTACACGTTTAACAAGTTCCTTTATTCTACACGCCCCGTCCAACAGAGAATACTCGCTGTGAACGTGCAAATGCACAAATCCGTTTTCGCTCATACCACTCACCACCTTTGTTTTTAATCTTTATTTCTGAGTTTTGTTTCTAATATCCTTTGCAATTTCCGATATTTTCGCAAGGCGGTGATTTGCACCGCTTCGTGATATTGGTTTTGACAAGGCTTGTCCAAGTTCTTTAAGGTTATAATCGGGATTTTCCAGCCTGATTTCGGCAATTTCTCTTAATTCGTCCGAAAGATTTCCAAGTCCGACGGTTTTTTCGATAAGTTCAATATCCGATATTTGCTTTTCCGCAGCCTTTAAGGTTTTTTCTATATTTGCATTGTCGCAATTAACCGCACGGTTGATTTTATTTCTAATATCCTTTAGGATTTTTATATTCATTATTTCAAGAGAGCTGTTCACAGCCCCCATAAGCGTCAACATATCTTCGATATTTTCGCTTTCTTTTATGTATACGACCTGCGAATTTTTTCTCTCGGTTTGCTTCATAACTATGCCGTAGCTTTCTATCAAAGTCAAACCGAAAAAATTACACAACGGTATATCCGAAAAAACTAATTCAAAGTGATAATCCTTGTTTGGGTCGCTTATACTTCCGCAGGACAAAAACGCTCCCCCGAAAAATTGTGGCAAAAGCTTTTTCTTCGGCACAACTGCTTTTTGGTAATTGTTTTCTTTATAATCAAAAGGCAGTTTATAATACTCAAAAATTTTTTCCGTATTTGTTTTGTCAATCGTTGCGGTGTAAACCGTTGCTTTTGCTTTTGGGGTTTTTGAAATGATTACAGCATTATCGCCGTCGCATATTTTATTTATGCTTTTTGTAAAAAATTCAATTGTTTTGATATTTTCGGTCACAAACAAAATTCCGTCGGCGGAGATTTCTTTGCAAGTATACAAAATACCCAAAAGCAATGCGTCCGCTTTAGGTCGTGAATTTATCTGTTCAAGAATTTCGCTTTTTACCTGATACGAAAATGACTGCATAGTTTTTTCCTTTCGTCAAATTCAATGTTTATCAATATCTCTGTGTGTAACTCTGATTTTCAAATGTTCAGCCATTAAATGTTTTGAAATTGCTTCGGCAAAAGTCACCGACCTATGTTTTCCGCCTGTACAACCAAATGCAATGACAAGCTGGGATTTTCCCTCTTTTTTGTAAAGAGGAACTAGAAAATCAATAAGTTCCTGCAATTTTTTAAGTAATTCCTGTGCTTCTTCAAAATTAAGTACATATCCCGAAACTTCGGATTGCAAACCCGTTTTGTTTTTCAGTTCAGGCACATAAAACGGATTTGGCAAACATCTCACGTCAAATACAAGGTCGGCTTCGGTATAGTTTCCGTATTTAAAACCGAAAGAAACAACGTCGATTTTCATTGAATCGTCGTTTTCTTCAAGAAAAATGTCGTACATACGTTGTTTAAACTGACTTGTCGAAGTGTTTGAAGTGTCGACATAATAATCGGCATATTCTTTTATCGCCGACAGCATATCTCTTTCGCTGTTTATGGCACGTCTGATATTTCCCGAACAAACCTCGTCAAGAGGGTGTTTACGTCTTGTTTCCTTATATCTTCTTAAAATAACTTCGTCTGTGGAATCAAGAAACAATATTTTAACGTCATAGTGATTACTACGCAGTTCATTAACCGTGTCTGTCAGTTGAAGAAAAAAATCTCCCCCTCGGACGTCGGTTACGAAAGCAACTTTTTTGATTTTTCCGTCAGACTTTGAACAAATATTGGCAAATTTTGGTATTAGTTCAGGTGGCATATTGTCAATACAATAGTACCCCATATCCTCCAAAACGTCGATTGCACTTGATTTGCCACTACCTGACATACCTGTTACAACAACAAACTGCATATATATCAACTCCTAATAATCTATAATTTTAACCTCACATTCAAGGAAAAAGCCCGTTTGGTCGTAAACTTTTTCCTGAACTTGCTTAATGAGGGAGGATACGTCCTCAAATGTTGCATTGTTTTCATTTATAACGAAACCGCAATGTTTTTGAGAAACCATAGCTCCGCCAACCTTAAATCCACGAAGATTACAATCCTGAATTAGTTTGCCTGCAAACTGACCCTCCGGACGTTTAAATGTTGAACCTGCGTTTGGATATTCCAAAGGTTGTTTATCTTTTCGTCTTTGCATAAGTTCACGCATTTTTTGCGATATTTCGGACTTTTCGCCTTTTTTAAGTTTAAAAGTTGCCGAAATAATAATTTCGTCTAAGTTCTGAAAAATGCTATGCCTATACGAAAGCTCCATTTGATTAGTTTCGTATACTTTAATTTTTCCGAATTTATCAATAGTTTCACAGTTTACAATTACGTCTTTAATTTCGCCGCCATAAGCTCCTGCGTTCATAAACACAGCACCGCCGACTGTTCCCGGAATACCGTAGGAAAATTCAAGCCCTGTGAGGGATTTTTCACAGGCAACGGTGCTTAGTTTTGAAAGTGGCAAACCTGCAAAAGCCTTGATTGTACAATCATCTAAAAAAGTCAGACTGTCCATATTATTACCGATTTTAATTACCACTCCGTGATAGCCTTTATCGTCAAATAAAAGGTTAGAGCCGTTTCCGATAACAACATAATCAACGCAAAGTTCGTTGGCTTTTTTTACAAGGTCACTTAAAATCTGTGCGTTATTCGGCAAAAACACAGCCGAAACTTCGCCACCTATTTTAAAGGTTGTATAATCGCAAAGCTTTTGATTAAGCCTTGTTTCACAACCAATCTCGTTTGCAAATTGTATAAGAGCGTTTACATTATCCAAACCAAAAGCCCCCTTACTTCAAAGTGATTTTACGTTTTGTACTTACCCAATCGCATAGCTTATCAAGGTCTGCATTCAGCACCAAATCCTGCGGAAAATCGCACTCTTTGAGAATTTCCAAAGCGTTATCCGCCTTACCGATAAGCTGACAAAAATGGCTGTCGGTGTTTACGCAAACAGGTGCGTTATACTTTTTACAAGCCTTTAAAAGTTCATAAGCGTTTTCACGGCTTCCCTTTTTTACCTTTATCGAACTTTCGTTGATTTCCAAAATTTTATTATACTCAACAGCACCCTTTACAAGTTTATCAAAATCGCATTGAAAATATGCCGTGGTCGGGTGACCTATCATATCTATATCGGGATTTTGCATAGCCTTGAGGTAGGCATTGGTGATTTCCTCAACAGTACCCTGCTGTAAAACCTCTTTGTGCATTGACGCAATAATCCATTCAAGTTCAGCGATAGTTTTTTCGCCTATGTCGATATGTCCGTCAAAATCTATAATATTAGTTTCTGCACCTTTTAAAACAATAACATTATTTATTTTTCTCGGCAATATTCTCAAATTTTCAAAATGCCAAATATACGGTGAATCGGGCATTTTTTCGGTGTGGTCTGTCATTGCGATAAGCTTAATTCCGTTTAATTTTGCCCACTCACAATTTTCTGTAATAGTCGAATATGCGTGAGATGACGCTATGGTATGTGTATGCAAATCTGCAATAAGTTGCATTATAATTGTCTCCTTTTGCTAATTAAAATTCGTCCCAGCTCTTGATTTTATCCTTTTTATCAACCTGAAGTCCGAGATTATGGAGAAGTTCTTCGGCTGCGTTATAACCCATTTTCTTCTGTCTGTTGTTCATTGCCGCAACCTCAATAATCATCGCAAGGTTACGTCCAGGCTTAACAGGAATTGTAAGGCTAGGCACCTTTACACCCAAAATTGAAACATACTCGTTGTCTACACCCATTCTGTCGTAAACCTTGTCGCTGTCCCACATTTCAAGTTCGATAATCATATTGATTTTTTCCGAAACCTTTACAGCACCGATACCGAAAAGGCGACGAGTGTTAATAATTCCGATACCACGAAGCTCCAAGAAGTGACGAATATTGTCAGGTGATGAGCCTACAAGGCTGATGTTTGAAACACGCTTAATTTCTACTGCGTCATCTGCAACAAGTCTGTGTCCACGTTTAACAAGCTCGATAGCTGTTTCGGATTTACCGACACCACTTTCACCAACAATAAGAACACCCTCGCCGTAAACCTCGATAAGTACGCCGTGGCGAGTAATTCTCGGTGCGAGTTTAAGATTTAAAAACGCAATCAAAGCAGCAATAAACTCACCCGTGGAGGTTTCGGTTCTCATAACAGGCACCTGATATTTTTCTGCAATTTCAAGCATTTCAGGGTAAAGTTCGTGACCTCTTGCAACAACAAGCAAAGGAATTTTCGTTGCAAACAATGCGTCAATTCTCTGTCGTCTTACGTCCTCGTTAATTGACGCCATATACGCAAATTCCATATTTCCACAAACCTGAATTCGCTCGGCATTAAAATACTCGTAAAAGCCCATAAGCTGTAACCCCGGACGGTTTACATCGTTATCGCTAATCAAAATACTTTCGGTTTCGCTAGGTGTGTAAAGCACCTCCAGATTAAATTCCTCAACAATTTCACTAAGCCTAAGTGTGTAAATATCAGCCATAATCTTAGCCTCCTAAATTTATTAAATGTTAATAAGATTTCTGTTTAGCATTTCCTGTGCTGCGAGAATTACGCCTGTTTTTCCTGTTGAATATGTAATTCCACCCTGCAACCACGCTGCGAAAGGTTCACGAATCGGAGCGTCTGCCGAAAGCTCGATAGAAGCACCCATTGTAAATGCTCCCGCAGCCATAATTACCTTGCTTTCATATCCCGGCATATCCCAAGCTTCAGGTGTAACAAAGCTATCAACAGGCGAACCTTTTTGAATACCCTGACAAAATGCCGTGAGGTTTTCTTCGTTTTCAAGGCAAATTGAGGCTATGATGTCGGTACGCTTTTCGTCAGCCTCGGGGAATGTTTTAAATCCAAGCAAATTAAAGAAATGACAAGCAAAAACGGAAGTTTTTAGAGCGTTTGCCACTACTTCGGGAGCCATAAAAAATCCCAAAAGCATTTCACGATTTTGGTTTAGCGAACAACCTACTTCCTTGCCCATTCCCACGCAGGTGAGCCTGTCCGAGCATTTTTCTACAAGGTCTGCTCTGCCACAAATGTATCCGCCTGTGGAAGCAATAGCACCACCGGGATTTTTAATAAGCGAGCCAATAATAAGGTCTGCACCCACCTGTAAAGGTTCACGGCTTTCTACAAATTCACCGTAGCAGTTATCTACCATAACAATAACGTCAGGGTTTGCTTTTTTAGCCGTTTGAGCCATTTTTTCAATTATTTCAATAGACAGTGACGGTCTTAGCGAATATCCTCTTGAACGCTGGATATACGCTACCTTTGCGTCCTTTGCCTGTTCAAAAATCTTGTCGTAATCGGGAGTTTTCCCGTCAATCAAATCAACCTGACTATATTTAACGCCCCAGTCAGCAAGACTGCCGTTGCCCTTTTCGCCACGGATACCGATTATTTCTTCGAGGGTATCGTACGGTTTTCCTGTCAAGGTCAAAAGCTTGTCATTAGGTCTTAAAACTCCGAAAAGTGCCGTAGACAATGCGTGTGTTCCGTTTACAAAGGTGTGTCTGACAACAGCGTCCTCACCGCCAAAGGCTTGTGCAAAAACCTTGTCTATGGTATCTCTGCCCAAATCTCCATATCCATAGCCTGTTGTTCCTTTAAGACAGCTTTCGCTGACACGGTTATCAATAAAAGCTTTAAGCACCTTTTGACCGTTGTAATAGCTTACGTTGTCAATTTGTTCAAACTGTGCCTTGCACATTTCCTCTGCTTTTTTAGAAAGTTCAAAAAGTCTAGAGTCAACATTAAAAATATTTTCCGAAAATTCCATTCTATAAACCTCTTTATATAAAAATTTAGTCTTTTAATTCAAAAACAATATCCTTAGAAATAGCCTTAAATCCTATTTCCTCATAGTATGACACACGATTACTTCGTGCAAAAAGTCGCACAGTATATCCCTCGTTGCAAAGCTTTTCTCCGAGCCAATACAAAAGCTTTCGTGCGTGAAACCTACCTCGTTCTTCAGGCAACGTAGCAACCTGTCCCACCAAAACAGTATTATCGCAAATGTACTGAATTGTGGCTGTGGTATAGTTTTCAAGCATAAAGCATTGAGAAAGTCCACGTCTGACCTTGTGCGAGGTATCCGTAAGCCACAAATCATAGCTTTTTGCAACGGCAGGAAAGCTTGTTTTTAAAACATCAAACACATCATCAAGCTTTGGACAGTCATTGATTATCATATCAGGCAGATGATTTTTTGTGACAAAATCAAACTCCGTCCTCTCACAAGATGTATAGTTATCAAGTGTAGGTTTAAGCAAATTCGCAAGAGTAACATTCATTTCGATTGTTTGCGGCTTAGTCATCTCGATAAGCATTGTTAAATCATCTTGTAGCTCTCTTGAATACTCCACATCCGTTACATTTGACACAACCATTGTGGAATTGAAAATGCTAATTAAAAGCAGGCTCATACCCTGTACAGATAATTCAAAAAATCTGCAAAAATCATATTTTCCGCCATATGCCTCATAATTGCTTTTTACACGTCTTGAATAATGGTCGCTATTAAGTTTTTTCAGTAAATTATCGTCTATTTTTTCAAGCTGTCGTATCATTTGTTATAAATCCCATCTGCCAAAGCTTTTACAAGCTTAAAAGTATTAAAATAATCCTCTTTGTTAATTACACAGGACGGCGAATGCAGGTAGCGTGTCGGAATTGAAACAGCAATAGTTTTAACTCCACCTTTTGAAATGTGAATTGCACCTGCGTCATTTCCACCTGCGACTCTGGTTTTTGTTTGACACGGAATTTCATGGTTCTTCGCAACATCAAAAGCCATATTATAAAGCTCTTTATTGTAAATGGTTGACCTATCCATAAACGAAACAACAGGGCCTTTTTTCAGTTCGCACACACGGTCTGCACCACTTGCCGATGGAATATCCGCAGCCGTTGTAGATTCAAGCACGATAGCATAATCCGGCTCAACAGAAAAAGCTGCACAGCGTGAACCACGCAAGCCTATTTCCTCCTGAACAACAAAGGTAAAATATGTGTCATACTCAAGCTCTTGCTTAATCATTTCTATCATAATTGCACAGCCTGCACGGTCGTCTATTGCTTTGGCTTTTACAAATCCATCGCCAAACTGAACAAATTCAGATGAAAAGCAAACGCTGTCGCCCAAATTTACAATGCTTTCAGCCTGTTCCTTGCTGTCACAGCCGATGTCGATATACATTTTGTCAAATGTTACGGCTTTTTCTCGCTCGTCAGAACTAAGGTTATGCACAGCCTTTGCACCGATAACACCTACGATGTTTTTATCTCCAACCAAAACCTGTCTGCCGAAAACCACACGAGGGTCAACCCCACCGACAGGCGAAACCTTGAGCGTTCCGTCAGAATTTATAAAGTTTACAATCATACCCACTTCGTCCATATGAGCAGAAATCATAAGCTTGTTTTTAGGTGTTGCTTTTCCCTTTTTAAATGCAATTATATTTCCGAGATTATCAACCTGAAATTTCGTATAGTCTTTGATTTCGTTAATAATATAATCTCTCACGTTTTTTTCGTCACCCGAAATACCATTTAGGCAACACAATTTTTCCAATCTACTAAGCATTTTTGTACACACCCCTTTCTAAAAGCTTTGCTACAAGCTTTGCCGAATTGTCAATATCGCTTAGCGAAATCACTTCCACAGGAGTATGCATATATTTTAGTGGAATTGAAAGCGTAACAGTCTTTACACCATTTTGAGAAACGCCTATGCAGTCGGCATTTGTGCCTGTTTCACCGTTCATAACCTCTAACTGGTACGGAATGTTTTCACTTTTTGCAATTTCAATCAAAAGATTTGAAAAATCACGACACAAAGACGGTGCAATGCCTATCATCGGTCCTTTTGAGAGTTTTCCGCACTTATGCTCGTCGTCGTCCTTAGTCAGAGCAAACGACACGTCTATTGCAACAGCGTAATCGGGTTTGATTTTAAATGAGGAAATTTTTGCACCCTTTTCGCCTGTTTCTTCTTGTGCCGAAAAGCACACAGCAACATTAACAGGCAAATTTTTTCCTTTAACCATTTCAAGTGCCTTTAAAATTACGGCAACACCACACCTATCGTCAAGGGATTTTCCCGTAATCCTGTCACCCCAAAGGCATTGTGGCGAATTTTTTATAATCACACGGTCGCCCAAACTTATAACTTTTTCACATTCTTCCTTAGTCAATCCCGTGTCAATATAAATATCATCAATTTTCGGTACTTTCTTGTCATCATCTTCAAGATGTGGGGGCGTGGACGTTACAACTCCAGTGACATTTTCTTTTCCGAAAACCGTCACCTGTTGAGCAAGAAGAAGTCGTCTGTCAATTCCACCGCAATTTGAAACTTTCAAAAAACCCTCGTCGGTAATATACGTTACAATAAAACCGATTTCGTCAATATGTGCGTCTAAAAGAAGCGTAGGTTTTGTTTTGTCAGGTTCGTCCAAATATCCTATTACATTTCCGAAAAAATCGGTCTGCGTCATGCAATACTGCGACAGCATTTTTTCTGCAACAGCCGAAGCTGAAAATTCTTCGCCGGAAACTCCCACAGCGTTTATAAGTTCAAAAATCATTTCTTTAGTATTCATAAGCCTGTTTCCTTATTATTAAAAATCGTTTGGGCATAATAACCCAACTATATTATATAACATTTCTTTGAAAATAGCAACTAAAATTTTTATGTTAAAGAAAAAAATTATGGGTAAACGTTTACCTTTAGAAATTTTCGTTAAAGCTTTGTAAAAGAGAATTTAAAATTATAGCTTTTTTGTTAAAAAAACAGAATCTTGTCGAAAGCTATTGTAAAATTTTATATTTTAGGCTATAATAACAATATGAGTGTTCTGTATTTTGTGTGTAAAAACAAATACAGCGTAAAATTTAACCATATTTAGTGGATAGAAAATGAGTGAGGTAATACTATGGAAAGTAAAAACAAAATTCTCTTTGACCCACAGACAAGAGTTGCGCCAATCGGTTTTATTGCCATGAACGGCACACAGGAACTTGGCGGAAAAATCAACGACTATCTTATCAACTGGGGAAATCAGGTTGAAAACACAGACCACCCTGAAACATTTCTCATTGACGTTGATTGTCCGAGATTTGCGTCAGGCGACGGAAAAGGTATTATTAAATCCACCGTCAGAGGTAAAGACCTTTTTATCCTTATCGACACCGCAAATTACAATTGCAAATACACAATGTTCGGCAAAGAAAACGCTATGTCACCTGACGACCATTATCAGGATTTAAAGCGTATTATTCAGGCTGCAAGCGGTAAAGCTCACAGAATTAACGTAATTATGCCAATGCTTTACGGCGGTCGCCAGCACAGAAGAACATACAGAGAATCCCTTGACTGTGCTGTTGCATTACAGGAACTTGAAGCTATGGGCGTTTCTAACATTATCACATTTGACGCTCACGACCCACGGGTACAGAACGCTGTTCCGCTTATGGGATTTGACAACGTTATGCCGACATATCAGGTACTTAAAGCTTTGTTCAAAAATGTTCCCGACATCAATCTTGACAAAGACCATTTTATGGTTATTTCACCTGACGAGGGCGCTATTAACAGAAATATGTACTATGCGTCTGTTTTGGGCGTAAATATGGGTATGTTCTACAAGAGAAGAGATTATTCCGTAATCGTAAACGGAAGAAACCCAATCGTTGCACACGAATATCTTGGAAATTCCGTTGAGGGCAAAGACGTATTTATTGCCGACGACATTATTTCTTCGGGCGAATCAATGCTTGATTTGGCTGTTGAACTCAAAAAGAGAAAGGCTAAGAGAATTTTCGCATACGCAACATATGCTATTTTCACAAACGGACTTGCAAGTTTTGACAAGGCATATGCCGACGGAATTATCGACGGTGTGTTCGGTACAAACCTCACTTATCGTACACCTGAACTTCTCAGCCGTCCCTGGTTTAACGAAGTTGACGTTTCAAAGTACATTGCATACTTTATTGCTTCTCTCAACCACGATTTGTCAATTTCTTCAATCATTGACCCACACGAAAAAATTATAAATCTTCTTAAATCCCACGGACAGCTCCCTAATCAGGAAAAGTAATATAACAAAAAAATCCTGCACTTTGATTGTGCGGGATTTCTTTTTTGCAAAAAATAACCACCGATTGCTCGGTGGTTATTGTTATTTAGTATTCATACCAGTTGTAATCGTCGTCCCAGTCGTAATCATAGTCATAATCATAATCGTAATCATCATCATAAGACGAACCGAAAAGTTCTTCGTAAAGGTCGTCGCCGATAACGTCTTTGATGTTTTCCATGAAACCGTCTACGTCACAATTCTTGGAGTATTCTTCAAGTTCTGTTTCGTTTGAAATATCGTATGCTACTTTCGGAACGGTAATATTTGTTGCGTCGGTTATTACGTTAACAACGCCGATTGTAATAACGTCTTTGCCGTTATACTTAGCAGTATAAGTCACGTCGGATTTTTTAGCAGTTGAATCCGATGAAATTGACAAACCGATTTTTTCGCCTTCGATTGATGTTTCGATGTTAATGTCGCCCTTAAATGCGCCTGTTTTTTCGTCGACAATTGTTACGTCGGTATCAAAAGTGAGTGAGTAATTATAATCGTTATATTCGTAATCGTCGGTGTAGTAGTCATATTCGCCAATTGTAAAATCAATAGCAAATTCTCCGTCGTATTTGCCGTCCTCACCCTCAACTGTGAAGCCTGCTTTAACAGATTCTTCGTCAAAGTCACAATCAAAACCAACGCCAAAAGAAGTCTTTTCGTCAATCATTGCAACGGTAAATTCTTCACCGTCTTCTTCTGCATTAAAGCCCATAACTCTATCGTCATCATAGAAAACTTTAATAATCATCACGTCGTCAGTCGAATAAGCATCATCTTTTCCGTCATTAAAATTATCAATGTATTCAGCGATAGTCGTTTCAAAGCTTGGATAGTATTCTTCAAGCTCTTCATCGGTATAATAGCCACTTTCAGCAGCCTCTTGCTTTTGCATATCAACAATTTCATTCCACAATGCTGCGATTTCCTTGTCGTTTTTAACTTCGTCAAGGAATTCACTTACGCAGTCAAAAGCAATTTTTCCTGTGATTGTGTACTCTTTAGTTTCATAAGTATACTCAAGGTCGTTGATTTTGCCTGAGTAGTCATCACCCTTTTGGCTTTCAGGAACATTCTTTTCGATAATTCCCAGATAAGTTTCAAAGAGTTCTGTAATCTTTTCTTCGTCAAATTTTTCCAAAGCGTCAGTTAATTCTTCGGGAATTTCATAACTGTTCATCATTTCGTCAATGGAAATGTCGGCTTCGGATTCAATCAAAGAAATAAGGTCAGCCTTGATATAATCGTCGCTAAGTTCAGGGATTCTAACATATCCAACTCCCTCGCTGTCAACGATACAGTTAAGGCTTGCAAGAGATTTGTTGTTATACTTCAAAGAAAGGTCGTTAGCAACTATATTGTTTTTAACCTTTGCATTGTTTGAAATTGCGATTTCGCCGATATCATATCCGATTTCGTCGTTAATCATATCTCCAAACTTTACGCTTAAATCGGTTGACACGCTGGTGTTAATGTCACCCTGAATAGAATCACTCAAAGTAGACAACGAATTTTCGGCATAACCGAGTACGTCATTTAATCCCGAAAAATTAAAATTGTATTCCGACGACAAAAAGGAATTTTCTTTTTTATCATCTTTTTTGTCCTTTTTCTCAACTTCACCGCAAGCTGAAAAAAGCATTGAAACAGCCAAGCAAGACGCAAGAACAGATTTGAATTTTTTGTTCATAAAATTTACCTCCCATAAATTTATTTTACAAGCACATTATACAACACTTTTAATTAAAAGTCAACTATTTGTGAAAGAAATAATTACAAAATTAGGAAGCAATATATATGACAAATTTAACTAATACTAACAAAAAACGGTGAGCAAGCCCACCGTTTCAGCATTATATATAATTAAAGCTTTTTACCCTCAAATTCAACACGACGTTTAATGTCAGCCATAAGCTCATCGAACTGGTCGGGGTTAAGTGACTGTGCGCCGTCGCAAAGTGCCTTTGCAGGATTGTTATGAACTTCGATAATAAGTCCATCCGCACCGGCAGAAACAGCTGTGCGAGAGAGTGGTTCTACAAGCCAGTTCATTCCTGTTGCGTGGCTAGGGTCAATAATTACAGGCAAATGTGTAAGCTTTTTGAGAACAGGAACAGCGGAAATATCAAGAGTATTTCGTGTGTATGTTTCAAAGGTTCTTATTCCACGTTCGCAGAGGATAACATTTTTATTACCGCCTGCCATAATGTACTCTGCTGACATAAGCCATTCTTCGATAGTATTTGCAAGTCCACGCTTTAAAAGAATTGGCTTGTCGCATTTACCCAAAACCTTTAAAAGGTCGAAATTCTGCATATTTCTTGCTCCGACCTGAATTACATCAACATCAGCAAACATATCAATGTATGACAAATTCATTATTTCGGTAACAATAGGCAATCCTGTTTCTTTTTTCGCTTCCAAAAGCAGTTTCAAGCCCTCACCCTCTAAGCCTTGAAACGAGTACGGTGAAGTTCTAGGTTTGAACGCCCCACCTCTCAAAAGGGTTGCACCTGCGTTTTTAACTCTTTTAGCCACTTCGATAATCTGTTCTTCGCTTTCTACCGAACAAGGTCCTGCGATAACCTTGAACATTCCCTCACCTATGGAAACGTCGTCATTAACCTTAACAATAGTGTCGTCAGGGTGCATTTTTCTGTTCGCCGCCTTGTACGGTTCGGAAACACGTCTAACGGTTTCAACGTAAGGGAGCTTTTCCAAATCGTCAACATCAAGCTTTGTTGTGTCACCGATAATACCCACAACAGTAGAGCTTGCACCCTCGCTGTAATTTGTAGAAAGTCCTTTTTGTTCAAGTTCGTCAATGAGATGTGTTACGTTTTCTTTTGAAGCGTTATTTTTTAATACAATTACCATTTTAAATCTATCCTTTCAATGCTATTTTGCTTTAAAGTTTTTATGCTTTTATGTGTTAAAGTATACTACTATTTTTCTTATTTGTCAACGGTAAAATGCACAATTATTATTGCTAATAAATAATATATTTCGTCGATTTTAACAATCACCTATTTAAAACAGTAATCTGCAAGTTTTTCAAAACGTCAAAAGCCTTATTTTGAAGAATCATATCGTTAGAAGAAGTCAAGTTTGCGTCAACAATTATTTCCGCTTCGGGAAGTGCGGATTTTACAATGACGGCATTAGACACAACGCAAATATTTGAAACAAGTCCCACAATTTCAACGGTTTCAATATATTCAGACGATAGGTTTTCTAAAAATTTTCCCAGTTCAAGGGACGGAAAAGTATTTTTCTCAAAAACTTTATCATTTTCACACTTAGACAAGGCTGTTTTTCCGAAAAGCTCCCACCCATTTGTGCCTTTTACACAATGCTTTACAGGTAGCTTTCTTCCCTCTTGTGTGTCAAAATAATTTTCATCGTGAGTATCAAGTGTAAACAAAACCATATCGCCATTTTTGTGGTATACTTTGATTTTTTCGGCGATTTTTTCATCAAGCATTTCTGCACCGTCAAACCCAAGCGAACCATTTACAAAATCGTTTTGGTAATCTACAACAATCAATATTTTCATAAATCCTCCTAAAGATACGAAAAAAGGGGATATTTTTCAATCCCCGTTTAATCTAAAGTTTTCCCGCAACGGTCAGTCTGTTCAACGCACGTTTCAGCTTTTGTTCTGCAAGGTCAAATTCCTTTTGAGATTTGTATTCTTTAAGTCTTTGTCTTGCGTTTTCCTCAGAGCGTTTTGCACGTTCAACGTCAATTTCGTCAGCCCACTCGATAGCATTTACCAAAAGCGTTGTGCTTTCGGGCGAAACCTTGATTACGCCTCCCGACACAGCAGCCGAGCGAAATTTACCGTCATTCATTTTAATTTTCACTTCACCCGAAACAAGATTTGAAACATACGGCGTATGTCCGTAAAGAATGCCTACATTTCCCTCTTGTGTTCTAGCGACAATATTTTCAGTTTGACCGTCAAAGAAAATCTTTTCGGGTGTAATAATTTTCAGCATAAAAGGTTTCATAGCATTACTCCCTGTTTAATTTGAATTTTTAGCCTTTTCAACTGCCTCGTCGATTGTACCAACGAACAAGAAAGCTGACTCAGGAAGGTCATCGTGCTTACCCTCGATAATTTCCTTAAAGCCACGAATAGTTTCCTTAATAGGTACATATTTTCCCTGCATACCTGTAAACTGTTCAGCAACAGAGAATGGCTGTGAAAGAAATCTTTGGATTTTTCTTGCACGGTTTACTGTTGTCTTATCCTCGTCCGAAAGCTCGTCCATACCCATAATTGCGATAATGTCTTGGAGCTCCTTGTATCTTTGAAGAATTGACTGTACCTGACGTGCAACCTGATAATGCTCGTTTCCGACAATTTCAGGAGAAAGTATTCTTGAATTTGACTCAAGAGGGTCAACAGCAGGATAAATACCCAATGACGCAATGCTTCTCGAAAGTACGGTTGTAGCGTCAAGGTGAGCAAAGGTTGTAGCAGGAGCAGGGTCGGTAAGGTCATCGGCAGGCACATAAACAGCCTGTACAGATGTGATTGAACCCTTTGTTGTAGAAGTAATTCTCTCCTGCAAAGCACCCATTTCCGTAGCAAGGGTCGGCTGGTAACCAACAGCTGATGGCATACGTCCCAAAAGTGCTGAAACCTCAGAGCCTGCCTGTGTAAATCTAAAGATATTGTCTATAAACAGCAGTACGTCCTGTCCTTCCTTATCTCTAAAATACTCAGCCATAGTAAGTCCTGAAAGACCAACTCTCATTCTTGCTCCAGGTGGCTCGTTCATCTGACCGTAAACTAAGACAGTCTTGTCAATAACTCCCGACTCAATCATTTCATTATAAAGGTCGTTACCCTCTCTGGTACGCTCGCCAACACCTGTAAATACCGAAATACCACCGTGTTGCTTAGCGATATTGTTGATAAGCTCCATAATAAGAACTGTTTTACCAACACCTGCACCACCGAAAAGACCGATTTTACC
>CAYZOV010000006.1:0-82349 GCA_964480525.1 uncultured Ruminococcus sp.
GGTTCAAACTTTCGTTTAAATTTTTAATTTGTTGTTAAACTATCACTTTGACAAATTCACTACGTTGGGAATCAACTCTGTAAAAGTAAATGGTTTTCTTTCTGTAAATTTCAGTATTATAAAAACAATTAACTATTGTGTTGATAGTCCGTTTGAATTAACATGGGTTGAACCCCCAACAAATTTTCAAATCATAAAAAGCTCTAGCCTATGCCGTTTCCTATCTTCCCCACCTGTCAAAGTACACGCTCTAAACCGCAAACTTTTTTGGCAACAAGATGATTGGTAAAGGCACGCTCGCAGTTGTTGCTTTTTAAAAATCGGGGCATTGGGTTAGGGTTGGCGGGAAGAGGGTTTCAAAGGGGGAATATGCGAAGCGAAGCTTCGCATGCGAGTTTTTCGTTTTGCAAGCAAAACTGCAAAACTCTGGTTTGTGCGTACAGACGGGTTTGCAATTGCTGAAATCTTGTCTAATGCCCCGATTTTGGGGGATTTTTTTAGTTTCACTTCCCCAAAGAAGGTTTCCCCCTTTGAAAAAAAGTGTTTACTAACGCAAAACCAATCTAGGAACGAAGTTCCTACGAACAAACTTTAGTTGCTAACAAGAAAGTTTGCCTAGCTTTTTAAAGCGGTCAAACTTTGTACCTCGCAAAACAGTCCACCGGACTATTTTGCGAGGGAAGTTTGATAAACCTTGCAAGTAGGGGGACTTTTTACTTGAAAAGTCCCCCATCGCAGAAACATAATGGCTTATGTTTCTGCTCCCCCCGAAAAACGCTTATTGGTATTGGGGTGTTTCGCCGTCTGCGGACGGCGACTAGGTGGCTCCGCCCCCTAGACCCCTGCAAGCTTTTTGAAAAAAGCTTGACCAAAAACTTTCATTTTCTGACGAAATTCTAAAGTTAGCGAAAAACGAAAACTTTCATCAAACCGGGAACTTTTGCGGTTTCGCACAGCGAAACACCGAGTATAACGAGGTGAGCAAAATTCCCATGCGAAACGCAGTTTCGCATACGCCAGCGAGCAAAACAAACTTTACTACCCCACAAAAGCGTGGTGAGGTGAAATGATGAAAACGGTACGTTTTCCGAAAACTTTTATGTTCTGACGAAGTTTTCAAGTTTGTTGAGATTCACGGCAATGTTACAGCTACACACTACAAACCACAGCGGTCACAAAGTTTAAAAGAGTGGTTGGCAGAAAGTTCAGTTCACTTCAAAGTGCAGTTTAACAAGTAAATTTTGGCTATGCGTCGCAGTTCGGTTTTAAAAAAGACAAATCACATTGTCAAGATTCATTCTATGTTAATATTATACTACCCTTTTCCCCTTGATTCTACCAAAATTGTATGGTATACTGATACTATAATACTTTTTCGAGGTGGATTATGAACAGTGAAGAAAAACGTCGGCACTCGTCAAAACTTGTCCCATTCAGTTACTACAAATGCAAAATTCCCGAATATTTTAACAGCGTCCCTCCCCACTGGCACGGCGAATTTGAAATAAATTTCGTCAATTCGGGGTGCGCTGAGTTCATCTGCGGGGACGAAAAATTTGTCACCCACGCAGGCGACATTGTGCTTGTCAAGCCGAACATACTCCATGCAATTTATCCGATTGGCGAAAATTTCCAAGTGTACGACACCATAGTTTTCAGCGTTCAAATGCTGGGCGGTGGGGATTCCGACCGTTCGTCGGCGGAGTGCATTAAGCCGATTTTGACAGATTTTTGCAGAATTTCCCCTGTGATAACCCCTCGGCACGTCTATTACGGTGAAATAAAAACCACGGTTGAAAACATTTTTTCCTGTGCAAAAGGCAACTCAGCAAGTCTTGATTTACTAATGAAAAGCGAGCTTTTACGTCTTTTTTGGATTTTGGAAAACGGTGGCGACATAGTTTTTCAAAAAGACGCTCCCACAGGTCACAGCGAGATTTTGAAGCCCGTCATTGATTACATAAACCGAAATTTCAGCGAAAACATAACAATTTCCCAACTTTGTCAAATTGCACATTTCAGCCGAAGTTATTTTTTTAGCGTATTCAAAGAAGTTACGGGGGTTGGGGCAATCGAATATCTTTGCACGGTGAGAATAAAAAACGCCTGCGAAATGCTTGTCGCAACCGACTTTTCCACGTCGCAAATCGCCTTTGAGTGCGGTTTTAAGAATCTGTCAAACTTCAACCGACATTTTAAAAAAACCGTAGGTGTTACGCCCACGGAATACCGAAAAATCGCAAAATAAAAGGGGGATTTCGTCACGAAACCCTCCTTTTATATTGTAAAAAATATTTGGAAAAATTTATGAAACTTAGTTTGTCTGTTCTCCCAAAGTCACGTCCAAATCAATAATTTCGCCGTCACGGTAAACCGACACGCTTATGGTATCGCCCGCCTTGAAATTGGACTTTTCGTCGTTAAATTCTTCAATCGAAGTAATAAGTTTTCCGTTGATTCCGATAACAATATCGCCCACTTTAATGCCGGCTTTTTCGGCTGCAGAGCCTTCGTTGACGATTTTTACCATGAATCCCTGCGGAATATCGTAATATTTTGAATAAATTTCGGTGATGTCAGAACCCGAAATTCCCAAAACAGGTCTGCCCTTAACATAACCGTACTGAATCAAATCCTCAACAATCGGCATTGCGCCGTCAATCGGAATAGCAAATCCCAAACCTTCGCCGTAAACGGTGTTGATTTTTGCGGAAGTAATTCCCACGACCTGTCCGTAAGCGTTGATAAGAGGTCCGCCTGAGTTTCCGCTGTTGATAGAAGCGTCCGTCTGAATAAGGGTCATTTCCCTATCCTCAATGGTAAGTTCACGGTCAAGGGCGGAAATTATGCCTGCCGTAACCGACCCCGAAAGTTCAAATCCCAAAGGGTTTCCGATAACAACGGCACATTCTCCTACAAGAAGTTCGCTTGATGTTCCGAGTTCAACCGCCGGAAGTCCGCTTTTTTCGATTTTCAAAACCGCAATATCCGTTTGTGTATCGCAACCGACCACTTCTGCGTCAAACTGTTCTGAATTTAAATCTTTTGAAAGCAAAACCTTAACGTCCGTGCCGTCCTCGACAACGTGTGCGTTTGTAATAATGTAACCGTCCTCGCTGATGATAAATCCCGTACCCGTAACAGTTCCCTGATATGTGTTGCAGGAAATTCCAACAACAGACGGCGAAACTTTCTTCACAATTTCAGGAATAGACAATGCGTCCTCCGGCGTTGAAAGCTGGGTCAATGTGGGAATATTCGTGCGGTTGTTTACGGTGGTCTGGGTTTGTTCGTTTACGTTTGTGTTTGCCGAAATATTTGGCGAAATGTTCCCTGAATTTGAATTGTCATTTTGAGTTCCTCTGTCGTTTGACAAAGACACCGCAACAGTTCCCACGGTTATTATAGCAACAATAGTCATCATAATAATAAGCACAACAGCCACTTTGCCCGATTTATGTCGGTCGTTTTGGTTGTCAGGATAATAAGTAAACTCGTTATAATCATTATGATTATTGTCAAAATTATTAAACATACAAAAGCCTCCTTGTTTTGATGAAAATATGCTTAATTTCTTTTGTTATCCTTTATTATACCCCTCAATGTGATAATTTTATGATAGTTTACGGAATAATTTAAAAACCGTCATGTTAAAATTCTAAAAAGAGGGCGAAAGAGTTTTTTATGTATGACAAATAATTAAATAAACTTAAACGTTTAAATTGTGGAAAATACTAAAAGTTTGGATTTACAATAATTTCAGCTTGCAAAATATAGATAATTGTGTTATAATTTACGCTGTATAGTCGTATTTTAGATTTTTTTAAATTTTTAAATTTTGAAAGGATACTTAATTATGGCAACAACATCTGACAAAGACCAGTTTAAAAAACTCATAGTTTTTTTCGCAACTGTTGTTATTATTGCTTGTATGTCACTTAGCTTTATATTTGTGTGGCAAAACATTTACAACACCAATTTCGGCGAACAAATCGGAGATACATATTATTTCTGGCAAAAAGGTAATATTCTTTTGCTGTGCGTGTATGCCCTGATTTATGCCGTACTTGCAAAATCTTTCAACGGTTTCGGCATAGGTTATTTAAAAACCGCAGGACTGATTGGTTCGCAAATTTTGGGGATTATTTCCACAAACGCCGTCAGCTATTTGGTTATTTCCCTTTTGGGCAGAACCATGGTCAGCGTTGTACCGCTGTTGATTTTGACGGTTTATCAGGGACTTTTGGCGGCAATTTGGGCGTGGGGAGCAAATTATATTTACTCAAAAATTTACCCGCCGAAAAAAATGATTATCGTATACGGCAACACAAACGCCCGTGACCTTGTTACGAAAATGAGCGCCAGAGTGGACAAATACCTTATCTGTTCGTCGGTGTCGATTTCCGAGGATATTGAAGTTATTAAGGAAAAAATTCTTGATTACGAAAGCGTCATAATCTGCGACGTTCCGTCAAATCTTCGCAACCAGCTTTTGAAATTCACATACGACAAATCTATCAGAACATACATTACGCCGAAAATTTCAGACCTTATTATTCGTGGGTCTGAAGAAATTCATCTGTTTGACACCCCGCTTCTCCTAAGCCGAAATTTAGGGCTTTCGTTTGAACAGCGTCTTATAAAACGCACTATGGATTTGATTATGGCGATTGTTTGTCTGATAATTGCGTCGCCGTTTATGATTGTCACGGCGCTTGCTATCAAACTTTACGACAAAGGACCTGTTTTTTATTCCCAAGAACGTCTGACCCTTGACGGCAAAGTTTTTAAGGTTTACAAATTCCGAAGCATGATTGTAAACGCCGAAAAAGACGGAAAAGCCGTGCTTGCAAAGGACAACGACGACAGAATTACGCCGGTGGGAAAATTCATAAGAAAAGTCAGATTTGACGAACTTCCTCAACTTATTAACATTTTAAAAGGCGATATGTCCTTTGTGGGTCCAAGACCCGAACGCCCGTCCATTGCAAAACAGTACGAAGAAACCATACCGGAATTTAAGTACAGATTAAAGGCAAAAGCAGGTTTGACGGGTTATGCGCAGGTTATGGGGAAATACAACACCACCCCATACGACAAGCTTAAACTTGACCTTATGTACATTGAACGCCAGTCCATAGTTTTGGATATTCAGATACTTTTTTTAACCGTCAAAACTATTTTTACGCCTGACGCAACCGAGGGCGTAACAAACGACACGGCGATTACGGACAGCCACAAACTTGAACCAAACCACAAAAACGAAGAAGAAAAACAAACGGCGAACGTTTAAAACACTATTAAAAAAATGAATCCTCCGCTTTTAAAACGGAGGATTTTTTTGTTTGGTTTATTTAGTCAATGTAAACTTCTTCTGTGTATTCGTTGTTGGGATTTTCGGCTTTTGCGTATTCAAAAAGTTTCTGCGCCTGTTCGTTAAGCTCCGAAGAAACATACCACCTGCCGTAAAGTCCGCAGTAATTCATTGACACGGCGTACTGTACATTTTCGTCAAATGTGTACGGTTTTATGGCGTTCATAAGCTGTTTTTCAATCGCCATAATTTCTTCGTTGTCGCTGCGCCGGATATAATAGCTGTAATCTTCGTCCCAAATTTCTGCGTAATACATTTGCAAATTTGTCTTTTCCTTGACAAAATCCTGCTTGACAATTTCGTCAATATACGCCACGCCGTCGTCGTTCGGGGGATAATAATAGTCGTCCTCTTCCATTGTTACCAGATATTTTTCAATAACCCGCACAATGTTTACGTCGCTTTCGTACACAAACAACGACAAATCCCCTGCGGACAAATTGCAGTAAAAACCTTCGGGTTCACGGATAAAGTCAAGAGTTCGGCTTGACAAATCCGTTTTTAACGCCGTCAAAAGTTCCGCCACAAAATTGTCAAAGTCCTTGTTGGTATTTACATAACATTCTTCGTCGTGGTCATAGTAAAAATTAGGTTCGCTTGAATAAACCGTATCAATCGTATTAACGTAAATTATGTTATAATTTTCGGCTTGTTCAACAAGAATTTTGAGTATGTTATCAACATATTGTTTGGTGGTTTCAATTTCCGTCAGTTTATAAATCTCGTCAGGACTAAGGTAAAGGTTTCTCGTAACAACTTTGCCGTTTTTGAGGGTGTATGTCACCTTGTAATAATTGTCCGTTTGTTCTTCGTACATAGCGTTTTGGTCGTAATCAAAGGAATAATTTTCGATTGCACGTTTTAAACCCATGTCTTTTACAGACTGTTCATGCACCGACGAAACAAGTTTTATAATGTCTTTGTCGGTGTACTCAATCGGGCATATTTCGTCGCTGTAATAACCGTAATACCTTGTCACCGCATTTATATAGTCAAACGACACGCTTTCAACGTCGTCTGCGTCAGGCAATTTTTGTGCCGCCCCGAATCCCCAAGAGGTGTTAAGCAAGGCGATAACAACCAGAGAGCAAGCTATGGTTGCGAAATTTCGCAAAAAGGCGGATTTTAAATTTTTGAAACCTCTGTTTGAAATCATTTCAAAAATCATGTACATAACCGTCGCAACAATAATCATCGGCACAATAAGCGTAACCGTTTCAACAGGGATTATGGAGCAAATGGCGAAAGTTATGCACGAAACCAAAGTGTAATAGTACCCTTTGAAAACATACGGTTTTGACACCGCTTCGGCTTTACGTTTTTTGTACAATAAAAAGCCAAAACCTGCGTAAATCACGGTGAAAAACAAAATCCACATGATAAACTTTAAAAAGTAACCTGTTTGGAAAACTCTGTCGCCGATAATGGTTGAGTTATACAAAAACGTGATAATTCCCCCGGCGGGACTGGTTTTGCCCAAAAGCGGTAAAATCATATCCGCCCAATTGATAACCTGCACTTTGTTAAACGTAATAAATCCCAAAAGTGCGATTATGCCCGGCACAATACAGTTTAAAAGAATCGTACTCAAAATTGTTTCAACAATATTTCCGCACAAAACACACGCCAGAACCGTTACGGTGTAAAACATAATCATCAAAACAATAGCAAGCGCATAAATTTTCAAAATCACGTTTCCCAAACTTGTTTCGTAACCTATCGCTTCGATTTTTTTCATGTCAGGCAGAAAGTGCATTGTAAACAAAGACACGCAAAACGTGGTAATCTGGGCGATTACGACAGGCACAATGTACGACGCAAGCCCCGAAAAATAGTCGCACCAAAATCTTTGCTTGTTAGAAAGTGGCAAAGAATAGTATGTATCGGATTCATATTTTCGGTGAAGATAGGAGAAATTTCCTATCGCCATCATAACCCCTGCCCCAATGGCAATTGCCGAAAAAATAACGGACAAAACATAAAACACAACCGCCGTATCTTCCAAAGTGGCGGATTTTGTATATTCAGCCACCGTGTAAATTCCCAAAGTTACAGGGAATGAAATAAGGTGCAGAATAAGGCACACAACAGCTATCTGACTGCATTTTGACAGACCGTTAATAAAATAATGTTTGGCAAAATTATTCTTTGTTTTCTTCATATCCATATCCTTTCGCCTCCATTTCTATAATGAAAATTTCCTCCAGATTAAGGGGTATAATATCAAGAATAAGGGGATTTTTCGCCCTGAAAAAGTTTTCCACCATGTCACGCTGTCCACGGGCGATTATGTGACAAATACTTCCCGTCTGTTCAAACTTAACCATATCAAGTTCGGCAAAATCCTCTTTCTTAACGGGATTTTTAAACGCCACCTGAACCTTTTGAATTTCGTTCTGAACGCTGTCGATACTCTTTGAAAACAGTATTTCGCCCTGGTGGACAAACGCCACCGTATCACAGATTTCGCCGATTTCACGCAGATTGTGGGACGAAATTATAACCGTCAGATTCCTGTCAAGCATTGCGTCAACAAGCATACGCTTAACCACAATTCGCATTGCCGGGTCAAGTCCGTCAAAGGCTTCGTCAAGCAAAAGATAGTCCGTTTTACACGCAAGACCTATGATAACAACCGCCTGTCTTTTCATTCCTTTTGAAAATTTGTTAAGCTTTTTGTCAAGTGGCAAACCCACCTTTTCCCTAAGTTTTTCAAAATCTTCTTCGGAAAAGTTCGGGTAAAAGCCTTTATAAAAATCCTTTAATTTTTTCAAAGTATAACCGCCGAACTGTATTGTTTCGTCGTTTATAAAGAAAATTTTCGATTTAATCAAAGTGTTGTCAAACACCTTTTCCCCGTCCACCGAAACTTCGCCTTTTTCGTTTTGATAAATCCCCGAAATAAGCCTTAACATGGTGGATTTTCCTGCGCCGTTTGAACCCAAAAGACCAAAAGCCGTGCCGTTTTGGATTGTGATATTTGTATCTTTAAGCGCATAAAAATCGTCGTCGAAAATTTTCGACACGCCCTTAAATTCAATCATTTTTGTTGTCCTCCTCTCGCTTTTGAGCAAGCATTTCGATTCTCAAAACCAGCTCGTCTTTCGTAACCTCCGCCGCCAACGCTTCGTTTACCGCCTTGTCAAAATCCTCAAAAGCATATTTTTTCAAATTTTCGTGATTGATTTTCGCAATAAAACTTCCACGTCCGCCCACGGAATAAATCACGCCGTCGTGTTCAAGTTGGCTGTATGCTTTTGCAACCGTGTTAGGGTTTACCCCCAGTTCTTTTGCCAAACTTCTCACACTTGGCATTTGCGTTTGCTCGGTCAAAACGCCTTTCATCACCAGTTCAACCGTTTTTTTGTAAAGCTGTTCGTAAATCGGCACACCGCTTGTCAGGTCAATACTGAATAACACCAAACCACCCTTTCTTTATTTTTGGCTGTACTAATACGAGTAATACACTTGTTTGATTAGAGTATACACCATATATTTACGTTTGTCAAGGGGTTTGGAAAAATTTATTGCCTTTTGGGGGTTGCAATTATTTTTAAAATAAGTTATAATGGTATGGGGTAAATTATTTAATAACAGAAAGGATAGTTTTTTATGAATTTTGAAGTAACAAAAGATACAATTATCGGCGACATTCTGGACGTTGATTTTGACGTTGCACCGTATTTTCTTGAAATGGGTATGCACTGTTTGGGTTGCCCGTCAGCAAGAGGCGAAACTGTTGAACAGGCTTGCGAAGTTCACGGCGTAAGCGCAGACGAGCTTGTTGCAAAGCTTAACGCACATTTCAGCGCTAAGTAAAACTTTTTGTGCAAAACGACAGTTTAAGATATTTGTATCTTTGACTGTCGTTTATTTTTTGAAATTTTAAGAGGAAAAATTATGAAACTTGACCGGAGATTAACTGCGTGTGCAGATTTTATAGACGAAAATTCATTTGTGGCTGACGTTGGCACAGACCACGGTTATTTGCCTGTTTTTTTGGTTCAAAACGGCATTTCCACGGGGGCGGTGGCTTGCGATATCGGACAAATGCCCCTTAATTCAGCCAAAAGGACTATTGAAAAATATAACCTTTGCGACAAAATTTCCACCTGCCTTTCGGACGGATTAAAGAGTGTTCCGAAAGGCGACATAACCCACATTGTCATTGCGGGAATGGGTGGCGAAACAATTCAGGGCATTTTGTCGGCGTGCGATTGGGCAAAAGAATGTGTTCTTGTTTTGCAGCCTATGACAAAGTGCGAAGAACTGAAAAAGTGGCTTTTGGAAAACGGTTATACTATTAAAAAAGAAAAAGCCGTCATTGACGGAAAATTTATTTACAACGTGTTAAAATGCGTGTTTTCGGGAGATTTTAAAAAGCCTGCTCCGTTGGAAATTATTATGGGCGGACTTGACCCGAAAGACGAAAACGCAAAAGCCTATTTGAAAAAAAAGGCTGATATTCTGGAAAAAACAGGAAATGCAAAACTTAAATCCCCTGAACACGTTGAACAGGCAAAGGCGGATTTAAAACTTTGCGAGGAAATAAGAGGTGTTTTAGGTGACAATTAAGGAAATTTACGAAATTATAGACAAAAACGCACCATTTTCGTTGCAATGCGATTGGGATAACAGCGGGATTTTGGTTTGCCAAGACGAAAATAAGCAGGTGAAAAAAGCTATGGTATGCACCGATATCACCCGTGAAATTGCCCTTGAAGCGGTGGAAAAAGGCGTTGACGTGGTAATTTCTCACCACCCTGTAATTTTCAAAGGACTTAAAATTTTGAACGCAAAAAATCCTGCTGTGATTTTGTCAAACGCCGATATTTCGGCGATTTGCTGTCACACAAACGTAGACAGAGCCACATATGGGCTAAACCACGTCGTGTGCGATTTGCTGGGTTTTAAGGCGATTAGCGACGCACCTCTTGCATACGACGACGGGTACAGCTTCGGCACAATTTGCAAAACCGACAAAGAATACACCGACGTGGAGCTTGCACAAAAAATCAAATGCGTTCTGGGGTGCGATTATGTGCGATTCACCCACGGAAAAGCCGTAAACACGGTAGGAATTTGCACCGGAAGTGGTGGAGATTTCATCTTTGACGCAATTAAATCGGGCTGTGACGCACTTATCACGGGCGACGTCAAGCACAATTTCTTTGTGGACGCAAAAAATTTCGGTTTTGGACTTTTTGACGCAGGACACTATTTCACCGAAGAAATTTTTGCAAAATGGCTTTTGAAAATTTTTGACAAAACGGACGTTTCGTTTGAAATTCCACTTTCGGAAACGGCTCCGTTTTGCACAATCTAGCGAAAGGAATTTATTTTAAAATGGCACTAGACGGAACTTTTTTAAACCTTGTAAAGGACGAACTAGGCGTTTTGATAGGCGGACGTGTTGACAAAATTCACCAGCCGTCAAAGGAAGAAATTTTGATGGCGATTCGCACCCGAAACGGACTTTTTAAGGTTATTTTTAACGTTTCGGCAGGCACAGCAAGGGTTCACATAACAAACGCCGAAATAGAAAATCCAAAATCGCCGCCTATGTTTTGTATGCTAATGCGAAAGCATTTGTCAAGCGGAAAACTCACAAACATACGTCAGGACGGTTGCGAGCGAATTTTGTTTTTTGACTTTGACGCAACAAACGAAATGGGCGACAGCGTGAAACTTTGCCTTGCTATGGAAATTATGGGCAGGCACTCTAATCTTATGCTGATAAACGGCGACGGAAAAATTGTGGACGCTATAAAGCGTGTTGGGCAGGACGTTTCGGGCGTTCGTCCGATTTTGCCCAACCTTCAGTACACCCTGCCGCCAAAAGACGAAAAAACCGACATTTTTCACATTGAAAAAGACGTTTTAAAAGAAAAATTAAAGGTTTTTGATAATCTTAAACTTGACAAGGCGTTGATGAAAATTATCGAGGGGATTTCCCCCGTTTTTGCAAGAGAGTGTGAATTTTTTGCCCTGAAAGGCGAAAGTTTCGGGGTTTCGGAACTGACAGACGACAACTTCGACAGGCTGTGGTTTTTTATTAACAAAACCCAAAACGACATTTTGCAAAATCAAAACAAGTTTGTGACCCTACGCACAAAAGAGGGAGATTTGAAAGACTTTTGCTTTTGCGACATTTCCCAGTACGGGGCGCTTATGGTGAAAAAGGAATTTGACAATGCCTGCGAGCTTTTGGACTATTTTTATTCGTCGAGGGATTTGGCGTCACGAATGAAACAACGTGCAAGCGACCTTTTCAAGCTTATCGTCAACCTAAGCGAGCGAATTTCAAGACGTGTGGCAAACCAAAAGCAGGAGCTTAAAGAGTGCGACAGCCGAGAAACATACAAAATCTACGGGGATTTGATTATGTCAAATTTGTACAGGCTTGAAAAAGGAATGGCGTTTGCCGAGGTGGAAAACTTCTACGACGAGGGGTGTCCTGCGGTGAAAATCCCACTTGACAAGCGTTATACCCCGACCCAAAACGCCCAGAAATATTACAACGAATACCGCAAGCTTGACACGGCAAAAAAGCACCTCACCAAGCTTATTGAGGACGGCGAAAAGGAAATTTTGTATATCGACAGCGTTTTTGACCTTTTGAGCCGTGCCACCACCGAAAGTGAAATTATAGATTTGCGAACGGAACTTTCGGAGCAAGGATATGTTAAAGCGCCGAGATTTAAGGGCAAACCGCCTAAATCCGCACCACCGATAAGCTATAAATCTCCAAGTGGTTTTGAAATTTTAGTGGGCAGAAACAACAAGCAAAACGACCAGCTAACCCTTAAAACTGCGGACAAGACGGACATTTGGCTTCATACGAAAAATATTCACGGGTCGCACGTCATAATCCGTTGCGACGGCAAAACCCCCGACGACGACACGATTTTGTTTGCGGCAAAACTTGCGGCGTACCACTCAAAAGGGCGAAATTCGGCGCAAGTGCCTGTGGATTATGTTCAGGTTAAATTTGTCAAAAAGCCAAGTGGGGCTAAGCCGGGCATGGTGATTTTTACAAACAACAAAACGGTTTTTGTAAACCCCGAAGAAATTTTGCAATAATAATAAACGCACCGCCTTTTTGAAAAAAAAGCGGTGTTTTTTGTGGGGATTTTTAAAAAACAAGAGCGGAAAATAATTTTTGTAAAATTTGAATTTTTCGGCTTTTGGACTTGCATTTTGAAATGAAATGTTATATACTATATAATGTATGATTGATTTTAAAGGGGCGATTTTTATGGCTAGTGCAAAAATAGGTTTTGACAACGACAAATATCTGAAAATGCAATCCGAACACATACGCCAGCGTATTTCCCAGTTCGGGGACAAGCTTTATTTGGAATTTGGGGGAAAACTTTTCGACGATTATCATGCGTCCAGAGTTTTGCCGGGGTTTAAACCCGACAGCAAATTGCAAATGCTTTTGCAACTTAAAGACGACGCAGAAGTCGTAATTGTAATAAATTCAGCCGACATAGAAAAAAACAAAATCCGTGGGGATTTGGGAATTACTTATGACGTGGAAGTTATTCGTCTTTTTAACGTTTTTAAGAAAATCGGTTTGTATGTGTCAAGCGTGGTTTTGACCCAGTATAACGGTCAGCCGTCCGCAGATGTTTTTCAGAGAAAATTGGAAGAACTGGGCATAAAAGTTTATCACCATTACCACATAAACGGCTATCCGTCAAACCCTGCTCTTATCATGAGCGACGAGGGTTTCGGCAAAAACGATTATATCGAAACCACAAAAAAACTTGTTATAATCACCGCACCCGGACCGGGCAGCGGAAAAATGGCGACCTGCCTGTCACAGCTTTACCACGAAAACAAGCGTAATGTTAAGGCTGGGTATGCAAAATTTGAAACGTTCCCGATTTGGAATATTCCGCTTCGCCACCCTGTTAATATCGCCTACGAAGCGGCAACTTCCGACCTTAACGACGTGAACATGATTGACCCGTTCCATTTGGAAGCATACGGCGAAACAACGGTTAATTATAACAGAGATGTAGAAATTTTCCCTGTGTTAAACGCAATGTTTGAAAAAATTCTGGGACAATCGCCGTACAAGTCGCCTACGGATATGGGCGTAAATATGGCAGGAAACTGTATTATCGATGACGACGTGGTTTGCGAAGCTTCACGTCAGGAAATTATACGCAGATACTATGTGGCACTTTGCGGTCACAAAACGGGGACGGTTTCGGAAGAAGAAATTTTGAAGCTTGAACTTTTGATGAATCAGGCGGGCGTAAAAACCGAGGACAGAAAAGTCGTAACCGCAGCGTTGGAAAAAAGCGAAAAAGAGGGTTGCCCTGCGGCGGCTATGGAGCTTCCCGACGGCACGATTATTACGGGTAAAACTTCGGGGCTTTTGGGTGCGTCGTCGGCGCTGTTGCTGAACGCTCTGAAACATTTCGGCGGAATCGACGACGAGGTTTTGTTGATGTCGCCGACGGTTATTGAGCCTATTCAGAATTTGAAAGTGGGGCATTTGGGAAGCCAGAACCCACGACTTCACACGGACGAAACCCTTATTGCCCTTTCGATTTGCGCAAACACCAGCGAAAATGCCAAAAAAGCTATGGAACAACTTTCAAAACTCAGAGGTTGCGAAGTCCACTCCACCGTGATTTTATCGCCTGTGGACGAAAGAACTTTCAAACGTCTTGGGGTAAATCTCACCTGCGAACCGAAGTATCAGAAATAAAAATTTCCCACTTTGTCAAATCGGCAAAGTGGGATTTTTTATGTAATAACGTGTTTATTCTTTTTCTATTATGGTGCTTCTGTCGAAATTAGGGTCTGTAAAAGTAAGAGCTACCACGAACCTATCGGAAAAATTGTGATCCCCTAGATATATACTGCCAAATATCGTATTATCCCAAACACACCAACGATAAAAATCTTCATTCCCATCTGTCGGTTCACCGTACATTTCTACAAGTTTGTTATATGCACTAAAGTAATATGAATCCGCTTCGCTTTCTGTGATAGCATATGTATTAGCAAATTCATCTGAAATTGTATCGCCATATGTACCAACTTCAAATGCCAGCCTATATACATAATCGTCATTTGTTCTGCTTTCCATATTAGCCCAACTCCACGGAATATCAAGAAATTTTATACAGCTGTCCGTATTTTTGTACACATAAGTTCCTCCGCAATTTTCGTAACTATCGTATTTTTCCGTCAATGTTAGAAATTGTTTGTCGGCAAAGACCTTTTTAAAATATTCTGCCGCTTCGTCTGTGTTTTTGCCGAAGATTCGCATTATTTTATCTTCGATTTCTTCACGTTCTCTTTCCGGGGTTTTTACGGGGGTTTGGGTTGTGGTGGCGGTTGTGGTCGTGGTCGGGGCGGTTGTGGTGGTTGTTGTTTCAACGTCCGATTCGTCGTTCGGGGCGGTTGTTATCACGGCGGTATCTTCGTCCGATTCGTCGTCGTTTGCGTTTTCATTACAGCTTGCAAAGGACATTGCCATTGCACCAATCAATAAACACAATAAAATTTTCTTTTTTGTCATAAAATCACGTCCTTTTAAATTTTTATTTCACCCGAACATATCGCTCGGATTTTTCCTAAGATTTTTTGATAAGGGGGTTATTCTGCTTTAATCTAAAGTGCTATAGTCAAAATTCGGGTCCATAAAGCAAACAAACACCTCGGAATTTCCGTTATCATCAGGGTTTGATTCGTATACAGCAATCCCACCAAACACCGTATTATCCCAAAAGCAATAACGTTTATGATAATCTGAACTTTTACAAACATCTGTACCTGTCGGTTCACCGTACATTTCTACAAGTTTGTTATATGCACTAAGGTAATATGAATCCGCTTCGCTTTCTGTGATATCATAGTTTTCCGCACGCTCATTTGCAATTGTTCTAACATCTGTACCGACAAAGAAACACAGTTCATATACATACTCATTATTTATTCTACAATCCACCTTAGCAAGATTCCACGGAATATCTAGAAAATCTATACGACTGTTTTCGTTTTTATATACATATATGAATTCAGTATTTTCTAAATAGTAAAATCTTTTGGTAAACGTAATATAATCATCATCTACAAAGACTTTCTTAAAATAATCCTTTACTTCGTCCTCTGTCATTCCGAAAATTTTCATTATTTTATCTTCGATTTCTTCACGTTCTCTTTCCGGGGTTTTTACGGGGGTTTGGGTTGTGGTGGCGGTGGTTGTCGTCGTGGTCGGGGCGGTTGTGGTGGTTGTGGTTGGAGCGGTTGTTGTCGTGGTTGTTTCAACGTCCGATTCGTCGTTCGGGGCGGTTGTTATCACGGCGGTATCTTCGTCCGATTCGTCGTCGTTTGCGTTTTCATTACAGCTTGCAAAGGACATTGCCATTGCACCAATCAATAAACACAATAAAATTTTCTTTTTTGTCATAAAATCACGTCCTTAATCCTAAAATTGCCCGAAATGGGGTTTGTTTAATATATAGTATTATATATCCTAAATTGTTAAAAGTCAACAAAGATGTAACGAATAGCCTATTTTTCGTAGTGAAAAAATTTTACGTCGTTATTTATCCTAAAATTCTTAACTGAAAATTTATATTTTTTCAAAAGCTTTAAGTTAAAAATCGGGGGTGAATAATTACGCCTACGTCAGCAAAGTTAAGTTTTAACAAAAAAACGGGGCGAATTTTGTGTGCAAGTTATCGACTTTGATAAGGCGGGGTTTCAAATTTTGAAAGTTCAGGGCATAAAACTTGCAAAAAAAGTGTTATTTAATTAACAAATGGACTATTGACAGAATCCTAAATATAGGCTATAATGTATTTGTAGGAAATTTGATTTTTTTCGGATTTCAAAGAATTTACGGCATTATTTTGCTTACACCTCCGACTTTTCGGAGAAAGAAAGGATTGGATTTATATTATGGCAAGTTTGACAAAAAACCCTAACGTAAACGCTTGGGTTGACGAAATGGTTGCCCTGACAAAACCTGACAAGGTTGTTTGGGTTGACGGAAGCGAAGAACAGCTTGAAGCATTGAGAAACGAAGCTATCGCTAGCGGCGAAATGATTAAGCTCAATCAGGACGAATACCCTGGCTGTCTTTACCACAGAACTCTTCCAAACGACGTAGCAAGAGTTGAGGACAGAACTTTCATTTGTACATCAAAAGAAGAGGACGCAGGTCCTACAAATAACTGGTGCGACCCTAAGGAAATGTACGCTAAGCTTACACCTATGTACGATGGCGTAATGAAAGGCAGAACAATGTACGTTATCCCTTACTCAATGGGTCCTATCGGTTCACCACTTGCTAAGGTTGGTGTTGAGGTAACAGACTCTATCTATGTTGTTCTCAATATGGATATTATGACAAGAATGGGTAAGGACGCTTTTGAAAACCTCGGCGACGAATCAAACGACTTCGTTAGAGGACTTCACTCAAAGGCTAACGTTGACCCAGAGGGCAGATACATCGTTCACTTCCCAGAGGATAACACAATTTGGTCTATCAACTCTGCTTACGGCGGAAACGTTCTTCTCGGCAAAAAGTGCTTTGCTTTGAGAATTGCTTCGTTCCAGGGTAAGAACGAGGGTTGGATGGCTGAACATATGCTTATTTTGGGCGTAGAAAAGCCAAACGGCGAAGTTAAGTATATTACCGCTGCGTTCCCATCAGCTTGCGGAAAAACTAACCTTGCAATGCTTATCCCACCTGTATGCTACACAGAACAGGGCTACAAGGTATGGACTGTCGGTGACGATATTGCTTGGCTCAAGCCGGGTGAGGACGGCAGACTTTACGCAATTAACCCGGAAAACGGCTTCTTCGGCGTTGCTCCCGGTACAAACGCTAAGTCTAACTACAACGCTCTTGCTTCAACAAAGAAGAACGCAATTTTCACAAACGTTGCAATTAACAACGACGATATGACAGTTTGGTGGGAAGGTCTTGACAAGAACCCTCCTGTAAACGCAACAGAATGGAAGGGTGCTAAGGTAAATGGCCCTGAATACGTTGCTGAGGGCAACAAGCTTGCTCACCCTAACTCAAGATTTACAGCTCCTGCTGAAAACTGCCCTTGCATTTCATCTGAATTTAACAACCCTAAGGGCGTTCCTGTATCAGCTATGATTTTCGGCGGACGTAGAGAAAAGACCACTCCGCTGGTATATCAGGCATTTGACTGGAACCACGGAACATATATGGGTTCTGCTGTTTCATCTGAAACAACTGCCGCTGCAACAGGTGCAGTAGGTGTTCTCCGTCACGACCCAATGGCTATGAAACCGTTTATCGGCTACAACGTTGGCGACTACTGGGCTCACTGGATTGAAATGGGTAAAATTCTCGGCGACAAGGCTCCTAAGATTTTCAACGTAAACTGGTTCAAGAAAGACGACGAGGGCAACTTTATGTGGCCTGGTTTCGGCGACAATATGAGAGTTCTCGACTGGATTATCAAGAGATGTGAAGGCACAGTTGACGCTGAAGAAACAGCTATCGGATATCTTCCAAAACCGGAGGACATCAACCTCACAGGTATTGAGGACGAAATTACTCCTGACAGAATGAAAGCACTTTTGGCTGTTGATAAAGACCTCTGGACAGAAGAAATCGCTGAAATGAGAAGATACTACAACGAAGATATTGCTGCTAAGGGTGGCAGAATCCCTGCTGAACTTTACGCAGAGCTTGACAAGATTGAAGCAAGACTTAACAAGTAATATTTTGGTTTAACTGATAAAAGCTCCCTGATTTAAAATCGGGGAGCTTTTTGTGTAATATATTTTGCAAATTTTGGGTTAATCCAAATTTGACCGTAAAAAGCATAAATATCAAAGGAGAATATGCAAGAGGTTCGGAAACTTTAAAATTTAATTTACAAACTAAAATCGTATCCTTTAAACGGAATAATCAATTCGTAATATGCGTATTTGCTTGTTACAAAATTTCCGTCATTTACGTCCCAAATAAACCCCATCATGTCGAAAAATTCACAGTATTCATATCCGCCACTTGTAAAATATTCGTCATTATCACCGTTTATATTATGCAGTATTGCATTTAAATGCCAGTCGGCGGCTTCAAATTCTTTAGTTTTTAAATCATAAGTACCCAGCTGACATAGCGAATTTTCAAATTCTTCCATTTCGTTCTCTTCAAAACTATAAAGTTTTTTATAATACAAATCGTTCAATTCCCCATACTCATCATGGTATTTATAGTAGGAATCAGTATAATAAGTACACGCAATTTTACCGTTTTTTACCACACTGCCGAAAGAATTATATTTACTATTATCTACTATCAAAACATTTCCGTCACCGCAAGCGAAATAATTAAAGCCGTCAACTCCAAAATAAAAATAATTTTCGCCAAGATATTCGAGGTTATCAGGGCTGGAAATATTGTCGCACTTGTAAATCCAGTTTCCCTGCGTGTCGATAAGTCCGTAAACATTTTCATCTTTTATGCCCGTAAAAGCCACGCCGTATTCATTAAATGACGTGGAATCCCAATAATCAAATTTTTCAAGTTCGGGAATAATTTCACCGTCAGTACCAATGTAATAACTTCTGTAATCTGTACTATTAGGAAATTCAGCAAGAGCAATGCCGTCTTTTGAAAAATTTTCAACACTTTTGAATTTAGGCTCTATTATGTATTCACCTTTAGTGTTGATAAACCCATACAGCCAATCGTCATTTTTTCTTTCACCTACAACAGCATACCCCGATTCGTTGAAAGGTTCGGCATAGTCAAACTTTGCTTCAATCACAACATTGTCGTTGCTGTCGATATATCCGTATTTTATATCATCTTCTATATCATCTTCGTAAAAATCTTCAAAATCGGCATAAAGAAGATATCCATTAGAAGAAAGTCCCAAAACATTATGGGAATATGTATAATATTTGTTTTCGGCAACATCATAAAACCCAAATTCTACAGGGGTTTCCATTCTGTAATCTTCACTGTTTACGTCGTCAAGACCCTCCATATAATCCCAAATGGTATAATAATACAACTGATAATTACACGCTTTTTCGTAAAGGTCTGACTTTTGGGCAGACGAACCGCCATTATCCGAAGAATCCGACTTGTTATTGCCGTGGTCATTTTCTGCGCAAGAGCATAACATTAAAGCCGCCAAAGTTAATGCTAAAATTTTTCTGTGTTTCATTAAATCACTCCTAATTTTTAATTAACATAAAGTCAGAAAAGGTACAAAATTTCTGGCGATATAATAAATTATCAAAAAAGTTAAAGTTATAGCAAGGAATAAATAATTTCTGGGGATTATCCTAAGTTTTTTTCCGAAAACAAAAGCGACAACCTCAATATAAAATGCCAAGACAAGACAGACGACGACAAAAGGCGTAATGTTATATCCCAAAGAAGTGAAAATTTTTCCACTAAGCAGGGATTGAACGCTTCGTGTATTCCCGCAGGCAGGACAAAGATAGCCTGTTTTTTGGTGAAAATCGCATTTTGGAAAATTAAAACTTAGGTTAATTAAAGAATCTTTAAGCAAAAAAATCAGCAGAGCGAACAACGGGACAAATAACGCTGTCAGCTCTGCTAAAATTTTTTTCGTTTTTAACGTCATAAAATATTAAAAAATACTTAGTGCGTCAAGAATTGCAGCGCCTGTAGCGATAGTGATTATCGCAGGGACAAGGCTGACAATTGAACAAACAAGTCCCGCAATGCCCATACCTTTACCGCCTTTTCCGCTTTTGATTCCGACCGCCGCCAGAATAATACCAACAACGGCGCACGGAATAGAAACGTAATAATAACAGCCTGAAACTAGAGCTACAATTCCCAAAACCATTGAAGTTACGGAACAACCGCTGACAGGGTTTTGATTTTGATTCTGATTATCCATTAAATCACTCTCCTAGAATTTATTTGCAATTTCTTTGCATAATTATTGTACCATACTAACAGCATTTTTGCAATAGTTATGTAATACAAAAGTAATGCAAAGTAATTGTATATTTTTCACAGAAAAAATTGCATAATTAAATAAAGGAGCGTGTAATTTATGTGGAAAATTCAAAAAGGATATAATACAGTTAGCAAGACATTTCGATTGCCCGAAGAATTGGTAAGCGAATTGGACAGGTTGGCATACGAAAACAATTTGTCGCTGAACCAGTTGATAATACAATGTCTGAATTTTGCGTTGGAAAACCTTGACACGGATAATTCTTCGGACAAAATCGACATACACAAATAAAATTTCGTGAATTTTCAGTAAACAAAAAGCATACTCACCCATTAAAAGTGAGTATGCTTTTATTGTTTTCTTAGTTGAATTGTCGCAAAATCAAAGTTAAAGTTTACGGTTTTGTAAACTTTGGTACGCGTTAGAGTTACAGCTTATTTAACTAGAAATTACGCCGTTAACGATTATACAATTGAGTTAAATGTTTGAGTTTTTCAGCAATTTCAGGGGTTAAGGCGTCGGGAGTTACTCTGAATTTCCAGTTTGTTCCAATTGTAGACGGTATATTCATTCGTGAAGCAGAGCCAAGCTCCAAAACGTCTTGAATTTGAGCAATTGCCAAGTCGGAAACGCTACTCCAAGCAAGGCGAATCATACCCTCGCAAATGCCTTTTCGGGTTTTAACGTTAAGATATTGTTTACAGAAATTTAATTCTTTGCCTTTCAAAGATTTTGCCCAGCCTACCACCGTGTCGTTGTCGTGAGTTCCCGTATAGCAAACGCAGTTGGAATTTTGGAAATTGTGTGGCAAATACGGACTTTTTGCGGTTGAATCGAAGCCAAATTCAAGCACTTTCATGCCGGGAAAACCGCATTTTTTCAAAAGTTTTTCAACGGATTTGGTGATAAATCCCAAATCTTCGGCGATAATATTCACGTCGCCAAGTTCCATTTTTACGGTTTTGAAAAGGTCGTAACCCACGCCCTTAACCCACCTGCCGTTTACGGCGTCGGGACTGCCGAACGGAATTGCATAAAAGCTGTCAAACCCCCTAAAATGGTCGATTCTGATAATGTCGTACAGCTTTTGCGCCGCCTTGATACGGTCAAGCCAAAATTCATAACCCGTAAATTCGTGGTATGGCCAGTCGTAAAGCGGGTTGCCCCAAAGTTGACCCAACGGCGAAAAACAGTCAGGCGGACAACCAGCCACTTCGACAGGTCTTTTTAACGAATCAAGGTAAAAAAGTTCAGGTTTTGTCCACACTTCTACGCTATCATATGCGACATAGATTGGAATATCGCCTAGAATTTGGATTCCTTTTTCGTTAGCATATTGTTTCAGCGCCGACCATTGTTTATAAAATTCATATTGCAAAAATGCGTAAAAATCTATCTCGTCACAAAGGGTTTTTTCGGCGTTTTCCATAGCTTTTTCTTCGCAAAAAGCCAGTTCTTTTTCCCATTTATCCCACGAAGCGCCATTATGTTGACTTTTCAGCGCCATAAACAAGCCGTAATTTTTCGTCCAAGAGTTCTCCTTTTTAAAACTTTTAAACCGGGAGATATTTCCTTTTTGGATAAAATTCTTATATGCTTGTTTCAAAAGTGGAAAAGTATTATTAAATATTTTTTCATAATCAACGTTTGAAGAATCGCTTCCCCAGTCGTATTTTTCCACATCAGTCTTAGTTAAAAAACCTTCCTCAATAAGGGTGTCAAGGTCGATAAAATAGGGATTTCCCGCATTAACCGAAAAACTTTGGTAGGGTGAATCGCCGAAACTTGTTGGAGAAAGCGGCAGAATTTGCCAAACTTTTTGCCCCGCACTTTCAAGCCAATCTACAAATTCATAGGCTTCTTTGCCCATTCGTCCGATTCCATACGGTGACGGCAGACTGGAAATGTGCATTATCACGCCTGATGAACGATTATTTTTCTTTTTCATATGTACCACGTCTTTCATTTTAGTTTTAGGTTATTTATAAAATAGCGATTTAAATTGTCAGGTAAAAATTTGGTGATTTTAGCTAAATTTTACAAAGTGAAATTGTGCAGATATACAAAGTTAAAATAAATTTTCTTCAAAGTTGCATGGATTCGTGCAACTTTTTTGATGTTTTTACTCCCTTTGTGAAAGTCAGATTTTTAGGTGAGAAAAAATCAAGTTTTCAAAGGAACTACAAATGTAAAATTAAATTAAACTAAAGGAGAATTTTTATGAGTGATTTTATTACAATTTATGCAAAAGACAAGGATTTAAACACTTCCCCAATCAGGTCGCTTTTGCGACAGGGTGAGAAAAACGCCGACACCGTTCTGATTAAATTAAACCGTTTTTACGGCGAACACGACTTGTCGGAGTTCGGGTTCGTGATTGAGGGGGTAAACAGCGAAAATACCCTTTCTATTCAGGCATTGAGAAAAGAATACGACGAAAAATCCGTGACTCTGACTTGGCAGATTTCCGAAAATTTCACCGCCGTAGGTGGCTCGTTAAAGCTGACTTTAAAGGCAATTGACGAAGCAAATGATGTTAAAATTCTTATAGACGGCGGAGAAGTTGAAGTATGCGGCGACGAAAATTCAAAATATGTTTCAGCTGAAGTTTCTGAAAGCTTATTAAGCCAAATTGAATCGTCAATTGCAGATTTTTCGGCAAAATTTGACAGCATAGCCAAAGAAAAAGTTGAAAAGGCAGTTGCCGATTATCTCAGCGGAGAATTTGTCATAAGTAGTGACATTTCACGCATTGTAAAAATTTCACAAGAAGATTATGACGCTTTGTCAGAACCCGACGAAAAGACGCTATATGTCGTAGTTTAGGGATATTCAAGATTAAAATTTGATTTTGAAAAACAAAACCTCGGCTAAGCGAGGTTTCATTTTGTGCAACTATCTTTGTTCACAAATAAGCTTAATAGCCGTTCTGCTTTCGCCGTCAATGACAACATTTGCAAACGCCGGCACGCAAATCATGTCGATTCCAACCTGCGCAAGATATCCTCTGGCAATTGCAACCGATTTTACCGCCTGATTGGTTGCGCCTGCGCCAACAGCTTGAACCTCGACCGCTCCGCTGTCACGAATCACGCCTGCGATTGCGCCTGCGACCATGTTCGGCACAGACCTTGATGAAACTTTTAAAATTTCCATTACAAAACCCTTTCCTAATTGTTACGATACGTCGTTATGGTATCAAATATTTGTTGCAATGTTTTATTTATTATAACAAAGATTTACAATTTTTGCAATAGTATTTTACAATTTTCAAAGGGTTAGTCGTAATTTTTGTTAATTATCTCTCAATTATCCTTTCAATTTTGGTGGATTTGCCTAATTTTTCATCAAATTCGACGATAACTCCGTTAAGGAAACACGGATTTGGGCTTTCAACAAATCGTACTGGATAGTGAAAACGCTGTTTGTCAATGGCGGGTTTGATGTCAACGCCCAAAACGGACATTTCAGGACCGGTCATTCCAACGTCGGTAATGTAGGCGGTGTGGTTGGCTAAGATAGCTTCGTCAGCCGTCTGAACGTGGGTGTGTGTTCCTAAAACAGCTGTTGCACGTCCTGCAAGATAATGTCCCAGAGCCTTTTTTTCCGCCGTTGCTTCTGCGTGAATGTCAACAAATATGTTCTTTGTTTGAATTTTCTGTAAAATATCATCAATGATTTCAAAAGGGTTTTGTAACGGTTCTGAAAATACAACGCCCTGAAGATTCACAACAGCAACGCTAAATGCACCAAAATCTAAAGTACAAACGCCTTTTCCGATTACGCCGTCAGGATAGTTTGCCGGGCGAATAAGGTAGTCAAATTCGTCAAAAATTTCCACGCTTTCACGTCTTTTGAACGAATGATTCCCTGTTGTAACCACGTCAACCCCCGCGTTTATCAGCATTTCAAGACTTTTGCGGGTTATTCCGTTGCCCTGAGCGGAGTTTTCGCCATTGACGACAACTATGTCAATATTGTTTCGCTTTTTAATTTCGCCGATTTTCGATTGCAGAAAATCGCAACCGGATTTCCCTACAACATCTCCTACAAAGAGCAGTTTCAATATAATTCCTCCATATTTGTAAATTTTATATGTTTATTTTATAATCGTATTGTGTTCGTATGATAGACTTATTATATATATTTTGTTTATTTTCGTCTTGCTATTGACTATCGATTTTTAAGGTGGAAATTTTCATTACCTTTGAACTTATTATAACACAATCTCGTTGCAAATGTCAACAGGACAAAATCAGCGGTTGGGTTTTTGAGTTATTTCATTTTAAATAGTATATCTCTTGGTGGTTGATTGGATTTAGGGTTGCAAAATGGATTAAGTGGTGAAAAATGTGCGTTAATTTTGGGAATGCAAGCGAAAAAAATCGGCATATTTCTGGTTAGGAAAAAGCTAGAAAAAGAGTTACGGAGCGATTCCCTTTTTTGTACTATTTAATAGTATGGGTTTAGCCGTGTTGAAAAAAAAGAGTGTGCTAAAGTGTAGATTAAGCTTAAATATTTTAACTGTTCTCCGTCGTCGTGGTGAGGTGTTTTTTTTGGGGGTGGTGAGGGGTAGGTTTGGAGGTTGGTGGGGTGAAATGGTGTGGAACGTTGCGGGCAGTTGGGCGGAACGGGGGAATAGTTAAAAATATTACGGATTAGTTGAGTTAATTAGGGCAAAAGTGTTGTTGATTCCATAATCTTATAAAAATGGAATTTTAAGTTTGACGTGAGGATATAATTTAGAAAAGTTAGCTATTAGTAAAAGTTTTAACTGTGACTTTGTTCCTATGGTCAGGAGTTTATGAGTTGGACGTGGGCGGTTAGTTAGGCGGAACGGGGGTTGAAGTGCGATTTCCTTTTTGTGTACTATTATAAATGAGGTATGGGTTTGTGGGTGTTGAAAAACGGAGTGTGCTAAGCCAAAGATTAAGGATAAATGTTTTAACTGTTCTCCGCCGTCGTGGTGAGCTGCGTTTGAGGGGGGTGAGGTGGGAGCGTTGGTTGTTGGTTGGGCAAAACGGTGTGGAATGTTACGGGCGGTTGGGCGGAACATAAGTGAGTGGGTGGTTAATAGGTAGAGTGGGGCGAAATGAGATAATGCAGAGTAAAGGCATGAAATAGATGAGTTAAAAGTGGCAGAGCGTGGTGCGATTTATCGTTGTGTTGGAAAAATTCTAAATAGGATTTTTGAAACATAGTAGTTAAATGTTTTGACTAAGGCTTATACCTATAGTCAAAGGTTTTGGAGTTGGACGTGGGCGGTTAGTTAGGCGAAATGGGAGTTGGGGTGCGATTCCCTTTTTGTGTACTATTTAATAGTATGGTTAGGCGTGTTGAAAAATAGAGTATGCTAAGCCAAAGGTTAAGGCTAAATGTTTTAACTGTTCTCCGCCGTCGTGGTTAGGTGGGGTTGGGAGTGAGGTGGGAGCGTTGGTTGTTGGTTGGGCAAAACGGTGTGGAACGTTACGGGCGGTTGGGCGAAATGGGAGTTGCGGAGCAATTCCCTTTTGTGTACTATTTAAATGTGGTATGGTTTTGAGTGTGTTGAAAAAAGGAGTGTGCTAAGCCTAAGATTAAGGATAAATGTTTTAACTGTTCTCCGCCGTCGTGGTTAGGTGGGGTTGGGAGTGAGGTGGGAGCGTTGGTTGTTGGTTGGGCAAAACGGTGTGGAACGTTGCGGACGGTCGGTGGGGTGGTATGGGTATGAGTGGGCAGTTAAGTGCCAAAGTGGTGCTAAGTGGTGAAAAATGTGCGTTAATTTTGGGAGTACAAGCGGAAAAATCGGGATATTTTTGGGTAAAAAAAACTAGAACGGGAGTTGCGGTGCGATTCCCTTTTTTTGTACTATTTAAATGTGGTATGGTTTTGGGTGTGTTGAAAAACGGAGTGTGCTAAAGCGAAGATTAAGGCTAAATGTTTTAACTATTTTTTGCCGTCGTGGTTAGGTGGGGTTGGGAGTGAGGTGGGAGCGTTGGTTGTTGGTGGGGTGAAACGGTGTGGAACGTTGCGGACGGTTGGGCGGAACATAAGTGAGTGGGTGGTTAATAGGTAGAGTGGGGCGAAATGAGATAATGCAGAGTAAAGGCATGAAATAGATGAGTTAAAAGTGGCAGAGCGTGGTGCGATTTATCGTTGTGTTGGAAAAATTCTAAATAGGATTTTTGAAACATAGTAGTTAAATGTTTTGACTAAGGCTTATACCTATAGTCAAAGGTTTTGGAGTTGGACGTAGGCGGTTAGTTAGGCGAAATGGGAATTACGGTGCGATTACCTTTTTTGTGTACTATTATAAATGAGGTATGGTTTTTGGGGGGTTGAAAAATAGAGTATGCTAAGCCAAAGATTAAGGTTAAATGTTTTAGCTGTTTTTTCGTCGCCGTTGTGAAGTGGTTTTTTTAGGGGTGAGGGGATGGCGTTGGTTGTTGGCTGGGCAAAACGGTGTGGAACGTTGCGGGCGGTTGGGCGGAATGGGAGTTGCGGTGCGATTCCCTTTTTGTGTACTATTTAATAGTATGGGTTTAGGCGTGTTGAAAAACGGAGTGTGCTAAGCCAAAGATTAAGGATAAGTGTTTTAACTGTTTTTCTGCCGCCATTTTGGGGTGGCTTCTTAGCTGTGAGGAGTAAAAGAGTGGTCGGTGTGGTGAAGAAATGGGACTAAATAGTATGGAACGTTGCGGGCGGTTGGTCGAAACGTGCTAAATGGTGGGGATAGTTAAAAATATCACGGATTAGTTAAGCTAAATGGCGCAAAAGTGGGGTTGATTCAATTATTTATGGGATAATGGAATTTTAAGTTTGACGTGAGGATATAATTTAGAATAGTTGGTTATTGTTTAAATGTTTTAACTGTAGCTTTGCTGTAGTGGGGTGACTTTGGTTGTTGGTGGGGTGAAATGTGGTGGAATGTTACGGGCGGTTGGTCGAAATGTGCTAAATGGTGGGGGATAGTTAAAAATATCACGAATTAGTTGAGTTAAATGGGGCAAAAGTGGAGCTAATTGGATAAGTTCATGAGAAAAAATTGGTTTTGAGGACAGAATTTGGTATGAAATTACAGAAAAAAGCCTTAAAAATGGCGGGTTTGGGTTTAAAAATTGACGTTATTACAAGTTAAAAAGAAATTTGAGAAAAAAGTCGGATTAGTGTAGAAAAAATTCCCAAAAAAATTGCGTATAAGTGGTTATGAACTGTAAACTTACACAAATATTTGATTTATTCATAAAAATTTTGCCAAAATGTTTGACTTTTTATAAAAATAGCGATATAATTTAGGCAGTAAATCATGAGAGGACGGATTTTTATGACAAAGGCAGAATTGATTTCGGCTGTGGCAGAAAAAGGATACTCGAAAAAAGAAGCGGAAAAAATTATTTTTGACGTTTTTGACACCATTTCGGAAACCTTAGAAAAGGGCGAAAAAGTTGTGGTGGCTCATTTTGGAGTTTTCAGCGTCCGTCAAAGAGCCGAAAGAACAGTTTACAACCCGAAAAAAGGCGCAAACATTGTTTCAAAAGCAAAGAAAACGCCGATTTTCAAGGCAGGAAAAACTTTGAAAGCCAAAGTTGACAAAGACTGACAGGAGGGCTAAGAAATGGCAGTTAAGAAAGAAACCGTTGAAAAAGTAAAAGAAGTTGCGAAAAAAACAACAAAAAAGGCTGAAGAAGTGGCTGAAAAGGCTGTGAAAACCGCCAAACCAAAGGTTGAAAAAGCAACAAAAGCAGCAAGCGAAGCCGTAAAGAACGCCACAACGAAAGTTAAGGAAGAAATTTTCGTAGAATTTGGCGGAAAAAGCGTCCTTGCAAGCGACGTCATCGAAAAGGTGAAAGCCGATTACAAGGCAGGCGGAAACAAAAAAGCCATCAAAAAGGTTCAAATTTACATCAAACCAGAGGACGGCTGTGCTTATTACGTTATCAACGACGTTGCAGAGGGCAAAAAAGTTGACCTTTAATCTACGGAATCTATGAAAAAAACCTGACGAATTTGCTTCGTCAGGTTTTTTGTTTTAATCTTAGTCTGAATTTTTTTCGTACCATTCGTTCTGGCGTTCGTAAACGTCGATTGAGTTATATTTTTCAAAGGATTTTTCGTTCTTTTCGATTGAAATTGTTTTGATAACTTCGTCGATAAGGGTTTCAAAATCGTCTGTTTTCATTGCCTGAATAAGGCTTTCACGGTTTGCCGACGCAAATTCGGTTCTTTCGGACATATCAAGGCGTTCGATGATGTAATAGCCGTCGTCATCGTTATAGAGGGAAATTTTGTCGATTTCAAGGTCGGAAATAAAGTCAATATACTCGTTATCCTCGTAGCTGTTCACGTCACGAACGTACTCGTTAGGGTACTTTTCGCTTTCGATTTCGGCGGGAGTTTTCTCCTCTTCGTCCTCGTCGTCAGCGTCAGTTTCGGAAGAACTATCGGTTTCGGAAGAACTATCGGTTTCAGAAGAACTATCAGTTTCCGAAGAACTATCGGTTTCCGAAGAACTGTCAGTTTCCGAAGAACTATCAGTTTCCGAAGAACTATCGGTTTCAGAAGAACTATCAGTTTCCGAAGAACTATCGGTTTCCGAAGAATTGTCGTCTGTTGTATCTTTATCCTTATCGTCGTCGGATTCCTCGGTTTCTTTCTCATAAGCTTCGATAAGCTCGTCCATTGTCTTGCCTTCATCAGCAAGTTTCATATACTTATCGGCGGTTTCCTTTGCTGCGTCCTTATCGTCGTCGTCGATAGCAATATAAATCTGCTTATATCTCAAAAGATTTTCCTTAACGTAGGTGTTGATTTCGTCGTCGCTGACGGCAGAAACTCCGCCCTCGTAGTAAAGTCCCTCAAAGAGTTTTTCCGAAAGTTTTGAATAAGTCTGGATTCGTTTAAGAGATTCTTTAGAAATTCCCATTTCTTCGTAATAATCGCCGTTTGAATCCCATGCGCTATTGACGGTGGAATTAACCTCTTTCTTTTCTTCGTCAGAAAGTTTGATTCCTAATTCTTTACATTTTTTCTCGGTAGCAACCATGTCAAGGCAGGTTTCATAAGCGTAATTTTCAAGATATTCGCTAAGTTTTTGGTCGCCCAACATCTGGTCTTCAAACTTGTCCGAAAGGGTCTGACCTGAATAGTAAAGTGTGTAAAGCTGGGTGGTGTATTCGGACAACATAAGGCTGATATACACGCCACTCTGGATTTCTTCGCCGTCAGCTTTCATAATATAGCCTGTTTTATTTGTACAGCCTGCCATTGAAAATACCATTGTAAGAGCAAGACAGCCTGCAACTAAGCGTTTTTTTAGTGACATTTTTAATTTTCCTTTCAAATTTAGTTGTATTTTTTAAATACCAATCCAATTTAATAGTATACACTATTTTAGCTGAATTGTCAAGTGGCGGGCAAACAAAAAAGCACCCCCGAAAGAGTGCTTTTGAAGTTTTTGCAAAAATTATCTAAGTGTAATGCTATTAACAACTTCGTCAAGGTCAACGAACATTTCAGAACCGCCTGTGAAAGTGATAACATAGCTTTCTGTTTCGCCCGTAATCATAATCTGTGCAAGTGTGTACACGTCGTATGTGAGTTCGATTACAACAGCTTCGCAACCTGTAATCTTAGTGTGTTCAAAGGTTGTGATTTCAACACCCTCGTACATTGTAGCATATGCCTGTTCCATTACGTCCTTTGTAATAAGGCTGATTGAGTCGTCTTTTTGGGTGATGATGATATTAAGATTGTTGCCCGTTACGAGATAGTCAGACGGAACGAAGTAAACGCCTCCGTTGATTTCCTGTGCAGACCATGTGTTGTCAACTCTGAGAGAAAGGTTTCCTGCTGTGATAACGCCGTCGTTGATAGTACCCTGTGGCAAACTGCTAGGTGTAGCAGCGTGTACGTTATCGTCGATTTCTTCCTTAGAAGAATCGTCCTCTTTTGAAGAATCATCTTCCTTTGATGAATCATCTTCCTTTGAAGAATCATCTTCTTTTGAAGAATCGTCCTTGTCGGCGCTGTCTACAACTGAAGAACTATCCTTTTCGTCCTCGTCGTCGTTGTCATTTTCGTTACAAGCGACCATTGAAAGTGCCATAAGGGCAGCCAAAGTCATTGCCAAAAGTTTTTTCATGATAAAATCTCCTTTTCAAATTAAATATGGTATTAAGTATTATAACATATTTTCAGAAAATTGTCAATGAAATTTCACAAAAAACATTGACATTTCTTAAAAATTGTGATATGTTCATTAAGTAGGGTTTTAGAACCTTTAAGTTACAAAATTCAGAAAGGACGGCTTTTATGAAGTTTAAAAGAATACTTGCAAGCGGACTTGCTTTAATGATGATTTTTACTACAGCGTGTTCAAACGATGAATCAAGTGTAAACACAACTGTAGGACAAAATGAGCAAACCAACTCCGGCAGTACGGTGGGCGGTTATTACGATTTGCCTTTTGAAAATCCCCAGACGGACGCAAAGGTGGTTATCGAAAACGGAAAATTTACAGTTAAGGGCGAAGAAATTTGGTTTAACTCGGTAAACACGCCGTGGGACAACTGGAACGATTTCGGCGGAAGTTTTGACGTGGCATTTTGGGACAGCCATTTTGCAAATTTAAAAGCGGCGGGAGTTAATGCAACCAGAATTTGGTTTAACTGTAACGGGATGGTCGGGGTTAAACTTAAAGAGGACGGAAGTTTTGACTGTGTTACCGACCAGCATTGGAAAGACGTAGACAGGTTGTTTGAATTGGCGGCAAAACACGAAATTTACATTATGGCGACAATGCTTTCGTTTGACCATTTTAAGGACACAAACGAGGGTTATGAAAGTTGGCGGGCAATGATTTGCGACAGCGAAAAAATTGACCAATTTGTGAACGGTTATGTTATTCCGTTTGCGAAAAGGTACGACGCCAACGACTATTTGTGGAGCATTGATTTAATGAACGAGCCTGACTGGGTTTACGAAAACGAGGAGTGCGGAAAAATCGATTGGGACAATTTGTCTAATTATTTTGCCCGTGCATCGGCGGGGATTCACGAAAATTCGGACGTGCTTGTAACGGTTGGATTCGGCATGATTAAGTACAATTCGATTACACATCAGGGCAACATGGCCAGCAAGGAATACCTGTATTTTCTGTCGAAAAACGAAAATTCGTACATAGATTTTAACTCACCGCACTATTATTACTGGCAGAAGCAATGGTATGGGTTCCCATTTGAGAAAAGTCCGTCGGAGTTTGGGTTGGACGATTCGATTCCGTGCGTAATCGGCGAATGTGCCTGCCTTGACGAGGGTGACGAAACCCTTGAAGAAAAGTACAACATGGCGTTGGAAAACAGTTGGGACGGAGTTTTTGCTTGGACGTCAAACGGCGTTGACACCTGTGGCGGATACTTGGATATACTGCCTGCGACGACTTCTATTTACCAAAAAATTCCTGAAAAAGTTTACCCTTTGGCTGACTGATTAGGAAAAAAAGTTTTAAAATAACCCCCACTTGGTCTTTGTTTTAAAGGTCAGGTGGGGTTAAATTTTGCCCGAAAACCCCACTTGGGCGGTGGGCAGGTTGGGGTGTAATTAAACTTTGTATAAATTTTGCGTAACTGTTTTATTAACAAAACTTCGTCTGCACAACATAACTTTTTCAGTCATATACTGAAATATCAACGGATAGGGGGTCTGGGTTATGGGCAGCAAGCGTATTCTGGTGGCAGGCGGAGATTTACGGCAGGTGTTTGCGGCGGAGTATTTGGGGAAAAAATTTGAAGTCGCTAAGTTTGCTTTGGGAGAAAAAACAGTTGAAGCACCGAAAGAAAACTATTTTGACGTGGTTGTTTTGCCTGTTGTTGCGTCGGTTGACGGTGAAAATTTGAATACGCCGTTATGTAATTATAAAATTTCGCTTAACGAGATTTTAAAGTTTGTCAAAAACAGCGGACTTATTTTGGGCGGAAAATTCTCCTCACAGGTCAGAGAACTTTTTGAAACAAAGTGCAGGGTTTTAGAGTATGCAAACAGAGAGGATTTTGCCATTAAAAACTGCGTTCCCACGGCAGAGGGGGCGTTGCAGGTGGCAATGGAAGAATTGGCAACGACGGTTCGGGGTGTGCGCACGCTTGTTGTAGGTTATGGCAGGGTGGGAAAAATTGTGGCAAAACTTTTCGCCGACGTGGGAGCAGATGTTTGTGCAACTGCCCGAAAAATCGGGGATTTGGCTCTTTGCGAAGCAATGCAAATCAAGGCGAAAAAAACCTCGCAGGCTTTGGAAAACCCGCGAGATTATGACTTGATTATTAACACAGTTCCCTATTTGGTAATTGACAAAAACGTTTTAGCAAAGGTTAAAAAAGACGTTTTGATAATCGACCTTGCTTCACGTCCGGGGGGAGTGGATTTTGATTTTGCGAAAAAATCGGGCGTGAAAGTTATTTGGGCATTGTCGCTTCCGCCGAGGGTAACGGGTGCAAAACTATTTTCGGTAGATTGTGTCAAGCAAAAATTGACGGTTTTGCTCGAAATCCACCTGAATTACCGAGCCGTCGGCGGTGCTTGCGTAGTCCCAGCTTTCTTTGTTGTCGCCAAAAGGCACACGTTGGCTGGATTTTTCGTAGTTAAGGCACAACGGCATGGAGAAAATAAGGCTTTTGACGGTGCTTTTGTCCATATTTGTAGTGATTTTCGGGAGAACGTCCTGAATAAACTTGTCAAGTTCTGTCAATTTCATATCTTTAACTTTGTCGGAAATAAGCGTCAAAACCTGACGTTGGCGGTCTGTTCGGGCAAAATCGTCGCCCACTTTTTTACGGATTCGTGAATAAGCGAGGGCTTGGTTGCCATTCATATGGTAGGTTCCCGCCTCATATAAATAATCTGTGCCGTATTCGTTGCCCAAAATTCGGTTTTGTTCACGCATTGGGTCTTGCATGGCGGTGGCTTCGGCTTGGGTTATTTCAATGTCAAGTCCGCCCACACTGTCGATAATTTGTGCAAAAGCGACAAAATCCACTTTGGCATAATAGTCAATTTGCACACCGAAATTAAATTCCAAAGTATCCATAAGAAGCTCTGCACCGCCGTGGGAGTGCGCCCAGTTAAGTTTGTGCCATGTTTCGGCGTCCGTTCCCGGAATTTGGACGTTAATATCACGCATGAACGATGTCATGACAATTTGTTTTGTTGTTTTATTTATCGAAACCAGTATCATGGAATCCGAAAGTCCGTTTCTGCCGTCCTGTCGTGCGTCTGTTCCAACAAGCAAAACGTTAAAAACATTGTCGTCGGACACGGTATTTGCGATTTCCAGTCGGTCGTCGTCGGGTGTGAAATTCAAAAGCGAAGCATAATTGTCGATTTTGAAGTAAACAAAACCGCCCGCAACCAGCAATAAAACAAGAATCAGAGCCAAAAATTTCGCAAAAAAATGGTGTTTTTTCTTTTTCTTCGGAAGAATTTCGTCGGGGTAATCATCGTAAATTTCGTCGTTATCTTCTTGGGTGTATTCATATTTATTTTTCATAAGTTTTTCCTTTTGTTCATTTTTGCTGTTAGAAGTTAAAGCTTGGTTAGTCCCGAAAGATTTATACTCTGATTGGTATTTTTCGGGCGGAATATTCAGTTTAAACTCTTTTTTTGAGGTTTTTGCGGAAGAAGAATTTCCGAAATTTTCCCTTAAACTGCGTAAAAATTCGGGGTCAAGCTGGGTTTCGGCATTATAAGGCGCATTTTGAGAATTACGAAATGCGGAGCGGTCAACAAATTCTTCGCCGATTTCCCGTTCTTTTGGGGGCAAATCGAAATTCCGTGTGTTTTCTTTTTTGTTCACCCTAGTAACTTTGACTTTGACGGCTTTCTTTTTTTCTATGCTGTCGGCGATTAGCTCCTGTAGGGTTGGTTCGTTTTTATAGGGCATATTTTTACCATCTTTCTTTTTTGTTCCTTTAAGAATATTATATATTTTTTAGGCGGTGTTGTCAATGAAAATTGTGTTGGAAAATTTCGTATTTTGGCGGAATTACAAGAATTGATTAAATTTTGATATCTTTTGTTAGCTAAATATTTACATAACGTTTAGATTTAATTTTGGAGGAAAAATGACAGCGATTTATACACGTCAATCTGTAGACAAAGTGGATTCAATCAGCATTGAAACCCAGATTGATTTTTGTAAACAAAGGCTTTTGCAGGGAGAAAAATTTGAAATTTTTACCGACAAAGGCTATTCCGGTGGCACTCAAAATCGCCCAGAATACCAAAGATTGGTTAGAATGTGCAAAAACGGGCATATTGAACGGGTGATAACGTACAAACTTGACAGAATCAGCCGTTCCCTGTTGCATTTTGTTTTGCTTCTTGAAGATTTGGAAAAGTCTGACGTTGAGTTGATTTCCTGCACGGAAAATTTCTCCAGCCGAAGTGAAATGGGCGTAATTATTATGAAAATGTTAATTATGTTTGCAGAAATGGAACGTAAAAATATTCGTAGCAGAATCAGAGATAATTATTATTCCCGTGGGGAAAAAGGCTTTTATCTTGGGGGTTGCGCACCGTATGGGTACAAAAAAGTTTCCATTAAAATTTGTGGAAAAAGCACCAGCGGATATGAAATTATAGATTTGGAAGCAAAAGTCTTGGAGGAAATTTACAATTTGTACATAATACAAGATTTGTCTGCTAACGGTGTTTGCAGAGAACTAAACCGCCGAAATATTCTCACAAAAGCAGGTGGAAAATGGTCGGCGAACACCCTGTTGAGGGTTATTAGAAACCCGTTTTATGTTAAGTCGGATTACAGAGTTTATGAATTTTTTATGTCAGAGGGTGCTGTTGTTACGTCGTCGGCGGAGGATTTTATGTCGGGTTTCGGGTGCGTTTGCTACGGCGACAAAGGACAAAGAAAACACTCAAAATTTGCTGATTTTAGAGGTGAACACATTACGGTTGGGGGGCATTTGGGGGTTATTTCAAGCGAAATGTGGCTTAGTGCCGTGGAAAAGTCAAGACGCAATAACATGGCAAAAGTACAAAAAAGCGGACAGAAAACTTATTTAAGCGGTTTGATTTTTTGTTCACATTGCGGATATAAATACACAACAACAAGCGGAAATGGCTATACATATTTTTATTGCAGACAGCGAAAAATCGGGAGTTGCGATAGCAAAGTGGGGTTAGTCAGAGCCGATTTATTGGAAGAAATAGTTGAACATTATGTTAAATTATGGTTAATATCTCATTCTTGCATTAAACGGGAAGCAAAGGATTGCACAGAAGAAGCAATGTTAAGGTGCGAACTGGCAAATTTAAGGTGCAAGGCAAAGAAAATTCAGGAAGAAATAGCCGCCTGCAACGGTGAAGAAGTTGGTTTTCTCGTTGAATCTTTAAGAGAAATTGGCAAAAAAAATTTACTTTTAGAGAAAAAAGTAGCGGAAATTCAAAGTAAATCGTCTTGCAATTTTGAAAATTTAAAAGATTTGGCGGAGAATTTTTCGCCACTTCCCTGCTCTGCAAAAAAAGCAATTGTTGGATACATTGTGAAAAAAGTCGAAATTTCTGAAAATGAAATGCGTATTTATTTGTGTTATCGCTGATGATTGCGGTTGTTATAGTTGCAAAAAGTTTTGAAATATGGTAAAATAAACGTAAAGCCAAAGGGTTTACGTTTGGGCGATTTCTGCCGAAAACCGCAGAAACACCTATTTGTGAATATATTATAAATTCTTCATGAACCCGTCAGTTTATGGCTGGGCGTTTTGCGAAAAATAGGTTGTTAAAGAATCAGTCAGAATGAAAAGCTAAAATTCGCAGTTGTGTTGCGGAATGAACATCAGTTCGGGTGAAAAGACTACAAGAATTTTTACAGATTACACAAAAAATTATCCCTTGCATAATTCACAAAGGCGATAAAGACTTGGTTTTATTGACGATTTATGGATAGTTAAGTTAAAATTCGGTGAACGAACTTTTTATTTAAGTGCTTTAGTTAATGGACAAGGAAATTCTGCTGTCAAATGCAGATAAAATCCACATATTTAAAATATGAAGTGGCAAAGTTAGGATAGCTTAAAACTAAATAGATATTATTGATTTGTGTAAATAATTTGAACAAAAGTTGCTCTATTTGTAACTATGATAATAACTAGAGTTTAGAATTTACAAAAGAATAATAGCAAACTAATCAAGTTATACAATTATCATGGCGCATATTGTTTGATGATTTGGAATATGCCCAACAGTTACGCACTATGATTTAATGGGGAGTGAGCGCATGAAAAAATACAAGTGTCCATGCTGTGGGTGTTTTACTTTTGAAGAAAAACCTAGCGGTAATTACGATATTTGCCCTGTTTGTTTTTGGGAAGATGACCCAATAGCGTACGATGATTGGGACGAAGTATGCGGTTGTAATGGCGTTAGCTTATCCCAAGCCAAACAAAACTACATGGAATTTGGCTCGTGCCGTAAAGATATGGTTATCCATACAAGAAAACCGTATAACGATGAGTTGGAAGAATAAAGTACCTGATTACAAAAATTTCGTTTGGAGTGATATTTTGCTAATCAAGTCTACAATACGCAAAATTGATTTATGGCGTTATTACGTTATTTTTTTGTATGTTATTGATTTGGAATAAGGTTGGGGTTTTGAAAAATCACGAAAGTGTTTTAGCTAAAGGGAGTAAAAGTGCGGTTCAAGGAGAAGTTTAATAAGAAGTATAACAAACTAAAAATCTTTTCTAATTTACGATTTATCTCTATTTTATAGCTTAAAACTTTACTTTCGTTTTACAAAATATAATTAAGTGAGGAAGTTTTTAATGATAAAAGGAATTATTTTTGACATGGACGGGTTGATGATTGACACCGAGAAGCTTTTGAGCCGATTTTGGCAGGAGTCTGCCCGACTTCACGGGTTTGAAATGACTCATGAGGACGTTTTGGGGATTCGGAGTTTGGCGGCTAAGTACGCCGAGCCGAAGTTGAGGGCGAAATTTGGTGAGAATTTTGACTATCGGAGTGTTCGTGCAAAAAGAATTGAGCTGATGAACGCATACATTTTGGAAAATGGGATTGAAGTTAAGTCGGGGTTGGTCGAACTTTTGGCGTTTTTGAAAAGCAGGCGGTACAAAATCGCCGTAGCCACCGCCACCGACCTTGCGAGGACGACAATGTACCTAAACAAAATCGGAATTTTTGGGGATTTTGACAAAATTATTTGCGGTTCAATGGTGGAAAACGGCAAACCGCAACCTGACATTTACCTGAAAGCCTGCGAGGAATTATCCCTTGAGCCGTGCGAGTGCGTTGCGTTGGAGGACAGTCCAAACGGGATTTTGGCGGCGCACCGTGCAGGTTGCAAGCCGATTATGATACCAGACCTTTCCGAGCCTGACGAGGACACGAAAAAGCTTTTGGTGGCACGGCTTGACAGCCTTGATGAGGTTATAGATTTTTTGGAAAATAACTAAGGCAAGTATGTCATATCTGACGTACCGTCAGATACCTCTAAGGTGGTGGGTTCCATTTACCATTCAGTAGAGGGATACAATCCCAACGGTTCGTATACGAAACGTACTGAATGGGTATGCCATAATGCGTACAAGTACGCATTGAATAACGGGGCAAGCCCCTTATTGAACGAAATTTAAACAAAAAAAGACGCTTCCGAAAACGGAAACGTCTTAATTTTTTGAAATATTAGCCCTTTACAGCACCGAGTGCAATACCACGAATGATGAACTTTGAAAGAACGAGGTACACGATTGCAACAGGCAAAATTGAAATACCGATTGCCATATAAACCGCACCCATGTCAAACTTAGCATAGTCGGCACTTCTGATGATACCGATAACGATAGGAAGGGTTCTCTTATACTTATCGTCGAGGATAAGAGCAGGAATAAAGTAGTTATTCCAGCTTGATACGAAAGTGAAGATTGCCTGAACAGCGATAGCCGGTTTCATAATCGGCAAAATAAGGGAGTTAAACGTTCTGAACTCTCCGCTTCCGTCAATTCGGGCAGCTTCCACGATGTCAAGTGGAAGAGCGCTGTCCATATACTGTTTCATAAAGAAGAACGTAGCAGGGGCAGCAATTGAAGGAATAATAAGCGGAATGAAGCTGTTTACAAGACCCATATCGTTTACAAGTCTTACGAAACCAAGAGCCGAAACCTGTGTAGGAATCATCATAATCATAAGAATGAACGCAAACACGAACTTTTTGATTTTAAAATCGTAAACGTGGATTGCGTAGGCGGTCAAAGCGGAGAAATATGTAGAAAGCAAAGCTGAAAAACCTGAAATTATCAAGCTGTTTACAAGGCTTCGCATCATCTGCCAGTCGCCGTTTGACATAACCGATTTAAAGTTTTTAATCAAATACGTTCCAGGAAGAATTGAAAAACCTTTTCTGATATCATTTGACGCTCTGGTCATATTGATAATAAGGAAAAAGAACGGAATAAGCGCAATAATTGCAAACAAGGTAAGTACAACATAGCATATGATTCTTCTTATAAGAAGCGAGGTACTGCTACTTTTTGAACCTACAACGTCAGTTGAATATCCCATTATTTAACAACTCCTTTCTGGACAGCTTTTTTCTTTTTAGGTTCTCTTTCTTTAACCATAAAGAATACGAGAACGCTGAGAACAGTTGAAACGATAAACAGAATAACCGAAAGCGCACCTGCCATACCATAGTTCTTTGAATAGAGGTGTTTTTGGAGAAGCATAACAACCGTCATACTTGTTCTGTTTACAGATTCACCGTTTTTGGTAATAATCATCGGTACGTCGTACATCTGGATACCACCGATAAGCGATGTAATAAGAACGTACAGAAGAATAGGTTTAATAAGAGGAAGTGTAATCTTCCAGAATGTCTGTGTTGGGCTTGCGCCGTCGATTTGAGCAGATTCGTAAAGTGATGGGTCAATACCGTTGATAGCAGCCATAAGCATAATCGTTGTATTACCGAACCACATAAGGAAGTTGATAAGAGCGATAATGCCACGCTGTGACCATTTATGTTCAAAGAATCTATAAATTTCGGTTGTACCCGTAACCTTCTGGATAATGCTGTTTACAGGGCCAACGCCTGAGAAGATTGTGAAGAACAACATACCCATTGCAGCAGCCATGATTACGTTTGGCAAATAGAAGATTACTTTATAAGCACCTGTTTTGAGCTTTAATCTAAGGTCAGTAAACCAAGCAGCAAATAAAAGTGAGAAGAAAATCTGAGGAATAAATCCCATCAACCAGATTACAAACGTATTTCCGAAATATTTCATAAGTTCGGTTTCCGCCGAAAACAGTTCTGTAAAGTTATCAAGACCGACATAATTCGGACCTACCTGCTGATAACCGAAAATCAGATAGTTTTCAAAAAGTGAATTGTACAATGTTGAAAACAGCGGATAGAGTGTAAATATAGCAAATACAACGAAAAACGGTATGATGAAGATATAACCCCACTTAGCATAGCTAATTGATTTTCTTTTTATGTTTTGTGTAGCCATCTCGTCACCCTTTTTATAGCAATTAGCTATAACCTTTCAACAAAATTTACTTAACAAAAAAGCGGAACGGGCAAACCACCCGCCCCGCATTTTTTTGCAGATAATTAACTAATCTAATAAATTATTTTGCTGATGGCTTCTTGAGTTCTGGATACTTTTCAATAGCAGCCTTGTAGAAGTTCAATACAGCGTCGTCAACGCTCTTAACGTTGCCTGTGAAGTATTCCTTCATAGCAGCCTGGAATGATTCGTTAAGACCCTGGTCGTATGGTCCCATGTTGCTGATGTCGATTGTAGGAGCTGTCTTAGAGAACAAAGCGATATGGTTCTGTCCGCCGAGGAATTCTGATGAGAAGTCAGCAGCGAGCTTAGTCATAGCTGTCTTGTTATTTGTGTAGTCCTGTGTATCAACTGTAATCTTTTCAGCGATTTCAGCGTCACATGTGAGCTTCTTCATGATGTCTGCAACGAGTTCTGGGTTATCAGTGCCGTCTGCTGCACAAATCCATGTACCGCCCCAGTAGTATGACTGTGGACCTTCGCAAACTGCGTATTTACCGTAAAGACCGTCCTTAGCACCCTCATTGTCTTCAGCGTTTCCGAGAAGTGTGAAGTTGATGCCCCATGTTGAGTAGAAGAATCCGAATACTTTACCCTTTGAACCCTGGTCAGCAGCCCATTCGTCAGCCCAGAGTGATGTACCGTTGTTGTAACCCTTATCTGTGAAGTTCTTGGTCTGTTCAACCCACTTAATAAGGTTATCGTCGATTACGATTTCGTAGTTAGCGTTAACCCATGTAGATGTAACGTTGTTAGAGAATGTTCTGTAAGCATCATCATAACCTGAGAGCATGAAGTAGCCTGCAGCCTTCATCTTTTCAGCAACTGCTTCAAACTTCGTCCAGTCAGAAATCTGAGCCTGAACTTCTGTAGGGTCGTCTGTTCCGAGAACTTCCTTAGCGATATCACGTCTGTAAGCGAAAAGTCCCGGTGTAGCCTGCCATGAAACGCCCTGGAGGTCGCCGTTAGCGTCTGTACATACAGTCTTTGTGTATTCGTACATATCGCCGAGGTCTGCGTCTGTAAGTCCGAGTTCCTTAACAGGTTTTGTGTAAGGACCGTTTACATACTTGAGAGCGTAGTCAGCTTCGATAAGGAAAATATCGATTTTTTCGTCTGATGAAGCCTGTTTAGCAAGGTCTTCGTCGAGCTTGTTCTGGTATGCGTTGTTGTCTGAAGGTGTTGTAACCCAAACAATCTTTGTGCCGTCTTTAAGGAATTCGTCGCCACCTACTGTTGACTTTTCAGCGTCGTATTCAGGATAGTATGCTCTGAATCTCTCCTTAAATTCATCGTTCCATGTGTAAATTCTGAGTGTGTTCTTGGAATCTTCGCTTCCCTCAGTTGTCTGTGTGATTCTGTCTGCCTTTGTGAGCTTGATAGAACCTACCTTAGCAGCTGCTTCGTTAGCTGCTTTCCAGTCAAACTTTTCTTCTTCGTCCTTGCCGCAAGCTGTCATAACTGATGCTGACATCATAAGAGCAAGAGAACCAGCAAGAATTCTTTTGATTTTGTTCATAACTTTTTCCTCCTTAAATAGATACATTTATGTGAATTTTTTTATAAATGCCGTTAATTAAACAGTTTGGACTAAATCTGTCCAACGCTTTCGCCCTCAACAAGTTTTCCGCCGACGCTTATTACTTCGTTAAAGGTGGATTGTGGGTCTTCGATAAGTTGAATAAGTTGTTTTGCGGCGATTCTGCCCAAAGCGTCCGTATCCTGTTTATAGGTGGTGAGTTTCGGAGCAAGAAACTGCGCATAAGATATTCCGTCATATCCCACAACCGACACGTCCTCGCCCACTTCAAGTCCCATATCTCTAATGGCGTTATATCCGCCTATTGCGGAATAGTCGTCCGGCATAAAAATGCAGGTAGGCGGGTTTTTGGTTTTCAAAATTTCCTTTGTAAGTTCGTAAGTAACATCAGGTTTATGGTAATCACCTGCAAGGATATGTTCGGGGTCAATAGTCAGACCGTGGTTTTTGCAAGCTCTGTAAAAACCTGCAAGTCTTTTTTCCGCAACCGCAGATTTGTTTCCCTGAACATAGCCTATACGTCTATGACCTTTTTGGTAAACATAATCAACAAGCTGGCGGATTCCGTCCACGTTATCGGACAAAACAGCGGTTGTGCAGTCAAACATATGGTCGATAGTTACAACAGGAATATCGCCGTTTACAACTTCGTAGACGTCGGGGTCGGTGAAATCCGTACAGGCAATAAGCACGCCGTCCACGTTTCGGTATTTACAATGTTCGTATGTTGTCATACGTCGTGTACCGAGATTCTTGTTTATAAATGTAATATCATAGCCGGACTTCTCCGCTTCGGTTTTGAAGCTGTTGAGGATTCTGGCAAAGAATTCATGAGTTAAACCACTATCCGCAGCATCGAGGAACATTACTCCCAGATTGTATGTTCTGTTAGTCTTCAGCGCCCTCGCCTGAAGATTAGGAAAATAACCCATTTCTTTAGCGACCTGCAACAGTTTTTGTTTTGTGGCTTCGCTAACGTCCTTATGGTCGTTGAGAGCCTTGCTGACTGTTGCGACTGAAACTCCACAACGTGCGGAAATATCTTTCAGTGAAACCAAATTATATATCCGCCTTTCGTTAATTCATCTCAAACGTTTTCCGTCAATAAAAATATACAATATCTTTCGGAAAATAGCAAGCTTTTTTGGATAAAATCTTCTATTTGTAATCATTTATGGCGTTTTGAACATACTTATTGTTCATTTTTTATACAACTTGACCACAAAATTATCACCTTTGTTACCGTTTTGTAACCTTTGCTATGCTCTCAAATGTCAGATTATGCGAAATTCAACTTAAACGTTTTAAATTTGAGGAAGAAATTTTCGACAAATTTTCAATTCCAAAAAGCGTTAATTATGAACGAATTAAGTCCAATTAGTCAAATGAGAACAATTTAATAGTTAAAATCAACAAATACAGCGATATGTTTTGAACAATTATATGCAAATAAGAAATTATTAGTACAATCGGTCGGGTGACGGTTTAGTTTTTAAAAATACGCCAAAAGTCACTTAAACGTTTAAGATGTTTTGCATTTGTTACGTCCACTCCGGGAAAAGTTGCCCCAAAAACCGCAGGCGAAATTGTGGGAGCGACGGTGGAGAACATTTTAGAAGAAGAAAATTTATAAGAAAAAGGGGGGATTTTTGTTGAAAAATCTTGAAAATCTGCGAGTTGGATTTGGAATGTGCGGTTCTTTTTGCACATTTAACAGAGCCTTTGCGGCTGCGAAAAAGCTTGTGGATTTAGGTTGCGACGTTATACCGATTATGTCGTTTAACTCGGCGTCGATTGACAGCAGGTTCGGGACGGCGAAAGAAAATGTACAGATTTTGGAAGAAATTTGCGGTAAAAAGGTAATTTGCACCATTGAGGGGGCGGAGCCAATCGGTCCGAAAAGGCTTTTGGACGTTATGTGCGTTGTGCCTTGCACGTCCAACACCTTAGCGAAAATTGTCACAGGCGTAAACGACACGCCCGTAACCATGTCAGTGAAAAGTCATTTACGCAACGCAAAACCCGTTGTTATCGGGGTTTCCACAAACGACGCTCTGGGCAACAGCGCAAAAAACATAGGCTTTTTGCAAAACTGCAAGAATTTTTATTTTGTGCCGTATTCCCAAGACGATTACGAAAAAAAGCCGTTATCGATGGTTTGTCATTTTGAACTTTTGCCGAATGTTATTTCCATGTCGATTGAGGGCGAACAATTTCAGCCCATAATTTTAGGTCAGTAGGCATTTTTATTGCCTACTTTTTTTATTTTAAAAGCATACAAGCCTTCGGTTGCGAATAGATTTAAACAAGGACAACTATATTTAAAGAAAGGATTTTTATTATGCTTGAAATTTTGGAAAAGGACGTTTTGAAAGGGTCTGATGACGTGACGGTGGGACTTAGCACGGCGGAAGCCAAACGCAGGATTGCCATAAACGGCGCAAACAAGTTATACGACAAAAAGAAAAAATCGGGTATAAAGATATTCGCCAATCAATTTAAAGATTTTATGGTGATGATATTGTTATTTTCAACTGTGATTTCGGCTTTGTTGGGGGAATTTTGGGACGCTTTGACTATTATTATAATAGTAGTGCTAAATGCGGTTCTGGGGTTTATACAGGAATTTCGGACAGAACACACCATTGAAGCCTTGGAGAAAATGACCACCCCCACGGCAAAGGTTTTCAGGGACGGAAAACTTTGCGTAATTTCATGTGAAGAAATTGCGGAGGGGGACGTTTTTGAAGTTGAGGAGGGTGACAGAATACCATGCGACGGGTACATACTAAGTTGTAAAAATTTCAAATGCGACGAATCCATTTTGACGGGAGAAGCAGAAAGTGTTGAAAAATTCGCAAGGTTTAAAGAAAACGAATATGAAAATTTGAACTTGCAATATATGGCTTATATGGGGACTATTTGCGTCAAAGGAAAAGCAAGGTGCGTTTGCACGGCGGTGGGGTTAAGGACGCAAATGGGGAAAATTTCTAACCTTTTGGGGGAGATTGAGGAAGAACAAACGCCTTTACAGAAAAAATTAGGAGAATTGGGGAAATTTTTGGGAATAATCTGTTTAGGGGTTTGCGTGGTTGTATTTCTGGCAGGGGTTTTGAGGGGTGAGGACGTTTTTGAAATGCTTATGACCGGGATAACGGTTGCTATTGCGGCGATTCCCGAGGGGTTGCCTGCAACGGTGACGATTGCGCTTGCGTTGGCGGTGCGGAAAATGCTGAAGAAAAACGCTTTGGTAAAACGGCTTCACAGCGTGGAAACTCTGGGGTGCGCAACGGTGATTTGTTCGGACAAAACGGGGACTATCACGGAAAACAAAATGACGGTTAGGAAAATTTTTACGGGGCGAAAAGTTTTTGAATTAAGCGGCGGGGGTTTTGACAAAAGCGGAGATTTAACACTAAACAAAAGGGCGGTTAGGGGCGACGAATTTGAAAGCGTACAACAGCTTTGCGAGTGTTTTGCGGTTTGCAACAACGCCAGAATTTACAGCGAAGAATCGGAAGAACGAAACCGAAGTTTTAAGTCGGTTTTTCAGGGGGTTGGCGACCCGACGGAAATTGCGTTGTTGGTGGCGGCGGCGAAAATTTTCAAAAACGGAGAAACGAACGGTTTTGAAAGGATTGATGAAATACCCTTTGATTCGGCAAAAAGGTGCATGACGGTGGTTGCAAAAGACCGACAGGGGCGAAAAATTTCATTTTCAAAGGGCGCTTTGGACGTGATTTTCGGAGAATGTGAGTACGTTTTGACAGAAAGCGGAAAAGTGAAAATTAACAAGGAAATAGCCGTGGAAATTCGCAAGTGGGGGGACAGGTTTGCAAGCGACGGTTTAAGAGTGTTGGGATTTTCAAAAACCGAGGGCGACGAAAAAGTTTTTCTGGGTCTTTGCGGAATGTGCGACGCTTTGCGAAGCGGAGTAAAAGAAGCCGTGGAAATTTGCGAAAAAGCGAAAATCAGAACGGTTATGATTACGGGCGACCACAAATTGACGGCTATGGCGATAGGCAAACAGGCAGGGATTTTTAAGAAAAACGACCTTTGCGTTACGGGGGAAGAATTGGGGAAAATGTCGGACGGCGAACTTTCGGAAAAACTTGACAGAATTTCGGTTTTTGCCAGAATTTCGCCCGACCACAAATTGAGAATTGTTAAGGCGTTCAAGAAAAAGGGGCATATTGTGGCAATGACAGGCGACGGCGTAAACGACGCTCCGGCGATAAAAGAAGCTGACATTGGGGTGTCGATGTCAATCGGCGGGACAGACGTATCAAAACAGGCGTCAGACGTGATTTTGCTTGACGACAACTTTTCAACGCTGGCGGTGGCGGTTGAACAGGGACGTGTGATTTATGCAAACATTCGGAAATTTGTGCGGTATTTGATTTCGTGCAACATAGGCGAAGTTTTGACAATGTTCGGGGGTATGCTGATGGGGTTGCCGATTGTGTTGCTTCCGACCCAGATTTTGCTTGTAAACCTTGCGACGGACGGTTTGCCTGCGGTGGCGTTAGGCTTAGAGCCTGCGGAAAAAAACATTATGGAAAAACCTCCGAGAAAAAGCACGGACAGTTTTTTCTCAAACGGTTTATTATCACGGATAATTTTCAGAGGGATTGCCATAGGTTTGTTCACGATTCTGGCGTTTATTTTGGGGCAAAGATTCGGGGGCGTCGCCACAGCAAGGACAATGGCGTTGTTTACGTTGGTGGCGTCACAGCTGATTCACGTTTTTGAGTGCAAGTCGGAAGAAAAAAACCTATTTTCGGTTAATCTGCTAAGTAATCCAAGTCTTGTTTTGGCGGTGGCAGCGTCGGTTATATGCCTTTTGGGAGCAATTTATGTGCCGATTTTTCAGGGCATTTTTTCCACGGTTTCGCTGGGTGCAAAGGAACTTTCGGCGGCTTTGGGGTGCGCTTTGGCTGTGCCGATTTTGTCGTGCATTTTTCACAGAAAATAATTTTTGTGAGAAATATATATAAAATTGCTAAAAAATTTGTATAAACTGTCATTTTGCTAATTGAAAATTTTCTGAAAATATTGTATAATTTTATTAAACTTGACCGTTTTCGGTCGGACAAACACAAATGATTTGAGAGGGAAAAATTATGGGTGCTATTCTTGTAACAGGCGGAGCAGGTTTTATCGGCTCGCACACCTGCGTCGAACTTTTGAACGCAGGCAAAGAAATTGTTGTTATGGACAATTTTTACAATTCAAAACCGGAATGTTTACGCAGAATCAAGGAGCTTACGGGAAAAGATTTTAAATTTTACCAGACGGATATGCTTGATTTTGAGGGGGTATGCAAAATTTTCAGCGAAAACCAGATTGACGCTGTTATACATTTTGCGGGTTACAAGGCAGTAGGCGAATCGGTTAAGAAGCCGGTTGAGTATTATTACAACAACATTTCGGGAACGTTGTCGCTGTTGTTTGCAATGAGAAAATTCGGTTGCAAAAAGATTGTTTTCTCGTCGTCGGCGACGGTGTACGGAATGAACAATCAAGCGCCTTACAAAGAGGATATGCCGACGTCGGCAACGAATCCATACGGTCAAACAAAGGTTATGATTGAACACATTCTCAACGACCTTGCTTTTTCGGACAAAGAGTGGAGCGTGGTTTTGCTTCGTTACTTTAACCCTATCGGAGCGCATAAGTCGGGTTTAATCGGCGAAAATCCAAACGGAATACCTAACAATCTTTTGCCGTACATAGCACAGGTGGCTGTGGGAAAATTGGAATGTTTAAGCGTTTTCGGGGACGATTACGACACGGCGGACGGAACAGGTGTTAGAGATTACATTCACGTTGTTGACCTTGCAAAAGGACACCTTTGCGCATTGGAATACGCAATGAATCACACAGGTTCGGAAGCGGTAAATCTCGGAACGGGAAAAGGTTCAAGCGTTTTGGAAGTTTTGCGCAGTTTTGAAAAGGCTTGCGGAAAAGAAATTCCGTTTAAAATCGTTGAAAGACGTGCAGGCGACATTGCGACTTGCTATGCGGACACGCAAAAAGCAAAGGAACTTTTCGGTTGGGAAGCTCAATACCAGCTTGACGAAATGACGGCAGACGGTTGGAATTTTACGAAAAACAACCCTAACGGACTTCAATAAATTATTAAGGGCTTGCGGTTTGCAAGTCCTTTTTTACGGTGAAAATTAAGGCAAAAAAAGACAGCAGACAAAGGAAAAATGTCTGCTGTCTTTAGTTTTTTAACTACTGTGCAAATTGTGAATTATAGAGATTTGCGTAAAAACCGCCCTTTTCAAGCAAATCTTCGTGAGTTCCCTGCTCGATAATATGACCTTTATCCATAACAAGAATACAGTCGGCTTCTTTAATTGTAGAAAGGCGGTGCGCCACGATAAAACTTGTTCTGCCTTTCATCATTTTGTTAAACGCCTTTTGAATACGGATTTCGGTGCGGGTGTCGATAGACGACGTAGCTTCGTCCAAAATGAGCATTGGCGGCAACGAAAGCATAACACGGGCGATACACAAAAGCTGTTTTTGACCCTGCGAAATGTTGGCACCCTCGTCGGAAATCACCGTGTCGTAGCCTTTCGGAAGTCTTTTGATAAAGCTGTGGCAATTGGCTTGCTTTGCCGCTTCGACCACTTCTTCAAGGGTTGCGTCGGGTTTTGAATAGGCGATATTTTCAAAAATCGTACCTGTTTTGAGCCATGTTTCCTGCAAAACCATTCCGTACATTGAACGCAAAGAATTTCGGGTTACGTCCTTAATCGGGTGGTCGGAAACGGAAATTTCGCCTGAATTTACGTCGTAAAATCTCATCAAAAGGTTTATAATCGTGGTTTTTCCGCAACCTGTCGGACCTACGATAGCAATTCTCTGCCCTGATTTTACGGACAAATTAAGATTTTCGATAAGTTTAGTTTGAGGGTTATATGAAAATTCAACGTTTTTAAGCTCCACACGTCCGTCCACGTTTTCAAGCACGGTTGCGTTTTCTTTGTCGGGGGTTTGCGGCTCGGCTTCGATAATTTCAAAAACACGTTTTGCCGACGCAAAAGCCGACTGAAGTTCGGTAATTACACCACTTATTTCGTTAAACGGTTTGGTGTACTGGTTTGCATAGCTTAAAAAGCACGACAGCTGACCCACGGAAATATTGCCCGAAAGTGCCGAAATTGCGCCGAAAACTCCGACGCCCGAATAAACAAGACCGTTTACAAATCGTGTGCAAGGGTTAGTTAAAGCAGAGAAAAACAGCGCCTTAACTCCACACACCTGAAGTCGTCCGTTAATCTCGTCGAATTTCTCCTCGGCGTCGTCCTCATAGCAAAACGCCTTGACAACCTTTTGGTTTGAAATCATTTCTTCGATAAGAGATGTCATTTCGCCACGGGTTTCGGACTGGATTTTAAACATATTAAATGTGTTTTTTGCGATAAAGCTTGCGACAAAAAGCGAAAGCGGTGTAATTAAAACTACGACAAGCGTAATTTTTACGTCGATTGAAAGCATAAATCCGATTGTTCCGAAAATGGTCACAATGCCCGAAAAAAGCTGGGTAAATCCCATCAAAAGACCGTCGGAAATTTGTTCGACGTCTGTTACCATTCGTGAAATAATGTCGCCCTGACCCTGTGCGTCGATGTACTTCAAAGGTACTTCCTGCAATCTGTCAAAAGCCTTGACACGAATATCACGAACTGTGTAAAAAGTCAGCTTGTTTGTACACAAATTCATCAGCCATTGGGCAACCGCCGTAATACCCACCACAACGGCAAATTTGATGAGTATAACCGAAATTGCGGAAAAATCCACATTTTTTTCGGCGATAATCTTGTCGATTGCGTCGCCTGTCAAAATCGGTGCGTAAAGAGTGAGTGCCACGGAAATTACGGCAAAAATCATTGTCAGCGCCAAATATCCCAAATATGGTTTTGTAAACGAAAGAATTTTTTTGAGAATCGAGTTATTTTTCAAGGCTTTCAACCTCCTCTTTTGAAAGTTGCGAAAGGCAGATTTCTTTATAGACTTCGCAGTTTTTGAAAAGGTCGGTATGTTTGCCGATTCCTGCGATTTTGCCGTCGTCAACAACGATAATTTTGTCTGCGTTTTTGATTGTGGAAGCTCGTTGGGAAACGATAAACACCGTCAAATCGTTTGTTTGTTCGGAAATTGCCTTGCGAAGTTTTGCGTCTGTTGCATAGTCAAGCGCCGACGCAGAATCGTCCAAAATAAGAATTTCGCCGTTTTTAACCACCGCTCTGGCGATAGTTAAACGTTGTCTTTGACCGCCCGAAAGGTTTCTGCCGTTTTGCAAAATCACGGCGTCAAGTCCGTCGGGCTTTGACGAAACAAATTCCATTGCCTGTGAAATTTCAAGCGCCTTATAAATTTCCTCGTCCGTAGCGTCAGGTTTGCCCCATTTCATATTATCACGGATTGTGCCTTTAAAAAGTACGGCTTTTTGCGGAACTATTGCGATTTTGTCACGCAAAGTCTGGAATTTATAGTCCTTAACGTTTACGCCGTCAACCAGAATTTCGCCCTGACAAGCTTCGTAAAATCTCGGAATAAGATTCATAAGGGTGGATTTTCCCGAACCCGTACCGCCGATAATTCCCACGGTTTCGCCTTTTTTGACGGTGAAATTTATATTTTCAAGAGCGTTGTCGCTGCCCTTTGAATAGGCAAAAGAAACGTTTTTAAACTCAACGGCGTTTGACCCTGACGTGGACAAAATTTCCTTTGCGTTTTCGTCGGTGAGTTGAGGTATAGTTTTGAAAACTTCGTTGATACGCACCGCAGAAGCGGAAGATTTTGTGATTATTACAACTAAGTTTGCAAGGGCTACAAGTGCAAGCAAAATCTGGGACATATAGTTTACAAGTGCGATAACTTCGCCCTGTGTGAGATTGCCTGCATAGACGGTTTTTCCGCCAAACCAGATTATACAAAGTATCGCAACATTCACAATTACATATGTTGCGGGGTTTAAAAGTGCGGAAATTTTTCCAACGATAATTTGCTCTTTCATAAGGTTATCGCTTGTTTGGGAAAATTCCTTTTTTTCCTCCTCCTGACGGGAAAACGCACGGATAACACGCACACCCACCAGATTTTCTTTTGTTAAAAGTGACACACGGTCAGCTTTTTTCTGGATTTGGGTGTATTTAGGAATTGACTTTGACATTACAAAATAAAGCACCAAACCGATAACAGGCGACGCAACAAGAAAAATAAGGGTGAGTTTTACGTCAATTAAAAACGACGCAATTATGGCGCCGATTACGATAAAAGGCGAACGCAAAAACAGTCTTAAAATCATATTTACGCCGGTTTGCGTTTGGTTGATGTCGCCGGTCATTCGTGTGATTAGGGTTGAAGTGCCGATTTGGTCAAGTTCGGCGTGGGAAAACTTGTTAATGTGGTGGTACAAGTCTTTTCTAAGCGCCGTGCCGAAACCCATAGAAGCCTTTGCGGCAAAATACTGGGCGGTCAGCGAACACGCAAGACCCAAAACCCCCAGCAAAACCAAAATTCCGCCCATTTTGTAAATATAGGTTTTGTCGCCGTTTTTGATACCCACGTCGATAATTTTCGCCATAACTATCGGCACGATAAGTTCAAAAGTCGCCTCGGTCATTTTAAAAAGCGGTCCGAGAATACTTTGAACAATATAATTTTTCAGATATTTTACAAGTTTGAACATACCCTTTTATCCTCCATAAATATATTCTTAAAGTTTAATTTTAACACAAAATTGTATCTGAAACAACCCCTAGTCATTTACGCATTTATTAACATTATCCGAAAAAGAAAAAAGCTTTACCGCAAAGGTGGGGTAAAGCTTTATTTTGTCATGCCTGATAGGTTCGCACCTCGCAGTTGCCCATAAAAAAGTGCAAAAATTCGTCGTTTGACATATCGTGAAAATAAGTTTCGATAACCCGACAAACTCCGCCGTGGGAAACAAGCAGAACATTTTCGTTTTCGTAGGTGTTGATTATTTCGTCCAAAAACGAATAAACCCTATGAGAAAGTTCCAACAAGCTTTCGCCTGTTTTGCCCATTTTGCACCCGAACTCCACTTTGTTTTGGGCAAAACCCTGTGCGTTTCGTTCGGCACCCTCATATTTGCCGTAATCCCATTCAATAAGCCTTTCGTCGGTGACAAACGGAACGCCGATTGTTTGAGAAACAACCGTTGCGGTTTGGACGGCTCTTTTAAGCGGAGAAGAAATAATCACGTCCACGTCGCCGAACATTTTAATTTCCTTAGCGAGATTTTTCGCCTGTTCAAGCCCGTTATAGGTGAGGTTTACGTCGGTGATTCCGCAAATTCGGTTGTCCAGATTCCAGCCTGTTTGCCCGTGACGTGTTGAATAAATTTTCATGAAAAGCCCTCCTTAAAACAAATTAAACATAATTAAAATTAACCGCAAAGAAATACTGAATTTGGGTGAAATTTTGGTTATCTCCCCAAATTGCGGTGATTTTTACGAAGCACTTATCTATTTCCCCTGCGGGGATTTTCAGTTGTGAGGACGGTTGTTCCAAAACATTTTGGTTTTCGTCGTACACCGTATAGGTAACGTTTTGTTGCAAATCGCCTTGAATTTTGACGGTTATATCGCTTAGAAACTGTTCTCCGTGGACGGCGTTTTTGTCGATTTCCAAAGTTAAAGCGGGGGCGTTTTTGAAAATCTGCGAAAGATTCGGGGTATTTTGTTTTTTGGTTTTGCCGTTTTGGGTTGTTATTTCGTTAAAAACATAAGGTGAAATTTTTTCGCCGTTATATTCAATCCACACTTTGCCCACGTCGATTTTCGGGGAGCTGTTAAGCACCGCCAAAGTCACGCTGAAAGTCGTAGCCAAAAGCAACAATACAACAAGGATTTTTTTCTTCATAAAGTCCTCCGTTAAAAATATTTACACTTTTATCATATACCAGATTTTAGTAAAAATCAACCCCTTTCTTGAAATTTCAGCAAAAAAAGGAACGCACCGAAAAAGTGCGTTCCGAAAATTTTTAAGTTTTGTTGCGGGTTAGATTGTTACGCAACCCTCGTACACGATTTCGGCGTTACCCGAAAGGTAAACTGCGTCGTCTGTGTACTTAATAATGAGGTCGCCACCTTTGAGTTTAACGGTTACGTCCTCGTTTTTGTTGCAAATGCCGTTTTCAACAGCAGCCACAACAGCGGCGCAAGCACCTGTTCCGCAAGCCCAAGTTTCACCTGAACCTCTTTCCCAAACCCTCATTTTAAGAGTTTTTGAGTTTACAACCTGAATAAATTCGGTGTTTACTCTTTCAGGGAAAATCGGGTCAAATTCAAACTTAGGACCTATGTTTTCAATGTCGATTGCGTCAACGTTCTTTTCAAACACAACGCAGTGCGGATTGCCCATTGAAACGCAGGAAATGTTGTATTCCTTATCGCCAATCTTAACAGGTGTGTTCACAACCTTATCTGCCTTGATGTCAACAGGGATATTTGCAGGGTTAAGTTCTGCTTTGCCCATATTAACTTTTACGCCTACAATATCGCCGCTTCTGTACTGGAGTTCGCAAGTGAGAACGCCGCTAAGGGTTTCGATTGTCATAACGTCCTTGTCAACAAGTCCGTGTACTCTGAGAAATTTTGCCACGCAACGAATACCGTTACCGCACATTTTGCCCTCTGAACCGTCAAGGTTGAACATTCTCATTTTTGCGTCTGCCACGTCTGACGGGCAAACCAAAATTACGCCGTCGCCACCGATTCCGAAGTGTCTGTCAGAAAGTTTAAGCGAAAGACCTTCCGGGTTGTCAATCTTCTGGTCGAAACAGTTGAAGTAGATATAGTCGTTACCGCAACCTTGCATTTTTGTAAATTTAAGGGTTTGTTTTTCGGTTCTCATATCGTTAATGTCAACAAGTTCGGTTGAATCTTCGGTGTATTTACTCTTGATAGAATCGGCAATTGCGTTAGCTGTGTCGATAGAAGTAAGGCACGGAATATTTCTTTCAACGGTTTTTCTTCTGATTTTAACGCTATCTCTTGTTGGGATACGACCCTTTGAAGAAGTTGAGATAACGTAAGCGATTTTTCCGCTTTCGATAAGCGTAATTGTATTCTCTTCGGATTCGTGTATTTTCTTAACCTCTGTAACAGGGATTCCGTTTTCTTCCAAAACCGTAGCAGTACCCTTTGTTGCGTAAAGGTCAAATCCAAGTTCGTAGAATCTCTTAGCCGTGTCTGCGATTTCAGGTTTGTCGCTGTTTCTTACCGTGATAAGCACTCCGCCCTTTCTGCCAAGCTTGTAGCCTGCCGCAGTCAGACCCTTATAAAGAGCTTCTTCAAGAGTGTTCGCAACGCCCAAAACCTCACCTGTTGACTTCATTTCAGGTCCAAGGTGGTTATCTACGTCGATAAGTTTTTCAAAACTGAACACAGGAACTTTTACGGCAACATACGGTGGTTTCTTATAAAGACCTGTGCCGAATCCCATATCTTTAAGTTTTTCGCCCAGCATTGCTCTGGTTGCAAGGTCAACCATTGGAACGCCTGTTACCTTTGAAATATAAGGGATAGTTCTTGAAGAACGTGGGTTTACTTCGATAACGTAAAGTTCTTCGTCGTAAATAAGATACTGAATATTTACAAGACCCATTGTGTTAAGTGAAACAGCAAGGTTCTTTGAACATTCGATAATTCTTTCTGTAATCTTGTCGGACACGTTCCATGCAGGGTAAACAGCGATTGAGTCGCCGGAGTGAATACCTGCTCTTTCGATATGCTCCATAATACCCGGAATAAGGATATCTTCGCCGTCGCAAATTGCGTCAACTTCGATTTCCGTACCGTTGTAATATTTGTCGATAAGAACAGGGTTTTCGATTCCCTGATTGAGGATAATTTCCATATATTCCTTAATATCGTCGTCGTTGAAAGCGATAATCATATTCTGACCGCCCAAAACGTATGACGGACGCATAAGAACAGGATACTGGATTTTGTTTGCTACTTCGAGAGCTTCTTCGGCTGTCATAACCGTAAAGCCCTCCGGTCTTTTGATTTTATGAAGTTCAAGAAGTTCATCGAATCTTTCTCTATCCTCTGCGGCGTCAATGCTGTCAGGAGGTGTACCCATGATATTTACGCCGTTTGCAGAGAGGTATTTTGTCAATTTAATAGCAGTCTGACCGCCGAACGCAACAACTACGCCATAAGGTTTTTCAACGTTGATGATGTTCATAACATCTTCGTTTGTCAAAGGTTCAAAGTAAAGTCTGTCGGCTGTGTCAAAGTCCGTGGAAACAGTTTCAGGGTTATTATTTACGATTACAACGTCGAATCCACGTTTTTTCAGCGACCAAACGCACTGAACGGAAGCATAGTCAAATTCGATACCCTGACCGATTCTGATAGGACCCGAACCGAAAACGATAACCGTCTTTTTATTAGCAGGTTTATTATGGCGGATAAATATGCTTGCTTCGTCGTCGTTGTCGTAGGTCGAGTAGAAGTACGGTGTTTCGGCAGGAAATTCCGCTGCGCAAGTGTCAACCATTTTATACGAAACCTTTGCCGGATTTTCGATTTTTTTGCCTGAAAGTCTTTCGATAACCGTATCCGGATAACCCATTTTCTTAGCTTCGAGGTAGGTTTGTTCGTCAAAGTCGCCTGCGGTGAGGGTTTTTTCCATATTGATAAGGTTAAGAAGTTTATATGTAAACCACTTATCAATCTTAGTTATATCGAAAATTTCTTCCGGTGTAACGCCACGTCTTAACGCTTCGTAAACTACGAAAAGTCTTTCATCGTCGCAGTTGTGGATTCTCTGTTTGATTTCCTCGTCGCTCATTGCCATATGTTTTTTACTCATAAGGCAGTCGTGACCGATTTCGGCACCTCTTACGGCTTTCATAATAGCCTGTTCAAAGCTTACGCCGATTGACATAACTTCGCCTGTTGCTTTCATCTGTGTACCCAAAGTTCTCTTTGCGTAAACGAATTTATCGAAAGGCCACTTAGGAAGTTTGATTACGCAGTAGTCGATAGTAGGTTCAAAGCAAGCGTATGTTGTGCCTGTAACGGCATTTTTGATTTCGTCAAGCGTATAACCGATAGCGATTTTTGCGGCAACCTTTGCGATTGGATAACCTGTTGCTTTTGAAGCCAAAGCCGAAGAACGTGAAACTCTAGGGTTTACTTCGATAACGGCATATTCCATAGAATCAGGGTTAAGAGCGAACTGGCAGTTGCAACCGCCCTCTACTTCCAAAGCGTCAACAATGCTAAGTGCGGAAGTACGGAGCATTTGGTATTCCTTTGGCGAAAGGGTTACGGCAGGAGCGATTACGATTGAATCGCCTGTGTGAACGCCAACAGGGTCCATATTTTCCATTGAACAAACTGTGATTGTGTTGCCCTTTGCGTCACGGATAACCTCGAATTCGATTTCTTTCCAGCCTGCGATACATTTTTCAACAAGAATCTGGGTAATCGGTGAAAGGTAAAGTCCGTTTCGTGCGATTTCACGAAGTTCTTCTTCGTTATTTACGATACCGCCACCTGTACCGCCCAAAGTAAATGCAGGACGGATAATAAGCGGATAGCCGATACCCTCTTGATTTGCAAACGCAACAGCGTCCTCAACTGTGTTTACAACAAGCGACGGGATACAAGGCTGGTTAATGGATTCCATTGTGTCCTTAAACATCTGTCTGTCCTCTGCCTTGTCGATTGTTTCAACCTTTGCGCCCAAAAGCTTAACGCCGTATTTATCCAAAAATCCCTCGGTAGCAAGTTGCATTGAAAGCGTCAGACCTGTCTGACCGCCCAAATTTGAAAGAATACTGTCAGGACGTTCTTTCTTGATAATTCTCTTAACGGTTTCAAGAGTGAGAGGTTCGATATAAATTTTGTCAGCCATTGCGTGGTCTGTCATAATTGTAGCAGGGTTTGAGTTGATGAGGATAACTTCAAGACCTTCTTCTTTCAAAGCTCTGCAAGCCTGTGTTCCGGCATAGTCAAATTCGGCAGCCTGTCCGATAACGATAGGACCCGAACCGATTACGAGAACTCTCTTAATATCTTTATTCAAAGGCATTTTAAATCTTCCTTTCGTGTATTTATTCCTAGAATTTTTTAAAATTACATCATTTCAACGAATTTGTCAAACAGATAACCCGTATCAAGTGGACCGCCGCAGGATTCAGGGATAAACTGTGTAGAAAGTGCAGGGATATTTGTATACTCAATACCCTCGACGGTTTTGTCGTTTGCGTTTGTAAAGCTGACTTTTGCGTTTGACGGAAGTGTGCTTTCGTCAACGACATATCCGTGGTTTTGGGTTGTTATGTATGTTCTGCCTGTATTAAGGTCGATAGCAGGCTGGTTTGCGCCTCTGTGTCCGTAGAACATTTTTTCAACCTTTGCGCCGTTTGCAAGCGCCAAAACAAGGTGTCCCAGACACACGCCCATTACAGGAATTTTTTCTTCGCAGAGTTTTTTAACCGTATCGATTACGTCTTTGTTTTCCGCAGGATTTCCGCCGCCGTTTGAAAGAAGTACGCCGTCAACGCCAAGTTCTTTGATTCTTTCAAAACTTGTGTTTGCAGGCAAAACGGTTACTTCGCAATTACGTTTAAGAAGTTCGTTTTTAAGGCTGTTTTTAAGTCCCAAGTCAAGCACGGCAACCTTTTTGTTTACTTCGCCATTCGGTGCATAAACCTTTTCTTCTTTGCAGGTTGTGTTTTCAACCGCACCGATAATTTTATAATTTTTAAGTTCGGAAAGGTTAAGTTCGGCTTTTTCGCCTGTTACGATTTTGCCGTTCATTACGCCGTTTTCACGGATTATTCTTGTGAGGGCTCTGGTGTCGATTCCGTAAAGTCCCACAACGCCTTTTTCCTTTAAAAAAGTGTCAAGAGTTTCCTCGCAACGGAAATTGCTCGGTTCTTGACACCATTCTCTAACAATATATCCTTTCAGATGACATTTATCGCTTTCTGCGTCAGAAACAGTTACCCCGTAATTTCCGATAGACGGGAATGTCTGAACAACGATTTGTCCGTAAAAGCTAGGGTCTGTCAAGTTCTCAACATAGCCTACCATAGAAGTGTTGAAAACAATTTCGCCGACAGCTTCACCGCTGCAGCCAAAGCTTTTGCCTTCAAAAATGTTTCCGTTTTCCAAAATCAAATATGCTTTTTCCACTTTGAAAACCTCCTGTAAAAAATTTGATTAGAAAAAATCTTTATCTTTTCTATTATACAACACTCTCGGCTTATTCGCAAGTGCTTTTTCCTAATATTTTATTTTTCTTAATATTTCCAAAAAGCATTGGCAAAATTTCGCTTTCGGGCGAAGTTTAACAGAAAATTTCATCTTCAATATTATACAATATTTCCTTAAATCTGTAAAGAGAATTGGCGTAATTTTTCCACGAAAAGATTTACTAAACTTTAAAATACTTCGCCCCTATTGTTTTGTGAAAGTCTACAAACCGACTTTATTTTTACAAAAGTCCTTGACAAATGCCTTTGATAAGTCTATACTATTTAATAGGTATTCTCTGTTGTGAACTTGTTGTGAAGTTCGCAATTTTTTTAGATATTTATGCTTTCTCAAAAGCTTATTATTTTAACGGAGGGCTTTTTATGACCAATATTTCCGAAATTTTTGCAAGCGACGTTTTTAATCTTCACGTTATGAAAGAACGTCTGCCAAAGGAAACATTCAAGGCGCTTATGAAAACCATAAACGACGGCGAACACCTTACAAGTCAGGTTGCAAGCGTTGTAGCAAACGCCATGAAAGACTGGGCGGTGGAACGTGGAGTTACGCATTACACCCATTGGTTCCAGCCGATGACGGGCATTACAGCGGAAAAGCACGACAGTTTCATCACCCCTGACGGTCAGGGCGGTGTTATTATGGAATTTTCGGGCAAAGAACTTATGAAAGGCGAACCTGACGCTTCGTCGTTTCCGTCGGGCGGACTTCGTGCAACCTTTGAAGCCAGAGGTTACACGGCGTGGGACCCTACTTCATACGCATTTATAAAGGAAAAAACCCTTTGTATTCCTACGGCGTTTTGTTCCTATAACGGCGACGCTTTAGACAAGAAAACTCCGCTTTTGCGTTCAATGAACGCCATAAACAAGTCCGCAACACGAATTTTGAAGCTTTTGGGCAACGACGTTGACAGCGTTATTTCAAACGTAGGACCTGAACAGGAATATTTCCTTATCGACCGTGAAATGTACGCAAAACGCAAGGACTTGATTTTGACGGGCAGAACCCTTTACGGAGCGCCTGCGCCAAAGGGTCAGGAACTTGACGACCATTATTTCGGCACAATCAAAACCAGAGTTGCCGCATATATGGACGACATAGACCACCAGTTGTGGAAGCTTGGCATTTACGCAAAGACAAAACACAACGAAGCCGCACCTGCACAGCACGAACTTGCGCCTGTGTTTGAAACAACTAATATTGCAACCGACCACAACCAGCTTACGATGGAAATTATGAAGCGTACCGCAAGGAAGCACGGTTTTAAGTGTTTACTTCACGAAAAGCCTTTTGCGGGCGTAAACGGAAGCGGTAAGCACAACAACTGGTCAATTTCAACAAACAAAGGTGCAAACCTTTTAGAACCGGGTAAAACTCCGTCGGAAAACGCACAGTTTTTGCTGTTTTTAGCTGCAACAGTCAAGGCTGTAAACGACCATCAGGATTTGCTCAGGGCGACGGTTGCTACGGCGGGAAACGACCACCGACTTGGCGGAAACGAAGCTCCGCCGGCGATTATTTCGGTATTTTTGGGCGACGAATTGACGGAAATTATCGAATCTATCGTAAAAGGAACGCACTATAAAGGCAGAGCAATGGACAAAATGGAAATCGGCGTTGACGTTTTGCCGAACTTCCCGAAAGACACAACGGACAGAAACAGAACTTCGCCGTTTGCGTTTACGGGCAACAAGTTTGAATTTCGTTCGCCGGGTTCAAAACTTTCGGTGGCAGGTCCTAACACGGTGATAAACACCATTGTTGCGGACGTTTTGGACGAATTTTACGAAGAATTAAAGGACGCCGAGGACTTGCAGGACGCAATGGACGCTCTCATCAAAAAGACGTTCAGCGAAAACATGAATATTATTTTTAACGGCGACGGTTATTCAAACGAGTGGGTAAAACTTGCGGAAGAAAGAGGACTTTTGAACTTGAAATCCGCTCCCGAAGCGATTCCGTATCTTGCAAGCAACAAAAACATTGCACTTTTTGAAAGACACGGTGTTTATTCCGCAACGGAATTGCACTCAAGAGTGGAAATTTTGCTTGACGAATACTGCAAGGTTATAAATATCGAAGCAAAAACCATGCTTGACATGGCGAAAAAGGACATTTTGCCGGCGGTTTCGTCGTATGTCAAGGAACTTTCATCAACCGCCAGACTTGCTAAGGAAATCGACGTGAGAGCTGAATTTGAAATTTCAATGGCGAAACGCCTGACGACGCTTTCAAGCGATATGTACAACAAAATGAACGTTCTTGAATTAAAGCTTTCAAAGACGGCGGAAATTAAAAACGACGTTAAGAAACTAAGCACATATTATCACGACGAAATTTTTACGGCTATGCAGAATTTGAGAGCCGTAGCCGACGAAATTGAAACCCTCGTAGGCGAAAAATACTGGCCGTATCCTACATACAGTTCTTTGCTGTTTTACACGGTTTAAAATTAAAAGATTAAAGCTGTTTGCTAAATGCGGACAGCTTTTTTTGTTACAAAAAAACTCCCTGTCGATTGGCAGAGAGTTTTTTAAAAGAGGAAAATTATTTTTTCTTAAAATAGGTGATATTTTTTATAATCTGAATAACCACGGTCGGGGCAACAGCAAGCGCCAGCATAGAAAGAAGAAGTTTGCCCGAAAGTGCGGTTACGCCGAACACGCCGTAAAGAGGTGTGGTGAAAAGTGCGATTGACAAGAACAACACGCCTGCAAAAAACGCAACAAGGCTGAACGGATTTGAAGTAAATCCCAAAACGTTAATCGGCTTTTTGCCACGGCAGTTAAAGCAATGGAAAAGACGTGCAAGGCAGAGGGTCGAAAACGCCATTGTGCTTGCAAGCACGGAATTTTTGTCGGCGCCGTAACCCAAATGGTACGCCACAACAGTGGAAATTGTTATCAAAATTCCGATAAGGGCGGTGTCTTGGAGAAATTTTTTATCCATAATTGATTCCCCTGTTTTTCGTGGCTTTTCGTCAAGAAGATTGCCGTCGGCGTTTTCCATACTGATAGCGATAGCAGGCAAAGAATCGGTGAGAAGATTTATAAACAAAAGCTGAACTGCGGTGAAAGGTGCGGAAAATCCACGGATAACCGTATACAAAACAGCAAGAATACCTGCTAAGTTACCTGTTAGTAGGAATTTTATAGAATTTTTTATATTTGCGTAAATGCTTCTGCCGTTTGCAACGGATTTAATAATTGTGGCGAAATTGTCGTCGGTGAGAATCATTGTGGCAGCGTCTTTGCTGACTTCCGTACCCGTAATTCCCATTGCCACGCCCACGTCGGCTTTTTTAAGCGCCGGGGCGTCGTTTACGCCGTCGCCCGTCATAGCGACAACATTTCCCAAATCCTGCCAGAGGGTTACTATACGGATTTTGTGGCTTGGGTTTACTCTTGCGTAAACGCTGACTTTCGGAAGAATTTTTATAAGTTCTTCGTCGGAAATGTTTTCAAGTTCGGTGCCGTCAAGAGCAAGGTCGCCGTCTTTGAAAATGCCGATTTCTCTTGCGATTGCCGTAGCCGTCACCTTATGGTCGCCCGTAATCATAATCGGTTTTATGCCTGCACGCAAACAGTCCGCAACCGCCTGTTTGCTTTCGTCCCTCGGCGGGTCGGTCATTGCGCAAAGACCGATAAACGTAAATTCGTCCTCGTCGGCAATTTCAAGGGAAGTTTTGTTATCCCATTGTTTAAAGCAAAACGCCAGCACTCGCATACCTTTATTAGAATAAGCGTCGTTTTGTTTTGCGATTTTTTCTTTATCAAAATCTGTTATGTCACGGATTTGTCCGTCGTCGTAGATTTTAGAAAGTTTCGGCAAAATGTTATCCGTCGCCCCTTTTGTAAACATAACGGCTTTATCGTCAATGTTATAAAGGGTACTCATAAGTTTTCGGTCGCTGTCGAAAGGAATTTCGCTTACACGGTTATATGTGCTTCTGAATTTGTTACATTCTAAAGCCCCTGCAAATTCGATAAGAGCGGTTTCGGTCGGATCGCCGATTGTACCCTCTCTTGAGAAAACGGCGTCGCAACACAAACACATTGCCATATCAAGAGGTTTGCTGATTTTTTGTCTGCCCGTTACGTTTTCGCCGTCGAAGAAAACTTCACGGACGGTCATTTTATTTTTTGTGAGAGTACCCGTTTTGTCCGAACAAATAACGCTGACGCAACCCAAACCCTCAACGGCTTTAAGGTCTTTAATTACGGCGTTTTCTTCCGCCATTTTGCGTGTTCCGATTGCAAGGGAAATTGTCACGATAGACGACAGCGCTTCGGGAATTGCGGCGACTGCGAGAGCAACGGCAAACATTAGTGCGTCAAGAATTTCTTCGCCCCTCAAAACAGTCAGAGCCATAACGATTGCACATATAATTAAAATTGCAATAGAGAGATTTTTTGAAAATTTATCAAGGCTTTTTTGAAGCGGGGTCGCCTTGCTTTCAGCCTTGTTAATCATTGTGGCAATTTTGCCGATTTCGGTGTCCATAGCCGTATGAGTAACAATAATCGCCCCACGTCCTGCGGTGATAAGCGAACCCGAAAAAATGCTGTTTGTACGGTCGCCCAACATAACTTCGCCGTCGGCGGTGATTGGGTCGGTGTGCTTTTCAACGCTGTTGCTTTCACCTGTCAGGGAACTTTCGTTGGCCATAAGACCTGCTGATTCAATAACCCTGCCGTCTGCGGCGGCAATACTGCCCGCTTCGAGCAAAAGCATATCACCCACAACAACTTCTTTTGCGGGGATTTCCAGAATTTCGCCGTTACGCACGACTTTTGCCACAGGCGACGACATTGCCCTAAGTGCGTCCAGAGATTTTTGCGCCTTAAAATGCTGAACCGTACCGATTATGGCGTTCATGACGATTACGCCGATAATAACAAACGTGCTTTCCACGTTGTCGGTGACAGCCGACAGCACGGCGCAAATTATGAGTATAATTACCAAAAGGTCGGCGAACTGGTTAAGAAAAACCTTGATTACGCCGTCGTTTTTGGCTTGGGCTATTTCGTTATAGCCGTTTTGTTCAAGGCGTTTTGCGGCTTCGCTTTTTGAAATTCCGCCCCTGCCTGTGGACAGTTTTTCCATAGTTTCGTCAACGCCCATTTTGTAAAAATCCATATTTTTTCCTCCAAAAAACATCTTAAAAAGGGTATTAAAAAAGACCTTTGTTGCGAAATAAAAACACAACAAAAGTCTTGCTTTCCAATGAAATTGGGTGAAAAACCGGTTTTAAAAATTCTATGGTGAATTATTTAAAACGTACTGACGATTTTTCACAAACCGCTACTCCCTTTTATCATAAAAAATATTATACCACTTATTAAGATTCGTGTCAACGGTTTTGAAATAAAAACTTTCACAGTTTTTTCGTGCATTTATGGGCGTTTTCGACAAAAAATAAAATCTTACTTAGATTTTACAAAGAGAACATTATAACTTTACTTTTGTGGGTTATAATCTAAGAAAAGTTTTACTCTTTAAAGACTAACTACACAAACGAAATTCAAAACAGTTTTTTAAAAAGGAGAAATTTTATGGACATTTTTGACGTATTAACCCTTATCGGGGGAATCTGCATTTTCCTTTTCGGAATGAACGTTATGGGCGAAGCTCTGGAACGTCGTGCAGGAAGCAAGCTGGAAATGATTTTGGCTAAGCTTACAAAAAACAGATTTTTCGGATTTTTAACAGGTGCGTTGGTTACGGCGATTATTCAGGCGTCGGGCGCAACGACGGTTATGGTCGTAGGTTTTGTAAACTCCGGACTTATGACGTTAAGACAAGCCATAAGCGTTATTATGGGTGCAAACGTGGGAACGACGATTACGGCCTGGATTTTTTCACTTAGCGGAATCGACGGCGACAGCGTTTTCGTAAATCTTTTAAAGCCAACGTCGTTTACGCCTGTGTTGGCACTTGTGGGAATAATTTTTTATATGTTCTGCAAGGACAGAAAGAAAAAAGACACGGGTATGATTCTTTTGGGATTTGCAACGCTTATGTTCGGTATGGACACAATGACCACGGCTGTGTCGGGACTTGCGGAAGTTGAGGGATTCAGAAACATTTTGTTGCTTTTCAAAAATCCGTTCCTCGGCGTACTTGCGGGTGCGTTTCTTACGGCTGCGATTCAGTCGTCGTCTGCGTCGGTGGGTATTTTGCAGGCGCTTGCGACAACAGGACAAATCACATACGGTGCGGCAATTCCGATTATTATGGGACAGAATATCGGTACTTGTCTGACGGCGATTCTGTCGTCTTTCGGCACAAACAAAAACGCAAAACGTGCGGCTATCGTTCACCTTGTATTTAACGTTTTGGGAACAATTATATGGTTGACGGTTTACATGATAGTGGACGCTGTTTTGTCCCCTGTTCTCTTTACGGAAAACGCCACAATGAGCGGTATCGCAACGGCACATTCGTTGTTTAACATTGCGTGTGTAATTATACTTTTGCCATGTGCGACGCTTCTTGAAAAGCTTGCGTACAAGCTTATCCCTGAATCCAAAAACCCTGACGAAATCGAAACTTTGGACGCAAGATTCTTGCAGACCCCTGCGGTTGCGTTAGAAAGATGTTATTCTTTGGCAAACAAAATGACAAATTATGCTATAAAGTGTATTAACGGCGGTTTGGCTTGTTTGAAAGAATATTCGGAAGAAACCGCAGAACAGGTTAAGGAATACGAACAGAAAACCGACAAATGTGAGGATATCATGGGAAGTTATCTGGTAAAACTTTCGTCGCAACAGATAAGCGAACACGATTCCACCGAAACGGCAAAACTTATTAAAATTATCGGCGACCTTGAAAGAATTTCCGACCACGGACGAAATTTGGTTGAATCTGCGGAAGAATTGGAAAACAAAGGGCTTAAATTCTCGGACGCTGCCACAAACGATTTTGAAAAACTTGCACAGGCTGTGGAAGAAGTTTTGCAGCTCACCAAAAAGGCGGTTGTGGAAAACGACCTTGACGCCGCAATGTCGGTTGACCCGCTTGAAGAAGTTATCGACAGGCTGAAAGAAAAGACGCGTTCGGGTCACATTAAACGTTTGCAACAAGGCAAATGCAACATTGAAACAGGTTTTGTTTTGTCGGATATTCTCACAAATCTTGAAAGAACGTCAGACCATTGTTCAAACATTGCAGGTTGCGTTATCGAATCGATTCTTCACCCGACGGACGCTTATTTTGCGGTGCATAATTCCCGAAGCGAAAGTGAAGAATTTAAAACAAAATACGTTAAATTTGCCGACAAATATCTCGCATAGATTTTTAAATAATTTGTTTTGTACCCCATCTTTTTAAAGGTGGGGTATGTTTTTTCCCTAAGTTTTCAAAAAATTCATTGACAACAAGTGTTTTTAGCAGTATACTGTTTTGGTGACTTAACCCAAAGAAAAAGGAGTATGTATGTTTAAGAGATTTAAGGAAAAATTTATAGGCGACAGGCATTTTTACAAACGAATTTTAATGCTGGCTGTTCCGATGATTTTGCAAAACGCCGTAACAAGTTTTGTGTCGTTTATCGACAACATTATGGTGGGGCAAATCGGCACGGAACAAATGTCGGGGGTTGCCATTGTAAACCAGTTGATGTTTGTGTATAACATTTGCGTTTTCGGAAGCGTTTCGGGAGCGGGAATTTTTTCAACGCAGTATTACGGCAAAGGAGATTATGAGGGGCAAAAACACGCTTTTCGGTTTAAAATGTACGCCTGTTTGACGGTGGCGGTGGCTTCCCTTTTTATTTTCGGATTGTGGGGCGAAAACCTTATTTCCCTGTATTTAAGCGATTCTTCCGACGTGGGCGACGTTCATTTGGCATTACAGTACGGTCAAAAATATTTATGGGTGATGATGACTTCCCTTGTGCCGTTTGCGATTTGTCAGGCTTATGTCAGCACAATTCGTGAAACGGGTCAGACCTTTGTGCCAATGCTAGCGTCGCTGGTGGCGGTTGTAACAAACTTGGTGCTTGACTACGGTATGATTTTCGGAAAAATGGGTTTTCCCGAAATGGGCGTTCAGGGTGCGGCGCTTGCGACTGTTATTGCAAGAGTTGTAGAGTGCGTTATAGTTATAATTTGGACGCACAAAAACAAGGACAAAAACCCGTACATTGTGGGTGGGTACAAAAGCGGAAAAATCCCGAAGAAAATTTGCGTTGACATTTTGAAAAAAGGTACGCCTTTGATGATAAACGAAATGATGTGGGCAATGGGTATGGCTGTGATTGCACAATGCTATGCGGTGCGTGGTCTTGAAGTGATTGCGGCACAGAATATTTCTTCAACCATAACAAACCTTTTTAACATTGTTTATATCCAGCTTGGAGCAAGTATTGCGGTTATTGTGGGTCAATATCTGGGTGCGGGACAGATTGAAAAAGCAAAATCGGGTGCTACAAAAATGATTTTTTTCAGCGTGGTTGCGTGTGCGTGCGTGAGCATTGTTATGGCTCTTGTAGGCGGACTTTTCCCTGAAATTTACAACACCCCTCGGATTGTGAAAGATTTAGCTAAAAAACTTATTCTTATTCAGGCGCTTGCAATGCCATTGTGCGCTTTTTCACATTGCTGTTATTTCACGTTGAGGTCGGGCGGAAAAACCGTAATAACCTTTTTGTTTGACAGCGTATACACTTGGATTTTCTTAATTCCGTTGGCGTACATTTTGTCAAATTTCACGTCCCTTGAAATTACAAGCGTGGTGTTTATCGTGGCTTTTTCGGAAATTATCAAAGACATAATCGGATTTATTATGGTAAAAAGCGGTATTTGGATTCAAAATATTGTAGAAAACGATTAAGATTAGGTTTATTTAAAAAAAGTGGCGGAAAAATCTGCCACTTTTTTCTTATTGTGAAAATAACTATAATTTTTAAACTAATTAAGATTTGAATTGTTGATTTTTACAAAAAGATATGTTACAATGTGTATAGTTATAAAAATTCTTAAACAAAGGGGTGAAAAATGTGTACGGCGGATTTAAAATAATCGGGGTGTGTTTGACGAAGATTCAGCAGGAAGATACGGCGGATTTATTGCAAAATCTTCACGAAATCGCAATTCAAAACGGTTACAGAGTGGTGGTTTTTAACAGCTTTTTGGACTTTTACAAAAACGACAGTTACGACCGTGGGGCAAAGTCGATTTACGGCATGATAAATTTTGATATGTTGGACGCTTTGGTAATTCAGGACGAGTGCTTTTACGACAAAGTTTTGGTTACGGAATTGATAGAAAAAGCGAAAAATTACGATGTCCCGGTTATAACCCTTTACGGCGAATACGAGGGGTGCTTTTGCATTAAGAAAAGCTATGACGAAGCTTTCCGAAGCCTGATTCGCCACATTATCGAAAAACACGGCGTCAACGACATATATTTTCTTGCGGGGGTTAAGGGCGAAGAAAATTCCCAGACGAGAATAAAATGTTTCCAAAACGAAATGTCAGCGCACGGTCTTTTATGCGACGACAGCGTGATTTTTTACGGCGATTACTGGCAGGAGCCTACGTTCAAAGTGGTTGACAGTTGGGTCGAAAGCAAAAAAATCCCTAAAGCCGTTATTTGCGCAAACGACGCAATGGCTGTTTTCGTATGCCAAAGGTTAAAACACCACGGAATCGACGTTCCGTCCCGGGTGATTGTGACGGGGTTCGACGGAATTTCAAGTTACGATTTTAAAAAGCCACGGCTGACAACCTGTTTACACAACGTAAAATCCACGGCGAAAAGTGTTTTTGAATTTATTGAATGTTCGCAAATTCACGGTTTTAAGCCGTTTTCAAAAGGCACGGAATACGATTTGAGAATTTCACAGTCTTGCGGTTGCGTAGCCGACGACCACAACGACGCAGAAGAAATTGCGGAAGAACTTTTCGTAAAACTTGCAAACCTGACGTCACACGACAGCCTGACTTATTCACATTCGGACAGAATTTCATGCAGTCGTGATTGGAACGACATTCAGGCGAACATGAACAAATTTATTCTGAAAAATTCCTATGTTGTTTTGAACAACAACTTTTTGTCGTTTGGCAGGCGGTCGAAATTTGTGGCGAACAAAAATATCATCTCAAACAAGGTGATTAGTTTTGCTTCAAACAAGTACGGCGTAACAAGCACGGTTCAGACAGAATTTTCACGAAGCGATTATTTGCCGTTTTTCAGAGAAATTCTGGAAAAAGAAATGATTTGCGTTTTGCAGTCAATTTACGTTGAGGACGAAGTTTGCGGATATTATTTTGCGCAAATTTCCGACGCAAAAAAAGAGTGCGCTATGGTTATGCGGACTTTAAGAACCATAAATCTGGATTTTTCCATAATTTTAAACCGTATGCGACAGGAATATCTAAGCACACGTTTTGAAAGTTTGAAAACCAGAGATTCCCTGACGGGGCTTATAAATTTTAAAGGCTTGACGGAAACAATGGAAACAAATTATGAAGATTTTTCCAAAAAAGCCGTTTCCGTATCTATTTATGCCATTCCGCAATACAAATACATTTTGGAAAATTACGGTTTGAGCGACGCAGAAAATGCGGTGAGCGTTGTGGCGGAAGCGTTGCAGTTTGCAAACTGCCAGAGGGCGATTATTTCCAGAATCGCAGAGGAAGAATTTGTTATTATAAATTTAGAGGACACGCCTGAACTTGTGGGAGCGGAAATAACCCGTGCCGTGGGTGAATTTTTCAAGATTACAGAGGGTTACAACAGCACGCAAAACAAGGATTATTACATTGAAGTCAACTGCGGTTGCATTGTTTCAAATCCGGGGTGGGAAAACAATTTGCAGAGCTTTATTAAGGCGGCAAAGGGCGAAATGTACCTTAACAAGTTAAAGAGCGGTCACAGTTCGGACGTTGTGAAAGAGGAAATTACCACGCAGGACTATGAACTTTACAAAAAATTCGACCTGCTTATTTCCAAAAATCTTTTCACATACCATTTCCAGCCGATTGTAAACGCAACAACGGGTGAAATTTGCGCTTATGAAGCATTGATGAGAACGGACGAAAACATAAATCTTTCGCCGAGAGAGATTTTGGACATTGCCAAAAGATACAAGCGTTTGTACGACGTGGAAAAAGCTACCCTGTTTAACGTGTTTGAATACATTGACAAAAATCAACAGCTTTTCTGTGGCAGGCGGGTTTTCATAAACACCATTCCGGGGTGCTTTTTGGAAGAAAAGGATTATGACCTTTTGAAGAAAAAGTACGGGCATTTGTTCAGGGACGTAACAATCGAACTGACGGAGCAAAACGAAACCGAGGACGCAGAATTGCGACAAATCCGCACTTTGGAATACAACAATTCCGCTTGTCAGATTGCCATTGACGATTACGGAACGGGTTATTCAAACATTGTAAATCTTTTGAGATACGAACCGAACATTATCAAAATCGACAGGTATTTAATAAACGGAGTTGAACATGACGCAAACAAACAGCATTTTATTTCAAGCACCGTTGAGTTTGCAAAAGGCAACAACATTTTGGTTTTGGCAGAGGGCGTAGAAACAAAGGAGGAACTTGGAAAAGTCATAGAACTTGGCGTTGACCTTGTTCAGGGGTACTTGACCGCCCGACCAAAGGCGGAAATAGTCACGTCCATAAACGACGAAATCCGAAATCTGATTATCGAAGAAAGCAAAAAGAAAACGGCTGTTTAGCCTTGATAAAACACAAAAAATCCCTTGTAAAAAATACAAGGGATTTTTCGTTAATGTAATCTATTATATTTCAAAGAGGAGGAACCTCTTGAAATCAACAAATGAAAATTTGCACAAAAAGTCACCTAAATGTGCGTGAAAAATCAAAGGGTACGAACGAACTTTTCAAAGGCGTTCTGCCCTTTTTCGTTGCGTTTGAAAACGCCTGCGTCCATCAAAACGTTAAGGAACACTTTGCCCACCTCTTGGCGGAGAATTTCCTGTGCGTTTTGGGAATTAAATTCAGGGTGTTTTTGTAAAATTTCGTCCGCCCAGATTTTGTGCTGTGAAAGTTTTTCGTCGGTTGAAATATCTCTGCCCGACAGCATGGCTTCTTTTAACAAAACCAGTTCGTCAGCAAGTCGTGCCGGCAAAACCGCAAGTCCCATAACCTCGATAAGACCGATATTTTCTTTCTTTATGTGGTGCAAAGTCGGGTTCGGGTGGAAAAGTCCCAGCGGACATTCTTCGGTGGTAATATTGTTACGCAAAACAAGGTCGCATTGATATTTTTCCCCGATTTTACGCACAATCGGTGTAATTGTGTTGTGTGGCACACCGTCCGTTTCGGCGAAAACATACACGCTTTCGTCTGTATAGCCACGCCATTTGGTCAAAATATGGTCGCAACATTTTGCAAGTTCGTCACGGTTTTGGCTTTCGACCCTCACCACGGACATAGGCCATTTAACAATACCTGCTTTAACGTTCTGGAACTGTTTCAGAGAAAATTCCTTTTCAATCTGCGCTTTTGCCATTGCAAAGGTGTAGTTTCCGCCCTGAAAATGTTCGTGGCTCAAAATCGAACCGCCCACGATAGGCAAATCGGCATTTGAACCCACAAAATAATGTGGCAAATAGTCCACAATATCAAAAAGTTTGCCGAACACGTCAAAGTCGATTTTCATAGGGATATGTTGGGTGTTAAAAACGATACAATGTTCGTTGTAATAGCCATACGGAGAATACTGGAACTGCCACGGTTCGCCGCCTACCGTCATTGGGATAGGTCGGAGATTTTGTCGTGCAGGGTGTGAAATATGTCCGCAAAAGCCCGCATTTTCGGGGCAAAGTTGACATTTCGGATAAGCGTTTGATTTTTGTTTACCCGCCTTTGCAATATCTCTTGGGTCTTTTTCGGGTTTGGAGCGATTTATGGTTATGTCCAAAATTCCGTACTCGCAATCATACGTCCATTTCATATCTCTGGCAATTCTGCCTGCACGGACATAGTTAAGTTTTTTGCTAAAATCATAGTACCAATCGGTTGCAAGGGTTGGATTTTGGCTGTAAAGTCTGCGAAATTCAGCCGAAACTTCCCTCGGCATAGGCGTCAACGCACCCATAATTTTCGTATCGAAAAGGTCACGGTTGTTGGTTGTGTCCTCGATAATTTTGTTTTTACAAGCATAGTCAACCATTCCATTTAGGATTTCTTCCACATTGTCGGTGAAATTTTCGCAAGTCGGTTCAACCCAATCGCTAAGCTTTAGAATTTCCATAAGTTTATTTTTCACCACATATGTATCTTCCGAAGTGATAAGGTTTGATTTTATACCATAATTGATTAAATTTTTAACATAAGTGTAAATCATAGAACGTCGCCCTTTTTCGTAAAAGTTTTCTAAGAATATTTTACCACGTTTTTCGTTCTATGTCAACGACTGCAAGCGTAAAATGTCACAAATTTGCACAAAATGTCACCTAAAGTATTACAAAAAACAATTTACTTTGGCGACTTTAAGGTTATAATTAAATTAAAGAATTTTTTTAGAAAGGACAGATTTTATGAAAAAGCTTGTTGCAATAATTACGGCTCTCACAATGACGCTTGCGTTATGCTCTTGCGGGGGTGCAAATTTTGAAGATGTTAAAATCAAAGGAAAACAACTTGAAAGCGAGGATTTAGGTATGAAAATTTCGTCTGTTACGGAAAAAATCACAAAGACGGAGAACAACCCTCTTATTTCAAACATTTTTTGCGCTGACCCGACAGCGGTAGAATATGAGGGGCGACTTTACGTTTACGGTACAAATGACCACCAGCAATACGAAACGGTTGGGGCGCAAGGTAGCAACACTTACGAACACACAAAATCACTTGTAATGCTGTCAACCGACGACATGGTAAACTGGACGTACCACGGAATAATTGACGTGGCGGAAATTTCGCCGTGGATTTTAGCGTCTTGGGCGCCGTCGGTTACGTCAAAAACAGACGAAAACGGAAACACGAAATTTTACCTTTACTATTCAAATTCGGGTTGCGGAGTTGGCGTATTGACGGCTGATTCTCCGATAGGTCCGTGGAGCGACCCTTTAGGTCATGCGTTGATTGACTATTCCACCAAAGGTCTTGACGGTTGCAAAACCCCGTTTGACCCGGGCGTGGTTGTGGACGACGACGGCGTGGGGTGGCTTTCGTTCGGCGGGGGTTCGGACAGCGCAAGAATTGTTAAGCTTGGTGACGACATGATTTCCCTTGACAGCGAAATTGCAAAAATTCCTACGGTTTACCACTTTGAAGCAAGCGAATTAAATTACATAAACGGCACCTATGTTTACACTTACAACAACGACTGGGAAGCTAGAACAGAGTGGAATTATGAGGGCGTGGAAAAATTCCCTGCGTGCAGTATGGCGTATTTGACGACAAAAACCCCTCTCGACCCCGAAAGTTGGGTTTACAGAGATTATTATTTTAAAAATCCGGGCGAACAGGAAATGGAATACAGCAACAATCACACCCACCTGCACAAATATCAGGGCAAATACTATCTGTTTTATCATTCCCTTTTCCCACAGCGTGATTTAGGCACAACGGGTGGATTCAGAAGTCTTTGCGTAAACGAAGCCACGGTTGACGAAGAAAGTGTTACAATAAATCAGGTTTCGGCAACAAAAGAGGGAGTTGAGCAGATTAAGCTGTTAAATCCGTATATCGTAAACGAAGCCGAGTGTGCAAATTCCGTTGCTGAAATTGGTTACAACAAAACGGACGAAGTGGGAAATATGACAATTTCAGCCACAACCGAGGGTGACGTGGGAGCGTACATTAAGGTCAAGGGCGCAGATTTTGAGGACGGAGCAAACGGTTTGGCTGTGAAAGTCAAAGGCAAAGGAAAAATCGAACTTTACCTTGACGGGTCGGACGATTTAATCGGCTATGCCGAGTTTGACTGCGACAGCCAAACGGTTGTTACGGCGGAACTTATTAAGAAAATTACGGGCGAACACGACATTGAATTTGTTATTTCAAACGGATTTGAATTTGACAAGTGGCAGTTTGTTAAGTAAAAAATTAAGTCAGGCTAAGGGTTACTTAGTCTGACTTTTTTTGTGATTTTTGAAAAGTTTGTCCTTGAACAAGCCGTGATGATTGCAGTAATAGTAAATTTCGCCGTCGCCACGACTGAAAAAGCGAGTTTGGGCGTTACTTTCGGGGTAAAATTTCTGAATTTCCGTTCGGTCGGTTGTCACATATGCCACAAAGGAAATGTAATGTTCCTTTGTCATTTCGTGATTTACGGTCACAAAAAGCTCGTTTTCCACATTTTCGACGGTTAAAATATGGTCGTTATCCATATTTTCCGCTTCAAGCGGCGGCAAAGTTATCCCACAACAGCTTACAAGGCTTTCGCCCACGGAAAAAATCACGTTTTTACACACGGGACAAACGTAAAACGAAGCTTTTTTCAAATTTGCCGAGAGGTTATTGTTTTTGATTAAATCTCCCGAAAACAGCTGGATAACCGAAATTCCCAGCGCTTTTGACAAAGGTTCAAGCAGAGAAATATCGGGCAAACCTTTGCCTGTTTCCCAGCGTGACACGGCTTTGTCGCTTACGCAAAGTTGTTGCGCAAGCTGTGTTTGGGTTAAACCTTTTGAAATTCTTAAATTTTTGATTGTTGAGCCTGTTACATAGTTGTTCAAAAAATCATCTCCTTTAAGAAAAATTTTAGCACAACAATTTCAAAAGTTCAACCTATTGTGCGTAGACCTGAAAAAAGCCCCACCAAAAGGGCAGGGCTTTGACGCTATTTCATTTTAATAACCACATTTCCTGCGTGGTGAACGTCGCCTGCGGTTCTGATTGCGTCCGCAAGGTCGTCAAGGGCAAATTCGTGGGTGATAATGCTTTCTAAATCCCACCTGCCACTAGACATAATATTCATAACATCACGCACGTCCTCGGGCATATATCCACCCGAACCGATAATGCTTTTTTGAGAATATGTCATATGCAAAAGGTCGATATTTCGTGGTTTTTTGTTCACGGCGACCATTACGAAACGGCTTTCGATTTTTCCAAGTTTCATAAAGTCGTCAAGAATACTTTCTGCACCTGCTGCGTCAAGCCACAGGTCAATGTCGGCAGTTTGACCAAACAGGGAGCTTGCACCTTTGAAGTATTCCAAAGCCTTTTCTTTGAAATTTTCCGTTTGGGGGTTGCAAACCTCAAAACCCAGATTTTTCGCTAAATTAAGCCTGAAATCCGAAGTATCGCAAACCATAACCTTGTCCATTCCGAAATATTTAAGGCACACCGCCGCACCGATTCCGATTGTGCCACAGCCGAATACAACAGCGTTTTGACCCGAAATATAGGCGTTTTCGCCGTTTGGAATCATACCTCGTCTTGCACTTCGGCATGCCACGGTAAACGGTTCAATAAGGCTTGCGAGCCTGTCGGAAATTTTGTCGTCAACCTCATAAAGCGAGTGGTTTTTCTTTGCGTTGGGCACTAAAATGTACTGGGAAAAACCGCCGATAGTGCCGGCACGTTTAGGGTCGCCCTTTGCAAATCTCGGATAAGGGTAAACACGTTCGCCCACCTTAAAATCCGTCACATTTTTGCCGATTTTAACCACTCCGGAAACAGTTTCGTGACCAAATTCGCCACCCACGTCCACTTTGTGACCTGTGTTCGGACCGTGGTTGAACACGGCAACGTCAGTTCCGCAAATGCTGGAATAGATATTTTCAATCAGCACGTCATTGTCGCCCACTTCGGGTGTGTCGAGCTGGCGTATTTCGATATTTTCTTTTCCTAAATAAATTCCCGCTTTCATAATTAAACCCCTTTTGGAATATATGTTTTAAATTATTTTATCACATTTTTTCGGGATTGTCAAAGGAAAATTCATCAACAGATTTTGCCAATTGACGGTTCGGGTTGTTGCTACACCCACAATTCCATTTCCCCCGAATCGCAAAAACCGAACTTTTCATACATCTTTTTTCCCGTTGCAGAGGGTTTCAATTTAACGGTATGAACCCCTTTTTCTTTTAACCATTCAAGCAGTTTATCCATAATTTTCGTGGCATAACCGTTTCTTCGCCTTTCGGGAACGCAATAAACGTCAATCACATAACCGTACATTGGTGTTTTAAAAAAGCAAAACGGAACATCTTCCTTGATTACGGCACCACCGCAAGCTACGACATTGCCGTTTTCAAGTGCCAAAAAATGACAACATTTGTCGTTTTGGTATAATTCCTTGTATTTATCGAAAATTTTTTCTTCGGCATTTTCCTGCAACAACGTGATAGAACCCACCTCGGCAAACATATCCATTTTCAGTTTGACAACGCAATCCAAATCCTCAATTTGGGCTTTTCTAATTTCCATAATTGCACTCTCCAATCGTGCTAAAATTTATCAAAACCATTATACCAAATTTAAACAATGCCGTCAAGAGTATTTCTTTTTTTAGTAAAAAACGCCTGCGATTGTTGGTCACAGGCGGATAGGTGGTGGTATCTTTTTTGTAAAATTTAATTATGTAATATCAATAGTATTAAGAAGTTCACCGGAATTATCATCGAAAACAAAAACATAATCTCCGCAGGTTTCAAAGGTGTATGAGCCGCCGATTTCGTCAGCAGATTGCTCAGATATAACCTCCCATGTATCAATCGAGTATGTTAAATACTCACCATTTAGTTGCATTATCTTTGAAGGGACATTATATAAATCAGATATCTTGATTTCAATATTTGGATAATAAAAACAACACCTGTAAAGTATTAAACCGCCAACCACTTTAATATGTATCCTACTCAGAACAGATTTTCAGAGGTATTAGTAATTTCATTAACACTGCCTGTAGAGGTTAATTCACAAATGGTTATGCAGTATATTCAGTTAAAAAATTTGAAAGTTGTCACTTCTGCAAACTAAGATTTACGCTTTTTTCTCCTTACGATAGCATTTCGCACCAATTCTGATTCATCATTACAAAGTTTTTCTATTTCATTCAAAGGTGTATTAAAATTTAAAACGACTGTTTGCCTAACTTCACAGCTGTCATCTGTCAGCAAAGCAATTAACACGTCAACAGGCGTATTGGGATTACAAGCGACTGCTTCGCGTACCTCTAAATATTTTGAACCCGATAATTCCGAAAGTGTTTTTGAATCTGTTGTACTGTCTGCAAGTTTCCAAAGTGCAACACATTCATTCAGTTCTTTTTTTTGCCTTTTAATACCAAAAATATCCGAAACCATTTTTAAAAGATTGATTCTATCATAGTTATCGTCAATGCTCATAATAATTACCTAACATAAATTTCATATTATTTGTCTATCAGTGTTTTGTTTATTGTACCATAAAATACCCAAACGTAAACCTTTAGGTTTACGTTTACTATACCATAAAGGTTGCTCAAACCAGAGTTTTACGGTTTGCGCAAGAAAACAACGAGCGTTGCGAGTTGCAGTTAAACTCTAACCTTCACATCAACTATTTTTACCCCAGCGTCTTCAACAGCCAATTCTGTTCCACAAAATACCAGAGTTCCACATTCGCTGTCGTCGTTTATGCTAACAAATTTATCATAGTTAGTATGTTTTCTTTCCAACTCCCCAGAAATTTCATCTATCATCTTGCTGTCATCTAACCAATAAAAATCTATATATTCGTTGTTTTTTGTAGCATAAAGATGAGTTCCGGCATAATTATCTTCAGAGATATTTTCAACTGATACGTCATAATCTGATTTTTCTAAATTTGTTTGCATTTCGGAACAGCTTGGATAATACGTTCCGTTTTCTTCGTCATTGCCACAACCTGTAAGCACCAAAGCTACAATTCCAAATAACAAAATAAATACAGACTTTCTCATAATAGACCCCCAAAAAAATTAGTATCCATACTCTCCTAGCGTTTACTTAATTATAACATAAAAGAGCCGTAAGGCGATACCTTAAAAGGTTACAATGTTCTTAAAGCAGTTTACGTTTAGCAAACTAGGGGTGATTATGTTACCTAAAATGGGATAACACTTTATTATGTTTGCTATCTGATAATCTTTGCAAACCGGGTACTTTTGCGATTTGCGAAGCAAATATCGGTCATAGACCGATAAGCAAAATACCCAAATGTAAACCGATGGGTTTCGTTTACTAAACTGTAAATTTATTGCAAACCGGGTACTTTTGCGGTTTGCAGAGCAAATATCGGTCATAGACCGATAAGCAAAATACCCAAATGTAAACCGATAGGTTTACATTTACGCCCCGTAAAGTGCAATAAGCATTTATGCTTGCACTAGCTTTAAGGTTATTATAACATATCCCACCGCCATTTGCAATATATTTAAGTAAATTTTGCAACAAAAAGCACTTAGCTTTTGCTAAGTGCAGTAGATACGTTGTAATGTGAAAATTTGCTAATTAGGGGAAATTTAGCGATATTTTAAAAGCATTTATTCAAAAAAACAATTTATGAAGTTTTGCATACATGGTGAAATATCAGCTAACGCTGATGTGAAATTTCAACGGCGTTTAAGTGAAATTTTGTGCGTCGCACAAAGTGAAGTGTACAAAATCCCAATGGGATTTTGTACGTTGAAAAAAGCACTTAGCTTTTGCTAAGTGCTTTTTTCTGTGTTGGGACTATAAAATAGATGATATTATTTTTTGATGATTTTATGTCTTCTTTAAATAAAATCTCTTTAAAGATTTTCTCAATCCTACAAGTATGCTTTTTGTCATCTGTATTATAATTAATTCCAACAGGCAAAATTTCACCGAATGGTTACCATGATTTTCACTATTATTTTCTTATTCTGCACTCCACAATTCTTCAGTAATTATTCTAGGATAATAAGCATTGCCAATGTAGTTTTTTATTTAACAGAACGTTGTTTATAGTTTGATTGCCTCATAATGGCTTATTACTTGGCGAAGGAATAATTACGACCGTTGACCACCTGTTTTATGTTAAAGATAAAGGCTTTGTTACAGCTGGTGAACTTGTAGTTGGCAATAAACTTCTTGATTCTAATGGCAATGTTCTTTTGATTGAAAATTTTGATGTCGAGTTGACAGATAAGCTACTAAGGTGTATAATTTTCAGGTAGAGGATTACCATACCTATTTTGTTGGCGAGTGTGGGGCTTGGGTTCATAATGCCGAGTATGAAATTGAATTATCAAGGAGCAAATATCCTGAGTCTGCAAAACATATTGAGGATGCGATAGAAAAAGGACAGCCCAAAGAACTTACAATAGATAGATCTGGAGCGAAATCTAATAGAAAAGCATCACTTAAAGGAATTGATAAAGTTCCTGGCAAGGATTTAGATGAGTATCCTTTTGCAATGTGTAAAGAAGGAGGCTCTGGAGCTGATGTACGTGCGATTGGTAGATCTGATAATAGAGGCTCAGGTTCGACAATTGGTCATAAATTAAGCGGCATTCCAGATGGTTCCACATTCGAAATAAAAATTATTGATTAACAGGAGTTGTTTGAAATGCCAGAAAACAATAAGCTGTGGTTGGAAATCAAAGAAATGTTTAAAACATCTAAAATTAATATAACTATACTAGATGATACTAAGTCAGAAAATGTTAAAATATGTAAGCTGTTGAAAATTTCTTCTGTATCTGCTTTAGGGTCAATTATTTTAAATACATCGGGGATAATATTTGATGATTGGATAAGACTTTATGGAAACGATACTTATGATAGGAAAGGAATAGCTAAGATTAATTTGTTGTCTGAAAAAGGCACGCCTGAAAAAATCAAGCAAATGCTGATTGTTGCAGCTGATATTGTCGGAGGTGTATTTGCAATTAATTCGGGAAAATTTAATGAAGGTATTGGGCATGTATGGTATTTTGCTCCTGATACTTTAGATTGGGAAAATCTAGGATTAAGTTATTCTGAATTTGTTGCATGGCTTGCAAAAGGAAATATAGATGAATTCTATCATTCTATGAGATGGAAAAATTGGAGAGAATATTCAAAAAATATTGAATTTGATAAAGGAATTTTAATATATCCATTTCTTTGGTCTAAAGAAATGGATATAGAAAGCTCTTCTAAATCGATAGTGCCGTTTGAGGAATTATTTGATATGAATTTGGCATACAGGAAAAAATTCAACCTTGGTGAACAGTAAGATAAGTAATCAAGTCAGGCGACAAGGTTATTTCAACAAATCCAGAAACAATGAAAACTGCCGAGAAAACTGTACTTGAAACATACATAAGAGAGGTAACTACTCTCGTTCATCTTACTATAAATGGCGAAGAAATAATTACGACCGTTGACCACCCGTTCTATGTTAAAGATAAAGGCTTTGTTAATGCAGGTGAACTTGTAGTTGGCAATAAACTCCTTGATTCAAACGGCAATATCCTTTTAGTTGAAAATTTTGATGTTGATTTGACAGACGAACCTGTTAAGGTGTATAATTTTCAAGTGGAGGATTTTCATACTTACTTTGTGGGTGAGTGTGGTGCTTAGGTTCATAATGCTAATAATTATAGTTCTGAACTGGTTGTAAGAGATGAGAAATATCTTAACGAAAATGGAGATATTGATTGGGAAAAATGGGCTCCAAACGGTGGACGTGTTACTGATACAGTACGAGAAAATCAAGTTATTGAATCGGGTGGCATAATAGATAGGTATGGCAGTCCTTATGGTAAATATACATCCCCGTCAGAAACACCATTTGAACAACGAGTGTTACCTTACGAAAATAATCCGAATGCATATCATCAGTATGAAGTGCTTAAACCAATTGAAAATGTTACATCCTCTGAAATTGCTCCTGCTTTTGATATGCCTGGTGACGGAATACAATATGAATTGCCAAGCTCAATAAAAGATTTAATAAAAAATGGCTTTTTAAAGGAGATTTGAATATGAAACTGAAAGAACTAAAAAATATTTTTATCTTCTGTTCCATTTCCATTCTCCTTGTCGATCTCTGAAATATACTTTCCAATAGCCTCGATAACATTTGTGGTCACCGCATTACCTGCCTGCTTGTAAAGCTGAGCGTCAGACATTCCTGTGACTTTGATCCTTTCATTTTTCTTGCAAGTTTCAGGTGTCTGCTCACCATTTTGTAGAATTACGGGGGTTATAACTTATTGCTTTTGCCGAATTTGGAGATTAAGTAAAATTTATTGTCCTTTCTTTTTGACTTATTTTTTTGATGATATAATAATTTACATAATTGGTTAGGATAAACTGACTGACAAATCGAAATTTAGTGGAGGAGTACAAAAAATGGAAAAAAGTGAAATTACTAAAAAGGTTGCACCATGTTCTTTAATGTGCCACACTTGTTCGGCATATAATGATGGCATAATTTGTGCGTCGGCTAAAACATTATTAAAATATTTGGAGGGCATAAAAGAATTTTATGAGGTACATATGCCCGATGCCGTAGAAAGCTATAACAACTTTGAGGGGATACTTAGCATATATGCGGGTGCTTCTTGTTCAGGTTGCCGCAGCACAGAACATAATGGTTGTAGCATTGAAGGGTGTTTTTTACTTGAGTGTACAAAGAACCATGGTGTTGATTTTTGTGGAGAGTGCAATGAGTTTCCATGTAAAAAAACGCAGGGATTGTTTGAAGAAATAGTATACTGGCAGTGGCTGGAAGGAAATCAACAAATTAGAGAATACGGTATAGAGGAATTTTGGAAAAATAATTCCGAAAATCCGCATTATAAACCGTATAAAAAGTAATTAAAATTTCAGTTTATCGGAATCAAAAATCACAGCACTCATAACGGGTGCTGTAATTTTTTCTGTAAAACTTGTGCTTGGTAATTTCTCCGCATATAAGTTCTAGAACAGGCAGCTCGTTTGGGTCAATTTTTCTTGCGTCATCATAAAACACCTCGCCTTCTGTATCATACAAAGTTTCATAGGCTTTCTTTGCATACTTATCTATCTCGCAGTAACCGACGCACTTGAATCCGCCTGCTTTTTCAAGTCCGCTTCTGAATCCGCCGATACCTGCAAAGATATCGAAATATTTTATCAAGCTGCACCATCTCCTTTTTTGCAATAAAAAAACGGCTAAGCTTTTACAAACTTAACCGTTACATCGACATATTCATTTGTTCGGATTCTTCGTTGTTATCCGTTTCAATGGTCTGTTCACTTTCGGTGGATTCTACCGTTTGCTCATTTGTCTGCTGCTGTTGCTGTTTGACCACATGGAAATCATCAACATCGGGAATGACACCAAGCGTTCTGCCGTTGTCGAATTTGCAATGGAGAGTACCTGCATCATCCAGAAACTCAACCGTACCGCAAGTTCCGCTTTCGATGGGACAATAGTCATCCATGGAGTCAACGCAGATCCTTGTTCCTTCGGGGTATCTCTGTCTGAGCATTTCTACTTTATTTTGATTGTATATCATATAGCCTCCCGTTGAATAGATTTTGCTTTCTGTTAATGGTATACCTGCCACATTGGAATCACCTTCTCTCTGAAAACAAAAAATGCCGATAATATTGGTTTCTCAACTTTGTAAGAAACCAACAAAATCGGCATTAAAACTTTGTGAAAGTTTTTTCATAAAAAATCGGCAGGCTAAGAGTAAAATATACTCAAAGTCTGCCGATTTGTTTGATGATGTTTAATTGTTGAGAGTTCAAACCTCTTTTCAGCTGAAAAGCATCTACGGTTTTACCCTTGAAATTTTCGCCTTCAAAACGCAAAAAAAGCCCGTATTTACGGGCTTTTCGGGTGGTGCATCTATTTTATAGCACCAATATGGCAGGGGCAGAAGGGATCGAACCCTCGGCACGCGGTTTTGGAGACCGCTGCTCTACCTGCTGAGCTATACCCCTATAAACTGGTGGGCCATCGGGGACTCGAACCCAGGACCGACCGGTTATGAGCCGGTTGCTCTAACCAACTGAGCTAATGGCCCAAATGTTACTTAATAAAAGAAAACAAGCAAAATACATTTGCTTGACCCCTTTTAAAGTATAAACCCTGTTGGTCTATTGGTGACCCGTACGAGAATCGAACTCGTGTTGCCGGCGTGAGAGGCCGGAGTCTTGACCGCTTGACCAACGGGCCAAATTTGGTGCACCATCGGGGACTCGAACCCAGGACCCACTGATTAAGAGTCAGTTGCTCTACCAACTGAGCTAATGGTGCATTCAGGTGTCGGCAACACCCTATTTTTCCAGGCGGTCACCCGCCAAGTATCTTCGGCGATAATGAGCTTAACTTCTGTGTTCGGCATGGGAACAGGTGGAACCTCATTTCTATCGTCACCGACTATCCTATTTTTGTGAGGTTTAAGCAACCTCAAAATTGAATAATGAACTTTTTGAAAGCTTTTAGAAACATATTCTTAGGTTAAGCCCTCGACCGATTAGTACCCGCTAGCTTAACGTGTCACCACGCTTACACTTTGAGCCTATCAACCTTGTAGTCTTCAAGGGGTCTTACTTGCTTGTGCAATGGGATATCTTATCTTAAGGACGGCTTCACGCTTAGATGCTTTCAGCGTTTATCCGATCCGCACATAGCTGCCCAGCTGTGCCACTGGCGTGACAACTGGTGCACCAGAGGT